>CAMTWB010000009.1:0-102898 GCA_947085375.1 uncultured delta proteobacterium
AGAGGGGTTAGGGGAGATTTGCTTAACTAAAGCAATCGACACGTCCATTCACCAAATCCCCCCTGCCCCCCCAATGCTCACGGGGGGTAAAACCAATCTTACTATTGTCCCCTTTGGAAAATTAACCCTCCAGCTTGTCCCCCTCTTTGGGAAAGAGGGGTTAGGGGAGATTTGCTTAACCAAAGGAATCGACACGTCCATCTGGCGCCGCAGCATAAAGAATATTTGTCGAAGTAATATTACTTATGCTGACGTTTACGGAGTTGCTCTAAAAATTCCTGCATATGCTCCTTCCTTTCCGATCGGGAAAAGAGCAGTGCGGAGATATCGAATTCCAACTCCAGGGAGGCGCCCTTATCAAGCCGGGGGACAATATCCGATATTCTTTTAACCGCTTCCAGGGCGGAACCAGACCTTTGGGACAACTCCTCCGCCATTGTCTTTGCTGCGTTTGAAAGTTCATGTGGTGCGGCAACCTTGCTTACCAAACCGATTCTCAGCGCTTCATGGGCGCCTATTGGTTCTCCCAGCATGGTCATTTCCTTTGCTTTTGCCATTCCTACCAGATTTTTGAGGGGGCCAAACAGTGGGTTCAACCCAAATTTCAGCTCCGGATGGCTGAAGATGGCGCTTTCCGAGGCAACAATCAGGTCACACACTACAGCCAAATTAAACCCCCCGCCCAAAGCTATTCCGCCCACTGCCGCGATGACGGGCTTTTTGAAAGTGTATATCCGCTTCAGGTAGCGGCTGATGGATTTGAAGTAATCATCAACTTCGCCGTCAGCAAGAATAGCCATTTCCTTAATATCCATGCCGGCACAGAAAACGTAGTTACCGCCTGTCAAAACCACCACCGACACAGACTGATCCTGCTCCAGAAGAGCAAAACATTCATCAAGCTCATCCCGCATCAGCCGTGAGAGCGCATTCATCTCCCGCGGTCTGTTCATGGTAACCACGGCATATTTGTTTTTTCTTTCCAGCAGAAGGGTTTCGAAGTGAGCCATTGATCCAGCCCTCGATAAGGAAACATCCATTTTTCATAGGTCAGGCGGGGTGTCTGACCTGTTTTGTTACTTCAGTAAATACTGATGAAGCGGTAAAAGGTAGAAAGACCCCCTCCCACTGCCCCCTCCCACCGGGGGAGGGGAAATCGGAGTTTTTACCGCAATATCAATACTGACGGTGCGGTAAAAAGTCTTTTCTGTGGTTCGACAGGCTCACCACGAACGGAATAAACTAAATGATTTCAACCTGACCACCGTTTGCCCTGAGCCCTGAGTTTACCGAAGTGTCGAAGGGTGATTTATGACTTTTTACAGCATCATCAATACTGATAGCTGGCTACGGGAAAAAGGAGCTTCCTTAGCAGCGTTTCGGCATGGGTATGGCTGGTGATCAGCATTTCCCACCAGGGTGAAGGTCGCTTTTTTGCGTAAACCAGAAAAGGCTCTTCTTTAATTCCTACCAGCCGGGCGGCCAGTTTTACGGCGGTGCTAAAGTCTCCCAGTTGATCCACAAGTCCGGCCGTATGGGCATACCTGCCAGTGAATATCCGGCCATCGGCAATCTTAAGCAGCTCCTCGCGGGATATGTTTCTTCGAGTGCTGACAACTTCCAGAAACTGATCGAAAATATCATCAACCAACTGCTGCATGAGCTGACGTTCCTCGGCAGTCATATCGCGAACCGGTGAACCTATATCCTTGAATTTGCCGCTTTTTACTACCGACGAACTGATCCCCAATTTTTTCAGAAGCTCTTCGACATTGGGAAAGTTGATTATTGCCGAGATACTGCCGGTAACTGTGCCCGGGTTGGCGACGATCTGGTCTGCTGCGCAGGCCACCATATAGCCACCAGAAGCCGCAATCGATCCCAGCGAAGCTACCACTTTCTTCTTTTCTCGGGCTGCCTGTACTGCCTGGTATATCTCCTGAGAAGCCGCAACGCCGCCACCGGGTGAATCAATCCGCAGCACTATAGCCCGGATCGTATCATCCCGTCGAAATTCATCAATATCTTCGACTATTTGCCTGGATTCAACTATGATTCCTTCGATATTGACTACGCCAATCTTGTCGGAAAGGGACAGCCGTCCCCCTCCTTGGACGATTTGCGTGAAGATATAAGTGGAGGTAAAGAAAATCCCACCCAAGATGGAGAAAATAAGTATCCCATACATAAGGGGATGTTTTTTCATGACGTGGCCTTAATCGGTTTTCCTGTCCGCCCCCTGGAGCCTCATATCCGCCAGGGCCTTGCCGAGATTGGAGCCAATGTTTTCCCTGTTGTTGATGTAATGGCTTACCGTGCCGGCTTCCTGGGTGGTTTCCTGGTCCTTGATGCTAAGACGGATCTTGCGATTTTTACTGTCGATGCTCTTAATTATAGCGTTGACCGAATCGCCGACCTTGTAATTTTCGGCGGCGGCTTTCACTTTTTTGGAACCCATTTCTGAAATATGAACCAATCCTTCGATATTCTCTTTGAGCTCAACGAAGATGCCAAAATCGGTGATATTGGTGATCTTGCCGGTTACGACTGATCCCGGAGCATAGTTGTCGCTGAGTTCTTCCCAGGGGTTTTTGCCGATCTGTTTAATGCCCAGGGAAAATTTTTCATGCTCGGAATCGATACCGAGGACCACCGCCTCTATTTCCTGGCCTTTCTTCAGCATTTCCGAGGGATGGTTAATTCGCTGTTTCCAGGACATATCAGAGATATGGATCAGGCCGTCGATACCCTCCTCCACCCCGATAAAGGCGCCGAAATTGGTGATGTTCTTCACAATTCCCTTTACAATGCTGCCTTCTTGGTATTTCTTTTTTACCTCCTCCCAGGGGTTGGTAGTGGTCTGTTTCATGCCCAGTGATATTCTCTTGTTTTCCAGGTTTATATCCAGAACCATAACCGTGATCGTATCATCTACGGCGACTATTTTGGAGGGGTGTTTTATTTCTCGGGACCAGAACATCTCGGACACATGGACCAGCCCTTCCAGTCCGGGCTCGATTTCCACAAATACGCCGTAATCCTTTACATTAACAACCTTACCCGAAATAACTGATCCTATGGGGTACCTCTCTTTGATCCCATCCCAGGGGTTCTGATAGAGTTGTTTGATGCCGATAGACACCCTTTCTCTTTCCCGGTCAAATGAGAGCACCTTCACCTGTATCCGGTCGCCCTTGGCAAAATGATCCGCAGGCTTAGTGATTCTGCCCCAGGATATATCAGTAACATGAAGGAGGCCGTCTATTCCGCCCAGATCGACGAAGACCCCATAGTCGGTGATATTCTTGATCACCCCTTCCATTACCTTGCCTTCGCTGATTTCTTTCAAGATGGCCGTCTTTTCATGCTCCCGCTCGCCTTCAATGATGGCCCGGCGCGAAAGCACCACATTATTTCTTTTACGGTCATATTTGATGACATGAAAAGCCATGGTCTGGCCGATAAATTTATCCAGATCCCTGACTGGTCGGATGTCCACCTGAGAGCCCGGGAGGAAGGCTATGACTCCAATGTCTACGGATAGTCCGCCCTTAACGCGCTCCAAAACGGTGCCAATTAGCGGGGTATTATTTTCACAGGCTGCTTTTATGTCTTCCCATACCTTTATTTTTGCGGCCTTTTCCTTGGACAAAAGCAGAGTTCCATCGGCGTCTCGTCGGTCTATCAGTATCTCGATTTGGTCTCCCAATGCTACAGTGAGATTTCCATCCGCATCTTTGAGCTCTCCGATCGGGATATGGCCTTCGGTCTTCCACCCCACATCAACCATAACCAGATCGTTGGTTATCTGAACGACCCTTCCGGATACAATCTCGCCAAATTGGATATTTTGTAGGCTTTGTTCATAGAGTTCCTTGAAACTGAAGTCCTGTTCGGTGCCGCGAGGATGAAAATCGGTTATAATATCATGTTCGTCGCCTTGCTCCTGGAAATCACGATCCACGTTGTCATTGTTAACCATTAAGAAGATACCCCCTGAAAAATTTGTCGCCAAGGCCCTGCCTCGTCTTATCTTGAAGCTGCTAACATACGTATTGTAAAATATCAAGATATTTCGTAACTACTCAAGAGTCGGGAGCCATCGGGGAGGGGTCAAGTCATGTTTTTTGGCTGATACTTATCGGTCGTTCCATTGATTATCGATAATATAACTGAGCACAGAAAGCAGGGCAAAAAAAGACCTGCCCCTTAGGGACACTCCGACAATTCACCAAATCCCCCCTGCCCCCTATGCTCACGGGGGGTAAAACCAATCTTGCTAATGACCTCGTTGGGAAATCAACAGACAAGATGGGTGGCCACGAGAGGGCCGCCCCTACCTACGACCTCTTCCTGAAAATTAACCCTCTAACTTGTCCCCCTCTTTGGGAAAGAGGGGTTAGGGGAGATTTGCTTAAACTATAGCAAGCGACAGTTCCATCTGGCGCCGCACCAGAAAGAGTATTTGTCGGAGTAATATTAGTTGACCCCATAATTCGGGCTGCCGTTTTTTTGCCATCGGTAAATCCTCACCGGGGGAATGTTGCGCAGCTCTATTTCTGTTGTCTCATGACCCAGATGAGGGCGACAAAGGGCGGCAACACGGCTGCTTACCTGGTAGGCTACAAACCAGCCATTGGTGGCCAGTGATTGTGAAATCGCCTTGATGATCAGCTCGCCGTCGTCTTGGTGCAGGGTGGAAAAGGGAATGCCGGAAACAATGCAGTTAGGCGGGTTGAGGTGGTGCCGGGAGATAATTTCCAAAAGTCTAGTGGCACTGCCGAAGTGGGGGATGAGCCGATCATCTTTGATTTTGCTGATTAATTGATGGAAGTGGGGGTTGATTTCAATACTGAGCAGTTTGGCGTCGGCCGACATGGCGCTAAGCAATGCCCTGGTGGTTCCCCCCGTGCCCGGACCCAGCTCAACTACGGTTTTTGCCGTGGCGATTTTTCCTGCCGCCAGGATGCGCCGCTCCAAGTACCGCGAACTTGGTATGACTGATCCAATTTCCAGGGGATGCTTGACAAATTCCTGAATAAACGCCAAACGGTCGGTAAAACTTGGTTTGTCTTTCGTCATCTTATCTGTCCCTATAAAAAGATTATCAGCGGAAAAGCCCAGTGTCTTCCCCGTTGATTATTTCTTCCAGCGTGAGGCCGACATCACTTAAGACCTCGCGGGCATCACTGCTGGTTGTTCCCACCTTGCCGCAGGTCAAAGTCGAACGGGAGAATTTTAGCGGGTTGGCAACCTGGCGGACGCTCTGTCCGCCAGGTTGCTCAATATTTAACAGCATCTGACGTGCCTGGGTTTGTTCATCCCCCAGCGCCTCGGCTAGTGACAAAACCGGTTCTACGCAGGCGTCGACAGTACGGAAGATGTCCGTCCATTCAGACCGCGACCGGCGTTTAATAATGGCCCGAATCTCTTCTTTGACTGCCGGCAGTTCGGGCGGCGCCACCCCGCCGGATTCCAGGTCCTGCCGTCCCACGGCCCGGCAGAAGGCGGCGAAAAACTGGGGTTCCAAGCCGCCGAAGCTGATATGTTTTCCATCAGCGGTTTCGTAAAAGTCGTACAGAGAACCGCCATTTAAAGCCGTCTCTTCCCGGGCCGGTTCCTGGCCGGATATCAGGAAATCACAGCCGGCCAGCGCATGGAAGGCCAACAGTCCATCGGTCATTGATAGATCGATATACTGGCCCTCACCGGTTTTCTGCCGATAGACCACTGCAGCCAAAATGCCGATGACCGCAAAGAGCGCCCCGGCGGCGATATCGGCAATCTGTATTCCCATCAAGGTGGGACCGGTTGTTTTTCGTCCCGAATAGGACATGATCCCCGACCGGGCCAGGTAGTTGATATCGTGGCCGGCCCGCTGGCAGTAAGGACCGGTTTGTCCGTAACCGGTCAGGGAGAGGTAAATAATATCCGGCTTTATCTTCCGCAAACAATCGTAATCAAGGGCAAGGCGGTTCATAACTCCGGGACGAAACTGCTCGACAATGATGTCGTACCTATTGATTAGCTTCCCAATGATGCCGACCGCGCGGGGATCCTTGATGTTCAGCATAAGCGAGCGTTTCCCCCGCCCCAGATAGGCCGAACCTGCCGAAAGTTCAGTGCCGGGCAGGAAGGGGGGCAGGAAATCTACCGGGTCGGGACGGGAAGCTGAAGTTATCCTGAGCACCTCCGCGCCCAGGTCAGCAAGAGTCATGGTGGCATAAGGGCCGGGTAAAAGAGCTGTAAAGTCTAGCACCTTCAAGCCAGTCAATGGGCCGGTCATGGTCTCCTCCCGTTCTACAGTCTCAACTGCAACTTCCCTGGATGGATGCGACTTTAAGTCCAGGCAATTACCTCGATCTCCAGAGGATAGTTTCCCGGTATCTCCTTGACGGCCACACAGCTGCGAGCTGGT
The DNA here is from genome assembly GCA_947085375.1 of uncultured delta proteobacterium. GTDB lineage: Bacteria > Desulfobacterota > Syntrophia > Syntrophales > CAMTWB01 > CAMTWB01. The sequence goes on from CAMTWB010000009.1 coordinate 6,419, forward strand.
GGGTTTATCGGAAAATACCGGGCATAAACTTCGTTTACCTCCTGATAATCCGCCATGTCCCGGAGAAAAACGGTGGTCTTCACTACCCGGGAGAGATTGCTCCCCGCTTTTTCCAGTAAGAGCTTGATATTTTCCATTACCAGTTTCGTGGCTTGCGCTACGTCATCCCTGATGGCCAGTCCCTGGGCCAGGTTCACCGGCACCACCCCGGACACGAAAAGCAGCCCTCCGGCCGCAACTGCGTGGGAATAGGGCCCCACTCGCGGCAACTCCTCCAGGCAATAGGTTTTTATCTCCATCCTTACCCTCCACTACTTCGGTCGGATGATCTTGCCGGGGCAGTTTCCTTAAAAAATGCCGCCCCCAGCGTTGCGGTGGCGCTGGTCGCTGTTGACCGCCGGGATCTGGATATCAGATAATAACCAGTTTCGGTTTCGCTGGGATGATGCCATTATCCACCGCCAGTTGGAAAAGCTTCTCCAGGGCTGTTCGTCCCTTTTCGCCCATATCCAAGGTGAGATCGCTTACGTACATCTTAACAAATCTGGCACCCTGCTCGGGGTCAATGCCCCGGCCCCATTTCAGGGCATACGGGATAGATTCCTCCTGATTACGATATCCAAATTCAATACTTTCCTGCAGAGCCCGGCAAAGCTGCAAAGCCAGATCAAGCCCCAGGTCTTTCCGGACCACATCAAGCCCCAGCGGCAAGGGGAGGCCGCCCGTTTGGCTGGCCCAGAGCTCGCCGAAATCCAAGATCTTATGGAATCCCTCCTTTTGATAGGTGATTTGCCCTTCGTGAATGAGGAGGCCAGCGGCAAACTCATCGGCGGCGACCCGTCCCATGATCTCATCAAAAGGGATATTCACCATTTCAATTCCGGCCGTGAAGATGCGGAAAAGCAAGGTGGCGGTGGTAAGCTCTCCCGGTGTCGCCACCACTTTTCCCTGCAAGTCCTCCAGACTGCGGTAACGTCGGGACACAATTACCGGCCCATACCCCTCACCCATACTGGCGCCGGTCTTCATGATCCAGTAGTTATCCGCCACATAGGGATAGGCATGGGCGGAAATAGCCGTCACTTCCAGCTCGGCTCTGGCGGCGCGCACGTTTAAAGACTGGATGTCTTCCATTACGTGTTCGATCCTGATCCCCGGCAGTTTGACCTGCTCCGATGCCAAGCCGTAAAACATGAAGGCGTCATCGGGATCTGGGCTGTGTCCCACCCTGACGATTCTTTCTTCCATGTAAATATTCCCACTACTAAACAGAGGTTTACTTCGGTTGCGTTTCCGCCGTTGCAGTCAGCAATGCCCTTGAGTTGCAAACAGCGCCGGTGCCAACCAGGTTAATGTCGAAAGATAACACACAAAAAAAACTGTTGTCAATCTAAACGACTAATATTTTAACATGGGTGTGCGACAAATTTATGACTGTCCTAATCTTGCAGGGCCTAGACCCCCCCCCCTTTGGGAAAGGGGGGTAAAACCCTGCCCCCCTTTGGGAAAGGGGGAATCAAACAAAAATATCCTTCTTTGGTCTCATTTCTCGCGTGTCCAGCAATATTTGTGTCCCATGCTCAGAATGCTCAAGAGGGGAGAAAAAGCCGCTCTACCCATAAATTTGTCGCAGACCCAAGCCAGCGAGCCATCAAAATTCCGCCCATCATAGGATTCTAGATGAGCGGGGTTTCACTTCGCTCGTGGCTCGTCACGATGGACGAATTATCACTGATTGCGGCCGGGAGGAATTGAATCACGCACGGTTGCGGGACAAGGCCGGTCTTGCCATCTGCCGGATTGACAGCCTCGCCTTTCGCACCACCTTTGATCCCCGCTCAGGTGATGGGCGCCTGACCATGAGCCTGTCGCTTTTCCCGATGCGCCAGGCGGCCCACGTGGTTGCCGTATCGCGACTGGTGTAAGTGATGAAGCTGCGGGCTGTGTTTAGTTCAGCCGTGTAAGCCAGGAGTAAAGAGTCATGACTTCTGGTTAGTTGCGTCGTCAATTAAGCCTCAACACATCTTCACAAGAGGGGGAAGCTTTCCAGCGAGTCCCGCATGGCCGTCCTTGACGATCAGTACACCGCTTACGCCCGCTATGGAAAGGATTTTATTGAGGGCAGGCTCCACATCGCTGACTGTTTTGACGAGATTGGCGGCCAGGGTTGCAGCGGCATCCGCGAGGGCGGCGTCTTTGGCGACCACGGTGGCCAGATCGCACTGGCCGAGGCTCAACGAATGCCCCATTTTCCCCGATGATGAACAGATAGATACGGGAGTGTCGCACGCTTGCAGGGAAAAGGCCAGCCGGCCGACCTGCTTTTTCTCGCCCGGATACAGACCAATGATCACAGGTTCAACGGTCTGCAGATAGATGTCACCCCCATTATCCACAATCGCCTCCTTGGCCCTGGCCCTTATAGCGGCCTCGACCGCAAGCTGGCCCATGGCGCCGGCGACGGCAGCCATTGGTCCGACGCCTACCGCACTTGCGGCGCGGGCCATCCGCTGGGCAATTTCAGGCGCATCGGCTTTTACAGCAACGGGTATCAGCGAATGTTGAAAATGGGGATGCCGCAGTATGTAGTCCTCCAGAATCGCCCGTTGCCGCATGATCTCCCGCGTGACCGTTTCAAACTGTTCGCAGCAGATACGTAGCCGCGCTTCTTTATGGACGAATGTTTTGTATACCCGTTTATGTTTCATGGGTTTATTTGAGCGGATATGGCGAGGTGTCAGAATGCCGATGTGAATGCGCCATAGGAACAGATGCGGATGCAAGCCAGGCACTCGATGCATTCGGATTCGTTGTAGGCGATCTTTCGTGTGTGGCTGTCCTCGATTTTCAGCGCCCTGGGGGGGCAGTAGGGGACGCAGTAGCCGCAGTGAGAGCAGCGCTCTTCATCTCGGATAACCCCCTTCCCGGAGTAATTGACCGTGACGTTGAAAGTCTTTACAAAATCGATCCCGGCCTGGATTGCCTCTTCCGTACCCGTCACGTCCAGCACAAGGTAGCCTTCCTCTTCCGGAGTGACCTTGGCGCGAAAGACATTGACGATCAGATGATAATCTTTGACCAGGTGGTATATGATCGGCTTGTCGCATTCGCATTTGGGAAAGTAGAACATCAGTTTTTTGGTCAAGGCGCCGTTATTCATCTGGGATGCTCCCTTTTCACAAGCGGTTTCATTTTCGTGTCTTTCTTGAGAGGGGCGATCGGCGCAGCAAGCCGGAAATCACCCCGCCTAATCTCATCCGCCAGTAGATTGGCAATCTCCAATGCCTTATAGTAGGAAGAAAGCGATCCCACCTCCACTGTCCGGCCTTCGACCTCGATCCGGCCGGTACGTAGTTGTTCGTAGTTGACGTGACAGATGATGTTGCCGGTATTTTGCGGATAATCTGAACCGTAGTCGACCACCGGAGCCAGAATATCCCGGTCGCGCACGCAGGTTCGCCTTAGAATTTCTTCATTGAGGATGGGGATTGGGATTCCTATCCCCAGCGCCAGCGAGACTCCATAGCCGGGAAAGCTCACGCCACGTACAAACTCCTTGCGCATCTGCTTCATGTCGGCGGTTAGCGCCAGTGTTCCCGCTCCGCCGGTCGGTACACCATCAGACGTCCTGCCGACGCCGCCTGTGTGCTGCGTTCCTTCTGCATACACATGTCCCTGCGCGCCGGCTAACCAGACGCGCGTCCCCACGCCGATGGTTTCGTAGCAGGGGTCGTTGAGCAGAGGAGACAGTTGGCCCGCAGAGCAGTAATTCGCGTTTTTCTGACGTGGTTCGAGCTTGCCCATGTACGTGTAAATCGTATGATCCGACCGGTTAATCGCGACATTGTAGTTTTGATAACAGTTGCGAGGATTTACCATTATCGCCTGATTCAGGTCCTGGATGGTGAAGTAGGTGCGGATCTCCTTTAGCGGATAACAGTCCGTGCCGTAGGAGAGGGCGAAAAGCTGGAGGGTTTTTCCCGCCACCAGGTCTTCGATCACGTGACCGCCGCCATAACGAAAGTCGCCGGGCGGATACATGTTGGCCGGATCTCCGTGCCGAAGTTGCGTACATCCCAGATAGACGTCCACTGCCGCGATGCCAGTGTAGACAAGAACATCGGCGACCCATGCCTCGGACATGCGGATCCTCGGAGTGGAATGTCCGAAGTTTAAAAAACAGCCCGATGAACACATCGGTCCGAACGTGGCTGTGGTGACGACGTCCACCTCTTCGGCCGCAGCCTGCAGTCCCTTTTTGTCCACGTAATCCATGATCTCATCCGCAGTCAGCACCAGGGCTTTCCCGGATTCTATACGATCGTTGATCTGTTCATAGGTCTTCATATGTACATTTCCGCCGCAGGATAGGATTCTGAACAACAATTGGCGCGCAATTCGTACACATCTTCAATTTTTTTGTCAAGAAGATGCTGGCAGTTGCTAACGCCCCGAAAAGAAAAATATTGACATTTTTTTTGCTCCGTCTATATTAAGAAACGACATTTCATTATACGGAACAACGGAAAGGGTTTTTTGCTCTAACGACTTTATAATTTATTTAAGTGAGGTTGCAGATGAAGAGAATCATTACTTTTGGTGAGATCATGCTCAGACTGAAGGCCCCTGGAAACGAGAGGTTTCTGCAAAGCCCCCTGCTGGAGGCAACATTCGGGGGCGGGGAGGCAAATGTTGCGGTGGGCTTGGCCCGCTTTGGCCTGGAGGCGGCTTTTGTAACCTTCATTCCTAAAAATCTGATCGGGGATGCCTGCCTGGCGGAATTACGCCGTCAGGGAGTGGATGTCTCCGGCGTCGTCCGTAAGGGTTCCCGGCTCGGCATCTATTTTCTCGAAGGCGGCGCCAATCAACGGCCGTCGGTAGTTATTTACGATCGGGCGCATTCCGCCATCGCAGAGGCAACCAGCGCCGATATAGCATGGGATAAGGTTTTTACCGCAGCGGCCTGGTTCCACATTACCGGGATAACCCCGGCTATCTCCGAATCAGCCGCCCGGCTTTCCCTGGATGCGGTGATTAATGCAAAGGGGAAGGGGCTGACCGTTTCCTGCGATCTCAACTATCGGAAAAATCTATGGAACTACGGGCGTACCGCCGCAGAGGTGATGACGGAAATCGTAAAACACGTCGATATCCTGGTGGCCAACGAAGAGGACTGCCAGAAGGCCCTTGGAATCGCGGCGGATTCCGATGTTGAATCCGGAAAAGTAGGGGTCGATAGCTACCGCGTGCTTACAGAAAAAGTTCTGGAAAAGTTTCCGAACATCCGCAAGATTGCAATTACCTTGCGGGAAAGTCATTCAGCGGACCACAACGGCTGGTCGGCGGTGTTAAATAACGGCAGCGAATTTCTGATCTCGCGACATTACGAGATTCGGGATATCGTCGACCGGGTGGGAACGGGGGATTCGTTTGCCGCAGGACTGATCTATGGTCTTAATGCCCTTAAGTCAGACAGTGAGGCGCTGGAGTTTGCCGTTGCGGCCTCCTGCCTGAAGCACTCGATTCCGGGCGACCTGCCGCTGCTGTCGGTGCCGGAGGTTCAGGCTCTGGTGGGCGGAAGCGGTTCGGGAAGGGTGCAAAGATGACGAACTTGTAAAATGTTGTAAGCAGCATAGCAGAACCACGGGAAACGCGCCATATTGTCGTCCGAAACGAGCAGGCCGTCATCTCCCCGAGCTGGTCGATCCATTGCGGAGTCGGTTACGGCAGCTACTCCTTCATCTGGGGGAAGGTCGGGGAAAACCAGACCTTCACGGACATGGACGACGTGCCCATGAACGCTTTGAAATAGGTTGCCGGAAATGAGATTCCGGTGTAAATGGCCACTTCAGGTAACCAGACCGGGGGACAACAAAACAGACGGAGAATTACAATGTATGTCCTAAATGATAAGGTGAAAAGCCAGGCCGTGGCGGCCGGTGTGGAAAGAAAGATTCTGGCAGCCGAGGGCGGGATGATGGCGGTGGAAGTCAGGTTCAAAAAAGGGGCTGAGGGCGCCATCCACGCCCATCCTCACGAACAGATCAGCTATATCGTTTCCGGCAGCATTGCCTTCCAAATCGATGGCAAAAAAGAAATCCTGCAGGCCGGTGACAGCTGCTATGTCACGCCAAACCTGCCGCACGGGGTGGAAGCTCTGGCAGATTCACTGATCCTGGATGTATTCACCCCCCAGAGGGAAGATTTCCTGTAACAGCGTCATCATAGTTAATCAACCTTCATCGCCGCCCCACAGCCAGGGCAGGTCGATTTTCCCCGCTCTACCTTCTGGAGGCAGGCGGGGCAGGTCCAGGTAGTCACATTGCACGGTTTACAGAATGGCAGATGCGCCTCCTGCATTTCCGGCGTGCACAGGGAACAGCAGCTGGATTCTTTATGGCTATCTGTCTTGATCTCCGTCATTTTTTTCTCCTTCTTCTCCCGATAATTCATAATTGCACTGCTTAATGCCTGAGCGCCTAGATTCGAGCAATGCATCTTGGCTTTCGGCAGGCCCTCCAATTGCTCCGCTACCAACTTTGGTGTTATTTTCAAGGCCTCATCGAGAGTTTTCCCTTTGGCCATTTCGCTGACCATACTGGAAACCGCGATAGCTGCACCACAGCCAAAGGTTTTGAACTTGACATCTTCAATTCGGTCATCCTTGACCTTGATGTAAAAAGTCATCATGTCGCCGCAAATGGGATTTCCCTCTTCGCCAATCCCGTCGGCATCCTCAATTTCCCCCACGTTGCGTGGCTTGGTGAAATGCTCCATCACCTTATCACTGTAAATCGGCATTGTATCCTCCCTGTTCCATGAAAATAATCGGCTCTTTTGGCCGAAGCGCTGTCTACAATATCAATATACTGGTTCAGCATGCCAAGTCAAGGTAATGTCTTGGCGTGGGTCTGCGACCAATTTATGGGTAGAGAGGGTTGTTCTCCCCTCTTTTCCAAAGAGGGGTCGGGGGAAATTTGAGGAACTAAAAATAACCTCTTGCTTTTATTATAAATCCCCCCTGCCCCCCTTTAAGAAAGGGGGGGGGGTTCTAAGCCCTGCAAGATTAGGACAGCCATAAATTTGTCGCATGGCGGTGCTAGGCAATCAGGGAGGTTTTATCCTCCGTATCTTAATTGTAACCGTAACGTTTGGCGCCTTCCCTTCAGGAAAAATCATCCCCGCAGGGGAGAGAAGTTTCCTCGTCATTTTACTGCTTGCTGCCAGTGATTGTAGATCGACCGGCTCCGTGGGAATTCTAAGTTGGTCGTCCCGCAGAGACGGGGAAACCAAAACCCTAACAAAGGGGGGATCGATCTGAACCCTTTCAATCATGTAGCGCGCTGCCGGCTTGCCCTCCGTTACCAGCTCCACCCGTGCTTTTTTCAAGACCAGCTGGGAGGCGTTAAGACGGATCTTCTCCGGTTTAATGCCCACCACAGTCAAGCCGGAGGGGGTGTTTAGCATATCTGCGGTAAATGGGAACTCATTGGTCCCTCGGCGTAATCGACTCAAATCCAAAGATAGCTTAAGCTGTTGTGGGTTGAAGAGACGGAAGGCCTGAGGCGGCCCCAAGAGAGTTACCTTGACCGCAGTCGCCCTTGGCTCCTCGATGAGCCACTCGGCGGATACATTTTTGTAATCGATAGGAACGGTGAAATCGCGCCTGATAGATTCTCGCTGATAGCCGAAAAATACCCAAAGTAGACAGGCTAAGGAGAACGCTATTATTTTTTCCCGCTGGTTTTCCCTCAACCACCGGAAAAGGGATCGTTTTTTCTCATGAGGCAGCCGGGCAGCGTAAAAAGAATCCAGCACACTTCCCAGGATGGAAGCGGATGCTATCTTCTGGAGCTTTTCTCCCATCGCCAGGGTAATTGTTCCCCGTTCCTCGGAGACGACGATACACATTGCGTCGGTGCGCTCGGAAAGACCGAGGGCGGCGGTGTGACGAAGTCCCAGTTGATCGTACTCGCCGGTTTGAGTGGACAGGGGCAGACGGCAACCGAAGCGGGTCACCATGTTGCCCTGCAGAACTACTGCACCATCGTGCCCTGGGGAACTGGGATCGAAAATGCTCTCCAAAAGGGCCTGGCTCAGTTGACCGTTGAGAACCACACCACCGCTCAGATGCCGCTCGAGAACGTCATCACCAGTTAGAACTATCAGGGCACCCACCCGCTTTCGGGCCAAATTTTCTACCGTCTGAACCAGTACGTCGGTTGCTTTGCGGTTGGATAGATCGTCCGTCCTCAGGCTTTTCCTGAACATTCCCCACAGGGCAAGCCGCTCAAACAATCGCCTGATGTCTTCTTGGAAAATCACCACCAGCAAAAAGAGAAAGATGGCGAAAAATCCCTGCAGCACTGCCGTAGTCAGGTATAACTGCAAGAATAGGGCAAGAGCGTAGATTGTGGCGATGAGGCCTAAGCCAGCCAGGACGAAACGGGAAGCCCGTTGCCGAAACCAGATAAGCACCACCGCGATCATGACCGAGACAATGGCGATATCCAGGAGATCCCGGAGACGCAACTGCCCGAAAATTATCATTATACTGTCCAAAAACATCAAACCTCTACCTGAAAAAAAGATGTGCCGCAGCCGTAGGGAGCATTAGCTAAGTATAATGGGGTGTACGGTGTGTTATGGCAAAAAAGACGTCTGACGCAGTCTATATCACCGGGAGAAATAGTAAAGTCGCCTGTCAGGGCCCAATCCCCGCACATTGGTATTTATATACACAAGAGAAATGAAATAGGAAATGGTTTTTTGGGGGAAAGTTCCGTTTCACGAACAGGTGGGTATGGTAAAGATCCAGACGTAGCCGCGTTTACAGTGCGTTACGGCAGAAAGACGCCTAGCGCACCCCGCAACCTGCAATTGTCGTACTCTCTCAACCCAGCGACAAAATTATTGACAACCGGCCATAATGGATATAACAGTTCAACGTCAAAACAAGTGCTGTTTTTGTTTGGGCCCATAGCTCAATTGGTAGAGCCACCGGCTCATAACCGGTAGGTCCCTGGTTCGAATCCAGGTGGGCCCATCATATGTATTGCCTGTCCGGATCGTCAGGTAGGGCGATAACCTTATATCCGGGCGGGAGACGTACCATATTTCATTTACCATGAACTTAAAAAACGAAAAAAAACGCAAAATGTCAGACATGTGTAAGGCGCAGGCGGACTCCTGCCCGAAGGGACTTAAAATGCACCAGGCTAGCCGGTGCATTTTTTTTTGATTGAGTAATGCTGAGGATAGCTTGTCATCGGGTCGGATGCAGCGGATAACACTTGGGACGCGGATATTGGAGGAGGGCAACTATTGAAAGAAGAACGGGGATATCTAATTGAGCTGCAAAAAATGGAGCTGGCTCTCAGGGATATTGAACGGCGAAGGAAGGAATTACCGCAGCAGCTGGCGAGCCTAGCCCAGGGTCAAAAGGTCTTTCAGGCTAAGCTGGAAGAGGGCCGACAGAAAAGCGAGGAAGCAATAAAAAGACGCCGCGAAAAGGAAGACAAGCTGAAAAAAGAAGTAGAAAACATTAAAAAAACCAGAGAACGCCTTTATGAAGTCAAAACCAACAAGGAATATCAGGCTATCCTCAAGGAGATTGAAACGGCCGAGGTAAAAATATCAGAGCTGGAAAGCAGCATTCTCAGCCACCTGGAAGAAATCGATCAGCTGGTGAAAACACTCAAACCACTTGAAGAAGAGATGGCGGCCCGCACCGCCCAGTACGAACAGAAAAAAAGTGTTATTGAAAGGGAACTGGCCGGAATTGATGAGTTAAGGCAGAAACGCCTGGAGCAGTGCGAGGCGATCAGGAAGAAGGTTTCTCCGGACCTGTTGAAAAAATTTGATACCATAAAGGCGGCCACTGCCGGGGTGGCTCTTACTTCTGTCTGGAAGGCGGTCTGCGGTGCCTGTTACATGAATATTCCGGCACAGTTATACATAGATCTGCAAAAAACCGCCGATATAGCCTTCTGCCCCAACTGTCAGCGCATCATCTACTGGTATGATCAGGATGCTCCTAGTGAATAGGGAGCGCTTTCGCCTCTATACTGATGGGGCCTGCCGCGGAAATCCCGGACCGGGCTCGGCCGGTGCGGTTCTCACGGATGCCGAAGGGAAGGTAGTTCATGAATGGCGGCGGTACCTGGGCGTCTGTACCAATAATATCGCCGAATATGAGGCTCTGATCCTGGGAATCCGTAACTGTCTGGCACAGGGGATCTCCCGATTGGATATCTCGCTCGACTCGGAACTTCTGGTCAAGCAGGTTAAGGGTGAATATCGGGTCAAGAACGAACGTCTGCGGGAGTTGATGACAGAGTTGCAGAGATTACTTTCTCTCCTGTCCGATTATGATATAATGCACATCCCCAGGGAAGAAAATCGTCGGGCCGATGAGCTGGCCAATGCAGCTCTCGACGAGGAATTGAAGTCCCAGGTCGGAGGCTCGATCAAAAAAATTAAGGAAGTGTTGGAGTAGAACAGGTGATCGCCGGCCCCTTCGGGGGCGGGAGGAAAGTCCGGGCTCCAAAGGGCAGGATGGTCGCTAACGGCGACTGGGGGCAACCCTAAGGAAAGTGCCACAGAAAAGATACCGCCCCGAGCTTGCCTTGGGGTAAGGGTGAAAAGGCGAGGTAAGAGCTCACCAGTTTCCCGGGTGACCGGGAAAGCTAGGTAAACCCCATCCGGAGCAAGACCAAATAGGAGAACGTTAAGAGTGGCCCGCTCGTAGTTCTCGGGTAGCGTCGCTGGAGGCAAGAGGCAACTCTTGTCCTAGATGAATGATCATCACCGCCTGAGCAGGTGACTGCCGGCGGGACAGAACCCGGCTTATGGTCTGCTTCAACACTTCCACTTTTGACGACGCGGTAAAAAGACCGGATGCTGCGTTGCGCTACATCCCTCGTCACTGCGGCTTGTTCCGGGGACAGGTTCCGCTTCCTCCGGGCTTCCGGAACCTGTCCCCGCGCCTCATTCCTCTGGATTTGTGCGCCTTGCCTCAAGGCCTTTTTACCGCGTCGTCCACAAATAACAGCTCTACCGACTTTTTACCGCCTCATCGCTTTTCACTGGGGAGATAATGGCTCGCAAGTTCCTGGCAACATTGTTATTCGTTTTTATTTGCACTGCCCTGCCGTCTTCCGCTTTTACTCTGGATGAGCAGCAGTTTCTCACAAAAGCCCGGGCCTATCTGGATGAAGGCTCCTACCTGGAGGCCATTGGAGTCTATCGCGCCCTGCAGGAGCTTTCGGCGCAGGCGGAAATAAAGGCCCTGGCCCTTTTGAATATCGCCAATATCTATGGTCAGCAACTCAAGGATTATGGCCGGGCAATAGAAGAATATGCAACCTTGATCAAAAAATACGAAAAATCCCGCTATGCTGCCCAGGCCATGTTTTCCTCCGGGATGATCTTACATGAAATGGGACGCAGTAAAGATGCCCAGGAGTTCTTCAGCCTATATCTCAAGAAATATCCCGCCGGGGAAGCGCGGGAGGTGGCAGCTTTCATGGTCGATGCAAGCGGGCTTGCGGAAAGAATTGACGATAGCCAGAGATTTTTTGTCGGCCCCGCCCGTGATGAGGCGATCCGCGTTTTGCTCGAACGTGGTCTGGAGCGAGTTACAATAACCGCCAGGAATACTCTAACTGTTTTTGACCGGCAAGGAATGTCCCTCGCCTCCGGCTTGCCCCTGGTTTCCATAGAATTGCGAGGTGGTGTGCTTTATCTTGATGGTCAGGCGCTTGAGACGAACCAGGTGGTTGTCATGGGTGGGAACAGGACGCTCCTGCAGCATGGCAGCCGAAGCTACCGGGGCAGACTGATTGCAAAAACTGCTTCCGGCGGGTTGGAATTGATTAATGAGTTGCCTTTGGAGGCGTATCTGTATGGTGTTGTACCGCGGGAAATGCCTTCCCGCTGGCCAATGGAGGCCCTCAAGGCGCAGGCGGTAGCGGCGAGAACCTATGCCTTTTATCTGAAACAGCGCACCAATAGTCTGGATTACCACTTGTGCGCCACCACCATGAGCCAGGCGTACAACGGGGCCGCGTTTGAGACGGACAACACCAATCGTGCTGTTGATGAGACCAGGGGACAGCTTTTGTATTACCGGGGAGTGCCGGCACTGGCCTATTTTCATGCCCATAGTGGCGGCATCACCGAAGACCCCAGGCATGTCTGGTCGGCGCCTGTGCCCTACCTGCGGCCAGTCGTAGACAGCTTCAGTATGATGGCTCCTTCATCGTCTTGGAGCGTGACCCTTGATTATGAGACCATCAGACGTTCTCTGGGCCGGGCCGGCATAGAACTGGGCGCCATAGCCGAAATTGTTCCCCTGGAGTTTAGCCCCTCCAACCGGTTGGTTCGGGTCAAGATAGTCCATCAAGGAGGAGAAACTACCCTGGGTGGAAATGAGTTTCGGCTGATCTTGGGTCCCACTTTGATCCGCAGCACCCTTTTAGCGCTGACTAATAATGGCGGCAGCGTCACTTTCGAGGGTCGAGGATATGGGCATGGTGTGGGGATGAGCCAGTGGGGCGCTATGGCAATGGCCCGGGAAGGCTATAACTGGCGGGAGATACTTAAGTATTACTATCCGGAGCTGGAACTTAGGTGATTTCAGTAGCCAGAAGCTAGAATGGAAAGTCCGCCAAGGTTTTAACGAGACTTGCTTATAGGGCAAAAGGCGCCGCCGACAGGATCAGGCGCATTCGCTGTAGCCGCACTGCCGACAGACGACGCAGCCGCCTTCATGCTCGACAATACAGCCACAGTCCGGGCAGGCGCCCCGGGCGAAGGCAACATTTACCGGGACGGCGCCATAACCATTGGCTGCCAGGTGGGACTGAATCGCCTTGGCCACCGCATCTGCGCAGGACAGAACTTTATTCTCGCCAAATCCCGAAGGGCTATGGCAGGAGATGCCTTGAAGCTGCTTGATGACCTGGCGCTCCTGGATGCCGCTGCGCCAGGCCAGCGATACCAGGCGCCCGATGGCTTCACTTTGGGAGGCGGCACAGCCGCCGGCCTTGCCCATCGTCGTGAAGAGTTCGAAGAGGCCCCTGTCGTCCTGATTGACGGTGACATAAAGCGGCCCGCAGCCCGTCTGCATCTGATAGGTCCAGCCCTGCAAAACCTTGGGGCGCTCCCGTTTTCCCGCCTTACGTTCTTCGCTGCCGTAGCCCCGCGCGGGTTTTGCTTCCGCCTTACCAGTTGATAAAACCTGCTGGCTCCGGGAGCCGTCACGGTAGATCGTCACCCCCTTGCAGTCCAACTGATAGGCCAGCCGGTAAACCTCTGCCACGTCATCAATCGTCGCTCTGTGGGAGAAGTTAACGGTTTTGCTCACGGCATTATCGGTATATTTCTGAAAGGCGGCCTGCATACCGATATGCACCTTTGGTGAAATATCGTGGGCCGTGACAAAGAGAGATCTGACATCCGAAGGGATTTCTTCCATGTCTCTTAGCGAGCCTTTTTCGGCGATCCGTTGCATCAGCTCCGGTGTGAAGAACCCCCGCTCCCGGGCGATTTTTTCAAACTGGGGATGGACCTCCACGAGAACGTCGTTATCCATGACCTGGCGAACATAGGATACCGCGAAGATCGGTTCCACGCCGGACGAGGCATTGGCAATAATCGAAATGGTGCCCGTGGGCGCAATAGTTGTGACCGTCGCGTTCCGAATAGGCAGTTCACCTCTTTTTTCGTACAGTGAGCCTGGGAAATTAGGAAATGCGCCCCGCTTTGTTGCCAGTTCCCGGGACGCGGCATGGCCCTGATCGCTGATAAATTTCATCGTTTGATGTGCCAGCTCGAGGGCTTCTTCGCAATCATAGGGAATGCCGAGCAGGATCAGCATGTCCGCCCAGCCCATGACGCCCAGACCGATTTTCCGGTTGCCGAAGGTCATCTCTTCAATCTGGGGCAGGGGATACTTGTTGACCTCCACCACATTGTCGAGAAAATGCACGGCCAGATGAATCACCTCCCGGAGTCTTGTCCAGTCCAGGCGGCCCTGCCGGACCATTTTCGCCAGATTGATCGAACCCAAGTTGCAGGATTCGTAGGGTAAAAGAGGCTGTTCTCCACAGGGGTTCGTCGATTCGATCGCTCCGATATGCGGCGTCGGATTGTCGCGGTTCAGGCGGTCTAGAAAGACAATGCCCGGTTCCCCGTTTTCCCAGGCCTGGCTTACAATTCGACTGAAGACCTTGCGTGCATTGAGCTTGCCGGTGGCATGACCGTTTCGCGGGTTGACGAGCGCGTAATCCTCGTCATTTTCCACGGCAGCCATGAAGGCTTCCGTCAGGCCGACGGAAATATTGAAATTGTTTAGTTGATTATGATCGGCCTTGCACATGATGAAATCCATGATGTCGGGGTGATCCACGCGCAGGATCCCCATGTTGGCGCCGCGGCGGGTGCCGCCCTGCTTGATCGTTTCCGTGGCGATGTCAAAGACCCGCATGAAGGAAATGGGGCCGCTGGAGATGCCCGTGGTGGTTAAGACCACATCGTTGGCCGGTCGGAGGCGCGAGAAGGAGAAGCCCGTGCCGCCGCCGGACTTGTGAATGAGAGCGGTATATTTTACCGCATCGAAAATCTCTTCCATCGAGTCCCCGACGGGAAGGACAAAACAGGCGGAAAGCTGGCCCAGTTCTCTGCCGGCATTCATCAGTGTGGGGGAATTGGGTAGAAATTCCAGCGCCGTCATCATCTGGTAAAACTGTTCAGAGAGCTTCACTGTGTCCGCCTTTTTGTTGAATTTCAGATCGGCGGCTGCGATGCTTTTGGCCACACGCCTGAACATGTCCTCCGGCGTTTCCAGAACCTTGCCCTCGCTGTCTCTCTTGAGGTAGCGTCGCTGTAAAACGGTGATCGCATTCTTCGTAAGACCCGAAACTGCCTGGGGTGAAGTCCTTTTTTTCATCGAATGTTTCTCCTTGTCTCGCTGGGCGGACATGTTACACAACATATAGTGGAAGGTGCTTCTTAAACAACAATATCTAGGATATGTCAAGAGGAGAAATAAAAGGCGGCCATAATTCGTTTGACAGCGAAGAGCGTTATTCATATACTCTCGACGCGCATCAACAAAGTCTTATCCCTATTAGGATGCCCCGTCGCACCCTGAAAAAACGAACCACTGGCAAAATGCGAGCGCTGATGGCAAGTCTGAAGCTAGAAGGCATCATTTCAGAAAAAGAGAACCTCGAACGGATACTGGAGAACCTTTCAGAAGGGATTATTGCCCATGATTGCCGCCGCCGTATCTTCTTTTTCAACCGAAGCGCCGCGGAGATAACCGGGTATGACCGCAAGGAGGTGATCGGCCAGGATTGCCACGAGGTGTTCGGGGGGCCCTTCTGCGGCGGACGCTGTTCCTTCTGCAATGGTTCGCCTGATTCCTTGGATCATCTTTCCTATCCGCTCAACATTGTAACCAAAGAAGGAGAACCACGACGAATTGAGATGCGAGTTACGGCGCTGAAGGATCAAGACGGCAGCATCCACGGTGTGCTTGCCGCCTTCAGGGACATCACCGATTTAATCGGATTGAGAATTTTCGCGGGAGAACTCCGGGGGTTTGGGGGAATCATCGGCCAGGATGCCAAGATGAGGCAGGTCTTCCGGCAGATATGCGATATGGCAACGAATGATTATCCGGTCCATATTACCGGAGAAACCGGCACCGGCAAGGAACTGGTCGCCTTGGCGATCCACAATCAAAGCCGTCGCAGCGGACGGCCTTTTGTTCCGGTCAACTGCGCCGCCCTGCCGGAAGGAATTCTGGAAAGTGAGCTTTTCGGACATGTGAAAGGCGCCTTTACCGGAGCACTTCGCGATAAGAAAGGACGCTTCGAGCTCGCCGATGGCGGGACCCTTTTTCTAGACGAGGTAGCGGAACTGCCGTTATCTGTACAGGCAAAGCTGCTGAGGGTTTTGCAGGAGGGAACCTTTGAGCGCGTCGGGGGAGAGGAGACCGTTGCGGTGAGCATCCGCTTGATCAGCGCGACCAACCGGGAACTGAACAAAGAGGTCAAGTCAAGGCGCTTCCGAGAGGACCTGTTCTACCGGATCAATGTGGTGCCTATCCATCTGCCCGCGCTGAGGGAGCGGAAGCAAGACATCCCCCTTTTGGTGGAGCACTTTCTGCGCAAGGCTGCCTTGGCTAATCAACTGACCCTCGGAATCTCGAAGGAATCCATGGACATTTTGCAGACCTACCCCTGGCCTGGCAATGTGCGGGAACTTCAAAGCGCAATCCATTTCGCGCTGGTGCAATGCCGGGGCAAGATCATTCTACCCGAACACCTGCCGTTGGAATTAAGGGCTTCGAATGCCTCGCTGTCCCGGAAAGGACCCTCCCGCAAACTAAGTCCGGAGCTGCTGCAATCAGCCATCACCCAATCCGGCGGCAACCGGGCCAAGGCGGCGCGAATCCTGGGGGTGGGAAGGGCGACGCTGTATCGATACCTATCTGGAGGATCATAGCGTCTCATGAGACACTTGTGTTTCATGTTTCCGTGATACAGATGCATGGGGTTGGTCCACCAGTCTTTCAGCATGACGATATGGCATAGCCGCTATCATCTAAACATAAAAAACACTGTGATTTTCGTTAACTTAACCAGGTGGTAGATGCAATGTCCGTCTCACGGGCGTAAATCCAGCGCAGCTAACCCAACCAACAAACGATTAGCCTCCGCAGTTTTCTGTTGTGAATGAAAGTGACATAAAGGCGTGTCTGAGACAAAAGTGTCTCAGGCAGCGAAAAAAAACCGGTCTCTCCTTTCCGCCTGGCTTAAAATAACACAGTGATATTGACTACTTCATTAGATGTAATCAACCTTTTCCGGCTTTGGCACAAAACTTGATGACAAGTAGATAAAAGCGAGCGAGGCGCAAGACACATGAAGCGATGCGATCAGAGTATTCAGGCCACCATAGAACTGACGGAATCGATGCTCAAGCTTGCCGATGAGGGGGACGGCGCCCGTGAAGATACCGGCTGCGGCGTCCTGTACAGTGTCTTGCGCGACTGTGCCTATAAGATCAAACAACTGGCTGAGCTCGAAAAAGAGGCCCACATCAAAAAGGGATGGTGGAAATAGCAAGAATCAAATAAAAAATCACATGAAGGAGGAAGGAACCATGAGTAAAACATTAAAGAATTTAGCAGACGCTTTTGCGGGAGAATCACAGGCCAACCGGAAATACCTGGCCTTTGCCCAGCAGGCGGATCAAGAGGGCTTCAAGCAGGCGGCGAAGCTCTTCCGGGCCGCAGCCGAGGCGGAGACGGTTCATGCCCATGCCCACTTAAGGGCAATGAAGGGAGTGGGGAACACGAGGGAAAATCTCCAGACGGCCATTAACGGCGAGACGCACGAATTTAAAAACATGTATCCTGAATTCATCGAGGCGGCAAGTCAGGAGGGGGAGAAAAACGCCGAACGCTCGTTCCGCTTTGCCAATACAGTAGAGAAGGTTCATGCCGATCTCTACCAGCAGGTACTGGATAACCTGGGCAAGAACGAAGTGGTGGATTACTATGTTTGCTCGGTTTGTGGAATGACCGTGGAGAAGGAAGCACCGGAGACATGTCCGGTTTGCGGAGCGGCAAAGAAGGCCTTTTCGCTGGTGCCCTGAGGAAAATCACAAAAAGGAGGATACATGGAATCACATAAGGGAATAATTACAATGCATGGGAATCCACTGACGTTGGTGGGCAAACAACTGAAGGTGGGAGACCAGTCGCCTGATGCCTCAGTTCTGGACAATAGCCTGGCCCCGGTGAAGCTATCATCCTTTCGCGGGAAGGTTTGTGTTATTCTGTCCGTTCCCTCCCTGGACACCCCCGTTTGCGATTTGGAAATCCGCAAGTTCAACCAGGAGGCGGCTAATCTGGCCAAGGATACAGCCATTGTGACGATTAGCATGGACCTGCCCTTTGCCCAGAAGAGGTGGTGCGGAGGTGCAGGCGTGGACAGGGTGACCTCGCTGTCGGATCATCGGGACGCCTCTTTTGGCAATGCCTACGGCGTACTCATTGAGGAGTTGAGACTGCTTGCCCGGGCGGTCTTTGTAGTTGACCGCCAGGGTATTCTTCAGTACAAAGAAATTGTACAGGAACAGACCCGGGAACCTGACTATGAGGCGGCGTTGAAAGCGGCCCAGAAGCTGCTGTGAAAGCGTAAATTACGTCAGTCCCCCCGGGGGGAGTGACGGTCCCGGTTTGACCAATCTTAAAGAGGAGGAAAAAGACATGGCACAGAAGTTGGAGATCTATAAGTGTGAGGTTTGCGGCAATATTGTCGAGCTGCTTCACGGGGGAAAGGGAGAACTGGTATGTTGCGGCCAGCCCATGAAGCTGTATCGGGAGAATACCGTTGATGCCTCCAAAGAAAAGCATGTCCCCGTCATCGAAAAAGTAGCCGGCGGGTATCTGGTGAAGGTAGGAAGCGTCGCCCACCCGATGGAAGAGAAGCACTATATTGAATGGATTGAAGTAATTGCCGACGGAGCGGTCTATCGTTACTTCCTGAACCCCGGAGCGGCTCCAGAGGCCACCTTCTCGATAGACGCTGCGAAGGTCACGGCCAGGGAGTACTGTAACCTTCATGGGTTGTGGAAGGCTTGAGTTCGTAGTTCGTCCCGATGCGTGGATCAGGCTCGAATCAAGGCGATTCTGGCCTGATCTGCGAGGGAAGCCTTTTGCGGAAGGATGCTCAGAGATGCTAACTTATGCCCAGTCCAGATACGATTTGCGGGTTTCGGCGGACGCAACTTATGATGAAGGACTATGTGGGCTGTGCGACAAATTTATAGCTGTCCTAATCTTGCAGTGCCCAGAACCACCCTTTCCCCAAGGGGGCCGGGGGGATTTATAGTAAAAGCAAGAGGTTATTTTAGTTCGTCAATTCTCCCTCCGACCCCTGTTGGCCAAAGAGGGGAGAAAAAGCAGCTCTGCCCATAAATTTGTCGCCGACCCCATATTGTCCCCTCCCTTTACACCGCGATAAAAACCTGATACAACCAGATATATGAAATCCGAACAGAAATCGGCAACGATTTTTTCCGTGGGCGGTGGTAAGGGCGGGGTAGGCAAGAGCGTCCTGTCCATTGCCTTGGCCGTACTGCTGGCGAGACATGGCAAGAGAGTGGTCATCGCCGATCTGGATCTGGGCGCGGCAAATCTTCACACCTACCTGGGCATCCGGGGCCGGTTTCCGTCGATCGCCGACTTTATGCTAAACAAGATTCCGTCACTGAGCAGCATTCTGGTCGAGACACCGGTACCAAACCTTGCGCTCGTGAGCGGCGCGGAGTTCGTGCCCGGCGTCACGAACCCAGCCTACTGGATGAAGATGAAGCTGATGCGCCACCTCCGGGCGCTTCCGGCTGACTATCTGATCATCGATCTCGGGGCGGGTGTGCACTTCAATACCCTCGATTTTTTCTGCCTCTCGGACCGGGGCATTGTGATCACAACGCCGGAGCCCGGCGCAATTATGAACGCCTACAGTTTCGTGAAGGGCGCGCTGTTTCGGAAAATCCAGGCCGTGTTCAAGCATCACCCGGATCTGGCGCCGCTCATCAAGGATGCGGCAAATGATCCCCAAGACGACCCACAGTTTACCCTTGAATGGCTCGCCGCCAAAGTCAGCGAGATCGCACCCGACCTGCGGATGATCATGGACGAGATCGATCAATCATTCAGGCCCGCTCTGGTCATAAATCGGGCTCCCGCGGGCCGTACGCATGTGCTGGTGCAGAACCTCATTTCGCTCTGCCGGGAAAAACTGGGCGTCCGGATCGATCATGTCGGCGATCTGCCGGAGGCGCGAGCGCTTTCGAATCATCTCTTGAACGTACCGCAGTTCTTAAACCGGCCTGAAGGCAAGGACTATGCTTCGTCGGTCCA
Organism: uncultured delta proteobacterium; assembly: GCA_947085375.1. Lineage (GTDB taxonomy): Bacteria > Desulfobacterota > Syntrophia > Syntrophales > CAMTWB01 > CAMTWB01. Next base: position 26,367 of record CAMTWB010000009.1, read on the forward strand.
ATGGATCATTGACCGGCTCGTCAGGGCAGGCGAGGCACAGCAGGCCTTGCCGGACGGTGCTTTTTTTGCCGACGAAGATATTGAAACGTTGATCAGCCTGATTGATTCCCTAGATGAGCGGGTCTTCGAGGGCCGAAACCGTAACGCCTGGAGACTGCGGCTTTTTTTTCGACCCGCAGCTGTGGTGAGCTTTCTTGTCAGCCGCGGCGTATCCCATGATTTGTTTCATAAACATCGGTGCTGAAGCGCTAAAAACGTAGATTACCCCTCTCCCATCAAGGAAATCCCTACCACGCAGGCTTGTTCAACCAGCGATGAAATTGAGGCTCCTGCGTCACGCGAATTCATCGCTTTATACATTATCGCCTTCAACCTGCAATCCAAACGCCTCAGTAGTTGCTGAGTACAAATAAAAAAAGGGTCCGAGAATCTCCCGCGGCCCCTTTGGGTTTATCAAGGTCGGATCAGGGAACGAGCGCCTGCTCCAGGATGCCCAGTTCGGCGAGGATCGGTTCCAGTCTTCGCTTGCTTAAGGCCCGGTCTTCATTCGACCGGGGAAGCTCGATGTTCAGGGTGCCCTTGAATCCAAGCTTCATGAGCCTCTCGAATACGTGCTTGAAATCTATTTTACCGTTGCCCACGGGCAGGTGGTAATCGAGGACCAGGTCGTTGTCGCTCACATGGGTGCTGATGATCCGGTCCGGGAAGGCGTCGATGAAGGCATCGGAGCCACCGGGAAGGAGGCTCGCATGGGCGATGTCCAGGGTAAGACCGAAATACTTGGAGGGGATGGCGTTGAAAACACGGGCCATCTCTTCCACGGTGACCCCGAGATAGGCAATCTCCGCCGCCTCGTGAATCTTGTTCATATTTTCAATCCCGATTGGCAACCGATATTTTTCCGCCAGTTCCACCACCGGCCCGTAGGTCTTGATCAGGCACTCGAAGACATGGTCCATGAACAGGCTGAAATGATAGCCGAAATGCAGGACCACATATTCCGCCTCCAGTTGGTGGGCCAGTTCCACGTAATCGAGAAGATGCTGCTGGACGGCCTTGCGGACCGTGGGTTCGATCTCGGCGGCGTTCACGAAGGAGGCCGAATGGAGGCCGTACTTGACTCCCGCCTGGTCGCGAAGCCTCTTGATGCCCGCGATCCGCGCGGGCGTCCATTTGTCCAGAAAGTTGTTCGGGTTGTTGCAGCTCAGTTCCATCCAGGGGAACCCGTTTTCCTTGGCAAAGGAGAAATATTCCTCCATTGGTTGCGGTCCGGCATTAAAGCATAGTTTCATTCTTGTTTTCCTCCCGTAATAGTTTAATATTCCGTGTGATTAGTAGTTTGTCAGGAATTAGTCCTGTTTGGCTTCCCCGCCATTGCCTCCAGGACCTCGTCGATGGTCGACGGCAGTTCCCCGCCATATCGTTCCCGCAGGCCAAAACCGGCGCACCAAAGGAGCTTTTCCCGGCTCGCCCGGGACATCCCGGCGGGGACGCCCATTGCCTCGAGGGTTTCTATAACATCCTCCATCTCATGGGCCATCCGGTCGGCATTGACCACCCCTTTGGTAAGTTGCTGCCGGGCTGTCTCACGGAAGGGGATGCCATCCAGAGATTCGGCGATGGACGTAAGCACCATCTCGTCCACCCCGTAGCGGTGCGTGGCCGTGAACGTCTCCAACAGGAGGGAAAGGAGACCCTTCATGAAGACGCTGCGGAACATTTTAATAGCCGAGGCCTGGCCGGGTTTTGACCCGATGACGCGGATGTTCATCCCATAAGGTTCCATGATCCTTTGCAGCGCCTCGGCCCCGTTCCCGGAGGCCAGGATGGGCACCCGATGCAGAAAGGAGGGAACGGCCCCGAGGATGGCCGCATCGGCAAACGCCGCCCCGGCCTTTTCCACTATCATTGCGACTTCCTCTTTAACCCCGGGGAGGGCGGTGTTTACATCGGCCCAGAGGTGTCGCCTGTTCAGATGGGGTGAGGCCTCCCGGGCAACAGATACGGCCATTGTGCCCGTTACGCAGGAAATGACCACCTCGACCCGGGAGAGAAGAACGGCCATATTTTCGGCCTTCATCGCGCCCGTTTCTTCAGCGTGGCGCTCGATCACTTCCTGGAAAGGCGGCGTTTCCTGCATCCGGTCATAAAAATGGACCTCCGCCAGTCCCGCCCCGCGAAGTCCCTTGGCCAGGCCATAGCCGGCGCCGCCAAAACCGATAAATCCCAGCTTCATCTTAATCCCTCCAACCGAGGCAACCTTCGCTGGCAGATGTCACATAGCACATCTGTTTAACATTGTGGTTCAATCTGCAAGATTTAACCGGCGGGAAGGGATCGCCGCCTGGGTTTAATCCGCAATCCGCAATCCGCAATCCCCTACAGGCGGCTCACCGTATAAAGCGGGGCCTTCTCCTGAAGCAGCTCCGCCGACCGGTAGGTATTATAGATGCCGCAGGCGCAGGGTTCCGCCAAGATAATACTGCCTTCCCACTCACTCACCTTGCCGGCCTTGACGCGTCGGATGACGTCGCGCACCAGATGGGGCGAAACGACGCCATGGCCGCACATCGTCGTAAACTCCCGGATATCGGCGGCGGGCAGGCGGTCCGTCCGCCCATGGATGCCGAGAGACAGGTTGACCATGTAGGGGTCGATGCCGGTCTCCGCCGCGATCTCACGGACCTGGTCGATCAGACCGCTCACCATGATGGAAATGCCTTCGTTGGCTTCCTTGATTCGAATCAGTGCGTCTTTCAGCTTGTCTCGGCTGTCGAAAACACTGAAGACCCGCGCCCCCTCGACCTTGATGCTCTCCAGGACCTCTTCCGGCTTGACGCCGCTATACATGTTGCGGCGGAGCGTCGTCACGCACAAGTTGACCGGACCTGCCTGGTAGAGGAGTTCGAGCAGACGGCGCACCTTCGGGGCGCTGCCCTTGTAATTGAATCCCCTCGCCGGATAGATGAACAGGACATAGTCCTTTTCTAACGATTTCAAACTTCCTTCTCGGTGCAAACTATGAGTCATAATTTCATCCTTCTCTTATTCCCAGGCCCGTCCCAAGCCCATATTGATCTTGGCGTTCGGCCGCCAGGTGAAACCCTCCGCCCGGATGCTCTCCAGAACATCCTCCGGGATATGGAGCCGCGGTCCCACAACGGTGAAGGCGTCGACGCAAAAGACACTGTCCACCTCCCCGGCAACCTCCTTGAGCGTCCGGAGGATGCCGCGGAGCTGATCCTTCTCCACCTCGATTTCGATGATCGCCGAAAGCACCCGCTCTCCGAGCATCTCCGGCTTCAGATCCCCCGTGGCCTCGTCAGCGAGCATGGAGTGGATCGGGTTGTGGGGTTCGATCTTGTGGACGCCGGCCCGGGCGATCGCCCGGGTGATCTTCTGGAGATCCAGCAGGGACATGCCGAGCGTGGGTCGGCCGATCTCGATGGCGACGCCGACCTTTCCGGGGCCGCAACGGCGCGTGACATCGGCTGTCTTCGTTTCCTCCGTACCCCGCCCCTCGATGCCGGTTGCCACGTGTCTCGAAGTGGGATCGCTGAAGTAACGGCGCAGCGCGCGGGGGTAGTCGTAAACATTGTGAGATTCCGCGATCGCATCAACTGGGCAGTGCGCGGAGCGAAGACAGGTGCTGCATTCATAGCAGATATCCTGGTCGATCCTGCTCTTCAGCCCTTCGTAACGGATTGCATTGGTGGGACAGTAGGGCTGACAGCGACCGCAGCCTACGCATATTTCCGGATGAATAATCATAAGCTTAATCTCCTGGATGGCGGCATCAGGGACCTTTTCGGCCCGCATGTTTTGGAAACCGATTGGCGTTGCTCAACAATTTGAACGCCTCTCTGGCTGCCGCATCGTTTTCATGGTGTTTCTAGCCCCGTTTCTTTTTTAATGATATCCGCGCAACGCACCTGGTTGAAAATCCCGCAGTAGCAGAAATTGGACAATTTCACGGAACCCGCCTCGGGCGTCAATTTCCCCTTTTGAACCTGTATCATGATATATTTTACAAACTTCGGCGGAATCATGTGATGCCCGCACATGGTTGTAATCGATAAGGTGATGTCATCCGGAAGGCGGTCTTTCTTGCCCCAAACTCCCAGCGAATAATTGATGGAGTGCGGGGTCACACCGGCCTCCTTGCAGGCGGGCAGTACTTCGGATAAGACCCCGGTGATCACCACGGACATCCCCAGATCTTTTTCTTTGATGCGTTTCAGAAAAGCGACGACTTGCCCCTTGTTGGTAAATACACCGCGAATTCGGGATTTGTCCGTGATCTTTTCCCGAATCTCCTCAGAACTGAACTGGGTGAGCGGTCCCGTCTTGACATCGCCCCAGTTCTCCGAACCGACCGCCTCTGCAACGGCGATAAATTCAAGCGCTTTGGGTTTGATGTTTTTGTCGTTGACGCCCTTGGTCTGGTACATGAACCAGTTGAAGTCTTTCTTCTGTGATTCGATATCTCCGCTGCGGTGAAGTGAATGTGTCATATATTTGATCTCCCTATTTCAAAGACAATGGTTTTCCAAGCCCCACGTTGACCTTGCCGCGATGCGGCTGGGGTATGCCGAGCCCGTCAAGGCAGCCGAGCGTGGGGTTCATGCCGTTTTCATCGACGCGGAGAATGAGCCCCAGAGAGAAGACCGTGTCGATCTCCTGTTCGACCGCTTTGAGCTGTTTGAGTACCTTGGGCAACTCCTCCTCCCGGCATTTGCCCTCCACAATTACCGACAAGAGACGATAGTCATGGCACTCGTCGACCAGTTTCCCCGTGGAAAGGTCCGTCATCAGGGCGGCCAGGGGGGTATGATCCGCCGGGGCAAGTTTGACTCCCGCCCTGGCGCAGGCCATCGCCACTTTTTCAGCATCTCGCAGATAAACGCCGAGTCCGGGACGCCCCATGTCGATGCAGATGCCGACTTCTCCCCGCTGGACCCTTCCGGACACATCATTGGTTTTGACCTCTTCCGTTCCCCGGCCGGTGACCCCCGTAACCCCGTGGTTCTCGACGGGGTCGCTCATAACATGCTGAAACCCTTTGTAGAAGTTTGACAAGTCCACCGGTTCGATGGCATCTTGAGGGCAGACTTTCTGCCGTAAACAGACGTAGCATTCTACGCAAAGGTCCGGTTCTATTGTGCATTTGTCGCCATCGAAGCCAATGGCATCCACGGTGCAGTAGGTCTGGCAGATCTTACATCCTACGCACTTTTCCTGATTGATCATCGCCATGCGATATGTATTCTCCTTTCTAAGTGTTGTAATAAACGGGTTTGTCTTTTAATTTCTTTGGCGCCAGAAGCAGGGGTTGTCTGCGGCCTGACTGTTCCCGAAACCGGATGACGCTATCCGTCCGAGGTTTGAGCAGCGAGGCCTCTTTCGGATGGATCTCACGTCCGGCGCCGATCAGGGCGCGGAGGGTTCCTCCGGCCGAGATGTCTCCGATCAAAGCCCCTCCGATCGGTTTCCCTCCGACAAGGAAGAGCTCGCGCCGCACATTCTCTGCGGGTCTTTCATAGGCGATGATCTCCGCGCCGGCAACCGGGGGGCCGAGGATGACCATGGCCAGACCGTGGAGTTCCATTGCGTTGACCTGCGTCAGGTCGCGGTGCGGTAAAGGCTGGTTTCGATAAAGGTTTTCAGCCGCGAGCCTCCCCTGGGAAACGGCCTGAGGCCAGGTGTTGGGGCTGATCTTCTCTCCAGTCGCATGAGCGATGACGGCCACATCGCCGGCGGCGAAGATCCGGGGATCGGTTGTCTGCAGCGCCGGCGAAAGGATGAGGCGACCGTCCGTGAGAAGCCCCGTCCCCTCCAGAAAAGAGACGTCGGGGACGATTCCGGCCGCGACGAGGAGGGTGTTGCCGAGAATCCATTGCGCGCCCGCTTTGATGGCGGTAATCGCCCCCTGTTCGACACGGAGCTCCGAAAGCGGTGCATTGACAAAAAGACGGATTCCCATCTTTACCAGGTGCGCCTCGACAACCCGGGCCGCTTCCGGCGAAAGGGCGCGGAGCAGAATATGACCGCGTCTGACGACCAGTGAAACCTCGAATCCCGCCTGCTTGAGATGAACCGCGGTCTTTACCCCGACCAGCGAGCCGCCGAAGACGATGACCTGCCGGTGTTCGGCAAGCCATGCCCGCGTCGCCCTTGCCGTCGTCAGATCGCGGACGGGAAAGACCCCTTTGCAGGGCGGACCCGCAAGGATACCCGGCAGGAAAGGGTCTCCGCCGTGGGCCAGGATCAGGCGGTCGTAGCGAAGCGTCTCGCCGTTATCGAGCGTCAGGCTGGAGTCCTTGCGATCCAGGGCTTTTACCCGGGGGCCGGTCCTGACCGTCAGGAGCGGATCATCCGCTCTGCGCGGGAGAAAGAGCTTTTCCTCCGGAAGCGCCCCGACCATGAACTGGGGTAAGAGGGTCCGGTAATACCCCGTTTCCCCTTCGGCATCGATAATGGTCACTGCTTTGTCGGGCCAGTTGGCCCGGCAGGAAAGGGCGGCCTGAAACCCGGCAATGCCGCCGCCGACAATGATACATGACATGTGTTCCTCCATTCTCATTGGCCCTTTTTCAGGCCCTGAACTTCAGGACTGGAGGAACCAGTCGAGGATTTCTTCCGCCGGCGCCGGATGATCGAAATAGGCCAGACTGCCGCCCTCCTCCGCGAGGATATCCTTAAGGATATCTCTGACCACTTCACTCCCCCACAGGGGAATCGGCGTGGCAATTGCCACCTTCAGCCCCAGCGCCGCCAGGCCGAGGGCCAAGGCAAAATCACGGCAGCTCTGCAGCCCGGTAAAGCAGATCCCCGCAAGGTTATTCAGCCTGCCCGCCTCTTTCATCGCCAAGACCACGGCCAGGGGGCCGCTTTGATCGTCAAGAACCGCGACCGGCAGGTCCTGCTTGAGCATCCAGATCGCCGCATCGCCCCAGGACGCCACGGAATAATCCGCTCCGCGCAAGGCCTTTGCGAGTTCAACCGGCAGATGACCCAGGGACTGGAGCAGGCTGTCCGCGCCGCCCAGCAGGGCGACTTTTGTCGCCTGCCCTGCCTGCAGGAAGCCATTGACCTCATCTGTTCCCAGACTCACAGAGGCATTGCCGATCAATGCCGGATCGGGAGAAAATACAGCGGGGATGCGATGTTCAAAGGCCTCCCGGGCCCTGCTGATGATTTCTCCTGCCGGGGCATCACAATCGCAAACCACGGGGATTTTCAGCTTATCGCCAAGGGCCAGGACCGCCGGATCGGCCCCATCTCCCGCCAGCAGGAGATTGAACTTCCCGGAACTCAACAGCAGCTCGGCCTCGCCTGAGGTGCAGACCAGTGGGAGGTAGTCATCGCCGGCGGGAATCCAGCTCCCAAGGGAAAGGAGCTGCAGCTCCGGGTTCTTCATCTCGGAGGCTTCCGCGAGGATTTCCTCGATCAGGCCTTCATCGACCTGACCGGTTACGGCAACCCGTATGGCCTCACCGGCCAAAAGACCGTACCCGGCACGAACATGCCGGGAACCGGCCATCCCCGGAGAGTCCGCCTGCTTTGCCAGTCCCACCGTCAGGAGGCCCAATCTCAGGGCCTGAATGACGAGGGTTTCCGCCGAAGCCGAGGGACGGGCCAGGAGTTTCGCCGCCCCTGAAATGTCCTCCTCATCTACGTCGCATTCCTCCTCGTTCGGATCTTCCTCAGGGGATGCACCGCAGTTTTCATTACATGAACATGAGTCGTCCCAACAGGCCTCCGCCTTCGCTTCCAGTGCGCCCTGAAGGGTAAGCCTAAGCAGAGAGGCCGCGGCCATTGTATCCCGGTCGAGACCGCAGATGCCCTTGTCGGCCCCCCGCCCGAAGGGATCGATCCGGCAGGGACCCTGCATGCAACCATAGGGGCAGGAAAGGCCAAGGCGAAGGAATCCATCCTGAGGTTGCTGTTTCTCAAATCTCTCCCAATTGAGTTCGATCCCTTTCTTTGCCGCCTCGCGGAGCAGTCCCTGACTCAGCGGATCTACCGTTTTGAAATGTATTGCTTCCATAATTTTAATTACTCCAGACTATTGATTGTTGTTTTATATATATCTACCGCAGTGCGATAAAACATTGGCCTTCGCCCGCCACTTCCGCAAGTTGGGCCGCCGTCTTTACCCTTTTCGTCCGGAGCAACTTCTCCGTATCGTCCAACTCGATCAGTTCCAGCGCCTTCGTGGGGCAGACATCGAGACAAACCTGTGTTTCCATATAGAGACAGCGGTCGCATTTAATGGCGATCTTTCGCTCCGGTGAGGGATAGATCACCCCGTAGGGGCAGAAGACGGTACAGGTCCAGCAGCCGATGCAGCGGTCTTCCCTGATGATTACCAATTCCGTTTTTTCATCTCTCGTGAGCGCTCCGGTGAGGCAGGCATCCAGACAGGGCGCCTGAAGGCAGTGACGACACTGAAGAGGAAATGAAGTGCCCGCTGTGCCTTCCACGCGAATCCGTGGTTGGGGCAGCGGCGTTTCCCGGACCGCCCCTAAGAGCATCCGGGCCTCGCTGCCCCGTTCCGCCGCGCAGTACAGCTCGCAGGTCTTGCAGCCGGTGCAGCGGTCCATATGTACGCCGATAATCTTCATTAACAACTCCCCATTTTTGTTTTTTTATCCCCCGGCGATAAATCGCCGGTCTATTATTGCCTCTCCCTGACGGGATATTGCCTCTGGCCAGGCGCCAGGATTACACCTCTGCGGCCTTCCCCCTTTTGTACCTGATCCACATGGTCCGGAAAAGGGGCGCGAAGAGGGAAAGCAAGGCGATGGTCATCAGAGTCGCCGAGATGGGGCGGGAAAAGAAGATCCCGATGTCCCCGTGAGAAATGGTCAGGGACTGGCGCAGCGACCGTTCCACCATGGGTCCCAGGACCAGGGCCAAAACGAGCGGGGCCGCCGGGTACTTCATCTTTCTCATCACGTAGCCGATGACCCCGAAGGCAAACATCACCCAGACATCGGTGATATTGTTGTCCGTCACATATACACCGACGGCCGAGATGGTGATGATCACCGGCAGGAGTACCTTGTAGGGAATCTTGAGGAGCCGGACCCACATGCCGATCATGGGCATGTTCTGGATGATGAGCATGACGTTGCCGATGTACATGCTCGCGATGAGCCCCCAGACAAAATCCGGATTGGACGTAAAGAGCATGGGACCGGGCCGCATACCGTGAATAATCAGCGCCCCCAGGAGGACCGCCGTCGTGCCGGAGCCGGGAATCCCCAGGGTAAGGAGCGAAACCATCGCGCCGCCCGCCGCGGCGTTATTCGCCGATTCCGGCGCGGCCACGCCTTCAATGGCCCCCTTCCCGAATTTCTCGGGATGCTTGCTTAACTTCTTTGCCGTCGCATAGGACATGAAAGAGGCAATGGTGGCCCCGGCGCCCGGCAACACCCCGATAAAGAACCCGATAAAGGAGCCCCGGATGATCGTCTTGTAGGAATCCTTCCAGTCCTGCAGGTTGGGGAAGAGCGTTCTGATGCGCAGCTTCGTCTTCGATACGAGCTGCTCCATGGGGCCTTCGATATTCTCCAGAATCTCCGACAACGCGAAAAGACCCACGGCCACGCCGATGAAATCCACCCCGTCGAGCATGTACATGCTGCCGAAGGTGAACCGGGAGACCCCGCTGATGGCGTCGATGCCGATGCAGGCCACCAGAAGCCCCAGGACGCCGCTGATGAGCCCTTTGAGCGGCGAATCCCCGCCCAAGGAGGAAACCAAGGTCAACCCCATCAAGGTGAGGGCGAAATACTCCGGGGGGCCGAATGACACGGCATAACCGGCCAAGGTCGGGGCCAGTAAAGTCAAGAGTACAATCGCAAAGGTGCCGCCGATAAAGGAGGACATGGCCGCCATGCCCAGCGCCGGGCCGGGCCGGCCCTGCTTGGCCAGGGGATGGCCGTCCATGCAGGTCATCACCGAGGCGGATTCTCCGGGGACATTCAGCAGAATGGAGGTAGTCGCCCCGCCGAACATCGCCCCGTAATAGACCCCGGCCATCGTGATGATCGCCGTAGTCGGATTCAACCCGAAGGTGATCGGGATCAGAATCGCCACCCCCGTGGTAGGGCCGATGCCGGGGAGCACCCCGATCAGGGTGCCGAAGAGGGTGCCCATAAAGCAGAACAGGAGGTTCTCCCAGGTGGAGGCCACCTGAAAGCCCATCATTAATTGATTAAGTATTTCCACAATCCAGACCTCCTGACGTTAAGCTAGAATCCGAACATATTCTTGGGCAGTGTGATGGACAGCAGAACCTGAAAGACCAGGTACAGGCCCGTCGTCGTGAGAACGGCGATCAGGGCCGCCTTGGGCCAGGTCTCCCGCTGGCTGGCCCGCATGAGATAAAGGACGAATAAAAAGGTATTGACAATAAAACCAAGGGTCTCCATTAAGAGAGCAAAAGCGGCCAGACCGCCCAGAATCTTGCCTACGGCCAGGAGCTCCCTGCCGCCCGGAAAGGGATTCTTATCCAGGGCGTCGGGGTCCCGCCGCCAGGCGGCGACAATCAGGATCGTCGCCAGAACGGCCAGAATCACCCCCAGCCAGCCGGGAAGAAATGCCGGCCCCGGACCAAAGGTCAAGGACTCCGGCATGAGCCAGGATTTGAAGAGTACAAAGCCGGAGAGGGCCAAAAGAACAATGCCGGTGATCAAATCTGCTTTCTTCATTAGATTTCCGCCTTTTCGGATAGTAGGCAGGGCGCCCGGAAAGGACGCCCCGCTTCATTGTCCATATTTAGCCAAACTTACTTCTTCCTAATCAGCCCCATATCATTGAGTATGGCCGCATACTTCACGTTCCACTCCTCAAGAAATTTACCGAAGGCGGCGCTGTCCATATAGGCCTCGGAAAGCATGTTCTCCTTGATGTACTTTTTGAAGGTATCTGTTTTCGTGTATCTAAGCAGCGCATCTTCCAGAACCTTCCTTGCATCCACCGGGATATCCGCCGGGGCAACGAGTCCGCGGTTCTGGACATAAACGGCATTGATCCCCTGCTCCTTCATGGTGGGAACATCCGGGGCGCCGGCCAGGCGTTTCTCCGCATAGACGCCCAGGACCCGAACCTTGCCGGCCTTGTAAAGCTCCAGCGCCTCTCCGGGGTTCGCCACGGCCAGATCCACATGGCCGCCCAGGAGGGCCGCATTAACCTCGCCGCCGCTGTTGAAAACGATATAATTCAGTTTTATTCCGGCTTCCCGTTCCAGCAGATAGGTGCAGATCGAGTCGGAGGAGCCGAGCTGGGTGCCGCCCACGGTGATCTTTTTCGGGTTGGCCTTGCCTTCGGCCACGATATCCTTCATCGATTTAAATCGGGAATTGGCGCTCACGATGAGCATGTATTCGTCGAAGGCCAGATTGGCAATCGGGGTGAAATCCTTGATCCCCACGGGCGTGAGGCCCATCAGGGGGGTGGTCATGAAGCTGGTTACGGCCGTGACCATGAAGTAGGGGTCCTTCTTCTTCCCCGCCACATACGCAAAGGCGATGCCGCCGCTGCCGCCCGGCCTATTTTCCACCACGATCGGCTGGGGAAGGATCTTGTCCTTATCGAAGGCCGAGGCCAGGGTCCGGGCAAAGATATCACTGCCGCCGCCCGCGCCGGCATGGACGACGATCGTCACGGGTTTTACGGGGAACGGAGCCTGTCCGAAGGCAGCGCCCGCCCCCACCGCAGCAAATAAAACAACCAGAAACAAAATAAATGATTTACGCAGGTCTTTCATTTTTTCCTCCTTTAATTGTCCGTTTTTAACGGCATACTATTAACCACACTTGACGTTGTTGCCCATTTTCATGAAGCTAATTCCCCCTATCTCCGCCCCCTTTCCCGTTGATTGCGACAGTCTTTTGCTGTGGCTTACGTCCATAGCCATTATCATCCGCCCGGTTATAGATCTGCTCAATCTGAATGTCGAAGTGGTACTCCATTTCCCGGACCGCAGTCTGTTCATCCCTCTCACCGATCGCCTTCACGATCCGGTCATGGATATCGAGCATCAAGGAAAACCTGACCGGATCATTGCGAAAGTAATCCCGGCGCAGATTTATCCACAGAGGCTGCATGGCCAGATCCAGCAGCCTTTCCATGATACCCTCGATGATCCGGTTTTTTGTCGCCCGGGCAATGGCCAGATGGAACTCCTTCCCGTAGCGCAGGTACTCTTCCAGATATCCCTGTCGGCCAAGATCACACTTCCTGTCCCAGATGGCTTTCAATGCGAAAACATCTTCATCCGATGCGACTTGAATGGCCAGCTTGACCGCGCCGGCCTCCACGACCTTGCGGGCCTGCAAATTTTCAAAGGGGCTGTCGGATTCCTCCAGTACCGAGAGGGCCTGACTGATCAATCTTTCCGAGGCCACAGAAGGGTATACATAGGTCCCATCCCCGGGACGGCTTTCCAGGATGCCCGCCAGTTGCAAGGCGCTGATCGCCTCCCGCAGGGAGGGACGACTGACCTCCATCTGTTCCGCAATGACTCGCTCCGAGGGGAGCTTGCTCCCCGCCGGGTAGAGGCCGGAGTTGATCATCTTCAGAATCTGATCGGCGATAAAGGAACTTTTTTTCTTGAATTTAACCTGGCTGATCTTTTCAAATGTCATCGGTTTCCCCATGAATTGGTCTGACCGGTAAGACTGGATGGCCAGGCTTACCGCTTTGCGAAACGCTTGTCAAGAAAAAATTATGCCATGTCCCGGCAATGTAATCAGGAGGTTTTTCGGAGGGGCATGCTCCGTCATGGCCGTATGGGCGTGGCCATCTGCTCGCGCCTGGGCCATAAAGCGGACGAGACAAAGCTCGTCCCTCCGAAAGCAATGCCTGTTACGACTTTTTACAAAGTCGTCAGATATAACCTCGAATGTTCCCAATTGCCGCTAGGGACCAACACCCAGGTGCCAGCGCAGCAGGTGATAAACCAGGGCGATGGTATAGAGGATGAACGTGGCCGGAAGAAGGTATCGAAAGACATGGCCTAAGTTGGACTGGTAGTAGTGATTGGTAAGAACCAGGCAGAGGTGGAGGGGAGAGGCCATATAGCCGGTGGTGATACCGGCAAACATAATGGTGACGGTGGCGATGTTGACCTCCGGGAGAATGGGCAAAAGCAGCGGAAAGGCAATGCCGATACCCATAGTGGGCATTCCGGAAATGCTGCCGATGATCAGCGGCACCAGTATTAGCAGCAGGATAAGGGGCACCCCGCTGCCAATCACATCTTGCAGCAGTAATGTGACAGAGCCGGTGGAGGTCAGCATATAGCGAAAGTACAGGGTGGCGAAAACCGCCGCCGAAATTTGCCAGCTTATCCCCTTACGGAGGGACTTCCATATTGTTTGACGGGTCGTCCGTTGGACCAGGAAAGCAACAATGATACCGGTTGCCACGGATAGCCAGACGGGTACTTCCAACAGGGAAAGGGCCAACGCCGTGACAATCGGCGAAATGCCTCGCAATACGGCGCCGTAATTTCTCGGTTGGAGCCTTGTCTCCGGGATGCCGGAAATGAATTTACGGGTCATGAAGAAACCAACCCCCCAGGAGGCAATGAAAAGCAGCAAATTTACAATGATAAAGTCGCGCAGGGCCAGCCCGGCCATGCTGACCGCAAGGAAGGTTGTGGGACTTATCGGCGATGCCCAGTACCAGACGTGTCTGAACCAGATGTTGACGAATGTTCTCTCTTCCGGTTTCAAGCCCAGCCGCTGTGCTTCCGGCTCGTTGAAGGGGGCGGAGATCATGGCGCCGCCCGGCATGCTAAGGACCCCAAAGATGGCCGGGATCAAGGTAACCAGAACGCGGCTTGGCAAAAATCCCCTGAGGTTTTCAATGAGACCGGCGATCATTTTGGTCTCTTTGAGAACATATCCCATCAGGGTAATCATGGCCACTGCCGCCGTGATTTCCCAGGTACGCAGGTCAGTAACTGTTGTCAGCAGCACCCCGGGGAAAATGGCCAGAGATTTACCCGAGGTCAACCCGATAATCAGGCAGGCGATGATAATGGTCAGCGAATGATCAAAGTCCTTCAGGCGGAGGATGAAAATAAGGGTAAAGGCAAAGATTAACCCGGCAAGTTCCATTATTATCTCTTACTTTTGCGCCTCTTCGATCTCGACCTTCTCCATTATGACGGCAGTCAGTGGTCGATCCTGGCGGTCTGTGGCGCTTGCGGCGATGGCATCAACAACCTCCTGCCCTGCAACGACGCGTCCAAAGATGGTGTATTTAGGGGGCAGCGGATAATCAACGTGCATGATGAAGAACTGGGAGCCGTTGGTATTGGGGCCGGAATTGGCCATCGCCACCGTGCCGGCGCGGTAAACCGGCCGGTAATGTCCGCTTGAGGGATTTATTTCATCAGCAAAGCAGCCGCCCCAGGCGGACTCTCCCCCCCGACCGGTTCCCTGAGGATCTCCCCCCTGGATCATGAAGCCATTGATGACCCGGTGAAATATGACCCCGTCGTAGTAGCCCTTCTGGGCGAGGAGGATAAAATTTTCTGTTGTTTTCGGCGCCTCCTCCGTGAACAGTTCCAAGCGGATGGTCCCTTGATTGGTTTTTATTGTCGCCTGACGATTGGCCATTGATTGTCCTCCTAAATAATACGGGGGCAATCTGGTTGCCCCCGTACCGTGATTGCGGTTTGCTATTTGGCTCTCAAGTACTCATCGATGGCCTTGGCTGCCTGTCGGCCCGCTCCCATTGCCAGAATCACGGTGGCGGCGCCGGTTACGATATCACCTCCCGCATACACACCCTCCCGGCTGGTTTCCCCACTTTCGCCTTTGGTGACAATGTATCCCCATTTGTTCACTTCCAGGCCAGGGGTGGTTTTCGGTATTACCGGGTTGGCCTCGGTACCAATGGCCACTACCACTGTGTCCACCGGGATGGTAAACTCGGATCCCGGTATTGCAATTGGCCGGCGTCTTCCCGAGGAATCGGGCTCGCCGAGCTCCATCCGGATACATCTGACCTCCTTGACCCACCCCTTTTCATCGGCAATATATTCCACGGGGTTATGGAGCAGCTTGAACTGAACCCCCTCCTCCTTGGCGTGATGCACCTCTTCAATTCTGGCCGGAAGCTCCACCTCGCTGCGGCGGTAGATAATGTAGGCGTTTTCGGCGCCCAGCCTGAGCGCGGTCCGGACGGAATCCATGGCCACATTACCGCCGCCGATGACGGCCACGTTCTTACCCCGGATAATCGGGGTGTCGTATTGCGGAAACAAATAGGCCTTCATGAGATTCGATCGGGTGAGATATTCATTGGCCGAGTAGATGCCGTTTAGGTTTTCCCCTGGAATATTCATAAATACCGGGGCGCCGGCGCCAACTCCCAGAAATACCGCATTAAATCCATCTGCCAATAGATCGTCCACCGTCTTTAAGCGACCGATTGCGGCATTGGTCACGATCTTGACTCCTAATTTTTCCAGATAGCTTACTTCCGCATCCACTATCACCTTGGGCAGACGAAACTCGGGAATCCCGTAGATCAAAACACCGCCTGACTTGTGGAGGGCTTCGAAAATGGTTACTTCATGACCCATTTTTACCAGGTCGCCCGCAATGGTCAAACCAGCCGGACCGGCGCCGACTACGGCAACCCTTTTCCCGGTAGCTGGAGCTCTTAGCGGGATAAGTATTTGGCCTGATTCCTGCTCGTAATCCGCAGCAAAACGCTCCAGTCGGCCCACCGCTACCGGCTCGCCCTTCTTGCCTAGGACACAGAGCTTCTCGCACTGGTCCTCCTGAGGACATACCCGGCCGCAAACGGCAGGCAAGGCATTGGTTTCCTTTAGCTTATGGGCCGCGCCAATAAAATCGCCTTCGGCAATCAGTTTGATAAATTCGGGGATCTGGACATCCACCGGGCAGCCGGGGACACAGCTTGGTTTCTTGCACTGGATGCAACGTTTCGCCTCGGTGATGGCGGTATCTGCTGTGTATCCCAGCGGCACCTCTCGAAAGTTTCCAATCCGCTCGCGAGGATCCTGCTCCGGCATGGCCTGCCGGGGAACCTTTATCGTCTTTTCTCTATCTTCCATGAGCGTCACACCTGCAACTTTCCATCGCCTGTTTTTCCTCCTGGCAATACATCTTAAGCCGGCTCATCAAAAGATTGAAGTCGACCTTATGGCCGTCAAACTCCGGGCCATCAACACAGCCGAACATGGTTTTTCCGCCCACCGCAACGCGGCAGGCTCCGCACATGCCGGTGGCGTCTACCATGATGGGGTTGAGGCTTACCACAGTTTTTATTCCGTATGGCCGGGTCAGCTCGGCCAAGACCCGCATCATTGGCACCGGCCCGATGGCAAAGACGATATCTATCTTTTCCCCGGAGTCGATCAGGTTTTTGAGTACCGCACTGACAAAGCCATGGAAACCGTAGCTGCCGTCATCCGTGGCCACCAGCAGCTGATTGCTGACCCTTCTCATGTCATCTTCAAGAATCAGGAGATCCTTGGTACGCGCCCCGATGATAGATATGACCCTGTTTCCCGCTTGCTTGAGACCGGCGGCAATCGGATAGGCCACGCCAATTCCCACGCCTCCCCCGACACAGACCGCAGTTCCGAAATTAATAATTTCCGTCGGGTGTCCCAGTGGCCCCAGGACATGCAGGATAGAATCGTCCTTCTCCAGTTGCGCCAAACGCTTGGTCGTAAACCCCACAATTTGAAAAATGATCGTGATGCTCCCCCTATCGCTGTCTGAATCAACAATGGTCAGGGGAATCCTCTCCCCCTGCTCATCAATCATCAGCACGACAAACTGCCCCGCTTTTCTCTTCCGGGCAATTTCCGGGGCCAAGATAACCATCTTGACAATTATCTCCTGTAGAAATGTTTTTTCCAGTATCCGATACAATGACTGCCCTCCTTTCTTTGTTTTCAGATAAGCAAGCTCAACGCTACGGCAGCGCACACCTGTTCCAAGGCGGTGATGGGGGGATAGCATATTTTATCCGGATGTCAAGGTGAAATAATAACGACATTTCCGAAAATCTACCGGTCGGAGCGGCAAATTATCCGGCAGTAAAACACCACCGAGGGTGTGCGACAAATTTATAGCTGTCCTAATCTTGCAAGGCCTAGAACCCCCCTTTCCCAAAGGGGGGCAGGGGGGATTTATAATAAAAGCAAGAGGTTATTTTTAGTTCGTCAAATCTCCCCCGACCCCTCTTTGGGAAGAGAAAAAGCCGCTCTACCCATAAATTTTTCGCAGACCCACCACCGTGTATTCCCTTGACATAGTTTTTTTTTATAAGTAGACTTATTAATAATTAAGTTGACGGCATTCCGGGATGCAAAACGAAGGCCGCCTTTAAGTCGCCATTGTCAGGCTGTCTCGTGACAGGCAACGGAATCCCGCCGTCAAAATACCATTTAAGGAGGTGTTTCCTTGACCAGAAAAGCGATCTATAAAGACACCAGTTTATGCGTGGAGTGTCATGCCTGTCGGGTGGCATGCCAGATGCACAACTCCCTGAAGCCGGAACATGCCTACATTAAATTCCTTGATGTTGAGGATGGCAAGTATCCCGCTACAACTTATTCGCTGGCACGCAAGAGCTGCCATCACTGCGGCAAGCCGGCCTGCGTTGCGGCCTGTCCCGTCAAGGCCATCGTTAAAGGCAAAAGCGAGCTAACCTATTATGATATCTCCAAGTGCATCGGTTGCGGGGCGTGTGCGGCCGTCTGCCCCTATGAAGTTCCTGAAATTATCGACAGTAAGGCTATCCGTTGCACCGGCTGTCCCGACCTGGTAGAGGCGAATCGTTCGCCGGCCTGTGTCGATACCTGTATCACCAACGCCCTGAAATTCGGCGACCGGACGGCAATGCTTGCGGATGCCGAAAAAAGAGTGCCCCTGCTGAAAAAAGGCTTTCCCGATGCCGCCCTCTACGGAAGGGAAAACCATGGCGGCCTGGGGCTCCTGCAAGTACTGAGGGCAAAGTCGGTAAGCTTTAAGCTCCCGGCATAGTTATCCTAATCTAATGGGAGGTGCAGTGTGAAAAAAATTTCCAGACGAACATTCTTAAAGGGCCTGACAGTAACTGGTGCGGCAATCGCAGCGAATCCTGTTTTCGATATGAATAAATGGGCACGGGCGCAGGGCGGGGCGCCGGTCAAACTAATCCCCAGCTTATGTAACGGCTGTTCCAGCCATTGCGGGATGTGGGTACACGTGAAAGGCGACCGGGTATGGAAGGCCACCGGTCATGCCGATCATCCCCGCAGCCGGGGGAAACTCTGCGCCCGGGCGCACGGCAGCCTAAGCTGGCTGTACGATCCCAACCGGGTCACGGTGCCCTTGAAACGGGTGGCCGACAGCTTTGTCCCTGTGTCCTGGGAAGAGGCGATGACGGATGTGGCTGCCCGGCTAAAGTCCATTCTCGACACGGCCGGGCCATCGGCCGTATTTTATGCCCATAACCCCAGACAGACCGGAGTCTTTTACGGTCAGCGTTTCATGGATGCCATTGGCGCTCCTACGGTCTGTACCCATAACGCGGCCTGTAATACCTCCCTCACCCGGGGCTTCGACGAAACATTCGGTTGGACTCCCGGAACGGACATGGGCGGCGCCAAGTACATTTTGTGCATCGGACGGAATTTTGGCGAGGGGATACGAACTTCACAGGCCACATCCCTGATGGCCGCCCTGGCCAGGGGCACTAAGGTGGTATGTGTTGATCCAAGGCTCAGTACAACCGCGGCCATCGCTTCAGAATGGATTCCCATCCGTCCCGGCACTGATCTGGCTTTAGTTTTAGCCATGTCTAATGTCCTGATCAATGAAGATCTCTACGACAAGGAATTCATTAAAAATAGCGCCGTTGGATTTGAGGAGTTTGCCGCCGCCAACAAACCCTTTACCCCCGAATGGGCGGCCCCGCTAACTGATATCCCTGCCGACACAATCCGGCGCATGGCCAGAGAAATGGCCAATGCCCGGCCCAACTGCCATATCGATCCCTCCTGGAAAGGCGCCTTCGGCACCAACTATATCAACAGCACCCAGACCGCCCGGGCCGTCGGCCTCTTGAATGCCCTGCTGGGCAACGTAGGCGCTCCCGGCGGACTGACCAATTTTGCCTCCATTCCTTTTGGCAGCTTAAGCAGGGAGAAGCACCCGGCGCCGGCCAGACCAACCATCCCGCGATCCGACGGCGTCGGCGTAAAGGGGGAGTTTCCGCTGGCCACCTCCCACGGCCTGCCCCATGTTCTGGCCAAGAAATCAATGGAAGGCAAGGTAAAGGCAGGTATTATCTGGCACTTCAACCCGGTTCGGAATTTCCCTGACCGCAAGCACATGATGGACGGATACCGGAAACTGGATCTCTTGGTTGTAATCGATACCCATCTGCGGGAAACCGGTATGGTGGCCACCCATATCCTGCCGGAATGCACCTTCCTGGAACGGGGAGAGGTGGTTGAGGGATACCCGGGCCGACGACCAGTCATCGCCACCAGGGTGCCAGCGGTGCCAAAACTCCACCCGCTGACCAGAAGCTATCCGGAAATAATAACGGACCTGGCCAATCGTCTGGGTCTGGGCCGCTTTTTCAATTTCACCCTGGATGAGGTTAATGAAGCGCGGATCGCCCCGCTTAAGGTCTCGCTGGCAACCTTGAAGGAAAGGGGCAGCGTGATCCTGGATGCCGTCGAGGTGCCGCCGGTGCCGCCGTTTACCACCGCTTCGAAAAAGGTGGACTTCTTCTCCAAGCGGCTGGCGGATAATGGCTTTGCCCCCTGCCCGGTATGGGAGCCGCCGCTGGTGGAACCGGATCGGAAAAATCCAGCGAGCTTCAGGCTGATCCACGGCAAACAGGGCTATCATTCCCACACGGCAACAATCAGCATTCCCCACCTGCTGCAAATCAGCAAGGACTACGATGCCGAGCGGCTCTGGATCAATGCCGACCGGGCCCGGGCGCTCGGAATCAAAGATGGGGATACGGTCGTTGTAACCTCCAAGCTGGCCAGCCAGAAGGTAGGGGTAAAGGTTACGAACCGCCTCCATCCGGAGGCGGCATACCTCCCGGCTGGATATGGGACGTTTTCACCCTTCCAGCCTAACGCCAACGGTTATGGGATCAGCCCCAACGACTTTGTTCCCTTCTTGACGGAACCCCTGGTCGGCCATGCCATGATGCACGAGGTTGTGGTGGAGATCAGAAAAGTATGACCGGAAAAACGGTTGCAAACAGCCATCGGGCAGGGGTCTATGCTCTTCTGGCAGAGGCCCTTGCCCCTCCCCCTCAGGGAGAAACCCCGACCCGCCTAAGTTCCGGAATCTGGTCCAAAGAGCTAGAATACTTTCTGTCGGCACTAGATAGCCCGGTTGCCATCCCCCCGGTCTTGCTGCACCCCCTGGCAACTGCAGAGGAACTTGCCAGAGAATATCTGCGATATTTTTTTCTGCCCGACGGCCTTAGGATCTGGCTGGTCGAATCGGTCTATAAACCCTGGACGTTGGATGAATCCGCCGAAGTTCCCTTTAAAGCCGAAACAGGTTGGCTGGGGGGTGACGCGGCGGCCCATATGCAGGACCTTATTAATCGCCTGGGGGTAGAATTGCCGCTGGAGGTGCGGGGCATGCCGGATCATATTGCCGTTGAGATGGAGGTCATGTCGCTTTTAGCTGAAGGGGCGGACCCGGACGCCCAGGCCATATTTCTGGCCCAGCACCTGGATTGGCTGCCCCTTCTTTTAGCCCGCTGCGACGAAGCGGGCAGCGCGGGGCTATATCGCGCTCTTTTGGAGCTGACGGAACAGTTCATCGCCTGGGACCGCAAGCAAATCGACCCGGCAAAATCAGCCAGCCGCTTTCAGGGCTTTTCTGAATAAAACCGCCGTAAACCGTTGTTAGCCAATCTGGAAGATTTACAGAAACTGTCCTAAGAAGCGTTTAGTGCCGATGTCCACAAAATAGGCAGCGCGAAGTATTCTCTGATAGTCGCCATTGAAGGTGCGGTTGATCTCTGCAATCACGTTATAGCTAAAAATGGTTTCCGGACGGCTGAGGATTATGCCGACACATTCAAGGTGATGAGCGAACGAGGCGCATTCGATCAGGGTTTTACGAGTTCACTGATCCAAATGGCATGATTTCGCAACAGATTGGTGCATATCTACTGGGACATTGACGCCAAAGAGCTGTTTCGGATTATTCAGGGCAGACTCGTGGATGTCAAACGTTTCCTGAAAGAGTATGGCGTTTTTATCGGGTTTTGATTTCTGCGGGTCGGTACGCGCTACCTTGGCCCCAGGAATGACGAGGCGGTAAAAAGTCAAAACTTCCCTCTCCCTTGATGGGAGAGGGAAGGGGAGAGGGTGATAATAGTCGACATATCAAATGTTTACATCCCCATCCCCCTGCCCCATCCCACCGGTGGAGGGGGAATCGGAGTTTTTACCGCACCGTCAGGAATAATAGGGGACAGACCAATGTTTTTCCTCCGGCGATGGAATTTAAAACACACCTGTAGGAGCGGCTTCCAGCGGCGTATTTGGCAGGATGTAGGAGTTCACAGCAAGATGCTGTTCCTACGGATATGTTGCGGGCGTCCTGGTCGCAGCTCCAGGTAACTGAATCTTTGACTTACCCCTGTTCATCTATTCGTCAAAGATGCTCAACTGGCCTTCTTTTTTTATCTTTTTCCGGCGGGCAATGGCGGGCTGGCCGGCCTCGTCGAGTTCTCTCTTTTCCATGTTTTCGAGTATTTCTCTGGCCCGGCTGATGGCATCTTCGGGAAGGCCGGCCAGGCGGGCCACATGGATCCCGTAACTGCGATTGGTCCCGCCGGGTATTATCTTTCGTAAAAAAATGATCCCGTCGCGTGATTCCCGGACGGCGATATTGTAATTCCTGACCCCTCTTTTGGTAATGGCCAGCTCGATCAACTGGTGGTAGTGGGTCGCAAAGAGGGTTCTTGATCTCAGATATTTTGCATCGTGGATATATTCAGCCACCGCCCAGGCGATGGCTATCCCATCAAATGTGCCCGTCCCCCGGCCTACCTCATCGAGTATTATCAGGCTTTTACCGGTGGCGTTTTTGAGGATGCTCGCCACCTCAATCATTTCCACCATAAAGGTGCTCTGACCGCGGCTGAGGCTGTCGGCCGCTCCCAGGCGGGTAAAGATGCGATCCACCACCCCGATGCGGGCTGATTTGGCCGGAACGAAGCCGCCCATTTGCGCCATTATAACGATGAGGGCCACTTGCCTGATATAGGTGGACTTGCCCGCCATATTAGGACCGGTGATAACCAGAAAACGCTCATTGTCGCCGTCCATATTCAAATCGTTGGGGACAAATCCCTCCGCCAGAGGCATCCTTTCAACCACCGGGTGACGGCCCTCTTCAATCTCAATTGCCAGGCTGTTGTCAACCAGCGGGCAACAGTAGTTGTACTTCGTAGCCACACAGGCCAGCGAGGCCAACACATCCAAAAGAGCAATGCATGTAGCTGTGCTCTGTATCCGCCTGACCTGTCCGGCCACTTCCGCTCTTAGTTTGACAAACAGTTCCTCTTCCCGTTCTTTGATCCGCTCACGGGCAGTGAGAACCTTTTCTTCGTACTTCCTGAGATCCTGGTTGATGTAGCGCTCGGCATTGACCAGGGTTTGCTTCCGGACATAATCGGCCGGCAGCGTAACAGGGCGAGACTTGCTGATCTCAATATAGTAACCGAAAACATTATTAAACCCAACTTTCAGAGAGCCAATGCCGGTCCGCCGCCGTTCTCGGTCTTCCAGAGCGGCAATTCCGCTTACGCCATCATTAGCCAGGGCTAAAAGCAAGTCCAGTTCGGCATCGAAACCTTCCCTGATCGTAGAGCCTTCTCCGATGGCCGCAGGCGGCGCATCGGTGATGGCCCGGGCGAGCAAATCGGCCAGATCAGCCATGACGTCGACCCGGCTGTTGGTGACAACGATGAGCGGAGGGTCCAGGCCGGCCAAAAGTGATTTCAGCTCCGGCAGTTGTCCCAGGGAATCACGGAGGGCCACCATGTCCCGCCCGGATGCGGACTGCATGGCAATCCGGGCAGCCAGCCTTTCCAGATCGTAGATTCCTTTGAGGATTTGCCGCAGCCGTCCCCGCAGGATGTGGTTATCCTTAAGTGCGGCAACCGCGCTTTGGCGTTCATTGATGCGGATGCTGTCCCTGAGGGGATGGTTCAGCCAGCGGCGAAGCATCCGTTTACCCATTGCTGTTACGGTATCATCCAAAAGATGTAGCAAAGACCCCTCCGGCGTTCCACCCAGGATCGAGGAAAAGAGTTCCAGGTTTCGCTTGGCCGTATCATCCAAAACCAGGTAGCCGTCCCGCTCATACCATCTTGGCCGGTTGAGATGACCCAAGCTTGTTTTCTGGGTTTCCAGGGCATATCTCAATACCGCGCCCGCGGCTGCGGCTGCGGCGGGCTGGCGGGCAAGATCGAGGGCTGTAAGTTCTTCGGGGGGGAAAAAATTGCGCAGATGGTCAATTGCGGTCGGAAAAGAAAAGTATTCCGTCGGCAGATGAGTGGCCAATGCGGAATCGCCTGAGAAAATGAGGTTTTTTATCTCTTCTCGACCGGGGGCATCCTCCCGCACAATCACTTCCCGAAAGTTGAGACCCGCAACCAAGGCTAAGAGTGTTTCCAGGTCGAGGGCCGCGGCAAGGTAAAATTCGCCGGTGGACAGGTCCAGGAAGGCAGCGCCACAGGGAGAAGAGCCCTCACCCGGCTCAATCGCCGCTAAAAATACATTATCAGCCGTCAAAATGTTTTCCGCTCCCACCGGAAGGCCCGGGGTAATAATGCGTACCACCTCCCTCTTGACCACTCCCTTGGCGGTCTTCGGATCTTCCATCTGTTCGCAGATGGCCACTTTATAGCCCCGGGCGATCAGTTTTCCCACATAAGACGAGGCCGCATGGTAGGGGAAACCGGCCAGGGGAACGGCATCTTCTTTGTTCTTGTTTCTGGTGGTGAGGGTAATATTGAGTTCCCGCGCCGCAATCGCCGCATCTTCAAAAAACAGCTCATAGAAATCACCCATCCGGCACAGGAGGATACAGTCCGGGTGCTGATTTTTAATTTCTAGATATTGCTTCATCGCCGGGGTCAGGTCTACTCCCATCGGTCCCCATCCCGGCGCTTTAAGTCGATCACATCGCGGTCTTGCGGCTTTTTGGGCATTATTATCTGTTCCCTCCTGGTTAACATATTAACAAACCAGTTGGTTATGGTTATCACCAGTGCCCCGAGGAAAGCCGCCCCGAATCCCCGGACCTCAAACCCCGGTACAATCACCGAAACCAGCGAGAGCAGGACAGCGTTAATCACGAAGGTGAAGAGGCCCAAAGTCATAATGTTTATGGGCAGGGTTAAGAGCAAGAGCAGGGGCTTAAGCAGGGTATTGATAACCCCCAGGATGGCCGCAGCAAAAAAGGCGGACCAGAAGCCCGCGACCGCTATCCCATCAAGCAGATACGAGGCCAGAATTATCGAACCCGTCAGGATCAGCCAACGAAAAACGATAAACATAAGTAAACCTCCTGTTCGTTTAGTCTTCCAGCTCCCATCGTTCGTAGGGCGATGGCCGGGAATGGGGATATAATCCCGTCAGTTCGCTGATGAAACGGGAGGGGTTATTGACCAGGTATCCGGCTTGCCGGCCATAGTTCATGACCGGGTAGATCAGGTAAAGATGATCTTTCGCCCTGGTTACGGCCACGTAAAACAGCCTCCTTTCTTCCTCCTCGCCGCCTGTTTCCTTCAGGGAACGGCTATAGGGCAGCATCCCATCGGCGCACCAGATTATCATGACACAAGACCACTCCAGGCCCTTGGCCTGATGAATGCTGCTTAAAACAACCTTATCCTCGGACTGGCTTTTCCATCCCTCGGTCTTCTCGTTTTCGTCCGCGTTGGTCAAGAGAGCAAGTTCGCTTAAAAAATCGCCGAGCTCAGAATAACGCTGGGAGAATTCACCCAACTGCCGGAGATCATCTTCCCGGGTTTCCGGATCGGTAAACCTCTCCTGCAGGAGGGCATGATATCCCCTGGTGATTACCCTGCCCACCAGCTCCGCTGGCGCCGGGGCAGGGGGTCCTTCCAGGACGGCACGAAGCATTTCCTGGCATCTGGCCAGCCCCTCCCGGGCGCCTCTGGTGCCGCTCATTATGAACCCCTCGCTAAGAGAAAAATCAAGCGGTGAACCTTGCAGCGCCAGTGCCTGCCAGACCTTGTCCGCCGTTTTTGGTCCGATCTGAGCGTACATTCCCAGGATGCGCTTCCACGCGGTTTCATCACGGGGATTGGCGATAATCCTCAAAAAAGCCACCACGTCCTTAACATGGGCCTGTTCAAAAAAACGGATACCGGAACGGATGGTAAAGGGTATGCCCCGGCGGGTCAACTCCATTTGGAGTTCCATGGAATGGTAATGGGCACGGTATAAGACCGCGATATTATTAAGTGGCAAGCCATTCTCGGCAAACTCGATAATCCGCTGGGCGACAAAGTCCGCCTGCTGGGAGACATCCCGGGCGGCCGCCACCACCGGCAGGAGGCCATCACCCCTAACCGCCCACAAATTTTTTTTCAGTTGATTCTCATTCTTTTCGATACAGATATTAGCCAGGGTAAGGATTTCCTGGGTGCTGCGATAATTTGTTTCCAGTTTGAAGATCCTGCAATCAGGATAACGCTGAGGAAACTCAATGATATTGGCATAATTTGCCCCCCGGAAGGCATAGATGCTCTGGGCGTCGTCACCTACAACCATCAGGTTGCGATGCCTGGCGGCCAGGATATCCACGATTTGCGCCTGGATAAGATCCGTATCCTGGTACTCGTCCACCAGAATATGGGCAAATCTCTCCCGGTAGTAATCGGCCAGGGTTGGGTAATCGACCAGCATCTGCCTAGTTAACTCAATGAGGTCATCAAAATCAACAACGTTTCGATCCCGTTTTTTTTGCTGGTACCGTGAAGCGATTTGACAAATTTCATCTGTCAGTTCAATGAAGTACCGGAACTTGGTTTCGATGAGCCTCTGCATGTCCAGGCCGCACTTTCGAGCCAGGCTGATCATACTCAGGATGACCGGGATGCGGGGCATTTGGTCACCTCTCAGAGAAATCTTTAAATCCATCAGGCAGGCATTGAGGAGTGCTCGGGCATCTTCATTATCGATGATGGAAAAATTGGACTGCAGGCCGGCTGCCAACGCATTGGCCCGCAGGATCAAATGGCAGATATGATGAAAGGTTCCGCCCCAAAGATGCTCCAGGTTGGTATTGAGCAGCTGATGCACTCGGGAAAGCATTGACTGGGCGGCCTTGTTGGTGAAGGTCGCCAAAAGGATATTTTTCGGCGGTACCCCCGATTCAATCAACCGGACGACCCGATAGGTCAGCGCCCGGGTTTTTCCGCTGCCGGCGCCCGCTATAACCAGCATCGGCCCACCTGTTTCCATAACTACCGCTAATTGCTCGGCATTCAAGTGCTTTTCATAATCTATCATTTCAGACAAGTCCGTTTGTAATCAATTTTAGTATCGGACGGTAACCTAGTACATGTGGCTCCATGAATCAATACGAAATTCCCGATGATGGGTGACCCCATTTTCCCCTTGACAAATGGAGCGCGAATGCGTATTGATAATCAAAATCAATTGAGACCGGGGATGAAATGACCGTAAGGCAAGAATCGACCATGACTGATCCAGGGCAGAAGGTAAGGAAAATTGTCCTGGTTGGCAATCCGAATGTTGGTAAAAGTTTGATTTTCAACGCCCTTACCGGCTCCTATGTTACCGTGTCCAATTATCCCGGGACATCGGTCGAGGTCAGCCGCGGAACGGCTAAGATTAAAAACCGCCTATTCGAGATAGTCGATACACCAGGCATGTATTCGATGAGTCCGATGACGGAGGAGGAACGGGTGGCCCGCCGGATATTGCTTTGCGGTGAGGCCGACGTGGTGATCCATGTTGTTGATGCCCGTAGTCTGGAACGGACGCTCAGCCTGACCCTGCAGCTCATGGAAACCGGTTTACCGGTGATTCTGGTGGTTAACATCCTCGATGAGGCAAAAAGACTCGGTATCTCAATCGATCTGTCACTGCTGGGCGAAAGATTAGGCATCGCGGTGGTCGGCGCGGTCATGAAGAAAAAAAAAGGATTAAATGAAATCCGGGATGCCATAGCATCGGTCCATTCGGCAAGCTGGCACCCTAAGTACGGGACCCAATTAGAAGACGACATCAACAGTGTAACGGCCAATTTAGACGGCAGCTATAGTATTTCCCGCCGGTCGATAGCGCTTCTTTTGTTACAACGGGACGATGAAATAACTCAGTTGGTAAGGCAGCAGGAGGGGGAAGCCTTTCCAAAGCTGGAAGCTTGTTTGAAGGAAAGGATTTTCCAACGCCGCGGGTCACTGCAAATGGACCTTTCCGTGGAGCGCAAAAATGTGATTGCCATGTTGCTTGCAGGGGCACTGCAAGTAACACCCGTAAGCGGTGAGGTTCTAAGTCAACGCCTGGCCCGCTTAACGATGAGTCCCTGGGCGGGGGCCCCCATCCTATTGGCAGTGCTTTATTTTGGGCTGTATCAATTTGTCGGGGTGTTCGGGGCGGGGGAGCTGGTGGATTTTTTCGAGGGAGTGCTATTCGAAGAACATTTCAACCCCTGGAGTGAAAAGCTGATCAGAGAATTCATACCCTGGCCCCTGCTGCAGGAACTGTTTGTGGGGCCCTACGGGATACTGACCCTGGGGTTGCGCTATGCCGTGGGCATCATCCTTCCCATTGTCCTTACTTTCTTCCTCTTTTTTTCCATCCTCGAAGACACGGGTTATTTGCCCCGACTGGCCATGCTCCTGGACCGCCTGTTCAAACTAATCGGTCTTTCCGGGCGGGCGGTGATTCCTATGGTTTTAGGTTTCGGTTGCGATACAATGGCGACCATGGTAACCAGAACCCTGGAGACCACCCGGGAGCGGATCATTGCCACTCTCCTCATTGCGCTGGCGATCCCCTGTTCGGCCCAGTTAGGGGTTATCCTGGCTATCCTCTCACCGGTTCCCGGGGCGCTTTTGATTTGGATTTTCTCAGTGGGCCTGATCTTTGTCCTGATCGGTTTGTTGTCTACTCAGTTATTGCCCGGTCAGCCCCCAGTCTTTTACATGGAGATACCACCGCTTAGACTGCCTCAGCTAAGTAATGTCCTGATCAAGACCTATAGTCGCATGCAGTGGTACCTCTTGGAAATTCTGCCGCTTTTTATTTTGGCCTCGATTATTTTATGGCTGGGGCAGATTTCCGGTGTCTTCGACTTTGTTATCAGGGGGATGTCGGTGGTTATGAGAGCATTGGGACTGCCCGCGGAGGCGGCTGTCGCGTTTGTCCTGGGGTTCTTTCGTCGTGACTACGGAGCGGCGGGGCTTTATGATCTACAGACTCAGGGGCTTCTGGACCCCCGTCAACTGGTTGTCGCGGCGCTCGTCTTGACCATCTTTGTGCCCTGTGTGGCCCAGTTTATCATCATGGTAAAAGAGCGGGGAGCCAAGGTTGCTTTTGCCATTCTACTGTTTGTGAGTGCCACAGCTTTTGTCAGCGGTTATTTGCTGAATCAATTTATCCTTGCCACGGGCCTCTTCTAATGAGATGTGGTTTTTGCGGTCACAAGTTTGACGAGCAGGAAGGGATCAGCGGTTGCGGCTACTGTCCGGTAAAATGCGGCTGCCGGCTGCTGAAATGCCCTCGCTGCAACTACGAAAATCCGCCGGAGCCCGCCTGGCTTAGGCGGCTTAAGTCTTTTTGGAGTAGCTACCAAGCTAGATAAACTGAAGGCGGAAGGCTTTTAGGAATAAATAATACGCGGTCACACAGAAGCTTTGGGCATTTGGGTTGGCTGATGAAGCAGCATTTATAGCCTTTAGCCTAAACACCTAAGTGGTTGCCAAAACTTTGTATGCCGAATAGAGTTTGAAAAGGAGCTGATATGGCATTGTCGGAAAAAGCGGAAGAAATAATGGAGGCCCTTTGGGTTGCCGTTGAAGAAGGTCGAAACTATTGCCCTGTTGAAGAGATGAAGATCGCCCAGAATGATCCGGCGTATCAGGAGCTCAAGGGGCAGGCCTTAATTGAGGTCAGGGATGATCGCGTTTACCTGCGCCCGGAAGGGAGAGAAGAGGCGAAAAAAAATATCCGCCGGCATCGCCTTGCCGAGAGACTAATGATGGATGTTCTCAATATTCCGGGTAAGGCAGGAGATGACAAGGCCTGCGAATTTGAACATCTTCTTCAGGAGGGGGTGGAGAGCAAGGTCTGTGCTACCTTGAACCACCCGGTGACCTGCCCGCACGGAAAGGCCATTCCACCGGGAGAATGCTGCCAGGAGGCGAGGAGTCGCGGCGATCTAGGTGTGGTTTCCCTTACGGAACTAAAGGCTCACGAAAAGGGGGAGATTGCCTATCTGCAAACCGCCGACAGCAGTAGGCTGCAGAAACTGATGGCCTTAGGGGTGCTGCCGGGTAACAGCATTCAGTTGATCCAGTCTTATCCCAGCTATGTTTTTCGGGTAGGATTCTCTGAATTTGCCATCGATGAGACTATGGCCCGGGACATCTTCGTCCGGAGGTCGGGTTGACAAGGCTGCCTGCCTCCCGCAACGCTAAAAACCGCCGCTTAAAAGAGGGGCATAATTATGGAAGCTGATCTGTGGCTCAGATACAAAAAATACCTTTTTGAGAACGTTGATCCCTTTATGCGCCTTGATATCAGCCGGATGAATTTTCCCGCTGGTTATCTGGAAGAGATGACGCCCCGGATCCGGCAAGCCTTGCGGGAGATGGACAGCCTGGAAGCGGGCGCCATTGCCAATGCCGATGAGAAGCGAATGGTGGGCCATTATTGGCTAAGAGCTCCGGAGCGGGCCCCAACGCCGGAGATCACCCAAGACATCACGAATGTCGTTGCTGCGGTGAAGAGCTTTGCCGCCAAAATTCGCCAGGGCTTGGTTAAGGGGCCCCAGGGGGGCAGGTTTACCAAATTGCTCGTGATCGGGATTGGGGGATCAGCCTTAGGGGCGCAACTCTTGGCTCATTCGTTGGCCAGTCCTGAGGGTACGATCAAGTCCTATCATTTCGACAACACCGATCCCGATGGCATGGACATGGTTTTACAGGAAATTGGCGCCGGACTGGCCCATACGCTCGCCATCGTCATCTCCAAAAGTGGCGGGACCATTGAAACCAGAAACGGAATGATCGAGGCTATGGCGGCCTACTCGTCTCAGGGACTTTCCTTTGCGGACTGCGCGGTGGCGATTACCGAACGGGAGAGCCTGCTGGACCGGATGGCCCAGTCTCAAGGCTGGCTCATGCGCTTTCCCCTTTGGGACTGGGTTGGGGGCCGAACCTCCATCACCTCCCCGGTTGGCCTCTTGCCGGCGGCCCTTCTGGGTATCGATATTGACGCTTTTCTTCAGGGGGCGGCAAAGACCGATGAGCTGACGCGACGGGAGGAAGTTCTGAACAACCCGGCAGCCCTTATGGCATTGATGTGGTATCATGGCACCGGAGGTTGTGGAAAAAAAGACATGATCATCATTCCCTACAAGGACCGGCTTGCGCTTTTTCCCCGTTACCTGCAACAGCTGGTGATGGAGTCCTTGGGAAAGAGACAGGGGAGGAACGGTGATATTGTAAACCAGGGGATTTCAGTATTCGGCAACAAAGGTTCAACGGATCAGCATTCCTATGTTCAGCAGCTGCGGGATGGGGTGGACAACTTTTTTGTCACCTTCATTGAGGTCTTGCAGGACCGGGCCTTGCCGTCAATTGAAGTGGAACCTGCAGTTACTGCGGGAGATTATCTCCACGGATTCCTTCACGGCACCCGGGAGGCCCTCACGGAAAGGGGAAGGGAATCGCTGACCTTAACGCTTAGGCAATTTAATGCCGGCGCCCTTGGGATGCTCGTTGCCCTCTACGAAAGGGCAGTCGGCCTTTACGCCGGCCTCATTAACGTCAATGCCTATCACCAGCCGGGCGTCGAAGCGGGAAAGAAGGCCGCAGCGGACGTGATCAGGCTGCAGAACAAGGTTTTGACGTTTCTGGGGGCGCACGGGGATGAACACTTCTCGGTCGAGGAGATAGCCGCGGCCATTGGTGAGCCGGAGGCGGCGGAGACTATCTTTCATCTCCTGGAACATGCCGCGGCCAATGTCGATCACCGCATCATGAAGCTATCCGCGCAGCCATCCTTCCTGGCGAAATATAGCCTTGCCGGGATGGGGTAAACGGCAGGGTTTCAGCAGCTCAGGAGCCAGAATTCAGAATAAAGGCAGTGATGTGTGAATAAAACGTAAATACTCAGATTGTGAAGATTGTTATCACCTTTGCCTAGACAGCTACAGACTATCCATCCGAACCAGCAAATCTCCCCTACCCCCCTTTCCCAAAGAGGGGAACAAGTTGGAGGGTTAATTTTCCCCAAGAGGTAGTAAGGAAGATCGGTTTTGCCCCCCCCCTTTCCCAAAGGGGGGCAGGGGGGATTTGGTAGTGGTCTTGGTCTTGCTTCCTTTGCCTAAACAGCTACCGACTATCAACCGGAGTAGTTACAATAAAACAAACTGCTCCTGCCTTTTACTATATAATCAAGCCGCAAAAATACTTAAGCGGACGATCTCTCCATTCTGACTCCTGGCTCCTGAGTAGTTACGGGGCATTACCGACCCTGCCTGCGGCGCCGCTTAACTGTCCACAGGCGGCCATGATGTCCTCTCCGTGGCTCTTGCGGATGATGGCGGTGAAGTGATTATCGATCAGCGTCTGCTGAAAAGACAACACCTCTTTTTCGCTGGGCCTCCGGTAGGGGCTGCCGGGAAACTCGTTCATGGGGATGAGGTTAAATTTACACCTGACCCCCTTGAGGAGCCGGCAGAGCCGGACGGCCATCGCAACCGAACTGTTGACGCCTCCAATCAGAATATATTCAAAGGTCAGCATCCGCCCGCCCGGCAGCGGATATTGCCGGCAGGCATCAAGTAATTCTTCGAGCGGGTATTTGCGGTTTATCGGCATCAGCTTGCTTCTGGTCTGATTATCGGCGGCATTTAGCGAAATGGCGAGATTCACACAGATATCGCCGCCCAGCCGTCTTATGGCGGGGATGATTCCGCAGGTGGAGACGGTTATTCTCCGTTGGGCGAAGTTCAGACCCGCATCGGAGGTAATAATCTTGAGCGCCTGGAGCGTGTTTTCGTAGTTTGCCAGCGGCTCGCCCATCCCCATCAAAACACAATTGCGCAAGAGCGGTCCTTCAGGCAGGTTGAAGCGGGCAATAGTGATCTGGTCGGTAATCTCGGAGGGTTTGAGGTTCCTTTGAAAATCACCCTGGCCGGTAAGGCAGAAACCGCACCCCATTTGACAGCCCACCTGGGTGGAAATGCAGATGGTCCAGTGGTTTTTCCCCGGGATCAGTACCGATTCCACGGTAAAACCATCCTCCAGCCGGTAGAGGATTTTCTTCGTCCCGTCTTTTGCCGTTTGAATCCCGGCAATCGTCAGGCTGCTGATGCGGACCTGGTCCGCCAGGTGGCTGCGTAAGTCGCGGGCAAGGGTGGTCATGGCTTGCAAGTCATTGACTCCGAAACCATAGAGCCACTTCATGATCTGGCGCGCCCGGAATTTCTCCTTGCCCAAAGAGGCGATCAACAGCTCCAGTTCGGCGCAGGTAAGATTCTTGAGGTCGGGCTTAGTAGAGCTTGTCGTTGAGCCGGGCGGCAACTTCATCCAGAAACTCCTCTGTATTGACCTTACGGTTTGCCGGGCTGGGCGTAGCCAAGGGCAGCAGGTCCCCCGTCATGATTCCAGCCTCGACTGTCTCCCGGGCGGCGGCCTCCAGTTTGTCCGCAAAAGTGACAACCGCAGATGTTCCGTCCAGTTGGCCCCGTTTACGCAGACCGCCCGTCCAGGCAAAAATCAACGCCATCGAATTGGAAGATGTTTCTTCACCGCGCAGGTGCTTGTAGTAGTGCCTCTGAATCGTGCCGTGCGCTGCTTCGTACTCAAATTTGCCGGTGGGAGAAACGAGCACCGAGGTCATCATGGCCAGGCTGCCGAAGCCCGAGGCGATCAAGTCGGAAAAGGTGTCCCCGTCGTAATTTTTCAGCGCCCAAATGATATTGCCCTCGATTCTCAGGATGCGGGAGGCGGCGTCATCAATTAAAGTGTAGAAGTATTCAATCCCGGCTTCACTGAATTTATTCCGCCAGTATTGCTCATATTCAGCGGCGAAGATATCCCGGAAACGGCCGTCGTAGGTTTTGGAAATGGTATCTTTTACACTCAACCAGAGATCGATTTGTTGATCGTAAGCGAAGGAGAAGCAGGCCCGGGCAAAGCTCTTGATGGATGCATCTGTGTTGTGGATGCCTTGAATGATGCCTGGCCCTTCGAAGTTATGGATAAGCTTGCGGTCCTCGCTTGCGTCACTTGCGGTATAGATAAGCTCTACCCTTCCCGGTCCCTGGACTTGCATTTCGACGTTGCCATACACATCCCCATAGGCATGGCGGCCGATGATGATGGGTTTTTTCCAGGAAGAGACGATGGGACGAATATTATTGACCATGATGGGGCTGCGGAACACTGTCCCGTCAAGAATGCCCCTGATAATGGCGTTGGGACTTCGCGACTGCGTTTTGAGGCTGTATTCGCGGACGCGATCCGGTGTGGCCGTGATCGTGGCGCATTTGACGCCGACTGCGTATTTGTTAATGGCAGCCGCCGCCGCCCGCGTAATTTCGTCGTTGGTTTCGTCCCGATTTTTCAAATGAAGGTCGTAGTATTCGACGTTCATGTCCAGATGTGGCAAGAGCAGCTTTTCCTTTACCATCTGCCACATGACCCGGGTCATCTCGTCGCCGTCCATCTCGACAATGGTCGTTTTAATCTTGATCTTGTTGTTATCCGACATACAAATCCTGAATCTCCTATATCAATGGTTTAAAAAGGCAGCGCGGTTTTATGTTCTGTGGTTGACAGGCTTAAATTACCTATAAGAAGTAAGGCCACGGTGCAGGCCGTGATAACTATCGGATTGAACGGGGAAAGTCAATGAAAAAAGAATTGGGTAAGGGTGTGCGACAAATTTATAGCTGTCCTAATCTTGCAGGGCCCAGAACCCCCCCTTTCCCAAACGGGGGCAGGGGGGATTTATAATAAAAGTAATAGGTTATTTTTGGTTTGTCAAATCTCCCCCGACCCCTCTTGGGGAAAGAGGGGAGAAAAAGCCGCGCTACCCATAAATTTGTCGCAGACCCATTGGGTAATTGTTACTTGACTATATCTTTTTTTGTGGTAGTTTGCCAGCACTCAATTAGGTAATTTCAACCAGGAGTTTTACCAGTGGCCCTGATGCCGGACAACTACACTGTCCTTATTATCCCCAAAGAGAAAAGCGCTGCCAAGAGGTTTTATTTATCGAAACATATCGTCATTTTATCCTGCCTTCTGATCCCTGTTTTCACTCTGTCTTTCCTTTACCTGGTTTATGACTACATAGGCATCAAGAGGAATCATGCCGAGCTGGAGCGGCTGCAAAGCATGACCAAGGAACAGCAGACAATTATCGATGGCCTGATTGCCAAGGTGGACGGATTTTCGGTTCGTCTGCAGGAATTGCGGCATTTTGACCGTAAAATAAGGATCATGGCCAACATCGAGAAAAGCAGGGATAAAAAACAGCTCTTGGGGCTGGGTGGCTCCTTGGGGGAAGAAAAGCGGTTGATGGATCAGCTCAAGACTGACCCAAAGGAGATGCTCCTGGGGATTGACCGGCAGGTGGATCTGTTGGCAGAGGAAGCTAAAATCCGGGAAGATAGCCTGAAAGAACTGCTGGAGCTTCTCCGTGAGCAACACTCCGTTTTGGCGGCCAAACCGTCTTTATGGCCGGTCACCGGCTGGGTGACGTCCGAGTTTGGTCACCGGATTTCTCCTTTCACCAACGTGAGAGAATTTCATCTTGGAATCGACATAGCCACCCGGCCGGGAAGGGAAATAATAGCGCCAGCAGGAGGGGTCGTGGTGGAAGTAGGCTATCGTCCGGATTACGGCAATTTTGTCAAAATTGATCACGGACGGGGATTTTCGACAATGTACGCCCATCTATTGAAGACCAGCCTCAAAGAAGGGCAACCGGTAAAGCGAGGCCGGGTAATCGGTCAGGTAGGCAATTCCGGTCAAAGCACCGGCCCCCATCTCCATTACGCAGTTTTTGTCAACGGCGTACCGGTAAATCCAAGAAAATATCTCAACTGAATAATTGCCTGTGCTAATGATTTGAAGTGGCAACTGCTTAAGATAGGTTCAGCATAACCACGTGACTAATTACAAATAATGCCGGTATGCAACCGGTTTTTTTCGGATGGCGGATATGTTTAATTACATTTTGAAGAAGATAATGGGCAGCAAAAATGACCGGGAATTAAAACGGTTAGGCCTATTGCTGCGGGAAGTAAACGAACTTGAACCACAGATGAAGTCGCTTGCCGACTTGGAATTACGTGCCAAAACAGCGTACTTCAAGGAAAAACTTGCCCGAGGCATGACTCTGGATGACATAATGGTGGAGGCCTTTGCGACCGTCAGAGAGGCGGCTTGCCGGACTGTATCCATGAGGCCCTTTGATGTTCAGATAATAGGGGGCATGATTCTTCACGAGGGCCGGATCGCCGAAATGAAAACGGGCGAAGGTAAAACTCTGGCGGCCACGTTACCGCTGTATCTCAACGCCCTCTCCGGTAAGGGCGCCCACCTAGTTACAGTCAACGATTATCTGGCAAAAAGGGATTCCAGTTGGATGGGCCCCATATATAATTTTCTTGGTCTTTCCGTCGGGGTCATCGTTCCCGGCCTGGACGATAAACAGCGCCGTGCAGCCTATCACGCCGACATAACCTACGGTACGAATAACGAGTTTGGCTTTGATTATCTCCGGGACAACATGAAGTTTGATCTGGGAGATTATGTCCAGCGAGAGTTCAATTTTGCCATTGTGGATGAGGTGGACAGCATCCTCATTGATGAGGCCCGGACCCCTCTCATCATTTCGGGGCCGTCGGAAGAATCAACGGATAAGTATTATCGGATAAATCAGATTATCCCCCGCCTGAAAAAAGATATTGACTATAATGTCGATGAAAAAAGCAGGACCGTGGTCCTAACCGAGGAGGGAATTGCCCGGGTGGAGAACCTCCTCAAAATTCAAAACCTTTTTGAACCAGGGAATATTGACACGCTCCATCATGTTAATCAGGCCCTCAAGGCGCATACGCTTTTTAGGCGCGATGTGGATTATCTCGTAAACGAAGGACAGGTCGTTATTGTTGATGAATTTACCGGGCGAGTCATGCCCGGCAGGCGTTACAGCGACGGACTGCATCAGGCCCTGGAGGCCAAGGAAAACGTCAAGATTGAGAGGGAAAATCAAACGCTGGCCTCTATCACCTTTCAGAACTACTTTCGCATGTATGAAAAGCTTGCCGGTATGACCGGAACGGCCGACACGGAAGCGATCGAATTTAAAAAAATATATAATCTCGACGTGATCGTGGTTCCGCCCAACATGCCCATGATTCGTGAAGATTACACGGATGTAATATACAAGACAGAGACAGAGAAATACCAGGCCGCAGTAGAGGAGATAAAGGAGCTCAACAAACAGGGCCGGCCGGTTCTGGTGGGGACCATTTCGATTGAAAAATCCGAATCATTAAGCAGGTATCTTACCCGGGCCGGGATTAAACACCATGTTCTCAATGCCAAGCATCATGAGAAGGAGGCTCAGATTATAGCCCAGGCCGGGCAGCGCGGGATGGTGACCATTTCCACCAATATGGCCGGTCGCGGTACGGACATTAAGCTCGGGCCAGGCGTTGCCGCTTTGGGAGGGCTTCATATCTTGGGGACGGAAAGGCATGAGAGCCGCAGGATAGATAATCAGTTGCGCGGTCGTTCCGGCCGACAGGGAGATATGGGGTCATCCCGGTTTTATCTTTCTTTAGAGGATGACCTGCTGAGGATTTTTGGCGGTGAACGCATATCATCGATCATGGACAAGATCGGGATTGAAGAGGGTCAGCCGATTGAGCATAAGCTGATTTCCCGGGCCATAGAAAACGCCCAGCGTAGAGTTGAGGGTCACAACTTCGATATCCGCAAGCACATTCTCGAATACGACGACGTGATGAACCGTCAGCGCCAGGTGATCTACGAACAGCGAAAGAAGGTGCTCCGTGGCGGCGAGGAAATCCGCGCCGACCTGGAAGATATGCTCGATGAGGTAGCGGAGGAGCTGGTTTCTCAATTCATCGATGAGAATTCCCGTCCCGAGGATTTAAACCTCAAGGGCCTGGAGGATGCGGTTTTTAAACAATTTTCCGTTCGGATAAATTTTACCGGCAGGGGGATGAGCCTGCTTCCCAAGGATGTCAAAGATACAATCATAAAAGAGGTTTCCCGGCATCTGAAGTTAAAGGAAGAAGAGTTTGGCAAGCCGGTTATGGATTATCTGGTGAAGGTATTGATGCTGCAATCCATTGACAGCCGCTGGAAAGACCATCTCTTGGCGATGGATCACCTCAAGGAGGGAATCGGTCTCAGAGGTTATGCCCAGAAGGATCCCGTCAGAGAATATCAGAAGGAAGGCTACGAGATGTTCATGAGCACCATCTCCCGGATAAAAAATGATACCCTGGAGAAACTGTGCGCCGTACAGATTCGCCGGGAAGAAGAGATAGACCAGATCAGAAAAAAAGAGAAACAAGACTATATCATGTCCCGAGGTGAGAGCACAGCAGGTGCAGTTACAGTAAAGAGGGAGGGCGTAAAAATTGGCAGGAACGACCCTTGTCCTTGTGGCAGCGGAAAGAAATATAAGAAATGCTGTGACCATTATTGACGAGGCGGTAAAAAATTCCCAAGGCATCATTTTCGCAGGGGGTGGATGGTAATGGCTTTATATTCATGGGATTTCGGGGATTTTATTGTGCCGGGCATCCTGGCCAACGGCATTGTTACCGGCATTAAAAAGGACGGCGGCAGGGATCTGGCGTTGATATATTCCGAACGACCGGCTGCGGCCGATGCCGTTTTTACGACTAATGTATTTAAGGCGGCGCCGGTAATACTAGGTATGGAGAGGGTTAAGACGGGTCTAATCCAGGCCATCCTGATCAACAGCGGCAATGCCAATGCCGCAACTGGCAGGGAAGGCTATGCCCACGCGCTGGCAATGTCGGCAGCCGCAGCCCGGGAACTGGGAATTGATGAAGCGCTGGTAATGGTGAGCTCAACCGGCGTCATCGGTGTCCCGCTTCCGGTTGCCAATATTCTCCAGGGCATGAAAAGCCTTGTTCAGGGGTTGGATAGCCGCGGTCTGGCCAGAGCGCAAGAGGCGATTATGACTACCGACCGTTTCCCGAAGACAGCAATAGCCAAAGCCATGCTGGGGGGAAAAGAGGTTACAATTTGTGGATTGGCCAAGGGCGCCGGCATGATCGAGCCCAACATGGCCACCATGTTGTCCTTTATCCTAACCGATGCCTCCATCGACCAGGGTCTGCTCAAGAGGCTATTCCGACAGGGGGTTGAAAAAACATTTAATGCCATAAGTGTTGATGGCTGTATGAGCACCAATGACACTGCGCTCATCCTGGCCAACGGCTGCGCTGGCAACCGAACCATATCCCACTGGGGAAAAGACGCCCGTGCATTTTGGGATAAGCTATATGAGGTAATGTTCCAACTGTCTAAATCTATCGTGCAAGATGGCGAGGGGGCAACCAAAATCATTAATATTACGATAAAACAAGCCCGTACGACGAGGGAAGCCAAAAGTCTGGCCCGGGCCATCGCCAACTCCAACCTGGTGAAAACAGCCTTTTATGGCGGCGACCCCAACTGGGGAAGGATCATATCGGCGGCAGGTTCAATTGGCGTATCCTTACCGGCCGACAAGGTCGAGGTGGCGTTGGAGGGGGTGCCAATATTCAGGGGAGGGCAGGGGATTGAGGAAAATGAAGATCAGATTGCCCGGATCATGGGTCAACCGGAAATCACTGTGGAGTTGAGGCTGGCGATGGGCACCAAGGAGTTCTCGATGCTTACTTCGGATCTTTCTTTTGATTACATAAAGATAAATTCTCACTACCGGACATGATTCCGCCCTTCTGGCCTATCCGCCTGATATCTTTTTCATGTTGATAAAATAATATATCTATGTTAACAGCGGGCGCACTTCACACATCCTTATAGGCTGCGGCGTGTTGCTTATTTGTAAGTTTTGCCGCAATTAACCCGAGGATGGAGGAAAAAACACAAAAAAGGAGTAGTATTATGGCAAATGTTTCAATGAAATCACTATTGGAAGCGGGGGTCCATTTTGGTCACCAGACCAACAAATGGAACCCCAAGATGAAACCCTACATCTTCGGCGCTCGAAACAACATTTACATCATTGATTTGCAGCAGACGGTGGGCCTCTTTCAGACCGCCTATAACTTTGTCGCCAATTCAGTAGCCAAAGGCGGCAAACTCCTCTTTGTGGGCACGAAGAAGCAAGCTCAGGAGGCAATATTCGAAGAGGCCT
Source organism: uncultured delta proteobacterium (assembly GCA_947085375.1). Lineage (GTDB taxonomy): Bacteria > Desulfobacterota > Syntrophia > Syntrophales > CAMTWB01 > CAMTWB01. The sequence continues at coordinate 66,100 of CAMTWB010000009.1, forward strand.
CCCGTTGCCAGATGCCTTACATCAATCAGCGCTGGTTGGGCGGGATGCTTACCAACTTCGTCACCATCAAGAAAAGAATAGATCGGCTGAACCTGCTGGACCGCATGTTTGCTGATGAGAGCGTAAGATCATTTCCCAAGAAGGAAATCCTTTCGCTGCAGAAGGAAAGGGATAAGCTCCAGAAGATTCTCGACGGGATCAGAAATATGGATTCTCTTCCTGCGGCCGTCTTTGTGATTGATCCCAAAAAGGAGGACATCGCCATAAAAGAGGCGCGCAAACTGAAGATTCCCATTGTTGCCGTGGTGGATACCAATTGTGATCCGGACGAAATTGATTATATTATTCCGGGAAATGATGATGCAATCCGGGCCATAAAACTCTTTTGCTCAAAGTTTTCTGATGCCGTAATCGAAGGAAAAAAGAGGCAGGAGGAAAATATTCAGGCCATGACAGATAAAGGAACCGAGCAGGAATCAGACTTGGAACAACAGGATGAATATGACGTTTTGGACAGCGTAGAGCCAAACTAAAGACTGACGACTTCGTAAAAGGTCACGTCACATAATATGATGCTCATAAGCATATTGGAGGTATTTAATTGGAAATAACATCTAAAATTGTAAAGGAACTCCGGGATAAAACCGGAACGGGAATGATGGATTGCAAAGAGGCTCTGGTCGCATCCGGAGGCGACATGGAAAAAGCCGTTGATTACTTGAGGAAAAAAGGGATGTCGGCGGCAACGAAACGATCCTCCAAGGCGGCTAAAGAAGGGGTCATCGCCTCTTATATCCATATGGGCGGGAAAATCGGCGTTATGGTGGAGCTCAATTGCGAGACTGATTTTGTCGCCAAGACCGAGGACTTTCAGGCTTTAGCCAAAGACCTGGCCATGCACGTAGCGGCCTTCAACCCCACTTACGTAAGATCCGACGATATTCCGGAGGATGTCCTGGAGCGGGAGAAGAACATTTATCGCGAACAGTCCCAAGCAGAGGGAAAGCCGGAAAAGATTTGGGATAAGATTATCGAGGGCAAGCTAAAGAAGTATTACGAAGATGTCTGTCTCATGGATCAGAAATTCCTCAAGGATAACAACATCACCGTGAGTGACCGGATAAACGCGCTGATTGCTAAGACTGGCGAGAACGTGGTGATTCGACGTTTTGTTCGTTTGCTTTTGGGTGAAGATGCCAAGTGATTTTCCGGCCGCATAAGAAGGAGCCGCCTGTGACTAAAATCAATGGATGATGAGGCGGTAAAAAGTCGGCAAAACTGTAATTTGGGGATGGCGCTGTAAAAAGCGCCTTAAGGCAAGGCACGCAAATCCTGAGGAATGAGGCGTACTTCTTGGTACGCCGCAGTGACGAGGGATTTAGCGCAACTTAAGCATATGGACTTTTTACAGTGTCATCAATGGATAACATCAAATATAAAAGGGTACTGCTCAAGTTAAGCGGCGAAGCCCTCATGGGTAATCGGTCATATGGCATCGACCCGGAAATGGTCAGGGGAATTGCCGAGGAGATCATTGAAGCTACTGCCCTGGGGGTTGAGTTTGGCGTTGTTATCGGCGGGGGCAATATCTTTCGCGGATTTCAGGCGAGCCAACAGGGGATGGATCGCGCCCAGGCGGACTATATGGGCATGCTGGGAACAATGATTAACTGTCTTGCTCTGCAGAACATCATGGAGCAGATGGGTTCCGAGGTAAGGGTCCTGTCGGCGCTGGATATCAAAGAGGTAGCCGAGACTTATATCCATCGCCGGGCGATGCGTCATCTGGAAAAGGGAAGGACATTGATATTTGCCTGCGGCACCGGACATCCTTATTTTACCACGGATACGGCGGCGGTACTGAGGGCGGTCGAAATCAAGGCCGACGTTATCATCAAGGCCACCAAGGTGGATGGCGTGTATGACAAGGATCCGGTCAAGCACCCCGATGCCATCAGGTATGAAAGAATAAGTTACACCGATGCACTTACCCAGAATTTGAAGGTTATGGATGCCACTGCCATCTCCATGTGCCGTGACAACTGTCTTCCTATGGTGGTCTTTAATCTGTACAAGAGAGGCAATATCAAAAGGGTAATAACTGGCCATCCGGAGGGGACCATCATCGAGGGTTGAAAAATGAAGGAACTTGTTTTTGAGCAAATGACCGAAAATATGGATAAGATTATCAAGGCTCTGGAAAGGGCCTTGAGCAAAGTGCGCACGGGCCGGGCATCACTGGCGCTTCTGGACGGGATCAAGGTCGATTATTACGGCCAGCCGACGCCGCTCAATCAGGTGGCCAATCTTTCCATTCCCGAGAGTCGTCAAATCCTGATATCTCCCTGGGACACGGCTGTCTTGGGCGCCGTAGAAAAGGCCATCCAGAAATCCGATTTGGGGATAACACCCATGAACGATGGCAAGGTTATCCGTATTTCCATCCCCACTTTAACTGAAGCAAGGCGATTGGAACTTGCCCGGGCGGTAAAGAAGATGGCCGAGGAAAGCCGGGTAAATTTGCGCAACGCCCGCCGGGATGCGAACGAAGAACTCAAGTCCTTCAAAAAATCAGGTGACCTCTCCGAGGATCAACTGCATGATGCCCAGGCAGAAGTTCAAAAAACAACTGACAAGTATATTGAAAAGGTTGACGTAATTCTGCGGGCTAAAGAAAAAGAGATTATGGAGATATAGCAGAAGAAAACAGGCGCCTGAAATGGGGAGTCCTTGGGCTCCCCATAGTTTTTTTGTTGCCTTTCGCCGCAGGCAGGCTTAAAATTATTTTTGGCGTGTCAATTGCCAGAATGATGATCAACAGCCAGGGAATAATTCATGACAAAAATTGATCCGCAAAATCTTCCCCATCATATCGCGATTATCATGGATGGCAACGGCCGCTGGGCAGAAAGGCATGCCTTAGGCAGGATATCGGGTCACCGCAAGGGAGCCGATGCGGTTAGAGAGACTGTCAAGACCTGTCGGGAGCTTGGCGTGAAATATCTCACCCTTTATGCCTTTTCCTCAGAAAACTGGCAACGCCCCCGGGAGGAGGTGTCGGCCCTGATGAGTCTCCTGGGCGTCTATCTGGAAAGGGAGCTGTCAACAATGATGGAGAAGGATATTCGTTTAATCACCATCGGCGAAATTGAACGGCTCAATCCTACCCTGCAGGAAAAGCTTATGGAAGCCAAGCGCCTAACCGCCGCCAACAGGTCGATGACTTTAATAATTGCGCTAAGCTATGGCAGCCGTGACGAAATAATAAAGGCGGTACGGCGGATTGTCGGGGAAGTAAAAGAGGGAAAACTAAAAGAGCAGGATATTACCCGGGAGGTATTTAGCTCCTATCTGGATACCGCCGCCATCCCTGATCCCGACTTACTGATCCGCACCAGCGGAGAATACCGATTGAGCAATTTCCTCCTGTGGCAGTTGGCCTATACCGAATTCTATTTTATGGACGTTCTTTGGCCAGATTTTAGCAGAGATGACCTGGAGGGGGCAATTGCCGACTATCAGAAAAGACAAAGAAGATTCGGACTTGCCGGCAGCCAGCTTGGCAAGGATTGACGATGACCGCCCATGTGAAAAGATGGATCACCGCCCTGGTGGCCCTACCACTACTGGTTACGATCATTGTTTATGGTAATCAGGCCTGCTTTTCGCTTCTCATTTATCTCGTGGTGATTCTTGCCCTGAACGAATATTTTTCCATTGTTTTGGGTCCGGGAAAATTCACTGTCCGCCTGCTGGGCTTCGGCCAGGCCACCATCATCTACCTTTCGGTTTGTCTGGGAAATTTTCAGTTAATAACCGCAGCCTTGAGTATGGCGGTAATAATTGGTTTTCTCGGATTTATCTGGTTTGCAGTACGGCAAGCATTTGATTTTAGTGCGCTTGCGAAGTTGATGCTGGGCGTCTTCTATGTAGCGTTTGGTTTTTCCCACCTGACCCTGATCCGCCAGATGCCTGAGGGAGTTGCCTGGGTCTTTTTAATCCTGGTTCTTGGTTTCGCGGGAGATACCTTGGCCTTCTATGTGGGAAAGACTTGGGGTAAAAGAAAACTCCTTCCCGCCGTCAGTCCGGGTAAGACCGTCGAGGGATTCCTGGGGTTGATTGTTGGCAGCGTTCTTGTTGTATTAGCTTACCGGATTATCTTTTTGCCGGCATTACCCATGATTCATGCCTTGATTATCGGCTTCATCGGCAGTATCATCGGCCAACTGGGAGACCTGTGCGAATCGGCAATTAAGCGGGATGCCGGAGTTAAGGATTCCGGCGGCAGTCTGCCTGGTCATGGCGGCATTCTGGACCGGATTGATTGCCTCCTTTTTATCGTGCCCTTTGTTTACTACTACCGCCTTTTATTATTGTTATGAAGAAGCTGACCCTGCTTGGTTCCACCGGTTCCATTGGCGTAAACGTTTTGGCCCTGGCAAGCCGCTTTCCGGAGCAATTTCGGGTTGTGGCCCTGGCGGCGGGGTCTAATGTTGCGCTCTTAAAAACACAGATTGAGGCTTTTGAGCCAGCACTAGTCGCCGTGATTGACGAGAAGGCGGCCAGGAGCCTTAAATCTCTTTTGCCACCGCCGCTTCGGACGGAAATTCTTTGCGGGCCCGAAGGCTACAAAACGGTGGCTGCCCATGCCGATTCTGATCTGGTGGTATCGGCGATCGTCGGGGCGGCAGGGCTTTGGCCCACGGTTGCAGCAATCGAGGCGGGGAAGGATATTGCCCTGGCTAACAAGGAAACCCTGGTCATGGGCGGAGCGTTGGTAATGAAGCTAGCCAAAGACCACGATGTCCGGATCATGCCGGTGGATAGCGAGCACAGCGCCATTTTTCAGTGCCTGGCCGGCAATGATCCCGCCATCGTCGCAAGAATCATATTAACTGCCTCCGGCGGCCCCTTCCTGCATGTTCAGGGGCCCGCTCTGCATAGGGTAACCGCGGCTGAAGCCATGAAACACCCCAACTGGAAGATGGGGAAAAAAATCACCATCGACTCGGCTACGCTGATGAACAAAGGTCTCGAAGTGATCGAGGCCCGCTGGCTCTTCGATATCGCCATTGATCGCATTGATGTGCTCATCCATCCCCAAAGCATTGTTCATTCCCTAGTTGAGTTCACAGACGGGGCGATAATGGCGCAGTTGGGTGTGCCGGATATGAAGATTCCGATCGCCTACGCCCTGTCTTACCCGAATAGACTTGCTCAGGCCGGCCCGGCGCTTAAGGCCGCCGATCTGGCCCGGCTGGATTTTTTTCCGCCCGACCTCGATCGGTTTCCCAATTTGAGTCTGGCCTATCACGCCGCCCGGGTCTGCGGCACCATGCCTGCTGTTTTGAACGCCGTAAACGAAATTGCCGTGCAGGAATTTTTGGCCGGCCGGATTGGCTTCATGGATATTCCCGCTATAATTGAATCGGCTCTCGCCAGCCATAATTCCTTGAAACCGACCACAATCCATGAGATAATTGAGGCCGATAACTGGGGTCGCAGGAAGGCGGCGCAACTGATCGAGAAGTATTCGAGCCGTCAACAAAAACGGGCAAATAAAAAGGGCAAATAAAAAGGGAGGTAACATCAATTGATTGGTTTGAGCATTGTCTCACTGATAATACTGCTGGGAATATTGATTTTTATCCACGAATTGGGACATTTCCTGGCTGCTAAAAGGGCAGGGGTCGGGGTTCTTAAATTTTCCTTGGGCTTTGGTCCTAAGTTAATTGGCAAAAAAGTAGGCGAGACGGAATACCAGCTGTCTTTAGTTCCCTTGGGCGGCTATGTAAAACTCTTAGGCGAATCAGAGGCAGATGAACTATCGGCGGCCGACCTGAAAAGATCATTTCAAAATCAGTCGGTTTACCGCCGGTTTGCCATTGTTGCGGCCGGACCGCTTTTCAATCTGCTTTTGGCATTATGTATCTTCACTATTGTCAACATGATCGGCCTTCCCCACCTTACTTCCCGGATCGGCGGCATCTCCGAAGGCTCTCCAGCCCAGTCTGCCGGTCTCAAGGAGCACGACCTGGTCCAGGCAATAGACGGGACTCCCCTGTCTCGGTGGGACAGATTGGCAGAGAAGATCAGCCAGAGCAAGGGAAAAGAACTGCGGCTGGTCGTCAAAAGAGGAGATGAGACCAAAGAGATAACTGTCGTCCCGAAGGCGGAAAAGGCGAAAAACCTCTTTGGTGAGGAGATAGATGTTTATCGGATCGGAATCAAACCCTCGCCCCAGACCGTAACGGAAAGAATGAATCCCCTTGCGGCCGGGGTGCAGGCGACTCTTCAGACCTGGAATATTGCCAAGCTGACCGTCCTTAGCGTAATAAAAATGATCCAGGGCGTCGTATCTCCGAAAAATCTGGGTGGCCCTATTCTCATTGCCCAGATGGCAGGCAGCCAGGTAAAAGAGGGGCTCATCCCCTTCATTCTGTTTATGGCACTGCTTAGCATTAATCTGGCCATTCTCAATCTCTTGCCGATACCGGTTCTAGACGGCGGCCACCTGCTGTTCTTTCTAGTCGAGATGGTTCGGGGGAAAGAGATCAGTGTCAAGTGGCGGGAACGGGCGCAACAGGTGGGGTTGGCGTTGATTATCATGTTGATGGTTTTTGTCTTGTTTCTCGATATCGAGCGGCTTAATCTGGACATTTTCAAGTAAAATGCTGATACTGGCCCTTGATACGTCTGGCCGGGCAATTTCCGTTGCCCTTTTGGAAGATGAAAAGCCGCTGGCGGAGTTGAGACTCGCTGTTGACCGCCATCACAGCGAAACATTGCTTACCGCTGTCAATCAGCTTTTTTGCCTGTCCGGCAAGGAGGTAGGCCAGCTGAAACTGCTGTCTTGCACCATCGGTCCCGGGTCTTTCACAGGGCTTAGGATCGCGGTTTCCACGGTTAAAGGATTTGCCTTTGCCCTGAATATCCCAATTGCCGGGATATCAACCCTAGAGGCCCTGGCCTGCAATCAACTCTTGGGCGGGATGCCTGTCTGTCCGATGCTGGACGCCAGAAATAATCAAGTCTATTGCGGGCTCTACGCTTTTTCCAGCGGAGGCTCGCCGGAAGTAATAATTTCTGACCGGTTAATTGATATCTCGGAAATTATGGCTGAAATAGCTGCTCCGACAATATTCATTGGCGAGGGGGCATTGAGATACCAGGGCTTGCTGGAGGAAACCTTGCCCGGGAAGGTTCGTTTCCCGGCTTCGAATAACAATTGGGTAATGGCAGCGGCAGTTGGCCTTTTGGGGTTCAGAAGGTATCAGGAAGGAAAGGTGTGTAATGCCGGCAGTATAAAGCCGATCTATATCCGCCCGCAAAGTCCTGCTCGCACTGAACCGTCCGTAATTGCCAGGAACGTAATCGCCAGGAGCGTCACGCCAATATCATCAATCGTAGCGTGACCTCAAGCCCCGGTCCGGGCGCGTATTGATTGTTTTTTTAAACTCCGCGATGGCCGCGACATCGTGACGATACTGGAAAGGCCACATGCTTTTTAGGTGGAAAAGAGCTACCCGGTCGCCGTCGTTAAGGACGTGATCCATATCCGGCTGTATTCCGGGCATGGCGCTTAAGTTACCGTTGATAAAGGTTATTCCCCGTTCTTCCGTGGGCAGTGCCAGCTTGGCGAGCAGATCGCGCAGGGCACCTCCCGGGGGCAATGCCATCTGCCGATTGGCAAAAATATTATCTTTGCTCCCGCCGTAACTGGCCAGGGGACCATAAAGCCAGACGTCTATCAGTATCAAAGTTAGCTCCGATTATAACCCTGCTTTCGACAACCTGCCAGGAATCCGCAAGGGGATCTTGCGAATAAAAGGGATGTGACTCGCCTCCCGCTGGTTCAATCTTGAAGATTGAACCAGTAAAAGGAGGGGTTAATGGGAGTAAGGGCACTCCGACAATTCACCAAATCCCCCCTGTCCCCCGATGCTTACGGGGGGTATAACCAATCTTACTTATGTCCTCTTGGGAAAATAAACCCTCCAACTTGTCCCCCTCTTTGGGAAAGAGGGGTTAGGGGAGATTTGCTTAAACTATAGCAACCGATAAGTCCATCTGGCGCCGCACCATAAAGAGAATTTGTCGGAGTAATAGCAACTCTCGGATTTTTTGGCGCCTACCCGCCCCCGACCGGTGGAAAAATACCAACCTCATCGTTTGGACTCAAGAGAAATGACATCTGCCGTGAACGACCGTTGACGAAGACCACCTTGGCCCGCTCTTGCGGAATTCCTAATATGTTAAGCAGGTCAAAAACGCTGCTGGCGGGACCGACTTCAATTTCCAAACTGCTGCCGAGCGTCCTATCTGTGGGGGCGAATTCTCTTAGATCGGCAAATAGCTTGACCGTAATTTTCATTGTGACCTTGAAATCCGGGCCCACCCGGGTTCCTGTTTAGCAACCGCTGCCGCCCACCTGAGGGCACGAGCGGTTGCTGCTTGGCCAATTGCGCTTGGTTGTCAGTTTTGTTGAAGCGGTAAAAACTCAAAAGCCCCCCTATCCCTTGATGGGAGAGAGTTCCAGGAGAGGGTGGTAATACTTGATATATCGAATATTTACATCCCCCTCCCTTGCCCCTCCCACCGGGGGAGGGGAAATCGGAGTTTCTAGCGCTTCCTGGAGACTTAAATCCCCCAAGTTACGCTCAGAGCGCTTTGTAAACCGAGTCAAAAACCTCGTCTGGCAAGTCGCTTACAACGTTGTGAGGCGGCAGCTTTTCGTATTTCATGAATTCCGGCAGGCGGTCATGCTCCTTGGTAAGGCCTGCCGCCTCATTGAAGGCCCGTTCCCGACGTAAAATGGCCGCGCCTGTGGCCACGGCATCATCGGCCGACATGCTCGTGCCCAAAAGACCATTCATCTCGTCGAGCAACCCCTCAAACCCGCTGGGAATATCCAAAATGGCAAAGGCGATGAAGAGGCAATGCCCGGAAGAATCGATCATGGCCGTAGTGCTCTGGAAGGCCCGGCTCAAGTCGGCCTTGCCCGCTTCGGCTGAAAGCGGGTCCGATGTGCCGCCGACCGCCAATATTTCCGGCGCAATAGTGTAGCCTGCGGTGTGATCGGCCCCCATCGTGGAGGTGGCATAGGTTACGCCGATGCCTTTGACTGCCCGCGGCTCATATGCCGGCATCGCCTGCCCCTTCACTGACGGTGACCGGGGGTTGCCATAAAGCTTGGCTACCATTGCCGCACCTCCGCCCATGATACGGCCCAGGGGGGTACCCTTGCCCATCTCGTGAAGCAATTTTATCGCGCCTTTCTTGTCCCCGAAGGGGAGAACCCCGGAGTCCATTGCCACGCCAATCGTCACGCCTGCTTCGATAGTATCCAGGCCATAGGCGTTGCAAAGCTTTACCATTTCGGCGATGGCGTCGAGGTTGTCAATGCCGCAGTCAGCCCCAAAGGCCCAGCCGGACTCGTATTCCACACAGGAAGCGATTTCCTTGCCGTCCTTGCCGTAGAGGGTGTTAGAGCATTGAATAATGCATCCCGGGCTGCAGGCGTGGTTGTAAATTTCCTTGCCCATCCTTTTTTTGTTGGTTTCAAAAATTGCCTCACCGGAAATCTTGGCAGCGCCTTCAAAGCGGCCGCTGCGGAAGTTACGGGTGGGGAAGCCGCCGGCCTCATTCAAGATATTAACCAAAATAGCCGTGCCGTAGCTGTTGAGCCCGCCCTGGGGCTTAGTAATGGCGTGCTCCATCAGGGCATCGCGCATCTTTTTGGCGCCCGCCTTGAAAAGCGCCTCATTGGCGAGTGTAACGCCGGGAGCCCCCGTACCATCCACCAAGAGGAGTTTAAGCCTCTTGCTGCCCATCACCGAACCCAGGCCGCCACGACCGGCATAGCGGGTTGGCTGTTTCTTCAAATCGTTAAAGGCAATGCCCGAATCAGCGTATCCAAGCTCCCCTGCCGTACCAATAGCGGCAACCTGCACTTTCTTGCCAAAACGCTTAAAGACCTTGGGATACACCTGATAGAGATCTTGACCAGTATAGTCATCGGCGGCCTGAAATTCCACTTTCGGTTTATCGCCATCCCAAGTGACCAGGGCCAACCAGTATTTGTCCGCCTCCGCCGGCATCCCCTCAACCACCAATGCCTTGATTCGCATCTTCGCCAGATCCGGAGCCATTCCGGTGCCGGCGTTTGCTTCCTTGATCCCTCCTGTCAGGGGTGATTTTCCCCCTACGGACAGACGAGCCGAAGTGGGAGCGCTGGTCCCGGTCAGGATGCCGGGGGCAAAAACCAGTTTATTATTTGGTCCCAGGGGATGGCACTGGGGGTCAACCTCGTCGGCAACGAGATTGGAGGTCAAGCCGCGACCGCCTAGTTGTTTGTAGCGCTCCGGAACCTCTTCCAGTCGGTAAGTTCGATCAGTCATATTCAATCGCACAATCCACATATTAAACCTCCTTAAAAAAAGATTTTGTGGGCCCGGGCACGTCAGCCGATGCCTGGGAGGGCGGACCCTGTTTTGGGGCTGCACGGGTCGTAACCGTGGGTTTGAATATTGGCGCTTGGCCGATTAAAAAGTCTTTAATAGCAAACTTTGTTTAAGTCAAGAGAGCTGGTTAACAAGGGTGTACGATAAATTTATATCTGTCCTAATTTGGCAGGGCCAAGAACCCCCCCCCCTTTCCCAAAGGGGGGCAGGGGGGATTTTCCCAAAGGGGGGCAGGGGGGATTTTCCCAAAGGGGGGCAGGGGGGATTTACAATAAAAGCAGGAGGTTATTTTGGGTTCGTCAAATCTCCCCCGACCCCTCTTTGGGAAGAGAAAAAGCCGCTCTACCCATAAATCTGTCGCAGACCCGGTTAACAAATATCTGCCAGGCATAAGGCACTCAGCAACATCCACCGTAGGACTCGGTCTTGGCAATATCACGGTGGCTTACTTGAAAGCAATAGTCCGCTGAAGCTAGCCTTGCCGTAAGAGCGTTGGCCATCACAACCGATCGATGCTTGCCGCCCGTGCAGCCAAAGGCGATGGTGAGCCTGGTCTTGCCTTCGCGTTCATAGCGGGGCAACAGAAAATCAAATAACTCGGATATTTTTTCCCGAAAATACTCCGCCTCGGGTGTGGTCAGAACATAGTCTCTTACCCGTGGGTTGTTGCCGTTCAATAACTTCAGCTTTTCTACAAAGTGTGGATTGGGTAAAAATCGGACATCGAGAATAATATCCGCATCCACTGGCACGCCATAACGAAACCCAAAGGACAAAAGATGGATAAAAAGCAGTTTGCTTTTAACCTGATCGGCAACAAACAGCCGCTGGATCGTGGCTTTTATCTGGTGGACGTTAAAAGAGGTGGTATCGATGATCTTGCTGGCCATCGCTTTCAAGGGGGCCATTTTTGCCCGCTCATCCGCGATGCTCGTCAGAATTGAACCGTGGACAGAGAGGGGATGGGTCCGTCTGGTTTCGCTGTAACGCTGCAGCAGTACGTAGTCGCTGGCATCGAGGAAGACTATTTCAATGGAATATCCCTTTTTTTCCAGCTTGCGAAAAACTTTTTCGTATTTCCCAAGAAATCCCTCTTCTCGGAGGTCCATCACCATAGCTACCCTGGCGGGGTGGAGGGCTTCCTCGGACTTTATTTTAAGAAGCTTGGGCAAAAGAACCACCGGCAAATTGTCAATACAGAAAAAACCGATGTCTTCCAGTGCCCTCAAGGCCGAGGTTTTGCCCGACCCGGACATCCCGGTTATGATCAGTACCTGGTTTTTCTTATCCCTATTGACGTCCCGCATAAGAGTTTGCGACATGGCCGATTGCCTAAACAGTGAAAATTATCATGTTTCTTCATCTTTTTGGGTAATGATGGAAAAGATGTCGTCCCTGTTTGCCGCCTCCAGGAGCCGCCTGCGGAAAGAGACGTCCTTGAGCATCCGGGATATTTTTGCCAGCGCCTTTAAATGCAGGCCCGCCGAATTTTCCGGGGCCATGAGCAGGAAGAAAAGGTTTACCGGCTTTCCATCCATGGCATTGAAATCAATGCCCGGGATGGATCGGCCAAAGGACAGGATCAGATTGTTCAAACCCACTATCTTTCCGTGTGGTATGGCAATCCCATCACCAATGCCGGTGCTGCCCAGTTTCTCCCTCTCCAAAAGCACATTTACAACATCGTCATAATCACGAGAGAAATAATCAGCCGGAAAGACCCGGGCCAGTTCCACCAGGACTTCCCGCTTCGTATTGGATGTCAATTCCGGTACAATAAAGTTAGTTTCGAGCAGATCTGCTATTTTCATTACCCCTCCCCGGTATTTAGCCATTTGTTTCCAAGAGGGCGTAGTTGCCGTCATCCAGCCGATAGAGCACGCATATCCGGGCACTTGAGGCGTCGCGATAGACCACGAAACCGCTGCCTTGCGTCTCCATTTCGATAACTGCATCCTCCGGAGACAGGTGCTTGAGAACTACTTTCTGGGACTCCACAATCCGGGCCATAGTTGAAGCTTCGGTCTGATTGAGATCGGCATCCAAAGCCGGCGGCGCCCCCGGCCCCCTGTTTACCGCCTTGTGGTTCCGGATCTTTTCCCGGTGTTTCTTGAGCTGCCTCTCCACCTTTTCAATGGCGTCGTCAATGGCCAGGCTCATCTCCTTGGCTTCTTCCTTGCTGTTAATATTGAGACCGTTCGCCAGAAAATTTATCTCCGCCACCTGCCGAAACTTTTCCACTGACAGTACTACATGGGCTTCGCAGGGACCATCAATATATTTTTTGAGTTTGGTAATTTTTTCTTCAATAAATTCTCTTTGCCATTTATCCACCTCGGAATTTCTGAACGTAATGGATATATTCACTAAAATGTCCTCCTTTCCATCCCGCACCAGTAACCGGTGGCCCCGGCCCGGGTAGTGTTTGAGTAAAAAATAAAGGTTAATATTTTAATGACGCCTTGATGTCAAGTATTTTATCCGCTAAGGGTCTGTGACAAATTTATGGTTAGAGTGGCTTTTTCTCCCCTCCTTACCAAAGAGGGGCCGGGGGAGATTTGACGAACCAAAAATAACCTCCTGCTTTTATTGTAAATCCCCCCTGCCCCCCTTTGGGAAAATCCCCCCTGCCCCCCTTTGGGAAAGGGGGGGGTTCTAGGCCCTGTCAGATTAGGACAGCTATAAATTTGTCGCACACCCATCCGCTAATCCGCTAAGCTTTTACCGGTGCTTCTCCAAAAAAGGTCAGACATAGCCCTTTCTTTTAGATGATGGCAGAATTTTCATCATCTCTCGATATTTGGCAACGGTTCTTCTTGCTATTTTTATACTCGAAGCTTCCAAAATCTCGACGATTTCGTCGTCACGATAGGGCTTTTTCGGGTCTTCCTCCGCGATAATGTTCCTGATATTTTCCTTGACGCTCCGGGAAGAGATGGGATCGCCTTTAGTGCTTTTAATGCTGCTGCCGAAGAAAAACTTCAGTTCAAATATTCCGTCCGGTGTCTGCATATACTTGTTAGTCACCACTCTGCTGATAGTGGACTCGTGCATTGCAACGTCAGCGGCCACGTCCCTAAGTACTAGTGGCTTGAGAAAATTGATTCCCCGTTCGAAAAAATCTCTTTGCGCTCGGACGATGCTCTCGGCAACCAGGCAAATTGTCCGCTGTCGTTGCTGGAGGCTCTTGAGGAACCATGAGGCGGCCTGCAAATTTTCCCTGATAAAATTCTTGTCGCGGTCGGACCCGGCCGCATTTCGGCGTACATCGATGATATTACGGTAGTGATTGTTGATCCGCAGAAGGGGCAGATTATCCTCATTTAAAAACACCCGGTATTCACTTCCGACTTTTACAACGTAGACATCAGGCACAATCGTTTCCAAGCGCTCTTCAGTGTAAATCCCTCCGGGTTTGGGATCCATGTTCTTGATCAAGGCAATTGCCTGTAGTACCTCATCTAGGGGAAGAGACAGCTTTCTGGCAATAAGTGAGTAGTTCTTCAATTCCAGATTTTTCAGGTGTTCTTTAATAATCGCCTGCACAACAGGAAGCGCTGCACCCAATGATTCCGCCTGAATCAAAAGGCATTCCTGAAGATTTCGTGCGGCGACGCCGGGAGGATCGAAGAGTTGGATTTTCTTTAGCACTTCCTCCACCAAGGCCGTGTCCTGCCCCAAGATATCGGCAATGGTTTCCAGGCTCTCCCTTAAATATCCGTCGGGGTCAAGATTTCCAATTATCAGCTCGGCGATTTTTATCTCTTCTACTGTAAAAGAGGAAAGCCTTAACTGCCAGATGAGGTGGTCCGTCAGGGAGGGCCTCAAGGATACAATGTTATCCCAGGCCGGAGCTTCCCCGGTGTCCCGTCTTTCATAGGAGCTGCTCATGGCTATCCGGTCTTCGAAATAATTCTGCCAGTCAAATTCCTCCTGCCCATCGCCCTCACCCGTGATTTCCAGCGTCCGCTTTAGTGCAGCCTCGGTCTCCAGGGAAGTATCCTCCCCCTCCCGAAGTTCATCCGCGCCGCGCTCCTCCTCATTAGGCGCTACTTCTTCGAGCAAGGGGTTTGATTCCAGGACCTGGTTGATGGAATCCACCAGCTCCAGACGTGATAGTTGCAGGAGCTTGATCGCCTGCTGAAGCTGGGGCGTCATTATCAGTTGCTGGGTTAGTTTTAAACTTTGTCTTAATTCGAAGGCCATATCAAATCATCCGCCAAGTGGCCGAAACAGTCAGTCTTGATCAAGTAGCGCCCCCTTTTTAAAACTGTCAAAAAGTAAAATCGGCTCCGAAATAAAATTTTCTTGCGAGATCGCAGTTTATGATCCGTCCCCGGTCGCCCTCAACCAGAATGGAGCCTTTGTTTAGGATATAGGCCCGGGTACAGACGGACAGCGTTTCTCTGACATTATGATCAGAGATGATAACCCCGATTCCTTTGGATTGCAATTTTTCTATTATTCTCCTGATATCAGCTACCGCCAGGGGATCAATGCCGGCAAAAGGCTCATCGAGAAGAATAAACTTAGGCGCGGTAACCAGAGCACGAGTGATTTCCAGCCTTCTTCTTTCCCCGCCGGAGAGAGAATAGGCATAATTATATCTGAGATTTGTCAGATCAAGCTCGTCCAACAGTTCCGCCAGTCTCTCTTGGCGCTTTTCCTCTGCCGACTCCACCAGCTCCAAAATAGCCAAAATATTGTCTTCCACGGTAAGCTTGCGGAAAACCGAGGGCTCCTGCGGCAGGTAATTCATGCCCCTTCTGGCTCGCAGGTACATGGGCAGGCGGCTGATATCCTCCTGACCGAGGATAATTTTTCCGCTGTCCGGTTTTACCAGCCCCACGATGAGGTAAAAGGTAGTGGTCTTCCCCGCCCCGTTGGGACCTAGGAGGCCTACCACCTCGCCTGGATTGATTTCGAGATCGACTGAGTCAACTACCCTCCGGCCAGAGTAGGTCTTGGTCAATCCTTCCGCCCTGAGTGTGTCCACGGGGATTGCTCTTCCCATCATTTCTTTTTTTCACGCACATCAGTGGTGTAAATGGTGGCGCTTACCCGAACCTTTTCGCTCCCCTCGACCATACCTCGGTTTTCCTCCAGAAAAACGGTCACCTTTTCCCCCTTGACGAGATTAGGACCCTCGCGCAAGGTAGCATTTCCGGTCAAAATGATCTGCTGGGTATCCTGGATGAAAACGGCATCATCCCCGGTGGCCGTCCGTTCCTCAATTTGGATGTTTACCCGCCCTTTGGCCTCTATCCTGTCAAGTTCCCCGCCCCTCAGCGGATCCCTGACCGCAGCAGGTCCGGTCTGAGTTTCTTTCTTGAAGTGCAGGATCAAGCGGTCCGCCTTGATAACCCGGTCTTCCTGTACGGCCACAACATTTCCGGTAAAGGTGACCATTCTTTTTTCATTATTAGCGTCTAGCCGGTCCGCATCTATTTTGATGGGCTTGGGTTTTGCGCTGTCCACCCGGGAATCTTTTTTCGCTTCCAGTGGCGGCGCTCCGACGCCGCCGATGGGCATCAGCAGTAAAAAGCAAGCCAGAAAAATAAGCAATTTTATGTTCATTCTGTCACCTCGCTGGTTGAATCTGCGCCTTTACGGACGAGTTTAGGGTCAAGCTCTCATCTTTCAGGGAAAGGGTCATTCCCTTCGCCTGGATACTGATAAATGCATTTTCCATAATGACCGCCTCTTTCGTAAATATCTGCTCATCCTTTTTCGAAAACTGCAGCCGTTGTGTTTTAAACCGATCGCCCTTGTCCGATACTATTATGATATTTCCCGAAAGTTCCATGTCATAGCTTATTGTATCAACCCTTCCCCGGTCAGAGCTTAGGTTATAAACACTGCCGTCCTTCATGATAAATTTAATCTTTACCTTATCGAACAGGGCCGTATTTTCTTTTTTCAGGTAACTGGCGGTGTCGGCGATTATCTCCCATTTGACACCCGTACCACCCAGTTCCTCGTATTTTACATCCTTAACCTGAAGGTCAACATCGGCGGGTAGAATCTTCAGGATATCCGATACCTTCGGTTTGCCGGCAGTCCAAAAATGCCCGGCTGCGATCAGCAGCGTAAGCGAAAAAATGGCGGCAGCAATAAGTATCTTTTTCTTTTTCATTCCTGCAAGCAAGCCTCTTTGGCCGGCATCCTCCTACCGTTTAGCCGCGCTGTGGGAATTGAATATAGCACCGGCATTGGGGTATGTAAAGGTGGAAATGGTAACGGAAGAATGGAGTCGGCTTTTTACAGCAACATCAAAGTTGATGGCAAGGTAGAAAGTCAAAAGACCCCCTCCAGCGATGGGAGATGGTTGGGGCCTGCCCCGTACTTGATACGGGGAGAGGGTGGTAATAGTCGATATATCGAATGCTTACATCCAACTTCCCCTGCCCCCGACCACGGTGAAGAGGGGACGAGGTTGTAGCGGTCGAACCTGCCCCCCATAACTGAATCTTTACACAATGCGGTAAATTTTATTTGACAGACGGCAAACAAATCTATATAGGTTCGCACTTGCTAAACCCTTAGCTTCGGGTGGGGGGGAGGATATAAATGGATGCGGGGGTCGGTTATGTATGCAGTGATTAAGACTGGGGGCAAGCAACACCGGGTAACGGAAGGCGAGATATTATCCGTCGAGAAGCTTACGGGAGCCAAGGGTGACGAGGTTATTTTTGACCAGGTTCTGATGGTGGGCGGCGATGAAGATACCCGTATTGGGAGGCCAACGGTGGCTGGCGCCCAGGTGGTGGGCGAGATTGTCAACCAGGTCAAGGGTCCAAAGATTAACGTTTTCAAGATGAAGCGGCGCAAGGGATATAAGAAAAAAACCGGTCACCGCCAGGAACTGACCAGGATGAGGATAAAAAAGATAGCGATCTCGTAAAGAGTTTGCGCGGCAAGGCGCGTAAACTCCTTACGAAGTCGTCCCAGATAGGCATCGGACGGAGGATATATGGCACATAAAAAAGGTCAGGGCAGTTCCCGCAATGGTCGGGACAGCAACGCCCAGAGACGGGGAGTTAAGGTTTACGGTGGGCAGTCTATCAATGCCGGTTCCATCATAGTGCGCCAATTGGGCACCAAGTTCCACCCCGGCAACAATGTCGGGCTGGGCCGGGATTACACGATTTTCGCCAAGATCGACGGTGTTGTGAAGTTCGAACAGTTTGACAAAAAAAGAAAGAAGGTCAGCGTTTACAGCGCCTAGATGGCAGATGGGGTCAGGGTCACCGCTTCCCCAGGCAAAAACGGCAACATTACTTAAAAAGGCACATTCATGTGCCTTTTTTATTTTCCCCTTGACGGCCGGAAAATCATCTGCCAGGCTGCAACCCGGGCTAAGGGGGTCAGGCAGTAGTTTGGATCAGCCATTCCCTGTACCTGTAGGCGAGTTTAAAACAGATGAAATTTATTGATGAGGCTAAAATATTCGTCAAGGCTGGCGACGGTGGGAAGGGGTGCGTCAGTTTTCGCCGGGAAAAATTTGTCCCCCGCGGCGGTCCTGACGGAGGAAACGGCGGCTGGGGCGGCAGTGTGGTCATTGAGGCGAGCCGCCATCTGCGCACCCTCCTCGAACTCAAGTACCGCCAGCATCATGTGGCCCGCCGGGGCGGGCACGGCAAGGGCTCCAATAAAACCGGGGAAGACGCGCCGGATATGATTATCCCCGTTCCAGTGGGCACGGTAATTATCGATGTGGCAACGGACAAACTCCTGGCCGATCTGGCCTCTCCCGGGGATCGTTACGTGGTTGCCCGGGGAGGCATGGGCGGCAAGGGCAACGCCTGGTTTGCCACCTCAACCCATCAGGCGCCCCGCTTCGCCCAGGAAGGAACCGCCGGGGAGGAAAGCTGGGTCAGGCTTGAGTTGAAACTTCTGGCCGAGGTGGGGATCATTGGCCTGCCCAATGTGGGGAAATCGTCGTTTATTGCCCGGGTATCGGCGGCGAAACCAAAGATTGCCGATTATCCCTTCACTACCTTGATTCCCAATTTGGGAGTGGCAAGATACGGTGAGGGGCAAAGCTTTGTCCTGGCCGACATTCCGGGCCTGATCAGGGGCGCCCATTTGGGGGCCGGGATGGGAATACAGTTTCTCCGTCATGTCGAGCGCACCCTGGTGCTCTTGCACATCCTGGATATTTCCGTAAGCGAGAAACTTTCCGCCTGGGAGGACTACCAGGCCATCAACCAGGAATTGGGCCATTTCTCACCCTTGCTTTTGGAAAAACCGCAGGTGGTGGCGATCAACAAGATTGATTTACCGACAGCCAAGGAGCGCCTCCGGGAAGCCAGGGAGATTTTCGCCGAAAAAGGGATTGAGACATTTCCCTTTTCGGCTGCCACTGGTGAAGGCGTCCGGGCGATTATGGATGTTTTAGTAAAAAAATTAGCAGCTGCTCAGGATCCAGTATTGACGATGCGCTAAAAACTCCGATTCCCCCTCCCCCCGGTGGGAGGGGGCAGGGGGAGGGGGATGTAAGCATTCGATATATCAACTATTATCACCTTCTCCTAGAACCATCTCCCATCTTGGGGAGAGGGAGGTTTTGACTTTTTACCGCCTCATCAGAATTGATGAACTCGTGAAAAGTCAAAAAATGTTGGTTTGGGGTCAAATATTTTAAGGGGCGATGAATTATGATTAACGGGCGCGCAGAACTTGCGGGAAACGTCAAACGGGTACTGGTTAAGATCGGCAGCGCCGTCCTTGCGGGCAAAGACGGTCTGGATCTGGTCATAATCGAACAGCTGGTAGATGAATTTGCGCAGTTGAGCCGGGAAGGACGCCAGGTGGTGCTGGTATCCTCCGGCGCTATCGCCTCAGGAAAACAAAGAATGGGGATCACGGGTCCCCTCAAGAGCATCCCCCAGAAACAGGCCGCCGCCGCCATCGGCCAGGGCCGTCTGATGCGGGTCTATTCCAACGCCTTTGGCCGGCATAATATCTTTACCGCCCAGATTCTCCTTACCATGAGCGATCTGGTGGATCGCAGACGTTTTCTCAACATCAAAAACACCCTCTCAACCCTCCGGGAGTGGGGAGTGATCGCCATCATCAACGAAAACGATACCGTGGCGGTTGATGAAATAAAGTTCGGCGACAACGACAATCTCTCCGCCATGATCGCCAATATCATCGAGGCCCAGCTTCTGATTAACTTAACCAGCGCCGAGGGCCTCTATGACCGCGACCCTTTGCTTTACCCGGATGCCCGCCTGATACCTCTGGTGGAAGAGATTACCCCGGAAATTGAAGCGGCGGCGGCGGAAACCGGCACCTCTGCCGGCACCGGCGGGATGAAAAGCAAGGTGATGGCCGCCAAAAAGGTTGCCGCCTTTGGCATCCCCTGCATCGTCGCTCCCGGAAAACGCCCCGGAATCATCAGGGATATCTTTGCCGGCCAAGAAGTGGGCACCCTCTTTTTGCCCAACCGCGAGCGGCAGCTCAAGAGCCGTAAGTACTGGATCGCCTTTACCCTACGGTCCCGCGGGAAAATAATTCTCGATGCCGGGGCGAAGAAGGCCATTATGGAAGAGGGCAAGAGCCTGCTGCCTTCGGGAATAATTGCTGTGGAAGGGGATTTTGCTGCGGGTGATCCCGTCACCTGTGTCGATCAGGCAGGAGTGCCCTTGGCCAAAGGGTTGATCAACTACAGCGCTGAAGAAACGGGTAAAATAATGGGGCTGAAAACCGCCCGTATCGAGCAGGTTCTTGGTTATAAAGATTACGATGAAGTGATCCACCGGGACAATCTGGCGGTGATAAAAAGGGGGTAGTAGCCAGAGAGATACCGCCCATCAGACCTCGGGTTTACCCTTAAAATAGGCGCAAATCTGCTCTGCCGTCTTGCCGCCCAGACCGGGTACCAGCTGCAACTCATCCTGGGAGGCCGCGGCGATTTCTTCCCAGTTGTTGAAGTGGGTAAGCAAAGCCTTCCGGCGCAGCGGGCCGATGCCGGGAATCAGGTCGAGGCGGGAGGCAAAATCGCTCTTTTCTTTGACCTTGATATGATATTGCCGGGCGAAACGATGTGCCTCATCGCGAATCCGCTTGAGAAA
This sequence comes from uncultured delta proteobacterium, assembly GCA_947085375.1. Classification (GTDB taxonomy): domain Bacteria; phylum Desulfobacterota; class Syntrophia; order Syntrophales; family CAMTWB01; genus CAMTWB01. The sequence goes on from CAMTWB010000009.1 coordinate 86,645, forward strand.
TAACAGAAGCGGCGGCCAGCGGGAAGGGTAGAGGGGGTTTTTACGGCCGGGAAGGTACAACCGTTCCTCATTGGTCTTCGTGCCGCCCGCCTCTCCCCCCCGGCGCGACTCCTTGGCCAGGGCGATGACATCGATGCCGCTTACCCCCAGGTCCTTCAGCACCGCCAGGGCCACCGCCAGATGGCCCTTTCCCCCGTCAACAATGATCAGATCGGGTCGGGCAAGGCCATTTTTGTCGCCGGTCAGGCGGCGCTTGAGCACCTCGTACATCATCCCATAATCATCCGCTCCAGCGACGGTTTTAATCCGGTAGCGCCGATACCCCTCTTTCCAGGGCAGACCGTTTAAAAAACTCACCTTTACCCCGACGGCATAAACGCCTCCCAGATTGGAGATGTCATAACACTCGATGAGTCTCGGTTCGCGAGTCAGCCCCAGCTTTTCCGTCAGCTTCTGCACGATTACGCCCGGGTCGGCCCCGGTCCCTTGCATTTTCAAACTTTTTTCCGCGTTCAGCTGGGCCAGGTTGAGGAGTTCCCGGAGCCTGCCCCGTGCCGCCCGGCGAATCTTAACCGGCCGGCCTCGTCTTTCCCGCAGCAGTTCGGCAAACATTTTCGCGTCTTCTGGAAGCGTAGGTAGGATGATCTCATCAGGAATGGCGGCTCCGCCCAGATAGTACTGCTTGATCACTGCCTCCAGGACGGCCTGGCCATCCCAGGGAATCCCCAGGAGGGGGAAGACCCTTTTTTCCAAAAGCACTCCCCGCCGGATAAAAAGGACGCAAACCTGGCTTAAACTTCCATCCTGATAGATTCCAAAGACGTCATGGTCGCACGCTTCGAGGGCATGCACCGATTGCCTCTCCAGGGTATGTTTTATCGCTGCGATACGGTCCCTAAGCCGGGCGGCCTGTTCAAATTCTAAGACTTGGGCGGCCTCTTCCATCCGCCTCTTCAGATCGTCTAAGAGTCCCTGTACCCGCCCTTCCAGGAATGTCGCTGTGTCTTGAACCGTTTGGGAATATGACTCCGGGCTAACCAGGCCGACACAGGGGGCCGGGCAGCGCTTAATTGCATATTCCAGGCAGGGGCGACGCCGGGATTTCATTTCCCTGTCCCGGCAGGTGCGCAATGGCAGTATTTCCTGGAGAAAGCGCAGGGTTTCCCGGGCCGAGGCGCTCGAAGGATAGGGGCCGAAATATTTGGCCCCGTCTTTTGTCGGCCTGCGGATCAGCTCCAGGCGGGGATAGGGAGTTTCAGCAGACAGACGGAGGTGGTAGTAGTCCTTGTCATCACGAAAATAGACGTTGTAACGGGGGCGATGCGTTTTGATGAGACTGTTCTCCAGGATCAACGCCTCCTTCTCAGTTTCGGTGACGATGAATTCGATACTCGCCACCTGAGACATCAGAAAAGGGATCATGACCCGGGAATCGGTTCGGTTGAGGTAGGCGCCAACGCGTGCCCGCAGGTTGTTGGCCTTGCCGACGTAAACCACTCGGCCGGCGCCATCCTTCATCAGGTAAACACCGGGGCCAGACGGAAAGGCCGCCGGGGTCAGGTCTGTAAGGCTTATGTTATCGTTCATTGGCGGCAACTTCATCAAAGGCAATAGGCAATTGCAAAAGTCTCAAAACCTCCCCCTCCCTTGTGGGAGATGGTTTTAGGTGAGGGGGAATAATGTAACTACTCAGAGGTGGATAGTCTGTAGGTGTTTAGTCACTAAGTCATAATATTCGTGCAGGACCTGACAGAACTTTTGGGTCAAGTGGAGTGAGGAGTATTGTTAGGCACTTTTTAGAATCAATTTATTATCAAGTTCAAGTTCGTAGGAGAGAATTGTTTTAATGTTCATCTTCTTAGAAGCATTGAGTATTTCTATGCCAACTATTTTATCTTCAGATGTCGTATCTAAATTTACACCTTCTGAAATCTCAACAACCCCTTCAGGCTTTTGGTTTCCTAACTTAATATACAGGGCATCAACCTCATTATCATAATGTACTCTCATTTTTTCCTTCCTTTCTTCACTGGATAGTTTGTTACTACGGTTATTAAATCTTCCTCAACAGAGACAACAATCTTCAATTGATACTTTAATCCAGAAACATCTTTTATAATCTCATGCTCACCCTGATGCAAATTCATGGTTTTTAAAATGTCTGTTATTATTGTTTCGGAAATCCCATAAAGTTTTGCCCGCCTTTTAGCATGGCGTGAAAATTTTACCTTCATTAGATATTACCCTTCGAAATTATACTTTTATACTCAGAGCCAATTGCAATAGCGACTACTGGTAATAAAACCGGCGGGCAATCCGGTTTTGCTCGTTAAATTCGACCCCCTCCCTGATCAGGAGCGTTTTTTTCATTGCCGTTCCCCCGCCGAAATCGCCCAGCCCTCCTGTGGTGCGAACAACGCGGTGGCAGGGGATCAAAAGGGGAAGCGGATTGGCGGCCATGACGGTGCCCGCCGCGCGCCCCCCGGCGGGGCAGCCGGCCCGGGCGGCGAGAGTGCCATAAGAGGAAACCATGCCCCGTGGTATCCGCCGGCATTCGAGCAAGACCCGCTTTTGGAAATCGGTCAGGTTAAGCCCGGTGATATCAAGTTCACCGCCGTCGCCGTAACCGGCCAGACAGCTCTGGATTCTACCCAGTGTCGGCAGGTGATCCCATCCGGGAGAGATCAGCCGGCTGCCCGCCAAGGATGCCGGGGAAGATTCCTCCTCGGATGCGGGCAAAATAATCCGGCTCAGTCGCAGCCCTTGCTGTTCTGCCCACAGCAAGACTATGGGACCAAAATCAGTGGTGAGCCTAAAATGCATCTTCATACCACCCCCCATCTTTTCGCCTTTTCCAATGCGATTTTCATCACTTCCGCCGTCATCACCAGATCCTCCGGCCACTGCCGGAAATAACCGTCTTCCGGGGTCTTCCGAGTGGCGTCAATCAAAAGCCGATCGGCCTCAAGGAGCATATCCCGCCTGGGATCGCAATTGTTTAAGAGGCGCCACAAAAGCCGGGAATCATCCGCCATATCCTCCTGGGCATCAAAGAAAACGCCGATAGTTCCGGGTGGGGGTGTGAGAGAAAGAAAAGAGCGGGCCAGTTCGGGGAACCTCTGCGCCGGCGTTTTTTTCACCGCCAAAAGCACCAGCGGATGGATTGTATCCCCGCCAAGAACCCGGCAGTCTCTAAAGGCTGGCTCCCGGTCTTGCAGACGCGACCAAAAGAGGACATCATCGAAGCCGCCAGCAACCGGGAGCGTGCGTCGCGGCGCTTCCCCTGCTTGCGCCCGCGTAAGGTCGATCCCCAGCTTGCCGCCGTAGCAGGCTTGAGGGGCCGCGTGATCCAGAACATCCAGAATCCCTTCGGTGATGTTCATATCCCGGTCGAAGTCCAAAACTTCAATCAGATGCCGCAGGAGGCCAGGGTGGTCACTTAAGTCCACGGAATCATCCACCACAATAATTATTTTGCAGAAGCTCATCTGGCCTGAGCCCCACAGAGCCTGCATCACCTTCCAAGCCTGCCGGGGATAGGTCTTCTCAATAGCAACAACCACCAGATTGTGAAATACCCCCTCCCAGGGCAGCCAGTAGTCCCTGATCTCCGGCTGGACGGTCTGGAGGAGCGGCAGAAATATTCGCTCCGTGGCCAGGGCCAGGTAACAGTCCTCCATCGGCGGGCGGCCTACAACGGTCGCGCTATAGATGGCCCCAAGGCGATGGGTCAGGGTTCTGACATGGAAAACCGGGTAGAGGTCGGGCAGGGAATAGTAACCGGTGTGGTCGCCGAAAGGTCCTTCCAGCCGGCGTTCGTCCGGGTCAACATATCCCTCCAGAATTATCTCGGCCCAGGCGGGCACTTCCAGATCCACCGTTAGGCACTTGACCATTGCCACGGGAGCGCGGCGGATGAATCCGGCAAGCAAGAGCTCGTCGATCCCCCGCGGCAGGGGCGCGGTGGCCGCATAAGTAACCGCCGGATCGCACCCGATAGCCACCGCCACCTCCATTCTCCGGCCCGCCTTGCAATACTCGTGAAAAAAATGGGCGCCATCCTTGTGGATGTGCCAGTGGATTCCGGTGGTGTTACGGTCAAAGACCTGTAGGCGGTACATGCCCACATTCCTCGCCCCCGTCTCGAGACTGCGGGTGAAAACAACCGGCAGGGTAATAAATGGCCCCCCGTCCGCAGGCCAGGTATGAAGGACGGGCAGGCGGGATAAATCCACCTCTTCGCCCCGGTAAACCACTTCCTGACAGGGTGGGCGGGTTTTCCGGCTGCGGGGGATAAAACGCGACCAGCCTAACGCCTCTCGAAGAAAGGCTAATTTTTCAGCGAAGCCCCGAGGGGGCTTAGACTGGATAATGGCCTGGAGACGGCGGCCTAAGTTGGGCAGGTCAGTGGTGCCCAGGGCCAGGTTAATCCGTTTATTGCTGCCGAAAGCATTGGTGAGAACGGGGAAGGCGGACCCCGTTACCTGCTCAAACAGCAAGGCCTTGCCCCCGTCTTTACTTTTCGCAGCCAGGTCGGTTATCGCGGAGATTTCCAGGTAGGGCGAACAGGGTTCGGCGATCCGGATCAGCTCGCCTGCAACTTCCAAGGCAGCGATGAATTCCCGGATGTCCCGGTATCTCACGGGCGCACCTGACGCCCCTTTGCGTTTAAACATCTTTAATCTCCAGTTTTTGTTAGCTCACTTGCCGCAGGATGTCTTCCGTTATGATGGCCACAAAGACAACCACCGATACAATGCTGTTGATATGAAAAAAAGCCATGTTAATTTGGGAGAGATTATCCGTTTTGACCAAAAGGTGTTCCCAGATGAGCAGCGCCCCGATAATCACCGTGAAAGCAAGATAGACAGCACTGAGATTGAAAACCGGCCCGAGCATAAGGAGGCTGATAAAGGTCGTGACATGAAGCAGGGACGACACCCCAAGCGCGGCCCTTACCCCGAAGCGGGCCGGCAGGGAATTCAAGCCGAAAGCGCGGTCGAACTCCACGTCCTGGCAGGCGTAGAGAATATCAAAGCCCGCGATGTAGGTGCAAAGGGCGAAAGACAAAAGCGAGATGCGCAATGACAACTCCCCCGTTACCGCAAGCCATACCCCCAAGGGGGCCAGGCCGATGACAAAACCCAGGATCAGGTGAGACAGCCAGGTGAATCGCTTGGTGTAGGAGTAGCCCAGCAAGAGCAGGAGGACGGGAAAGGAAAACCAGAAACACACCCAGGAAATCATGGCGGCGGAAAAAATAAAGAAAATACTCGTCCCGCTGACAAATAGTTTTGTTTCGCCCGAAGAGATAACGCCCAGCGGCAACTCCCTCTGGCAGGTGCGGGGATTGGCGGCGTCAAATTCTGCGTCCACCAGGCGGTTGAAACCCATTGCCGCCGAACGGGCCCCGGTCATGGCCATGATTATCCAGAAAACGAGCCCGCCTGTCACCGGCTTCTCCCAGTCAGCCAGGATCAGGGCGGAAAGCGCAAAGGGTAGGGCAAAGATGGTATGGCCAAAGCGGATCATCCGTCCGTAAGTAAGTATTTTTTTAAGCAGGTTATTCATGCGCCTCTTGGATTTCTAAAGTTCGAAAAATCATTAACATGGAAACGACATATTTACAAGTGACCCCCAGGTGACGGGTGTGCGACAAATTTATGGGTAGAGCGGCTTTTTCTCCCCTCTTCCCCAAACAGGGGTTGGGGGAGATTTGACGAACCAGAAATAACATCTTGCTTTTATTATAAATCCCCCCGGCCCCCCTTTGGGAAAGGGGGGTCTAGGCCCTGCAAGATTGGGACAGCTATAAATTTGTACACACCCCTTGCGGCGCTTAACTTCTTGACGTTACCCCTGCCGCGGTGTAATAGTTTTCCTAACCGCCGCAACTACCCCGAGGCGAGTTCACTTGAGTTGACCGCTGTGCAGATAACATTTCGCGACCCCAATCTCCCCGCCCTGTGGGACAAGATAGAAAATGGCGAGCGCCTGAGCGTAAGCGACGGCCTTATCCTCTACCAGTCGGACGACCTGATTGCTCTGGGACGGATGGCGGCTGAGGTAAACTATAGGCTAAATGGCGATGCGGCATTTTTTTCCCTCAATCAAAAGATCGAACCAACCAATATCTGCCAGCTTGGGTGCCGGTTTTGCGCCTTTTCGGTCGCGCCGGATGATTTGCGGGCTTACGAACTTTCCCTTCCGGAGATACTGGAGAAGATATCGTCAGCCGTTCGGGAGGTTCATATTACCGGGGCGCTCCATCCAAGGCTTCCTTGGAGCTATTACCTGGACCTGGTGGCCGGCATCCGGCAAAGGTTTCCCCAGGTGGGGATCAAGGCCTTCACTGCGGTGGAGATCGATTATTTCCGTAGGCGTTTTGGAATGCCATTGCCGGAGGTGCTGGCCCGGTTAAAGGCCGCAGGTCTCGACAGCCTGCCCGGAGGTGGGGCGGAGATCTTCTCCGAGCGGGTAAGACGCCGCCTCTGCCCCCGGAAAATCGGGGGCAAACGATGGCTGGCGATCCATCGGGCTGCTCATCTTATGGGCATCCCAACCAATGCGACCATGCTCTACGGTCATATTGAAACCCTGGCAGAACGGCTGGAACACTTGCGCCTGCTTAGAGAACTCCAGGATGAGACGGCGGGATTTTTTTCCTTTATCCCCTTGCCCTTCCAGCCGGGGAAGCTGGGCCTTATTGCCGCCAGTCGCCCGGCCGGGGCGGTCGATGACTTAAAGACCATTGCCGTATCAAGGCTAATGCTGGACAACTTCCCCCACATCAAGGCCTATTGGGTGATGCTGACCCCGGAGGGGGCCTCTTTGGCCCTCCATTTTGGCGCCGATGACCTAGACGGTACCGTGGGGGGGGAACGGATCGCTCATGACGCCGGCGCCGTCACGCCGCAAACGCTTGCCCGGGAAAGCCTGGTCAGCATGATCACTGAGGCGGGCCGGATTGCCGTCGAAAGAAACGTCTTCTATAACCCCCTCAAGGTGGAAGGAGCGGGGGTGGTAATCGGCAAGATACCCTACTTGAATTCGGTTCCCTTTTATCACCACTTCCCGCGTAAACCATTTTCGCTTTTGCCTGTTGCGCCCCGCCATCTGGGCAACCTCCTGCGGCAGGGACAGATCGCCGGGGGACTGTTTTCCCTCTTGGACTATCTGGACGGGCAAGACCGGCTTACCCTGTTTGACTACTGTATCGCCTCACCAAAGGAGGTGGGCAGTGTGCTCTTGTTTTCACAATACCCGTGGGCGGAACTTGAGGGAAAACGGATCGGCATCACCGACGATACGGCAACGTCGGTTGCGCTGCTCCAGGTTTTGCTTCGCCATCGGCACCGGGTAGGGGCCCAACTGGAGCGGATGACCCCCCCGGAGAAGTCTTGCGACCGTTTCCAGGCGGTTCTCCTGATTGGCGACGAGGCCCTGAAAAGGGCGAGGACTGGTCTGCCCGACTTCCCCCTGGTCTACGATCTGGCCACCCAATGGCGAAGCTGGCAAGAGCTCCCCTTCGTCTTTGCCGTCTGGGCCGTCTCAAGTGATGTGTCTTTGGCCAATAAGGAACTGCTCAAGGAGGCGATCGAGACTTCACTTTGCAAGGCACAAGGGGAGTTGCCCCGGCTTGCGGCTATCTATGGCCGTCGGATTGGGCTTCCACCGGCAACGGCTCTGGCGTATCTTCAGACCTTTCAATATCGGCTGGGAGAGAAGGAGAAAGAGGCAATAGAACGTTTTCGCGGGCTCTTCCATTTAACGACTTTGTAAAAAGTCCGGATGCTGCGTTGCGCTGCACCCCTCGTCACTGCGGCGTACCCAGAAGTACGCCTCATTCCTCACGATTTGGGCGCCTTGCCTGCGAACTTTTTACAAAGCCGTCCCAAAACTTACATTTTCGTTACTTTTTGCGGAGTTGTCATGCTGGACAAGATTAAGGAAAAAGTCAGGGCTGAAGAACGGATTTCACCCCAGGAGGGGTTGCAACTCCTGCAAAACGCCCCCTTGCTTACGTTGGCCGAGCTGGCAGTCGACATTCGCTGCCGGAAGAATAAGGGCAACCTGGTTACCTTTGTCGTGGATACCAACCCCAACTACACCAATGTCTGTATCAGAGAATGCTCTTTTTGCGCCTTCTACCGTAATCCAGGCGCGCCTGACGCCTACGTGCGACCCGCAAGCGAGCTGATTGCAGGTTTCAAGCAGGCCGCCCGGGCGGGGGTCAGCACCATTTTGCTTCAGGGAGGGGTAAATCCGGACCTGCCCCTGTCCTACTATCTGGATTTGGTACATCGTACCGTAGCGGAGGTGCCCGCGGTTCACCCTCATTTTTTTTCGCCGCCGGAAATCATGGGAATGGCGGCCTCGTCCGGCCGGACTGTCGATGAGGTGCTCCAACTCTTGTGGGAAGCCGGATTGCGAACAATGCCGGGGGGAGGGGCGGAAATCCTGTCCGATCGGGTCAAATCACGGGTCAGTCCGCGCAAGGGTGCCGCTCGGGACTGGCTTGAGGTAATGCGCGTGGCTCATCGGCTGGGGTTCAAAACGACCGCCACCATGATGTTCGGCCATCTGGAAACGAGCGAAGATATAATTTGCCACCTGGAGGCCATCAGGACATTACAGGACGAATATGGCGGTTTCACCGCCTTCATCCCCTGGAGCTTCAAGCCGGCCAATTCCCCCCTGGGGGAACGAACCGGCCGCAAGCCCCAGGCCGGCGCCTATTTGCGGCTCATCGCCCTGGCCAGGATATATTTGGACAACTTCACCCATATCCAGGCCTCGCCCTTTTCGGAGGGGAAAAAAATCGGTCAGGTGGCCCTCCATTTTGGCGCCGACGATTTCGGCGGCACTCTCCTGGAGGAAAATGTCCATCGGGCGGCGGGCTACGTCAATCCCGGGGGCAGCGAGGAATCCATCTCCCTGATCCAGCAGGCGGGCTTTGATGCCGCCCAGCGCGATACCTGCTACCGGATTCTCCGCTCATTTCCCCGGAATGCCGCGTAACGCGCATTCGGACTTTTTGTTGTGTCATCAATGACGAGGCGGTAAAAAGTCGGTTAAGCTGTAATTTTCGGACGGCGCGGTAAAAAGCGCCAGAGGCAAGGCGCGCAAATCACGAGGAATGAGGCGTACTTTTGGGTACGCCGCAGTGACGAGGGATGCAGCGCAACGCAGCATATGGACTTTTTACCGTGTCGTCATCAAGAACATGTTGACTCTGAGGGGCTTTAGGTGCTAGAAAACGCAGCCGTTTCCCGAGGCTTTTGGAGTGTATCATGCTGGATATCAAATACATAAGGCAGAATATCGATCTGCTCACGCAGAAGCTCCAGGAGCGTGGTCAGCCGATGGATATGGAACCTTTCCTTACCCGGGAGGAAAAGCGGCGGCTGATTCTTAAACAGGTGGAAGACCTGCGCAGCCAAAAGAATGCCGTGAGCCGTGAAATCGGCGACCGCAAGAAACGGGGAGAAGATGCGGCGACGTTAATGGAGGAAATGGCCCAGGTGTCAGCCGCCATCGACCGGTTGGAGACGGCGCTCAAGGAGGTTGAGGAAGAACTCGCGGCAATAGTCATGACAATCCCCAACCTGCCCCATGAATCGGTTGTTGCCGGCCGAGACGCCCAAGATAATCCCGTTGTCCGAACCTGGGGGGAAAAGCCGACCTTTGATTTTACACCCCGGCCACACTGGGACTTAGGAGAGGAGCTGGAGATTCTGGACTTTCCCCGGGGCGCCAAGATTACCGGGGCCAGGTTTACCCTCTACCGGGGGATGGGCGCCCGGCTGGAGCGGGCGCTGATTAATTTTATGCTGGATTTGCATACGGCCGAGCACGGCTATCTGGAAATATTGCCGCCCTTTATCGTCAACCGGGAGAGCATGACGGCAACCGGGCAATTGCCAAAATTCGCCGCTGACCTCTTTTGCCTGGCGTCAACGGATTACTTCCTCATCCCCACAGCGGAAGTGCCGGTGACCAATATTCACCGGGGAGAGATTCTCGCGGAGGATCAACTGACCATAAACTACGCCGCCTATTCCGCCTGTTTCCGCTCCGAGGCGGGTTCCTACGGCAAGGATACCCGGGGGTTGATCAGGCAGCACCAGTTCAACAAGGTGGAGTTGGTAAAATTCGCCCGCCCGGAGGATTCCTATGACGAACTGGAGAAACTTACCACCCATGCGGAAGAGGTCCTCCGCAGGCTCAATCTCCACTACCGGGTGGTTTCCCTCTGTACCGCTGATTTAGGCTTTTCGGCGGCTAAGACCTACGATTTGGAAGTATGGCTGCCGGCTCAAGGTGTCTATCGCGAGATATCATCCTGCAGCAATTTCGGTGATTTCCAGGCCCGGCGGGCGGCGATCAGGTTTCGCCGGACGAAAGGCGGCAAGGTGGAGTTTGTTCATACTTTAAATGGCTCCGGCCTGGCGGTGGGAAGAACCCTGGTGGCCATCCTGGAGAATTACCAGCAGTCCGACGGATCGGTGCTGATTCCCGAGGTTCTGCGGCCCTATTTTGGCCGGGGAGAGGTTGTTGCGATACGAAAGCCCCTGCCGGCTATCGCGGAAAGAAATTGACATAGTTGCCGGCGTAGGCTAACATGTAGCAACTTAGCTGGAGGGATGGCCGAGTGGTCTATGGCGGCGGTCTTGAAAACCGTTGACCGAAAGGTTCGCGGGTTCGAATCCTGCTCCCTCCGTAGCAATTTCGGAGAGATGGCTGAGTGGCCGAAAGCGATCGCCTGCTAAGCGATTGTACGCCCCTAAAGGTGTACCGCGGGTTCGAATCCCGCTCTCTCCGCCAGTAAGACAACGCACCGGTACATTGCCGGTTCCCATGCCGGGAAGGCACTGGGGAAAATACGGGGCGCCCATGGCTCAGCTGGATAGAGCGCCAGACTACGAATCTGGATGTCGGAGGTTCGAATCCTCCTGGGCGCGCCATGAAATCATTGGGCTAGCCGTTCGCGGTTAGCCCATTCTTTTATATTTGTAGCGGCTGGAACATCCGTTGTATCGGTTAATCCATTGAAGATCAGCTTGATGATTTCTGTTGCCTGTTTTTCGGTCAGGTTTTCTTTATCGGCCAGAGCTAACACGGAATTGAACGTCAGCCCCAAGCTATAGGAAGGCATTCCATGAGGTTAAAAATACCCTACTATGCCCAAAGCGCCGAATTTACCTGTGGTCCCGCTTGCGTGCTAATGGTTTTCAAGCTTTTTGACCCCCGTCTTAAGCTGAACCGTACACTGGAGTTTGAGGTATGGCGTCAAAGCAACATGATCGGAGTAAGAGGCGCTGACCCTTTCGGGATGAGCGTCACGTTGCTGGATGCTGGTTATGAGGTCCACCTGGTGACGCAACGCAGGAGGATGATCGACCCTGATTTGTGGAAGAACAGGCTGCGGGAACATAGCTTTACGCCGGAAGATGCAAGATTGGCCCTTTTCGGGATTGGCGAGAACAGAAAACGCGCTCTGTTTCGTGGCTTGACTGTTGAGTATACCCGATTGACGATCGAGAAGATTGCCAAGTTTTTCAGTGAAGGGTTCATCCCGATAGCATTGGTGCATATGGGAGTGGTACACCAGTTTGACATCCCCCATTGGGTCGTGGTGACGGATGTTGAAGCGGATCATGTTGCCTTCAATGACCCTTATCCTCCCAAAGGGGGAAAAGACATCCGTGTGCGCCGAGAGGAGTTCCAAGAGATGCTTGATGATATTGGAACCCGGATCGGTATGAGCCCGTCGGCCATCTTCATCAGAAACAGTCACCCACTAAAGGAACCAACCTAACAAATGCAAAGCTTCAGTTCCCGCACGGCCACCTCGATACTCTGCAGGGGGATGATAGTCGACAAAGAAACAAATGCCAAACTCAATGTATCTTTTTTCTGGCCTTTTACAGGAGACTACTGGATAATTGACCTGGGTAAGAACTATGAATACGCCGTTATCGGAAATCCAACCCGCGAATACCTTTGGATTTTGAGCCGCACCAGGGAAATGGAGGGAGAATTATATGAAGCGATTCTCTCTCGCTTAAAGGATAACCAATATGATACCTCCAGGCTTATTAAAACAGGCCAACAATACGAGAAACAGGACACTAAAAGAATACTTTGACAGCGTAAATGGCACAGGAGTTTTATCTGCGGCTGATTCAGCAGGCAAAGCAGATGCAGCAATCTACTCTATTCCACATATTTTTGATGATGGGACTTTAGCTTTTGTCATGAGAGAACGTCTAACTCTGCGGCAATGCCGAGGAGTTTTGTCTTGTGGCAACCCAAAGGCGCAATGTAGCAGACAACCGGTTGCAGTATGCGGGCAGCGCCGCCCTGTGGCTTCCGATCGCACAGCGTTATGCGGGGCCTCCCAAGGATGCGCCTGCTCCAGGTGTGCGCGCGGAGCGATACTGAATGCTTCATAACGTTGACGAGCTCGGCGCTTTGTTTACGCTTCTGTACCGTGACACAACGTGAATACCTACCAAAGGGATGGAAAGAGGAAGGAGATATTGAAGAGGCTGGAAACAAGGCATTCATTAAAAACGAATTTTTCGGCAGGTGATTTTTTGTGAAATGCCATCTTCAATATCAGTCGACTTCCTCGAAGTGGGACCGGGTTATACCGTCGAGCAGTTGAAATGCCTTTGCCCGAACGGCGAAGATCTTTGCCTTGTCGCTTTCGGCAAATTCCTTGAGGTGCGGCTGCGCCTCCATCAATTGCTTGAGAATTCTCTTCTCTTCCGATGGGTCATCCAGTTTTTGATAGACACCGCTGACGGTAAGGGCCCGAATATCATTTCGCCTGCGATCGATATCTTCTTCCCGATTGTCGATTAGGAGGCTCACAGCGCTGTTGTCCTCAAGATTCCGGTATTTTTTAGTCCCCGTGAGGGTGATCATGTAAAACTCCCTGCACGTGTCGTCGGTTATATAGGACATGAATGAACAGTGGGGGGTTCCGTCGGAGACGGTGGACAAAACGCAGACATCCTTGCTTTTTATTAGGGTTTTAATCGCTTCGAGCATCACGGGTCCTTTCTTTTGGCTGAACCGCCGTCGACTTTCTTGTTTGTCAACGTACAGAATCTACTCTCTTTTACGCTGTTGCCTCCCAGAAGGCAAGTTCTGGTTGTAAACGAAACGGACGGTGCCATGAGGGAACCGCCATCGATCAGAATCAGGAGTATGCATAAATTAATGATTGTGTAAGGCCGTCTGTGTTAGCATCAGATCAGAAAAAGAAACGTATGAGTGATGTGTCTGCGGCGCTTCATTTTGGCCGTCGCGTTATCCTGAAGATTGCAACCCGATATAGCGACTTGAAGTAAAAAGGAGGGTGAGACATGAAATTTTTCATGACGGGCGGCACCGGGTTTGTAGGAACATATCTAGCCAAACGTCTTATTTCAGAAGGGCACAAAGTGACAATACTGACCCAATCTCTGGGTGGCGCGAAGATAAAGATGGATGGCCTTGCCTATCTGGACGGCAATCCGACCATCAAGGGAAAATGGCAGGAATCTGTTAAAGAACACGATGCGATCATCAACCTTGCCGGAGCTTCCATCTTCAGCCGCTGGACACCTGAACACAAAAAGATTCTGCTTGAAAGTCGTATCGAAACAACCCGTAATCTGGTTTTGGCCCTGCCTGCTGACGCCAGTAAAATAACTATTTTCAGCACGTCGGCCGTCGGGTATTACGGTTTTCATGAAGACGAAGAATTGACCGAGAACATGGCGGCAGGCACTGATTTTTTGGCGCGACTTGCTTATGACTGGGAACAGGAGGCCCTGCGAGCGCAAGACAAAGGATCAAGAGTTGTTATTACGCGGTTTGGAATTGTGCTGGGAAAAAACGGAGGAGCGCTCGGACAGATGCTCCCCTTGTTCAAATACTTTCTGGGCGGTTCTTTAGGCAACGGACGCCAGTGGTTTTCCTGGGTGCACATGCATGACCTGGTCGAAGCATTTATGTTTTTGCTCCAACATCCGGAAATAAACGGCGCGGTAAATCTTTGCTCGCCTGAACCGGTTCGTAACGTTGATCTGGGAAGAGCTATTGGCAAGATTTTGCATCGTCCTTCTTTTATTCCCGCGCCAGGTTTTATGATTAAGTTGATTCTTGGTGAATTCGGCTCCGTTCTGCTCAAAGGCCAACGCGTGATTCCCCGTCGTATGCTTGATGCGGGATTTACATTCAAATATCCGAATATCGAAGAAGCGCTGAGGAGCATAATTTTGTAGTAGTAATGACCAAAGCATATTTATGGAAATTATTTAGCTGTGGAAAGACGCACTTAACTTGGCAGTAGGTGTAGGGGTTGAATGTAAACATGCTTCCTGTAGTCAAGTATCCGATTATTTTGACGGATATGCTTTGTTTCTTTCGGTAATAATGAACAAACCTGCGCTATTCCGCCCTGTCAAAAAAACATTGACATGATATCATATTGTGTTATCATTCGACCATGACTGGCAAACACAGGAAAACCCTTGAAGCCATATTTACCAACCCTGTCAACGGAAACATTAAATGGTCGAGGATAGAGGCGTTGTTCGTCGCCGTGGGATGTGTAGTTGTGGAGGGTTCCGGTTCTTCCGTTACCTTTGAGAAAAACGGAAGACGGGCATACTTCCACCGTCCTCATCCTCAAAAAGAGTCGTTGCGTTACAGGGTGACAGATGCCAGATATTTTCTTGAATCTATCGGAGTGAAGCCATGAACGCCATGAAATACAAAGGATATGCAGCTCGTATCGAGTATGATGCCCATGACCGCATATTTGTAGGTCACCTGGTCGGTATACGTGACATTGTTGGGTTTCACGGAGTGTCTGTTGAAGAGCTTGAAACCGCATTCCATGAGGCAGTTGACAATTATCTTGCCGCTTGCACCAAACTTGGACAACAACCCAATAAACCGGTTTCCGGCAAGATATTGCTGCGAGTGCCGCCTGAAATTCATTCCGCAGCTATAATGGTGGCCGAAAGCGAGGGCAAAAGCCTTAACCAGTGGGCCGCCCATGTTTTGGCCGAGGCTGCGAACTGCAGTTGAACCAATATTCGCTGCCGGTTTGTGTTCGTTTTATAAGGCAGGTGCAGACTCACCCCCCGCTTTGGTTGCTCTAAATCATGAAAGAATTTTTGAGATTTGTCTCGTGAGTAAGTTTTGGGTATAATTTAGTTGAACCCTTCGGTGTTTGAAGGGCGGATTTTTGGGGTTGTCAGGGCGTTTGCTACTTCCTGTAATGTTGTTTTCCTTGATCAGCATTTTCATGCGTCCTTTCAATCCGTAATCATTAATCCTGTTTCAAGCATTTGGTAAAATGAGTGAGGCGAGCATCAATGGAATAGGCGTACTTTTTTAACGGCCCCATCTTACCCAATACCAGGAATTCTGGGCCAGAAAGACAGCATTGATATGCTTTTGAAGTGCATACAGGGGAATGTTCTCGATGCCCTGGCCGATGGCCTCATCCTGACCTTTGACGGATCGGCGCCGGGCATGCCCGGAAATATCGCCCATCAGTTCGCCAGACGCTGGCCGGATGCCTGGCAGGAGATTGAGGAAAACATCGATTATCCGGTGCCCTTGGGTCATGTTTTCGATGATGAACCATTAACTGAATCCCCCTTTCGAGTTATCATCATGGCCTCCACCTTACATCACACGGATGTATTAACAGAGACTGCGAAAAAGGCTCTTGTCCGTACTACTACGGAAGCCGCGATAATGGCGGCAGGAAGAGCTGGTTGCAGGGTCGTTGCTACCTCCGTCATGAAAGGCGGGTGGCGTCTTCCCCGCTCAGTGGATGCCTTCCTTGCCATGACGGAAGGATACGAGGCGGCTTTGCGAAAATGGCCCAAGGTGGAACTGCATGTCTATGCTCTGGACCAGCGGGAGTACGAAGATATCAGTTCCCTGGCAAGGAATCTGGGCTGGCGGACGGTGTGATGACCGTACTCCTTTGCCTTAATCGAAAATGGCCATTGAGTCGGGAAGACCGAAAATTTTCAATACCAACCAGGGAGCACAATTTACCAGCAATGCCCTCGCCAAAATGTTGAAGTACAGAGCCCGGGTGGCCACCCAAAATCCCCCACCTGTGGCCACTTGAAAATCCCCCACCCAGCGGTTGCTTTTAAGGCCTGAAAAGCAGGTTATCAAAAGCAGCTTCACAAACGGTTGGCAGAACGTTACAGACTCCCATTTTAC
>CAMTWB010000010.1:0-88104 GCA_947085375.1 uncultured delta proteobacterium
CCTCCCCCGCCTGCGCGGGGGCAGGCAACAAAAAAATGCCGGCGCCGGGATGAGGAGTGCGAGAAGGAGTTTCGAAGTTCAACAAGATTGACATGAACAGGTGAAGTAGCTTCATCAGGAGGAGGGCGCCGGCGTAAAACTCGCCGCAATATTTTTAAGAACAGTAGCTTAGTGCATCCTGTGTACCTCTAGAAACTGCCGGAAAATACTGGTTTCGGAGGGACAATCTCCGCCCCAGGCCGCATCATTAGTTTAGCCTGTCCCCGAAGGGGCAGGGTCATTTTGCAGCGGCCTGCTCCGGCCCGACGGCAGATTAAAGGTAAAAATAGACCCCCGGCCTTCGGTGCTTGTCGCCTCAATTTGGCCTAAGTAGCGTTCCACTAATCTCTTTACAATGGCCAGGCCCAGCCCGTTTCCCGTGATATCCCTCGTTTCCGGCCGTTTCTCGCGAAAGAAATCATCAAAAATGCGGGGAAGGTTTTCCGCCTTTATTCCCAGTCCGCTATCGGCCACCTCAAATTTAATCATGCTGCCGGCGCGATTTGCCCGCAGGGATGCCCTGCCACCGGGACGGTTGTATTTAATGGCGTTGCCAATCAGATTAGTTAAAATGGTTTTCAAATCCTCCGGGTTTATAACCACCTGCAGGTCGGGTTCAACGGCTAGAGTCAATTCTATCTGCGCTGCCTGGAGCCGCTGCCGGTAGAGTTCGACGATTTCTTGCACCACCGGCTCCACAGCAATGGAGCCTACGTTCTCCCCGGTCCGCCCTTGAGTTTCGATTTGAGACAGTGACAAGAGCGCCCCGATAAGTTCGACCAAACCATTTAGCCTCTTATGGGCCCGAGCCAGGAGGTCTGAGTACGGCGTCACCTCGTTTCCGAGGCTCCGGTCTTCCAGTACCTCGATGACACTTTTTACGGCGCCCAGGGGGGAGCGCAATTCATGAACCATGGTGCGGATAAAGCGCGATTTTTCCATGGCCAGGCGGCGGACTTCCGAGATGTCGGAGATGGTGATGATATGGCCCAGCACTTCTGAGGTCGTCGAATAAAAAGGGGTAATGCTTACCATATACTGCTGATTTTCTATTTCGATATCGAACAGCGTCCGGTCGCCTTTCGCTCTGTCCGACAGCGCCTTCGCCAAAGAAGCCAAGGGGCCGCTATCCAATACCTGCTGTGCCGGCTGCAACAGGATGTCGGCATCGCCGCTTTTAAGCAAGCGCCTCATGGCGGGGTTTACCAGTACGACCTCGTCGTTACGGTTGACCACCATTACGGCATCCCGAAGGCTTTCCACCAGGGAATGGGTCTGGCTCTTTTCCGAAGCCAAAGCCAGCAGGCTCGCCTCGTGGGCCATCCTCAATCTCTCCGACTCTTGCCTGATTGCCCGGTGCTTGAAAAGGGTCTTGACCACCGAGATCAGATCATCGGGCGAAAAGGGCTTGGGAAGAAACAGATCTATCCCCTCCCTGGTGGCGGCAATAGCCGTCTCAATGTTGGCATAGGCGGTGATCATGCAGGTGCCTACATCTAGATTGCGGGACAGGATCGCCTGGAGCAGGGTGATGCCGTCAATATCGGGCAGCCGATAATCGATCAGAATTACATCGAAGGTTTGAGAATCAATGGCGGCCAATGCTTCCCGCCCGGTCTCCACCGCTTCCACCTGGTAACCCTCAAGTTCCAGTATCTCGCGGACCCCGGTACGAATTCCATATTCATCATCTATAACGAGGACTCTGCCTTGGATCATTTCTTGAAACCTTCTCGGTTGTGCGACAAAAATGTGGGTATCCTGTTCTTACACCGACCAATTCCCCCTTTCCCAAAGGGGGGGAGGGGGGATTTATAATAAAAGCAAGAGGTTATTTATTATCCCTCAAATCTCCCCCAACCTCTCTTTGGGAAAGAGGGGAGAAAAACCCCTCTAACCATAAATTTGTCGCAGACCCAGCCTTCTCTTTTCTTTAAGATTATGCTGTAGTTGTCTTTTTTTCGACCAAATCCAGCAACTGTTTTCCCGAAACCGGTTTATCCAGGAAGCCATCGAGCTGGCACCAGTTTTTCAGGCCGTCTTGCTCCTGGTCGAAGCGGCGGCCGGCAGTGGCGGCAACCCCCGAAAGCATCACCAGGGGGGTTTTTTTAAAGCGTTCGTCACTGCGAATTTTATGGCTCAGCCGGAAGCCGGAGTCATAATTTTCCATCATCAAATCAAGGAAAATGAAATCAGGGGTTTCCTTGGTCAGAAGCTTCATCGCCTCATCTCCGCTTACCGCCGTTAAAACTTCGTATCCCCGTCCGGAAAAAAAGGTGGATTGACCCTGGAGAAAATCAACATCATCATCGATAAACAGTATCTTCTTTTTCTGACTCACTTTAGAACACTCCTTCCCGCCAAGGCCTGGTTCTTGGGCAGTTCGATATGAAAGGTTGTACCTGATCCGACAACGGAGTCGAACCAGATATTGCCGCGATGCATTTTTACAATCCCGTAACAGATAGGGAGTCCCAGACCAACCCCCTTACCGATGCTTTTGGTTGTAAAAAAAGGCTGAAAAACTCTTTCCCCATCCTCAGCCGGGATGCCGCAACCCTGATCTGCAACCTTTATGTGAATGCCTCCCGTTGCAGTTGGTCCTTCCAGGCTGATTTTTATTTCCCCAGTCTTTCCATGCATGGATTCCACGGCATTGTTTATCAGGTTGACTAATACCTGAGTTATCTGGTCGCCATCGATGTCGGCTACCTGGTGGTTGGTCTTTTCCTCGAAAAATACCTTGATTCCTTTTTCAGAAAACTGAGGGCTCATATAATAGGTGTCGATTATATGAAGGATCAGCTCGCTGACATTGACTGGCTCCATCCGAACCTTGTTCTGACGGGCAAAATCCAGCAGTCCGCCGACAATCTTTTTGCAACGGTTGGCCTCTTCGGTAAGTAAGTTCAAGTCGTGGGATAGATCTGTCCGTTCCTGAAGTTTGCGGTGCAAAAGATTGGTATAAAGCAGAATAGTTCCCAGGGGGTTATTAAGTTCATGAGCCACCCCGGCGGCCAGCTGTCCCATCGAGGCCAATTTTTCCGTATTGATCAGATGTCGGTGCACCTGCCTGATCTCCTGCCAGGGTATTTTTAACTCCTGACAGACCCGCTCCGCCTGATCGATCATGAAGGGCAGACACATGGCATCCTCGGCCAGCCCGTGATGTACTGCCACGGCTTTGCTGCGGCAGGTTTCGTAACCGCAGGCGCGGCAGTTCAACTCATCGCCGTGGGCAAATTTGTTGGTTCTGGCCAGAATAGCTTGAATTTCCTGTTCCGTGGGATCTTTCAGGCGATGATCATGCGGCTCAAATGTCCGCTGCAATGAGATATTATCAGGACCAAGCGCTTTGGCCTGCCGGAAGCCTTTGGGGAAGCCTTTGGGGAAGCCTTTGGGGAATCCTTCGGGAGGATCAATCAGGTGGTCCTTGACATATTTGCAGATCACCTCCCGGCGCTGATGACGATTGTTCCGTTCGGTCATACCCGGACCAGTATGACAGCCATGACACATCAGGGCCTCAATAAGTTCTGGTTTGATTTCCCCTCGGGCCGCAGCTCCGAACACTTCGCTGATTTCATGTGGCCCGTTGATGACGATCATATCCTGATCCAGGAGATCGTGCTTCAGGTGGGCGCTTTTGAGCAGTCCGCCGCTTAAGGGGAATGCCCGCCCCAAACCCGCCTGCGGCGGATCAAAGGCCACTGAATCCACTTGCGACAGTAAAATCCCTTTTTGCGCAAATATCGTCTTTATCTCTTTGAAGGTAAGCACCTCGTCGATGACTTGCCGGCACTCCGATTGTCTGGCCTCGAGCTTTTTAGCAATGCAGGGGCCAATAAAAACACAACAAATATCTTTGGGATAGATTTTTCGTACGGCTATTGCCGTGGCGATCATGGGAGACACCACTGGAATGAGCCTGGGTGTGAGCTCTGGCTGGTACTTGCATACATATTCGTTTACCGCCGGGCAGGTGGATGCGATCCACAGCCCATTGCTGTTTTTGATCAGAAAATCCCGATAGGCCTCGCTGACCAGGTCGGCTCCATAGGCTACCTCCACCACCCGGCTAAATCCAATTTCCTTGAGAGCACAAGCAAGATGGCCCGGATCGTGGTCCGGAAATTCTGCTGGAAAGGAAGGTGCCAGAAGCGCGACCACCGGCCGGCCGGAGGCCAAAAGTTCCTCGACTTTCTTGAGACCAATGGCATATGTTTTGGCATGCTGGGAGCAGACCATAGTGCAATTGCCGCAAGCGATGCAACGTTCCGCAACTACCGAGGCCTGGCCATCAACTATCTTGATGGCCTTCACCGGACAGTCCCTTACGCAGGAATAGCAGCGGCGGCAGTTTTGGGCTATGGTCTGAATTGCTTGAAACATGCTTCCTCTTTCAGGCAATCGGGCGAGTTATCATAAGTCGCCCGATTAGCCGCATTTCAGGGCCGTATAGGACCGATGAAGCAGTCTATGACTGGTCTTGCTCAGGGGCTTGTCCAGCAGGGTGCGGTAAAGCTCCTTAACCTGTTCGTTATCATGGGAGAGGCGAATACCCGCTTTTCGATCCGCATCATAGAGCAGTTTCAACCTCTTCTTGACTATCTCCATATCGGTGTTGTAGGGCTGCCCGCCCCCTCCGACACAGCCCCCCGGGCAGGTCATCACCTCCACAAAATGGAGATTAAGATTGTCGTGCGCCATCATATCGAGCAGGGTTTTTACTTCGCCCAGGCCGTTTACGACGGCAAAATTGAGAACTGTTCCACTTACATCCAGAGAAAAAATCTTCATGCGCTGCAAGCCGCGGGCCGGGCTTACCTTGAGATCTCCTCCGAGTTCCTTGCCAGTCAGCATCTTGTGGGCCGTCCTGATAGCCGCTTCCATGACGCCCCCCGTGCCGCCGAATATCCGGCCGGCGCCGGTGGCTTCCGCAAAAGGAACGTCCAGAGGGGCCTTAATCCCGTCTGGTGTAAGCTTCAAGCCAAAGCGTTTCAGTAGTTCCCGCAATTCCCGAGTGGAAAGAACGGCATCGATATCCCCCAGGTCCTGAGCCTCGGACTTCTTGGCGATACAGGGCATGATGGAAACCGAGTAAACGCGTCGTCCGCCGGTATCTTTCCCCTGGTAGTATTCCTTGATCAGCGCCCCGGCCATCTGCTGGGGCGATTTGCAGGTGGAGAGATTAGGGATAAGCTGCGGCTGATGCAGCTCGACATACCTTACCCATCCGGGGGAACAACTGGTAAACATCGGCAGTGCCCCGCCATGAGTTACGCGCTCGATCAGTTCGGTTACCTCTTCCATAATGGTAAGATCGGCCGTAAATGAGGTATCAAAAACAGCCGCAAAACCGATTTGTTTGAGAAGTCCGGACAGCAATTCCAAGGAGCCCACAAGGGAAGGCAATTGAAACTCCTCCAGGAGGGTGACTGGGATGGCCGGCGCTACCTGCGCAACTACGATAACATTGGGGTCGTTTAAGGCGTTGATGACATCCTCGACATTGTTTTTTTCTACCAGCGCTCCGGTGGGGCAAACCATCAGACATTGGCCGCAGAAGATGCAGCCCGAAACGTTTAGCCCCGCATAGAAAGCAGGATCAATTTTGGTCTCGTAGCCGCGGCCGGTAAAATCAATGGCGCCCACCCCTTGAATCTCGTGGCAAACGGCGACGCAGCGGCCACAGAGAATGCACTTATTCGGATCGCGGACAATGGAGGGGGAAGAGAGGTCTATGGAATTGCTTTTCTTGATCCCGGAGTAACGGCGTTGTCTTATCCCCAACTCGGAGGCCAAATTGGAAAGCTCACAGTTTTCCAATTTGCTGCAGTACATGCAGTCATCCGGGTGGCTGGCCAAAAGCAGCTCGACAATATTACGGCGCGCCTTCTGTATCCGTGTGGTGTGCGTACGGACTACCATTCCGTCTCTGGCAAGCAGGCAGCAGCTGGTCTGCAGACGGGGGTCTTTATCTACCTCAACGATGCAAATACGGCAGGCAGCGGGAGGAGAGGCCGCCCCTTCAAAGGCACATAAATGAGGAATGTTGATGCCCGCCCGCTTGGCCGCCTGAAGCACTGTTTCACCTGGTTTAAATTCAACATCTTGCTGATTGATTGTAATCATTTTCCTGAATCCTTTTATTTGCTGAGTTAGTGTGTTTTGCACCCCCATAGTGACTTAGGTTGCACTAATCTCTAGTCCTTTGCGATTACCCGATGCCTCGAATATTACCTTTTGGGTGCAGGCGTCAGCGCAGGCGCCGCAGCCGATACAGCGGTCTACAATAATGTAATGAGCCTGTTTTCTATCTCCCACAATGGCATCGCTGGGACATTTTTTCTTGCAAAGCGTACAGCCGATGCATAAATCCGTATCGATAAAGTAGGTCTTCAGTCCCTGACAGACACCGGCAGGACAATGATTTTCCATTATATGGGCAATATATTCGTTGCGGAAGAAACGCAGGGTACTTAAAACCGGGTTGGCGGCAGTTTGACCCAGGCCACACAAAGATGTTTCTCGACAGGTTTCGGCCAGCTCTTCCAGATGGAAAATGCCTCGGAATCTCTCCAAGCGCCGCAACTCGTCACCGACCGGCTTTTCTGTCAGGCGGACCAGGATTTCATGCATTCTGGTAGTTCCCTCCCGACAGGGAATACATTTTCCGCAGGATTCATTACGGATAAACTCCATGAAAAACTTGGCCACATCAACCATGCAGGAAGTTTCATCCATAACGACCATGCCACCGGAACCCATCATGGCGCCTTGTTCCCTCAGTGTTAAATAGTCTACCGAAACATCGAATTTTTCCTCGGGAATGCAGCCCCCGCTGGGACCACCGATCTGCACTGCCTTGATGTGGTGCCCCGGCAAGGGGCCTCCGCCGATATCATAGATGACTTCCCTTAAGGGAATGCCGATGGACACCTCAACCAGGCCGGTATTTTGAACCGATCCGCTTAGGGCAAACACTTTTGTCCCGGCACTGGGCCCGCTGGAAAGTCCCTTGAACCATGAGGCACCCTTTTCAATGACCAGAGGGACATTGGCCAGAGTTTCCACATTGTTGAGTATAGTAGGCTTGCCGTGCAGGCCGCTTACGGCGGGGTATGGCGGCCGGGGTCGGGGCATCCCTCGTCCCCCCTCAATGCTCGCCAGGATCGCCGTTTCTTCGCCACAGACGAAAGCCCCGGCGCCCTGCTTGATAATTAGATCGAATGAAAAGAGGCTGTTGAGAATATTATGCCCCAAAAGTCCCACGGCCCGGCATTGGTCGATAGCCTGTTGCATCCGCTCAATAGCCAGGGGGTATTCCGCCCGGCAGTAGATATATCCCTTGCTGGCGCCAATTGCATAGGCGGCGATGAGCATCCCTTCCAGCACCCGGAAGGGATCACCTTCCAGTACGGCACGATCCATAAACGCCCCCGGATCGCCCTCGTCGGCGTTGCAGATCAGGTACTTCTCCGAAGCGAGAGTATCCAGTGCCACCCGCCACTTCTGGCCGGTTAAGAATCCGGCCCCGCCGCGGCCGCGTAAGCCGGATTCCAGCACTGCGTCGCATACTTGCGCCGGTGTAAAATCGCGGATAACCTTTGCTGCTGCCCGGAATGCTCCAACCGCCAGGGCTGCGTCCAGCGAAGAGGGATCGATAAGGCCGCAATTTTCGAGAACGACTTTGTTCTGACGTCTGAAAAAGGGCGTGTCTTTCAAAAGGGGTATGTCCGAGAAATCTCCCGAACCGTCATCCCAGCGGGCGTAGAGAAAACGGTTTTTCATATTTTGCTTGATTAAGACCTCATCGAGCAATTCGTCGATATTTTGAGGGTTAATTCCGCAGTAAGACAGGCGCGGACCAGAACCGGTCAGAAAATCAACAAACACCTCTTGCTGACAGAATCCAACACAACCAACCTCGATCAGCCGGGCCGCAATAGAGTGGGCATTTATGAAATCACCTATCTTCTTTGCTATAGCAGCGGCGCCGTTAGCCAGGCCACAGGTTCCGGCGCCGATGAAGATAAGGGAGCCTTCGCCTCCTCGTCGTACCAGATTGAGGCGGGAAGATCGCATACTCCGACATTTATCGCTTACGTGGCAAAGGGGTCCGCCTGAAATACAATCAACAAGGTTGCGGCAAGGGTTGCCTTTGGTGTGCCGGCATTGTTCACAGCAGGATATTATCAGTTCAGACGGCATCATTTTGTTCCTCCCACTTCATCGATCAACTGATCCAACTTTTGAATTGTCAGGTGGCCATAAAAGTCGCTATCGAGTTTTATGACAGGCGCCAGGGCACAAGCTCCCAGACAGGCTACAGTAACCACGGAAAATTTTCCGTCCGGCGAATTACCGTCGCTTTTGAGTTTAAGGCGTCTCTTTAGGTGATTCGCCAGAAGGAGACTACCTCGGACATGGCAGGCGGTGCCCCGGCAGAGCTGAATTATATGCTTACCCAGGGGAGCGAAGCGAAATTGCCGGTAAAATGTAGCCACGCCAAATACCCGGCTTACCGGGACACCGACCAATTGTGATATTTCTTCCATTGACGCCACGGATAGGAATCCTTCTTGAGTTTGCACTTGCTGTAAAACAGGAATCAGACTATCTAGCGCGATATGATTCTGGGCCGTGGTTTCTTTAACTGAACACATCTTTTTTCTCCTTGTCGCCGATCTCAATGAGACAATTCTGCTAGGCCTTCTTCTCCAGCAGGAACTGATCAATTTTCGCCGCCAGCGCCGTGAGGTTAATGGGCTTTTCCATGTAAGCGTCTGCAGGCCAATCTCTGCCCAGAATAAACTCGAACTTTTCCATGTTGCCGCTCAAATGCTGGGAAAAACCAGAAACAATGATAATAGGCAACTTCTTGGTTACCTCATCCTGCCGCAATTTATAAGCAAGATTGAAACCTTCCGATTCGTAGTCCATCATGATATCAAGAACTATTAGGTTGTTTTTTCCAGTCTTGATTTTTTCCCATCCCTCCTGGCCGTTGTAGGCCGTATCAACGCTGTATCCGCGCCCCTCCAGAAATGTCTTGGTTGAAAGAACAAAATCCCTGTCGTCGTCAATCAGTAGTACGTGCATATCTTTGGTCGTCATTTTTTTCTCCTTTCTGTTGTAGCATTAAATAATTTGCACACCGGTTACCGTTAATTAATGCACAGCGAAAAAATTCACCATGCATCCCCCTAAAAAATAAGTTCCGATTTGCCTACCCAAACGGTTGATGAAGGAGAGTTTTTCGAGTTTCCCGGCGAAATCGACGTTTTCCAGGTAGATTCCTCGGTGGGCCTGGATTTGCTTTGGTACAAAGTTGAGAATAGACCTGATTCCGACCTTCCTGAGACGTTCAACCAGTTCAGTGAGATTCTGCGTTCCGCAGGCTAAAATTGCAATATTGATATTGAAGTCAGGGAGGATTGTTTCGAGTTCCTTGATGTGGTAGCATCGTCTGCCGGCGAATACTTTGCCTACCTTGCTGTCGTCGATATCAAAGATTACGGCAATGTGGAAGCCGCGCTCTTCAAAACTGCGATAAGACAGGAGCGCTTGACCCAGGTTTCCCGCTCCCACCAAAACAACATTCTGCAGGGACTCAGTTCCAAAAAGGCGGCTGATGGTCAGGATCATCTTGTAGACGGGATATCCCTTGGCAATGTTGCCGAAGGTGCCGCAAGAGGCAAGATCACGCCGCAATTGGGCAGCGCCGACACCGACCAGCTTTGCCAACTGATGAGAATAGACCGATTCCCAGCCGGCACGATGCAATTCTTCCAGAACCTTTCTATATGAGCTCATCCGATCGACGGTTTGCAGGGATATTTTTTTACCAATTTTCTCTGCCATCATACAGCGGTCCTTTTTGTTTCAGTGGGGCATTGCCGTTTTTTGTGTGCTGTGAACATATTCACTAAAAAAAATTATGTCAAGTCTTTTTTTTGTGCAGGCAAGAAAAAAGTATTTCCCGCTTTGGAACTGATTTTATGGGCTATTTCGTTGTGTCGGCAGGTTTGCGGGCTGGATTGGCCAGAATGATGGCAAAAAAAACTGCCAGGTGATAAAGGGGATTAAACTTTTGTTGGAATCCCTGTTGGCGATCCGCTAACCATGACAGGTATGGTTTACGGAGGGACGAGCTCCGCCTCGTCCGGGTTATTGCACAGACCTTGCCCAGTTGCTTTCGCGAGTTGCGGCCATGACGGAGCATGGCCCTCTAAAAAATATGTGGATATTTTTCGTAAAGCTGCGCAACATAAGCACCCGGACTTTTTGCCGAGTCGTCCTTAAATTTACGTTTTTTGCAAATATTCTACCAGCAGGAGGGGGCAATGCAGAATACAACAAAGACATCGCTATCGGGCAGCTTTACGTTTATCTATGTAACTGCGGCCGTTGCATTTCTGGTGCTTTTGGCAATGGATGCAGCCGGGCTGGGCCGCACGGTAATGAAGGCCATTCCTGTGAGCACGCTGCTTATTTACGTCCTTAGAGACATGCAGGGCACGGCCAGAATCTGCCTTGCCGGGGCGCTTTTTGGCTCGGTATGCGGAGATATTCTGCTTGATCTTCCAGGCGCTAATCTCTTTGTATTTGGGCTGGTTGCTTTTCTGGTGGGTCACATCTTCTACACGGTATTGTTTTTTTTGCATGCCAAAAGGCCTGATCGCTCAAGCAAAGTCATCATCGCGGGACTCGTGATTTTTGCCGGTGCGATGATCTGGCTTTTCCGCGGCATAACCCCTGAGCTCTATGGACCGGTTGTGGCCTACATTGCGGTTATTATCACAATGAGCATTGGCGCGCTTTTAGTCCCTGCCGCAAACCGCCTGCTTTTTGGGGGCGCCTTACTGTTCATCGCCTCCGATGTGGTTCTTGCGGTTAATAAATTCCTGATAGTTGTCCCTTATGGGCGCCTGATCAACATCACGCTGTATTTTCTCGCGCAATATATGATAATCAAGGCCAGTGCGGGCATTTGGATAGATACGAGCAAAACCGGCACCCCTGCTAGAAGATCGACCAAAAAATCATTGGCCCGCCGAAAATGAAATATGCTACCTGTGCGTAAAGAGAAAGATTATATCGGTGAAAGAGAACTTCCGGAAAACGCCCTCTACGGCATTCATGCCCTGAGGGCCAGGGAAAATTTTCCGGACCGAACTCGCTTTCCCCTCATCTGGTATCGGGCTATTGGCGCAGTGAAACTGGCCTGCTATCGAGTCTATGAAAAATTTGCAGGCGAGCTTGTCAGCCGCTTTGGCCAGCAAGAAATTCATCTTCCCCGAATAGATGCCAGAGTGCTCCACTGCCTCAAGGCGACGGCAGAAAAGATCTACCTGGAGGGGGCCTTTTTTGAATCCTTTATCGTTCCGGCCATCTCCGGTGGCGCCGGTACGAGCATCAACATGAACGTAAATGAAATTATCGCCAATGCCTCGCTGATTGGCATCGGTAAGAAGCCCGGTGATTACGGCGTAATAGATCCCGTTGAACATGCCAATGTTTTTCAGTCCACCAACGACGTTATTCCGACTGCGCTTAAGGTCGCGGTCATTTTTCTTTTGCGTGATCTGGAAGAGGCGATCAACCTGCTGCGCACCCGGGTGGAGGAGTGTGAACGACAGTACCGTCACGCCCTTCGCATTGCCTGCACCGAAATGCAGGAGGCCGTGCCTTCTTCGTACGGTAAACTCTTCAGCGCTTACAGCGATGCCTTGTCCCGTGACTGGTGGCGGGTATCCAAGTGTTTCGAACGAATTAAGGTTGTCAATCTCGGAGGCAGCGCTGTTGGGACTGGTCTGGGATCACCTCGATATTTCATCTTGGAAGCCGCCCAGGAGTTGCAGCGGATTACCTCGCTTGCGGTGACACGGGCGGAGAATCTCTCCGACGCTACATCCAACCTTGATTCCCTGGTCGAAGTCAGCGCCATTCTCAAGGCCCATGCCGTGAATTTGGAAAAGATAGCCTCCGACCTGCGCTTTCTGTCATCCGATATGAATCGCGATCACGAGCTCCATCTGCCGCATAAACAGGTTGGCAGCTCCATCATGCCGGGCAAGATTAATCCCGTAATCAGCGAATTCGTCATCAGCGCTGCCCATCGGGTTTATGCCAATGATGTCCTCGTTACTTCCCTTGCCGGTCAGGGCATGCTGGATTTGAATGCCTACCTTCCGGCCATCGGGGTCGCGCTGATCGAAAGCCTGGAATTGCTGAAAGCGGCAGATGGGACACTGAGGGATAACCTCTTTGACGGTCTTACGATCGACAGGGAGAAGGCGCTAAAAAAGCTCTACACCAGCCCTTCGCTTAGCACCGCCATGATCCCCTACGTGGGCTACCATAAGGCTGCCGTGGTTGCCCGGGTTATGAAGGAAGAGGGTTTAGATATAATAGCGGCCAACAGGCAGGTCAAGGTTCTTGATGAAGATCTGCTGCTGATGGCGCTTAAGCCGGAGAACCTCCTTAGATTGGGATATTCGGTAACAGAAATGGTAGAAGAAAGGAAGGGTCAGCGCCTTGCAGAAAAGTGAGCGGCCTCATATAGGCATATTCGGCAGAAGAAATAATGGCAAGAGTTCCCTCATAAATGTCCTTGCCGGGCAGGATGTGGCCATTGTGAGCGAACATCCTGGAACTACCACCGACCCGGTAAACAAGGTGATGGAGGTGACGGGTTTGGGCCCCATCGTCTTCATCGACACGGCCGGGATTGATGACGTGGGCGATCTGGGGGCGCAACGGATCAAAAAGAGTCTTGGTGTAATTAGAATGACGGATTTGGCCATCCTCGTGATAACGGACAATACGTTCGGCGTCTATGAGGAGGGCTTGGTCAGCGAGTTTGAGAAATACAATCTCCCCTTCTTTATTGTCCACAATAAATCGGACATCGCGGCTCTTGACCCCGCCGTGAAGGCCAGAATTGAGGAGAAGACCCGTACCGATGTGCTTGATTTTTGTGCCATTAATCCTCAAGCCCTGCAGGCTTTGCTTGACCTGCTGAAGAGGCATCTGCCCGAGTCGGTCTTTAACAACCCGCCACTTTTGGGAGACCTCGTCACTTATGGTGATATGGTCATCCTGATTACCCCCATCGATGTGCAGGCGCCCAAGGGACGGATTATTCTTCCCCAGGTCCAGGTGATCCGGGACCTGCTGGACAACGATTGTGTCGCCATTGTCCTGAAAGAACGCGAGGTGGATGCCTTCCTGACGAAAACGGGGATCAGGCCCCGGCTGGTCATTACCGACAGCCAGGTCTTCCTGAAGGCCGCTGCCTCGGTGCCCAGTGATATCCCCCTCACCGGCTTCAGCATCCTCTTTGCGCGACATCGGGGTGATTTTGAAGCGTATCTGAAGGGGACGCCACGCATTGGCGAACTAAAAAGCGGCGACCGCGTCCTCATTATGGAGTCCTGCTCGCATCACGTAGCCGGTGATGATATCGGCCGGGTCAAGATCCCCCGCTGGATTACCGCCTTTACCGGCAAAGAGCTCCATTTTGATGTTGCCGCCGGCCTGGACAATCCGCCCCGGCCGCTTTGCGAATACTCCCTCGTGATCCAGTGCGGCGGCTGTATGCTTACCCGCCGTCAGATCATCAATAGATTAATGCCTGCCATCCAGCAGGGGATACCGGTGACCAATTATGGCATGGCCATTGCCTATGTCCAGGGTGTTTACGAGCGAGCCATTGCCCCCTTTGTGGCGGTATCCAAAAGCGGCGCAGACTATCTGTGATGCAGCGGTAAATACTCCCCCTGCCCCCTCCCACCGGGGGAGGGGGCAGGGGGAGGGGGCAGGGGGAGGGGGAATCGGAGTTGGTACCACCTCATCATTTGTTAAGAAGTCATCATTTGTGACCCCAGGCACTTACAGAAAGGCTTGCCATGTTCAAACCAGGTCTTACGCCGGATCAGACCCCTTTTAATCTACGCCTCAGCAAAAGGGATTTTCTAAAATCTTGCGGGGTCGGTATTGCTGTTTCCTCCTTGGGAGGACTCCTGGGCCTTCCTCGATCCGCACCGGGACAAGTTACCCGGAAAGGTTTTGTTAAAACGAAGCTATCTCCGTATTTCAGCGCTCTTTCTACCGGAGAGGTTCGTTGTGAACTCTGCCCATTTAACTGTCGCGTGGCTGTCGGGAAAAGGGGGCGCTGCCGGGTGCGGGAGAATCGCGGGGGCCAATACTACAGCCTCGTCTATGGAAATCCTTGCAGCGCTCATCTTGATCCTATAGAAAAGAAACCTTTCTTTCATTTCCTTCCGGCTTCGTCTTCTTTTTCCATCGCCACGGCAGGCTGTAACTTCCAGTGCAAGTTTTGTCAAAACTGGCAGATTTCGCAGATTTTTCCCGAAGAATCTTATAACATGGATTTTTCCCCAAACCAGGTGGTCAGAAAGGCACTGGAAATGAAAGCCCGCTCCATTGCCTACACTTATGTGGAGCCCACAGTATTTTATGAATACATGTGGGACACGGCCCAGCTGGCTAAAAAGGCGGGCATCAAGAATGTGTACCATTCCAATGGCTTCATCAACCCGAACCCCTTGAGAAACTTGTGTAAAATACTAGACGGCGCCAATATCGACCTCAAAGGATTTACGGAAGATTTTTACCGGCAATTGTGCGGCGGTCAGTTGGAGCCGGTACTTAAGTCGCTTAAAATATTGAAAGAAGAGAAGGTTCACCTGGAGATAACCAACCTGGTGATTCCCACCATGAATGACGATCTGGCCCGGGTAAGGCAGATGTGCCTCTGGATCAAAAACGAGCTGGGCGCCGAAACGCCCATCCATTTCTCCCGGTTCTATCCTCTCTATAAGCTCAATGCCCTCCCGCCCACGCCCGTTTCCACCCTGGATGCGGTTCGGGCCACAGCGCAAGCGGCGGGTCTTGAGTATGTCTATATCGGCAATATTCCCGGCCACGTTGCGGAAAATACCCTTTGCCCGCGGTGCCGGCAAATGATTATCAAACGGACGGGATTCATGGTTGGCGAGGTTCTGATCCGACAGGGGAGATGCGGCAAGTGCGGCAACCCCATTCCCGGCGTCTGGGGATAAGGCTGCCTGCGCCTTACCGATCTTTGGGATGCCTTCGAACGCTGGCCGAGTGTCTTCGTCTACGTTCCGGAACGTGCCGCGGCGTCCGTGCAGGAACACGCAAAGATTATCGAGGCGCTGGCAATGGGAGATATGGACCGGGCCGATGAGCTGATGAAAGACCAGAAGGAACGGGATCTCAAGGCCTTGAAAAACTATATTGCGCAGACCGATTCCCCCCTCGGGCGGGATTGAAAAGGCAGGGAAAAAAGAATTCAGTAAACAGATAAAGGCCACTGGGGCACAGCTAAAGGAGGATGATAAAACATGGATTTAGGAATTGCTGGAAAAAAAGCGATAGTGGGCGGCGCCAGCGCCGGCCTGGGGAGGGCCTGCGCGCTGTCTCTTGCCCGTGAGGGGGCGGAAGTGACAATTGTCGCCCGGACGGCGGCCAATATCGAGCGAGCAGCAGCGGAGATCAGTGCCGCTACCGGGGCCAAGGTGATTCCCGTGGCGGCTGATATCAACAGTGATGAGGGACGGGCGGCGATACTCACAGTCTGCCCGGCGCCGGATATCCTTGTCAACAACTCAGGCGGGCCGCCATCGGGAAATTTCCGCGACTGGGACCGCGCCGCCTGGATGGACGCGCTCAACAACAACATGCTGGGGGCAATCTTCATGATCAAGGACACAGTGGATGGAATGATTGCCCGGAAATTTGGCAGGATAATTAATATCACCTCCAGCGCGGTGAAGGCCCCCATCAGCATCCTGGGCCTCTCCAACAGCGCCCGGGGAGGTCTGACCGGTTTTGTCGCCGGTGTTTCCCGCGAGGTGGCCAGGCACAATGTGACAATCAACAACCTGCTCCCCGGTGACTTCGACACCGAACGTCACCAGGACAACACCCGTGCCATGGCCAAGCTCCAGAACCGCACCTATGAGGAGATGAAGGCCATCCGCATCGCCGCAGTCGCCGCAGGACGTTTCGGCGATCCCGCCGAGTTCGGTGAGTTATGCGCCTACCTCTGCAGCGCCCAGGCCGGTTTCATCACCGGCCAGAACATTCTCATTGACGGCGGCAAATACCCGGGGACCTTTTGACCAGCCACTCTCGGAGGCAATTTATTTACTCAATCCTGGCACAATAGTAGTTGATTGTACCTGGCTGCCGTGATGAAATTGTGATATACGCTCTGATTATGTGGGGCTGCATTACTCAGGTCTAGGCTGGGTGGCGAAAAATAAGACTTGACTCCTCTTAATAACCTTTAGGAAGATTTAGATGACCAAGGGAACGATGATCGAAAGGCTTCGTGAGAAGGGACTTAAAATCACCCCCCAACGTCTGGCGATCATCGACGCCCTGTTTGAAATGAGACAGCTCCACCCCACTGCTTCGCAGGTATTAAGGAAAGCGGAAGGTAACGGAAAACATTTAAGTCTATCGACCACATATGCGGCGCTCCACGAATTTACCCGCCACGGCCTCATCAAGACCCTCGAATTCGACCAGATGGAGAACCGCCACGAAGTGGGCCTCGATGAGCATGTCAACCTAATCTGTGAAGGCTGCGGGAAGATCATCGATTATCCCTTGGCCCTGTCGGTGGATAAGGCCAAGTTGACCGAAACCACGGGGTTTCTGGTCCATAAAACACGGATGGAATATTATGGCTGCTGCCGGGAATGTTTGCTTGGCATCTCACCTAGGAAACTCTGAATGCCAAGAAAGAGACTTAAAACTTCTTGCCTTGAGGGCGGTTTTTTTTAAACTTTTATCTGGAATGATTCCAGATAAGGTGGTATTATTCCAGGGCACCATAGCAAAGAAGGGGTCAATTCGTAAAGATGTAGTCTTGAGGGGGGGAAGTTAATTGTAGGAGCACTGAAAGCCAGAAAGACCACCTCCCACGATGGGAGGGTTGGTGAGATGGTGACAATAGTCGATATATCGAATGCTTAAGCCCCCTCCCCTCCCCTCCCCTACCCCCCCACGGTGGAGAGGGGACTATGCTATAGCCTTCGAACCTGCCCACCCGTAACTGAATATTTACGTCAATTCAGCTAATAAGATACGGCACCAGCCCATTAGGTTTGCGGCAGGCATAGTCAGGCGTCAATCAATCGGGAATAGTTGAAAAATAAATCAGAATAGAAGAGGAGAAGGTTTATGAGCGAAGAGAGCAAGTGCCCGGTGACGGGCGGGAGAGGCAGGGCGATTGCCGGCGGCGGCACATCGAATCGACAATGGTGGCCAAACCAACTGAACATCAAGATTTTGCATCAGCACTCATGCAAGAGCAATCCCATGGGAAGTGAATTCAATTATTCGGAAGAGTTCAAAAAACTTGATCTCGCGGCCGTCAAGCATGATCTCTATGCGCTGATGACCGATTCGCAGGACTGGTGGCCAGCGGATTGGGGACATTACGGGCCGCTCTTCATCCGGATGGCCTGGCATAGCGCGGGCACCTATCGAATGGGGGACGGCCGCGGCGGCGCGGGGTCCGGCTCACAGCGCCTGGCACCCCTCAACAGTTGGCCGGACAACGTGAACCTCGACAAGGCAAGGCGGCTCCTTTGGCCGATCAAGAAAAAGTACGGCAAGATGATCTCCTGGGCGGACCTGATGATCCTCGCCGGCAACTGCGCATTGGAGTCAATGGGTTTCAAAACGTTCGGTTTTGCCGGTGGGCGCGTGGACGTCTGGGAGCCGGAAGAGGATATTTACTGGGGTAGTGAGGACAAATGGCTTGGTGACACTCGCTACTCAGGTGACCGGGAATTAGAGAATCCGCTTGCCGCGGTGCAGATGGGCCTTATCTACGTGAATCCGGAAGGTCCCAACGGCCAACCTATCCCTGCGGATTCTGCACATGATGTCCGTCAGACTTTCGCCCGCATGGCGATGAACGACGAGGAGACCGTCGCGCTCATCGCCGGCGGCCATACCTTCGGTAAGTGCCACGGCGCGGGTCCAGCAACCCACGTGGGGCCGGAGCCCGAAGGGGCCCCGATCGAGGAGCAGGGGCTTGGCTGGAAGAGCAGCTTCGGCAGCGGCAAGGGGGGCGATACGATCAGCAGCGGCCTTGAGGGCGCCTGGAAGCCGAATCCGACCAAATGGGACTTGGGCTATCTGAGGGTGCTGTTCAAATACGAGTGGGAACTTCTCAAAAGTCCCGCAGGGGCTTATATATGGCTTGCTAAGGACGTTGACGAAACAGACATGGTGGTTGATGCCCATGACCCGTCAAAAAAGCACCGCCCGATGATGACCACGGCCGACCTTTCCCTCAAATTTGATCCTGTATACGAGAAAATTGCTCGACGCTATCTGGCAAACCCCAAGGAATTCGCCGACGCCTTCGCCCGGGCGTGGTTCAAGCTGACCCACCGCGACATGGGCCCCCGCTCGCGCTACCTCGGCCCGGAGGTTCCGGCGGAGGAACTGATCTGGCAGGACCCCATACCTGCCGTCAATCACAGGCTGATTGATACCCAGGACATCGCCGCCCTCAAGGCCAAGATCCTGGCCTCGGGACTAACTGTCTCCCAACTGGTCACGACCGCCTGGGCGTCGGCGTTCAGCTTCCGCGGCTCCGATATGCGCGGCGGCGCCAACGGCGCCCGCATTCGTCTGGCGCCGCAGAAGGATTGGGAAGTCAACCAACCTGCCCAGCTCGCGAAGGTGCTCAAAGCCCTGGAGGGCATCCAGAGCTCATTCAACAGCACGCAAAAAGACGGGAAGAAGGTATCACTGGCCGACCTGATCGTTCTGGCCGGCTGCGCCGGCGTTGAACAAGCAGCGAAGAATGCGGGGCACAACGTAACGGTTCCCTTCTCGCCCGGACGCATGGACGCCACGCAGGAACAGACCGATGCGGCCGCTTTCGCCGTCCTCGAACCGAAGGCCGACGGATTCCGCAACTACCAGAAGGCCAAATACGCCGTATCAGCCGAGGAGTTGCTTGTGGACAAGGCGCAATTGCTGACCCTGACTGCACCCGAAATGACGGTGCTTGTTGGCGGCATGCGGGTCCTGGGCACAAATTTCGGCGGGTCGAAGCACGGCGTTTTCACCAAGCGGCCCGAGGCGCTCACCAATGACTTTTTCGTGAATCTGCTCGACATGGGCACGACGTGGAAGGCAACCTCGGGAGACCAAGACCTGTTCGAGGGTCGCGATCGCAAGACGGGTGAGCTTAAGTGGACCGCCACCCGGGTTGACCTCATCTTTGGTTCGGACTCGCAGCTTCGCGCTTTGGCGGAAGTCTACGGATCCGATGACTCACAGCAGAAGTTCCTGCAAGACTTTGTTGCGGCGTGGAACAAAGTTATGAACCTTGACCGTTTCGACCTCGCCTGATCATCTGACAAACCCTACGAAGATTCCGGCAGGACAGGAAAATTCGGGTCAGTGGCAGCGGATCCGCCGCCACTGACCCGGACAGTTAGAAGGTAGATAACGGCATGATAAAACCAATCAAGACAAAGATATTAATGATCACCAATAGGGAACCAAAAGGTGATAGCCCCAATGGCGCAACACCGTGACCACCTAGCCACCGGAATCAATCCAATTATCAAGCTTGACAAGAGAGAAAACATTTTTATAGAAGTTAACATCACAAATGCAGGCCCACTTCCATAATGGCAAATCACATCCAGGGGGATCAATATGGCTAGAATCGACGCCTTTTTCAAGCTGATGAACCAAGAGGGAGCATCCGATCTGCACCTTGTATCGGGCCAGCAGCCGGCATTGAGGATCCGCGGCGAGATGGAGCGGATTAAATATGACGTCCTGGATAATGACGCGCTCAAAGGAATGCTCTATGAGATTACCCCGGAACATAAAATAAAACATTTTGAAGAGACGGGAGATGTCGATTTTGCATATGAAATACCTGGCCTTGCCCGTTACCGGGCTAATTTTTTTCAGCAAAAATTTGGTATAGCCGCTGTTTTTCGCGAGATTCCCAGCAAGATACTTTCCGTGCAGGATCTGGGTATGCCACAGGTCATAGCCAAACTCGCCGGCCTTCCCCGGGGACTGGTTCTGGTCACCGGGCCTACCGGGAGCGGCAAATCAACTACCCTTGCCGCCATTATCGACGAGGCAAACAGAACAAGGAAGGATCACATCATAACAATCGAGGATCCAATTGAATTTGTCCATCATAGTCAGTCCTGCATCGTAAATCACCGGGAAGTGGGATATCACACCAAAAGCTTCAGCGCTGCCCTGCGGGGCGCATTGCGGGAAGATCCCGACATTATCCTGGTTGGAGAACTGCGCGATCTGGAAACGATTTCGCTGGCCGTGGAAGCGGCTTCGACGGGCCATCTCGTCTTTGGCACTCTCCATACTACCAGTGCCGCCAAAACTGTTGACCGGATAATCGAGGTCTTTCCCGCCAGTGAACAGATGCAGATCCGTTCGACGCTCGCCGATGGAATCAGGGCAGTCATTTCCCAGGTCCTCTTCAAAAGAGTTGACAAAAAGGGACGATGCGCGGCACTGGAGATTCTTGTCGCCACGAGCGCAGTGCGTAATCTGATCCGCGAGGCAAAAACATTCCAGGTACCCTCGATGATCCAAACCGGTAAAAAATACGGGATGCAGCTTTTGGACGACGCCATCATGGACCTCCTGTCCCGAGGTTGGATCAGCGCCGATGACGCTTATAACAAGGCAAATGATAAGACCAAGTTCAGGCCTTTCCTGAAGACGCCGCCAACCGATTTTACCGAGGTATAGCTATTTTGCCGCTGGGCGCACCTCAAACGAGGACGGACAATGAGAACGCAGGAACTCAATTATATCCTGGCGAAAATACTGGAATCACATAAAAACGTATCCGACCTGAACTTCACCGTAGGTAAGCCCTTTCAGGTGGAAAGTTCGGGTCAACTGGTGGCGGTCGATATTGATCCGGCCATGAATAAACTGACGGCGTTTCAGACGGAAACACTCGCCCTCACCCTCATCGGTCAGGACCGCCGGCTTACGGAAAATATGATTTTGCAGGGTTCTTGCGATTTGTCATATGAGTTGCCCGGACTGGCTCGATTCAGAGTAAACATCTTCTCCCAGCGCGGTTTATATTCGATAGTTTTAAGGAAACTGGAAACCAAGATACCATCCTGCAGTGATTTAAACCTTCCCGATGCCTTTTACCTGATGGCAGAGGAAAAAAACGGGATTATCCTGATTACCGGCGCCACCGGCAGTGGCAAGTCCACCTCTCTTGCCGCCCTCCTAAACGAGATCAACGAAAAGAAGTCGGTGCATATCGTTACCCTCGAAGATCCCGTCGAATTCGCCCACCCCCATAAAAAGTCAACCTTCAACCAAAGAGAAATGGGCAACGATTTCAACACTTTCGCCAGTGGCCTCAGGGCTGCGCTCCGACAATCCCCCAAGGTAATACTGGTAGGAGAGATGAGAGACCGAGAAACGGTTGAAATTGCCATGAATGCCGCCGAAACTGGGCATCTGGTCTTGAGCACATTGCACACCGTTGACGCGGGTCAAACAATAAACCGCATTCTGGGGATGTTTAGTACCGCAGAAGAAAATCAAGTTCGGGTGCGCCTGGCTGATACGATCCGCTGGATCGTCTGCCAGCGGTTATTGCCCAAAAATGGAGGCGGCAGAATTGCGGCATTTGAAATAATGCGTTCAACTCTGAGAGTGAAGGACAGCATTCTACATGGCGAGTCGGACGGTAAGACCTTTTACGAAATTATCCAGGCGGCAAGGGCCATGCAAATGGTAACCTTTGACGATTACATTTTGGAGATATTTAAAAAAGGTGAGATCTCCGAGGATACCGCCAAATCGTATGCTTCTAATAAATCAGAAGTAAATCGTGGCATCGATGCCATAAAGGCTGCAGTGGGTAAGCCCACTACCGATCTTGGTAAATTGGAGGTTGACACCGCTTACGGCAAGACTCAGGATCGATGGCAAACCCCCAGAGGTCGCCTATGAATGAAGATAAGCTACTGCCAGTTGATTCTAATAGTTCCTCCAACCCTCCTTTTACTTTACCCTTTACAGTTAAAGATACCGCCCTTATTTGTGAGACGGACGGACCAACGCGGGCTAATATAGTTGCTAAACTGACCCCTATGGGTTACCAGCTATCAATTCCCTCCTCGCCAGCTGATGCCATCAAGGAAATGAAGTTTCATATCTATGATCTGGTACTGCTCCGTGATTACTTTGGCGCATCCGTAGGAGGTCATAATGAAATTCTCGCTTACCTGGAATCACTTCCGATGAATATGCGGCGACGAATGTTTGTCGCTCTCATCAGTTGCGGCCTTTTGACAAACGATAGACTTATGGCCTTCTACAAGAGCGTCAACATTATTATTAACCAAGAGAAAATTGACGATTTAGACGTTATTTTAAAGTCTGCCCTTGATGAAAATAGCTCACGCTACCACGTGTTTAGAGAAGTTGGCATCAAAGCCGGGCGGATATAAACAAGCACCTGAGGAGGATTTGCCATGGAAAGCGCCGGTTACGAAAGCAATTGCCGCTGGCACTTAAAAGCTGGTGAAATCAACACTGTTACCACTTTGAATAAGGCTTACCTGCGAGCGAGGGAACTTTCCATAAGGAAAATTTTGGTTCCCACCTGTACCGGCAAAACTGCCTTTGCTGCAATCGCGGCCTTTCACGGTGCACTGGAAATCATAGCAGTAACCCATGTGACCGGCTTTCTCAAGCCGGATACGCAGGAATTATCCGAGGAAAACCGCAAAATTCTGGAGGGGCAGGGAATCAAGGTTTTGACCGCTCAGCATGCCTTCGGCGGTGTCGGCCGGGCTGTCCGCAATAAACTTGCCACTTACCAGGTGGATGAAATCATTGCCTTCGCCCTGCGTACTTTTGGCCAGGGAACCAAGGTCGCAATCGAACTGGCGTTAATGGCTGCCGATGCCGGACTGGTTAGAACTGATGAAGATATAATTTCCCTTGGAGGCAGCTCGCACGGCGTTGATACGGCGCTACTTTTGAAGCCGGCCAACAGCAGTCATTTCTTCGATCTTAAGGTCCGAGAAGTTATCTGCAAACCAAGCCAATTTTGATGAAGCGGTAAAAACTCCGCTTTCCCCTCCCCCCCGTGGGAGGGGTAGGGGGCTTAAACATTCGATATATCGACTATGGTCACCCTCTCCCCAACCCTCCCATCAGGGAGAGGGAGGTTTTGACTTTTGACCGCTTCGCCAATTTAGGGAACTTCTATGGCCAGGAAAATCGTAAAAAACAGCGATGGATTGAATTTGGGATTTCCAGGATTACCACGCTGGAGTACGGTTTACCCTGGGAGGTCGCGCTCGGCCGCTGCCGGATTCATTCGAGACGGCCTCAATAGAACGTGGGCCGCCGGCAATATTTCATTTTTTTCCTTTATTATCGGCATCTTGCTGTTGGCGCCATCTTCTGCCAGCACGGAAAATTTTGATGTCTCAGGCGAGATGTCCTCGGAGATCAGTTATAGCCTAAGCCAAAAGGTCATTACTGCGGAAGGCGTGCAATCCATCAGCTTAAGCTTTGTAGTTCCCCAGGAATTCTCCTCTCCAACCTACCGGCAATCCATTGATGATTTTAATCTTAGCTTTATACCCAAACCACAGGGCAGCAAAACATTTAGCGATCAACGCGGCAACAAGATTATCAGCGCCACTTGGGCGAAAACACCCCCGGCGATCGATGTAAATCTAACCTTTAAGTCGGTCATCCAGACCGGATTGAAACCCCTGGAAACAACCAGCCCCTTCCCCCTGACCAATCTTGACCCCCGGATAAGGGTTTTTTTGGCGGATACTCCCCAGGTTCAATCCGACCACCCCCGGATCAGGCAATTGGCTCAGCGACTGACGGCAGGGGTAAAAACCCAGTTTGATGCAGTGCAGAGAATAATCAGCTTTGTGGTTGATCACCTGCAATATGTTTCTCCGCCGGTAAGCTATGATGCCCTCTACTCTTTGGACTCCGGCCGGGGCAATTGCCAGAACTTCTCTCATCTTAGCGCCGCTCTGCTGCGTGCAGTGGGAATACCGGCCCGGATAGTTAACGGCATTACCATCAATGAGCCTTTTAACGTGACCTGGGAGGGAGGGGCGCTCACCTTCAAAATGGGGCAGGGACGTCACTCCTGGATCGAAATATGGTTTCTCGATCTGGGCTGGGTGCCTTTTGACCCCCAGAGCACTCAACTTTTTGTTTCCAATCGCTTCATCCGGGTTGAGGTGGGAATTGACAACAACGAAACCAAAAATGATGGCCTCATGCGCTGGTCGCAACAAAGCGGCACCAAAGCCAGACCTCAACTGATGGAAACCATCACCGCCGATTTCAAGCGCGATCAGGTTAGCCTCAAGGGAATCAGGCAGCCTTATGGCCCCAAAAATCTGCTCTTGACTCCTGAGGTAAGGGCTCAGTTCCAGAAGGTAGCCCTGGCCCCGCCTCCGCCCCCGCCCTCAGTTACCATACCGCTGAAAGATCAGGTCTTCGATGTCCCCTTTCTCTTTGGCAACCTGCTGTTTCCCGAGGGGATTGATTTTGCTTTTCCTTATAAAACCACAGCCACTGGCGGAAATCAGTTTGAAATGACTAAAAGCTTTCTGGTGGAAACGGCCGAGTATGTAACCACGCAACTCACCCAGTACGCCCAGGTAGTGATGCTGGACCGACCGGTGAAGCTCAACAAAGTGGGCCTCGCCCTATACAAGTTTGGCGGTGATGGCTGGCTCTGGCTGGATATCTACTCCGACGATGGCGGAAAACCGGGAGCGCCTCTGGCCACATCGGAGATGCTGGAAGTAGAGAAAATGTTGCAGCAAACGGGATACCGCTGGGTAGATTTTTCCTTTACCCGGGACAACCCGATCCTTGCACCCGGCGCCTACTGGATTGCCCTTGGTTTTACCGGAAGCCCGATCATCAACTGGTTTTATACTTACGGCAAGCCAGTCGGCCCCGTTTACGGCACCCGGTATAAAGGGGTCTTTCAGGGCGACTGGAGCGGCGCCCTTGGTTATGAATTCAATTACCGCCTGGCTGGTATGACCTCCCGGTGATGTCGAGAAACCGGACATATCTACTATTACTACGACAAATATTCTTTATAGTGCGCTACCAGATGGATGTGTCGATTGCTTTAGTTAACCAAATCTCCCCTGACCCCTCTTTCCCAAAGAGGGGGACAAGTTGGAAGGTTAATTTTCCAAAGAGGACAATAGTAAGATTGGTTCCCCGTAAGCATTGAGGGCAGGGGGATTTGGTGAATTGTCGCAAGCGGCCATACTTGCTGCTAACAAAAGGTAAGGATTCAGTCTTTAGGGGGGAAGTTAATTGTAGGAGTATTGAAAGCCAGAAAGACCCCCAATCCCTCAATGGCAGAGCGTTGGGGCCTGACCCGTACTTGATACTGGCAGTGGGTTGACAATAGTCGATATATCGAATGCTTAAGCGCCCTGCCCCCTGACACCTGACACCTGCCACCTGCCACCGTGGGGAGTGGAAGAGCTTATAACGTTCGAACCTGCCCAGCCATAACTGAATATTTACAACAAAAGCGTTTTAATCCTTGACATCCATTCGCTAACCAGATAATGTCCCGCTCGTAATTCTTGACGATTGCTCTGGAAGCCGATCCCTACGGGCCTGTCTTAGGCGTCAAACGCAAGTGTTAGTGGAACTTTAGAGCCAAGGCGGCGGCTTAACCGGCAATCCCACCGTTATTCTTCTTTAGCGTCCCCCAAGCTTTTACTATAACCAGCCGGACATATCCAACGGGCGGAAAGTGTCCTTAGGGATTAGCCCGTCCGTGGGAAAAGGAGATTTATGTCATTTGAAGTATTTAATCTACACGCCGATCTTTTGAAAGCGATCGGGAAAATTGGCTTTAAAAAGCCGACATCTATTCAACAGTTGGCGATTCCGCCGTTGCTGCAGGGGCAAGATATGCTGGCGACAGCAGTAACAGGCAGCGGCAAGACCGCCGCCTTCCTGATTCCTATCCTGCAGAGCCTGATCGGCAAGCCACGAGGTAAAACCAGGGCATTGATCCTGGTTCCCACCCGGGAACTGGCGGTCCAGATCACGGATCATCTGAAAGAATTGGCGCGCTACACGTCACTTACGGCGGCAACCGTCTATGGCGGTGTCTCACCTGCGCCGCAGGTTCAGGCCTTCCGTCGGAAGGTAGACCTGATTATCGCCACTCCTGGCCGGCTATTGGACCACCTGAACCATAGCTA
This sequence comes from uncultured delta proteobacterium, assembly GCA_947085375.1. Taxonomy (GTDB): domain Bacteria; phylum Desulfobacterota; class Syntrophia; order Syntrophales; family CAMTWB01; genus CAMTWB01. The sequence continues at coordinate 26,400 of CAMTWB010000010.1, forward strand.
CTCCCGCCTTGATGATATCCGCTTTCTGGTGCTAGATGAGGCCGACCGCATGCTGGACATGGGATTTTTACCGGATATCCGCCGCATTCTGGACAGACTGCCGTCACAACGTCAGACCCTTTTCTTTTCGGCCACGATTCCTTCGCCGATCGTAAATTTGGCCAAGGATATGCTGAAAAACCCGGTTTCACTGAACATTACCCCTCAGCCGATTGCGGCAGCAAAAATCAGCCATGTCGCGTATCCTGTTGGGCAGGAGCACAAATCAAACCTCCTTTTGTCTCTTTTATCGCAAGACACTTCCAAAAGCGTCCTGACGTTTACCCGCACCCGACATCGGGCGAACCGCCTGGCAGATTTTCTGGAAAAAAATGGTGTCGACTGCGACCGTATTCACGGCAGCCGCAGCCAGGGGCAGCGAACGGCAGCCATTAACGGATTTAAGGAGGGACGGTTTCGCGTTTTGGTGGCAACCGACATTGCCGCCCGAGGTATCGATGTAGAAGCTCTGGGTATGGTCTGCAATTACGACGTGCCCAACCAGGCTGAGGATTACGTGCACCGGGTGGGGCGTACCGGGCGGGCCGATGCTTCTGGTACGGCCTGTACGCTTGTTTCTCCCGACGAGGAAGGTCGGTTTCGATCCATCGAACAAACCTTGGGCAAACGGATGGCCAGAGAGAAAGTGCCAGGATTCAATTATGAAAAACAGCTTCCCCCAATCGCTAAATTGTCGCAGCAGTCTGCCCCTCGATCCGCGGAACATTTGGCACAGAAGGATTCAGTGAAAACGAAATCATTTTGGGAGAGCACAAAGAGAAAAACTAATGCTTCCCAGCGGTCTTTCGGGCAGGGACGGTCAAAATAAAACCCGGTATTCCGGGGACACAACATTTAATTCAGAATTAAATGTTGTGTCCCCTTATTCAGCCAGCTTTCAACCCCCCTTTCGGAATCTGCGGGCGTCGATGCCCAGCTTATGTATCCGGTATTGAATTACCCTTTTAGTTGTTCCCAGGAGTTTGGCCGCACTTGTCTGGTTACCCGCCGTCTCCTGAAGGGCGCTGATGATCAATGCACGCTCCTGCGCCTCGATGGCGCAATTGAGCTTGCCCTGCACCTTAATTTCACCGCTTTTTGCCCGTGACTGAAGCGATGAGGGCAGATGAACTAGCTCGATCGTATCACCGGCGGCGAGGAGCACGGCCCGCTCAATGCAATTTTCCAGCTCGCGCACATTGCCCGGCCAGTTGTAAGATAGAAAGACGTCCGATACGGGCTGAGATATCTTCTTTACGGTTTTATCCCTTTCTTTCGCATATTTATTTAGAAAATGGTCGGCAAGTAGAAGAATGTCGCCGCCCCGGTCGCGCAGTGGCGGTAGGTGGATGGGAAAGATATTGAGACGGTAGAACAGGTCGGGACGGAACCGCCCGCAAGCTAGATCTTGCTCCAGATTCCGATTGGTCGCCGTAATTATCCGGACATCGACCCGGACCGTCCGGGAGGAACCAAGGGGCTGAAACTGTTTCTCCTGGAGGACGCGCAAAAGTTTGGCTTGAGCAGCAGCCGAAAGCTCTCCTACCTCATCGAGAAAGATCGTCCCCCCGTTAGCCTCTTCGAACCGTCCCCGCCTCTGTTGGATGGCGCCGGTAAAGGCCCCCCGTTCGTGACCGAACAGTTCACTCTCTAGTAATGTATCTGGAATGGCCGCGCAGTTGACCTGAACTAGGGGACCATTGAGACGGGGGCTGCTTTTATGGATCGCCCGGGCAATGAGCTCCTTACCCGTCCCAGTCTCACCGTTGATCAGAACTGTTGTATTAGAATCCGCAACTTGCGCAACAAGGGTAAAGACCTCCTGCATCGGGCGTGAATAAGCAATGATATCGGCAAAAGGCGGCCGAGGGCGGATGGCGATCTTACGCAGACGCAGGTTCTCCTCCTCAATGGCGCGTATTTGAACCGGTTTGGCCAGCAGTTCGGCAACTGACGCCAGCAGTGCCAGCTCCCTGTCTAGGTTCTTTACTTGACGCGTCACCTTGTCCACCGACAGAACGCCGACAACATGGCTGTCGTAAACGATGGGAACGCACAGAAAGGTCAACTCCGAGCGATTCAGTAAGCGGCGGCCACCGGTCCGGTCGAGGAAATGCGCCTCCTTGCCCAGGTTGGTGCAGGCCATAGGGCGGCCCGTCTGGGCCACCTGGCCAGTGATTCCCTCACCAGGACGATAGCACACATCCAGCCCATCGATGTTGACGCCGTGGGCCACATCAAGCGAAACTTCACCGGTCTCGCGATCCATCAGGGAGATCATTCCTCGCTCCATTCCCAAACGGGCACTCATTTCCTGGAGGGCCCGGGCGAGCTGTGCCTTCAACTCTCCCGGCTGAGCCAAAAGCCGAGCTATCGCGTGCAGCGCGGCCAGTTCCGCATAGCTGTGAACACTCAAATCCGACTCTACGGGGGTGCCAACCGACGATGGCCGCCAAATGGATGAATCCATGTTGATGATAATACTCCGTTCAAATAAAGGAAAAATTTCGATATTTTATTGATCTAATCTGGGAAGCGTCCCCAGTTTTCACCCATCATAATGTATATGGTACCAAGAAACCATAAAATTTTAGTTGTTAGGCGGAACTTAGCGATATCACGACGCACTTACTAACGCTACGATTCAGATGAGCAAGCGGAGCAAAGCCGCCGGTTTGGTCACAGGTTCCAGACAGCTTTGATCTTGGCATACATAAGCGGTGGTCATATTGCCTACCGGCTGATAGGCGGCGGCAGAGGGTATCAGGTCCTTCACCTTTTCGTCAGCCTTAAGGCAGACCGTCTGGGGGAGAAAATGATTGTTTAGGATAGAAGAGAGGGAGGTCACCCCCTCGCCTGGCCTCCCCTCGACGAGCACCACTTCCCTGGATGGCCCGAGGGAAAATTGCAGGGCCATCAATAGATAGGTGAAGCCGGGCGGATAATTTTTCACCTGACTGCCGAATAGAGTCATCGTCCGTCGGGCCTTTTCTTCCAGATCAAAGCGCCCGGTCAGCCGGGCCAGCTTGAACATGTTAAGGGTGGCCACGGAATTGCCGGAAGGGGTTGCGCCGTCGTAGATCTCCTTAGGGCGGGCAATCAACTGTTCTCCATCGCTGGCGTAGGTATAAAATCCCCCGTTTATTTCATCCCAATGGTACTTAATCAGGTCATCGGTCAGGCTGATCGCAAGGCGCAAATATTCTTCCTTAAAACTGACGGCATAAAGTTCCAGTAGACCCCAGATAAAAAAGGCGTAATCGTCAAGATAACCAAGGATGGCCGCCTCGCCGTCGCAATATCGTACCATCAGTCGGCCATCTTTACGCCTTAAATTATTCAGAACGAACGAGGCGGCCTGCTGTGCCCGCAAAACATAACCCGGATCAGCAAGGGTACGGCCGGCCAGCGCAAAAGCCGCGATCATCAAGCCATTCCAAGAGGTAAGGATCTTGTTATCCTTATGGGGCGGTATCCGCGTATTTCTTCTGGCCAGAAGCTTTTCCCGCGAGTTGTTGAACCGCTGCCTTTTCTGAATCTTGTCCGGGTGATCGATCAGGTTGGGGATATTGCGTCCCTCAAAATTTCCCCTTGCCGTCATATTATAAAAATCCGTGAAGGCCTCTGCTTCATCCTTGCCCAGTATTTTCTCGATTTCCTCAACATCCCAGAGATAAAACTTTCCCTCCGCTCCCTCCGAATCGGCGTCTTGAGCACTGTAGAAACCACCGTCAGGGGAGGTCATCTCCCGCGCCAGATAATCAAGAATTTCCCGAGCCGCCTCGGCGTGAAATTTGTTTCCCGCAACCAGGTAAGCTTCAAGAAATGCGATGGTCAAAAGGGCGTTGTCATAGAGCATTTTCTCAAAGTGGGGAACCAGCCATTTATCGTCAGTTGCATATCTCGAAAATCCGAAACCGATATGATCATAGAGACCCCCCTGGTACATGGCAAGGAGGGTCTTTTCAACCATTTGCAAGGCCCGTTTCTCGCGGTGCTTCCACCAGTATCGCATAAGAAAACACAGAATGTGCGGGGAGGGAAATTTGGGCGCCGGGCCGAAACCGCCATAGAGCGGGTCGAAGGCAGCGGAGAGGAGATGGAAGCAATCGTGAATGACGGCTTCGTCGAGCTTAAGTGGTGAATGCTCCGTCAGGCGGCTGGTTATCGCCTGGGTTAGCTGGTCGCTTGCGTCCAATACATTCTTACGGTCCGACACCCAGATCTGGTTTAGCTGGGGAAGCAATTCCATTAGGCCAGGCCGCCCCCCCTGCCGACGTTTGGGAAAGTAGGTGCCGGCAAAAAAAGGTTTCTTCTCCGGCGTCAGCAACACCGTTAGAGGCCAGCCGCCCTGGCCAGTCAAGGCCTGGCAGACCGCCATATAGATCTGGTCCAGATCTGGCCGCTCTTCCCGATCCACCTTTACGGAGATAAAATGCTGGTTCAGGAGTGAAGCCACCTCCCTATCTTCAAAAGACTCGCGCTCCATCACATGGCACCAGTGGCAGGTGGAGTAGCCGATAGACAAGAAGATGGGCTTATCTTCGACCCCTGCCTTTCGGAAGGCCTCTTCACCCCAGGGATACCAGTCCACCGGATTGTTGGCATGTTGGAGAAGGTAGGGAGATTTTTCCCCTGCCAGTCGATTGCCCCTGTCTGCTTTGTTCATAAGTCACTCCCCTCACGTCAGATTATTTCCCGGACAGGGTTTAAATATATGTCATTGATGACGAAGCTGTAAAAAGTCCGGATGGTGCGGGTAGGTTCAGAACCAGTCCCTGCGCCTTCAGGCGGGCTTGAAAAATCGTTGGCCTTCTTGTCTTACGAGACCACGTTTAATCAAGCGTTCGAGATGCTTGAGCATCAGCCGGCGTTCACCAAAACGGTAAAACATAAGAGGTTCTCTTGGTTTGCCATATACAATCCAGGCGTTAATTATATCTTCCATGCTGCGCGGCTCGCTCAGAAATTGGAGCAACTTCTCTTCCCGCTGGTAAATTACGTTTTCATAGTCGCTCCAGGCCCGACCGGGATCATCCTCAAATACTCCTTTTTCATGACAAGCAATCCAGACGGAGGCCTCGATCCGCTTAAGACGTCTCAGGGATTCGATCGTCTGGTCGATACTGGATGAGGCATCCCCGTACCAGGGACCAAAGGGGGTAAGATCGTAATCAGCCAAAAAAAGGACGCGGGAGTTGCGGAAATTGATTGCCAAATGACCCGGGGTGTGGCCTGGGGCTGCAATTATTTCGGCGGTTTCCCCGCCTAAGTCAATACAATCGCCGTCCGCGAGGTATCCAGATACCTCGCGGGGCTTGTAACGAAAAAAATCTGTCATCAGCGGCTCCCAAAAAGACCGCTCCTCCCCATCTACTCCATAGTAGTCAAGGAAGGTATCGAGACTGAAAAGGGCGGGCGCATCAGGACGGGAGATCCAGATGGGCAAACCCTCAAACAAATCCAAATTAAGGAAGTGGTCCTCATGCCAGTGGCTGAGCCAGATGGTTTTTACTTTTTGCTGATCCTTGAGTTCTTCCAGGCGCCGTCGATCTGCAGCGGGATCGATTAAAACACCGGACTCTTTGAGAAATAGCGAATGACAGTTAGGGTACTTGCCACGGTTTTCACCCGGCAGAAAAGTGACATGACCAAAATCCCGTTCCAAGAAGAATGCCTCCTTTGGTGTAATATGAAGCGGATTAAAGCAAAGTCAGCCGATAGGACTTAACCCGGGCACAGGGGTAATAGGAGTTTTTGGATTGTGCCAGCCCCGGCAACCCCATATCGCTTTCCTTATTGCAGTATTCATATTCTCCCAGGCATGTCTGGGCACACAGGCGGTCCAAAAACTGGTATAAGCCGTTAATGCGGGCAAAGGCCTTTTCAAAATGGAGGATTCCCATCCGCGCATTGAGGCGGGCGGTAATGCCAAAAGCGCTGATTTCATCGTTTAGACGAACCGCCTGGCCGCAGAGTTCAAATAAATCCATATTTTCCAAAGAAATCGTAATCGCCTTATGCTCACAGGCGAGGCTCTCCTTGTCAGGACCGTCACAGGGGTATTCTTCACACCATCTATCCATGAAAGCCAGACATTCATGCTTATTTTCAGGGGTAACAGGTTCTGTTTTCATCTGTCCACGGTCAACATAAGTGCGGAGAAACTGGCTGATAAGATTCCTTTTCTTTGCATAGCGCCGCCCGGCTAGCGTTCCAAGATCGCTCGTTTTGTATATGTAGTCGGTATATTCCGCCTGCTCAGTCACCGTAAAGAGTCGGGCAACCTCTGTCGGGTCACAGCGGGAAAGATAATCTTCCGGAATATGGCGGTATTCACGACAGGCCAATTCTTTCGCCAAATCGTAGAGTTCTTGGACTGTCGGCTCGCAGTCGGCGGTAGTAAGAGGAAGAATCAGATAACACCTGCCAGGTGCTGTTTCTTCTGATTCGGTAAGAATGACGAGACGTTCATCAATTATCCTGTAGGAGCTCTTCTGGGCGTCGTTATTCCAGGAAATCAGCGAAGGCAGAGAATAGATAGACAAATCGTATCTTAAATTTATAAAGAATTTCTTCAGCGGCAGGTAGTCCTGCACAGTCAACAATTTCATTTCATTCATGATGTGTAAGCAGCATCGGGGTGGATGCCGGCATTTCAGCAAAGCCCAGCGCAAGGTAAAAGGGGGCGGAATCTTTCTCGGCGATCAAGCCAACCCATTTGACGCCATCTTGGCGCAGACGTCCGGTAATAATTTCAATTATCCGTGAACCAATGCCAGAATGCCGGTGCGATAGCCTGACGGTCACATCCTGGATATAGGCATCTGAGGCGCGATCAGAAATCGCCCGTCCCATCCCAACGATCCTTCCTTCATCGATCGCCAAGAGAAAACAGTGGCTGCCGGCAACAATGGCCCCAACCAGAGCCTCGTCATCATCACGCTCCCACCAGCCGGCCTGACGGTACAGTTCAATAATTTGCGCACTCTCTGTCTTGTCTGGTAAAGTTATAAACCGATAGCTGGTCATCGTTTTTTAATAAACCCTGAAATATGCTTAGTTCTCGATTGATGACTAAAGACGGTTACTGAACATACTGGATGTTCCATCTATATGCAACTCTTCCGCAGCCCTTAATAACCTGGCATCTAGCCTTTACACGGCCCAATTGTCAAGTTCAAACAAGGGAGGGGTGTGCGACAAATTTATGGCTGTCCTAATCTTGCAGGGTTTAGAACCCCCCTTTCCCAAAGGGGGGCAGGGGGATTGGGTTTTACCCCCCTTTCCCAAAGGGGGGCAGGGGGGATTTATAATAAAAGCAAGAGGTTATTTTTGGTTCGTCAAATCTCCCCCGACCCATCTTTGGGAAAGAGGGGAGAAAAAACCGCTCTACCCATAAATTTATCGCAGACCCACAAGTGAAGGAGATTTGCGGCCATTCGCGCTACTCTCGCCGAAAGTGAGAGCGGCCGCCGGCAACCGGTGGCGGCAGAGGCCACCCGCGGCGCTCGATCGCGACCCGTACTCGCTCAGGCTGGTCGCTGATCAGGCCATCCACCTTCCAATCCAGCAATTGCTCAATGCGTGTCGGATCATTTACGGTCCACCGGATTACGCGCAGCCCTAATGTCTGCGCCTCTCGCACGGCGGCCAGGTAGAGATCGCCATGAAACGGCGACTTCCCGAAAACAGTGCGCGCAGGCCTGTCGGAAAGCCAGGCGACGCAATGTCCCAGGAAACCTCGACATAGGGAAGCTTCGTGCGCTCACCCCATTTGCGTTTGAAAAAGCCTATTCCCTTGTTGATCTGAAGGCCCAGATTCATGCGCCTGTGGCCCCGGGCGCCAGCTTCAGCCAGAAGGGCGGAAAGCAGAAGATCAATGCTTCCCGGAGGCGCCCAGGCGGGGTCACGGAAGCAGAACATGAAAAAGGCGGTCGAAAAGCTGCCGAATTCCCCCACTGCTAAAGCGGCCAGCCGCCCCTCTTTCCGGGCGGAAAAAATCATGCTCCCGGGCGAGGCGGCAAGATAACGCGGGATATTGCGGAAAATGTGAGCGGTGCCGGGATCAAAGATCCGCTCTTCCAGATAGCGCCGGACCAAGGCGATGTGTTCGTCTCCCCAGATCCGGGTTTTTTCCACGGCAAGTTCGCGATGGGCACGGCGTAGCATGTTGCGCAGCTTCTGACAGGGTGGCGGCGGCGGCACTGGAAGGAATGAGTAATAATCTTCAGATACCTCGCATGAACCGGGTGCCTGGGGAGGCTTGGCGGGACCCAAGACGGTGATTCGGCTCAGGTCAGGAATTTCAAGGGCTTCGTCCACCGCCTCACCCATGCTCCGTTCATCGGCCGGATCGTGGAGGGGATAGCCCACCAAGATGAAGTGGGTGTCCAATTGATAGCCGACACAGGACCCGACCATACGTGGCCTAGAATCGGCCACAGCGGTTACGTATGCCACCACCTGTTCGGGCACTGCCGCCATCTCAGTGACTAAGGCCAAGGCATCCGATCCGGTCACCGCCACCTCCGGATGCAAAATCCTGCATCGGCAAGCATGCCACGGAGGTTTATCAGGTGCGCCGAGCCAACGAAAATAACAGCGGAACCAGCTTCCAAGAAAGGTTTCATCCGGTCGAGAAAAATATTGTCCCGGCGATTGATGACCATTTCGCTTCGCGTCGGGAACTCGCTGCTGGTCCCGTAAAGCCCGTCCAAATCCCCCTTCAGATAGGCGCGCACGAACCGGCGGGAGTAACGCCCCCAACTGTGGCAGTTGCGAAGAAAACTGGCGATACGCGGAATCGAAATACTTTCGAGGGTCTCGACCTGATCGGAAATGGTTTCCATGTAATGGATGGGCTTGCCCATTTCACGGGCGATCTGCCACGCCTCCAGATCGACCGATCCGGTCCAGCCCTGGCGGGCCAGGTAGGCCGTCCAAAGCGAAAAAAAAGCCATCCAGGGGCGGGTTTCGGCAAGAAGGTGCCGCACATCCGGCGCGTTGTCCCATTCACTGCCGAAGAGCTTGGCCCATAAACCACGGGGGCCGCATACCACACGTTCAAGGCGGCGTATCTCCTCCTGGCTCAACTCGTCAATGATGCGGGGTGACCCCGCATCCGGATTCCGGCCGATCTTTGCGACAGCATCAAGGCTCGGCTGATCCAGAGGTCCTTCAAACAGCACGTTATCGGCACTTGCGAATATTTTCCTAAAGGAGGACTCGAAGCTGTAGCAGAAGAAATGGGCGGTGCCGCCTATCCAGGAGCGGCGGCCATCTTTCTCGATTTCCCAGATCATTCGGAAAGGGCGCTGTTTGGGAAGGCTATCCCTGAATTCCTGCCGGGTCATCGTTTCTGCGGGCATGGCGGTCATTGAACGGATCAGTTGGATCATAACGCCGCCGATGGTTCCCCCTTCGCGCCATTTGGCCGATTCATAGGAAGGTCCCGGCACCGCGCCCCATTTGGTTTTGAATTTCCGGATGCCGTCGTTAACTCCCAGCCCCAGATGCAGAAATTCCTTGCCGGAGCGTTTCGCAGCCAAGGTCATTTCGTAAAACAGGAGGTCGGAGGCGTAGGGGGTGTAATGCAAGCGGGAATGGGCTCCCAGCAGGTAGGTCGTGAAACGGACGGGGGCCTCGTCGATCAACAGGCAGGCGGCGAGATTCCCACCCGAATCCCAGGCGTTCATGAGCGACAGGCCATCAACCTTTGCAAGGACCTCCTCGGTGCGGGCGAACAGTTCCTGCACATTGGCGGGCAACGGTTTGCGCGCCGTAAATTCAGCCCAGAGGCGTCTGTGGGCCGGGCTGAATTGAGCGCTCCGTTCGACCGTGAGCGTTGCGGACGCTCGTTCGGCAAGGCGTTTCAGACGTGATGGGATGACAGACCCGGCAGGCAGGATATAGTAGAAATCCTGATTCCGGCTGTGCGGTTTCAGGCGGTCCGGGAGGGCGGGGCAGGCGGCCCGGCAGTCCTGTGCGCCGGTGCGGCTGGCGGCGGCCCGTAACGCCTGATCGAAATCATCAGGCCGGTAACTGTTTTTCAGCGGATAGCCTATGGCCAGCAGCCAGTCTTCGGCGGCCATGAACAGATAGTCCCCGATCAGAAAAGGCTCACCACCAGACATGGCCTGCATGAATGCCACAGAATGCTCGGGAACATTCGCTTTGGCGAGGATCTCATCGATTTCATCCTTTTTCAACATAACATCCTTTTATGGGTGTGCAACAAATTTATGGCCTAATCTTGCAGGGCCCAGAACCCCCCTTTCCCAAAGGCAAAAAAGGGCAAAAAAGGGGACGGTTCTATTTATTTTCCTTAGCCTGTAATGGCTATGTATTCCGCTGCGGCGTGAGATTTTGGAATTGGAAGGTGATCTTCTTTTAAGCCATGAATATGCAATTCAATTGCTTCATGGATGTTCTTTGCTGCCTGATCTTTTGTTTTTCCCGTTGCTACACAACCAGGAAGATCAGGTGAATATGCAGAATAGTTGCCATTGGCTCTTTCAATTACGATTAAAAACCTATGCATAAATGCCCTCCTTAATTTTTTCCAGTTTTCTTTATCCCCGCTTGTTTGAATACGCTGTTTAAAGTCCCTGATGCTAGATCATCGCCGGTATGTCCGGCAATTGTTACACGCCCTTTTTTCTCAGGGTGCTTGTACTGACGATGGCTTCCTTTTTGATACACTTGATACCAGCCATCTTTCTCAATTTCTTTTATCACATCTCTGATCTTCATTACATCATCCCCTAATTCTACGGAGATCAAACTATTAAAAAGCCTAACGGCCTGCGGTTCAGCCGCCGCTGTAAGCGGTCGGCTGCAACCGCTTGTTGAACTAAGCCGTGCAGGGCACGGCACGTAATTCATCTTGTAAATATTCCCTAAAAAGGCTCTCCTGGGTACAGGTCAAAAAACAAAAATCAAAGACCTGAGAAAAGGAGAAAAGCCATGTCACACAGCTACCAAAAGTTTTACGAAGACCTCAAGCTCACCGGCAAATCAGATCGAACAATCCAAACGTATGAAAAGCATTTGCAAAAGATTGATCGGTTCTACAACAAATCCCCCGATCAAATCAATGAAGAAGAACTCCGAAAGTATCTGCTGGCAATGAAGGATGTGAAACATTATTCCGAATCGTTCTTCAAACAGGCCATCAGCGCTTTTAGTTTCTTCTACTGGAACATTCTCGAACACGCTGACTGGAAAACCATTTGAATTAAGTGATGTTGTCACAGATTTGAGGGGGGGACTTCGGTCTCTGCATTTTTTGTGACCTAATCCAGCAATCTAAGAGTTGTAGCAGTTTCGCCACCAAGAAATTCGATATCCGGTCTTTTCACCGCGTCGTCAATTATACTGTCCCCGCGGGGCTTCCTATCTTCAGGGCAGCATGGTAATCCTGCAGCGGCGCCACTTGCCACTCCTTGCTGCGCAGCGCTGCGATAGCCTCACAGATGGCCCGGGCGCCGGCTAAAGTGGTGCAGTAGGGAACGTTGTAAGTAAGGGCGCCCCGCCTGATCTCATAGGCGTCCCGGGTGGGGAGTCTTCCTAGGCTGGTATTAATCACCAGACTGATCTCGCCGTTTTTTATATGATCCAAGACGTGGGGCCGGCCTTCGCTTACCTTGTGGATCACCTCGACCATGATGTCATGGGAGGCGAGTAATGCCGCAGTGCCTCTGGTTGCCGCCAGGCGAAACCCCATCTGCTGGAAAGTCCGCGCCACCGGCACGAACTTTTCCTTAAGGGCGTCATGGGCGCTGATGAAAACCTTGCCCTCCGTCGGCAGACTAAAGCCCGCCGCCATCTGAGCCTTGGCGAAGGCCAACCCGAACGAATGATCAATGCCCATCACCTCGCCGGTGGACTTCATCTCCGGCCCAAGCAGCGCATCCACTCCGGGAAACCGATTAAAGGGAAAGACCGCCTCCTTGACCGACTTATGGACCGGCCAGATGGTTGCGGTAAAACCAAGCTCAGAGAGGCTCCGGCCCAGCATTACCTTGGTGGCAAGCTTAGCCAAAGGCACACCGATGGCCTTGCTTACGAAGGGAACCGTCCGGGAAGCCCGGGGGTTTACCTCCAGGACGTATATCGTCCCGTCCTTGATGGCAAACTGGATGTTCATCAGCCCCACCACCCCCAGTTCCGCCGCCAGCATTCTGGTCTGACGGTCGATCTCCTGGATTACATCATCGGAAAAGGTAATGGGGGGCAAGACGCAGGCACTGTCGCCGGAGTGGATGCCAGCCTCTTCAATATGCTCCATGATCCCGCCAATCACGGTCATCTGGCCGTCGCTTATGGCATCCACGTCCACCTCGACGGCATCCTCCAGGAACTTGTCAATCAAAATCGGATGATCCGGGGAGACCAGGAGCGCCCGTTTCATGTAAAGGGCCAGGCTTGCCGGTTCATAAACGATTTCCATCGACCTGCCGCCCAAAACGTAGGACGGACGGACAAGGACCGGGTATCCGAGCCGCTGGGCCACGGCCAGTGCTTCTGTAATGTCGGTTACCGTGTCGTTATCCGGCTGGTTCAACCCAAGCCGCCGGATAATTTCCTGGAAGCGCTGGCGGTCTTCCGCCCGGTCAATGGCATCAGGAGATGTCCCCAGAATCGGAACGCCGGCTGCCGCAAGTCCCTGGGCCAGGTTAAGGGGGGTCTGGCCGCCGAACTGAACGATCACCCCCAGCGGTTTTTCCCGCTCGACAATATGAAGCACATCCTCCAATACCACCGGCTCAAAGAAAAGTTTATCCGACGTATCGTAGTCGGTGCTTACCGTTTCGGGATTGGAGTTCACCATGATGCTTTCATAGCCTTCCTCCCTGAGGGCAAAGGAGGCATGGACGCAGCAATAGTCAAACTCGATCCCCTGGCCGATCCGGTTCGGACCGCCTCCGAGGATCATCACCTTGGGCCGCTCGGAGGGACGGGACTCGTCCTCCTCTTCATAGGTGGAGTAGTAGTAGGGGGTATAAGCCTCGAATTCGGCGGCACAGGTATCGACGAGCTTATAAACCGGCCTGATATTTTCCTCATAGCGCCATTTCCTGATCTCTCCTTCGGGCATCTGCCAGACCTGCCCTAAAAAGCGATCGGAGAACCCCAGTGTCTTGGCCTCGCAGAGCGCCTCAACTGAAGGGGGCTCCCGCCGGAGAATCCGCTCAGCCGCTATGAGTTCATCAATCTCGTTAATAAACCAGGGGTCAATGCCCGTGTGCCGGTTGACTTCCTCCGGACTCATCCCCGCCTGCAGCGCTTGGGCAAGGTAAAAGAGCCGCTGGGAGTTGGCCCGCTTGAGCTTGGGAATGATCTCTTCGCGGGAAAATTCCTCCCGGGCAAGCCCAGAGGTCAAACCGTAACGGCCGATTTCCAGGGAACGGATCGCCTTCTGCAGGGCCTCCTTGAAGGTTCGGCCAATGGCCATGGTCTCACCCACCGACTTCATCGAGGTGGTAAGGTAATCTTGCGTTTCGGGAAACTTCTCGAAGGTCCAGCGGGGAATCTTTACCACGCAATAGTCAAGGGTGGGCTCGAAGGAGGCCATGGTCTCCCTGGTGATGTCGTTGGGTATCTCATCTAAGGTGTAACCCACGGCCAGTTTCGCGGCGATCTTGGCGATAGGGAAGCCCGTGGCCTTCGAGGCCAGGGCGGAGGAGCGGGATACCCGCGGATTCATCTCGATTACGTTTAGCTCTCCCGTCTGCGGATGCACGGCGAATTGAACGTTGGAGCCGCCCGTCTCCACCCCGATCTCCCGCATGACGGCAATTGCCGCATCGCGCATCCGCTGGTATTCCCGGTCTGTCAGCGTCTGTATTGGGGCTACGGTGATGGATTCACCGGTATGAACCCCCATGGGATCAAGATTTTCAATCGAGCAGATGATCACCACGTTATCCGCCCGATCCCGCATCACCTCCAACTCGTACTCCTTCCAGCCCAGGATGGATTCCTCCAGCATGACCTCGTGGATCATGCTGGCTTCCAGGCCGGCCTTGGCGAATTCGGTCAATTCTTCCCGGTTATAGGCTACCCCGCTCCCCCGACCGCCCATGGTAAACGAAGGGCGGATGATAACTGGGAAGCCGATTGTGGCGGCGATAGCAAAAACCTCTTCCATATTGCGGGCAAAACCGCTTCCAGGAACCCTAAGGCCGATCTTTTCCATGGCCCGGCGAAACTTTCCCCGATCCTCCGCCTTGTGAATCGCCTCCAGGTTGGCCCCGATCATCTCCACGCCGTAGCGCGCAAGCACGCCACTTTCGGCCAGGGCGACCGCATTGTTCAGACCCGTCTGACCGCCCAAGGTGGGCAGGATGGCGTCCGGACGCTCCCGGGCGATAATCTTTTCCAAGACCTGTGGGTTGATGGGCTCAACATAGGTTCTAAAGGCCATCTCCGGGTCGGTCATGATTGTGGCAGGGTTAGAATTAATCAGCACCACCTCGTATCCCTCCTCCCGGAGAGACTTGCAGGCCTGGGTGCCGGAATAGTCAAACTCGCAGGCCTGGCCGATTATGATCGGCCCTGACCCGATGATCAGAATTTTTTTAATGTCTTCTCTCTTTGGCATGATTTCAACGACCAATTATCAATTATCAATTATCAATTATCAATTATCAATTATCAATTATCAATTATCAATTATCAATTATCAAATAAGGTACTTTCGTTGATCGTTGATCATTGATCATTGATTCATCCGTGTTGTTTTAAGGATGGAAAAGAGAATTTTCCCCAATTCGTCCGCGTCGGCAACCATTTCCGCAAAAATCTTTTCATCCATGTAACCGGTATCTTGGAGCAGCGACAACCAATACTTCGTTTCCAGGCACTCCTTGTAGGCGATGGACATTTTTGCTGAAAACTCTGCTTTCGATATGGCCCCGTTTGCTTCAGTGATGTTTGCGCCAATAGACGTACCGCTTCTTAAAAACTGCTTCGATATTACGAATTCCTTTTTCTCGTTGCATAAGCATTGATATGCCTTGACCACGCGCACCGCAAACGCGTATGCCTTTTTCATCAGAACATCGTCCTTCATACTTCCTTACCATTGTTCATCGATCATTGATAATTGTTCATTGATCATTGATCACTGACCTCACTCCCATTCAATCGTGCTGGGCGGCTTGGAGCTGATATCGTAAACCACCCGGTTGATGCCCCGGACCTCGTTTATGATCCGGGTGGAAATCGTCGCCAAAAGTTCGTGGGGGAGCCGGGCCCAGTCGGCGGTCATGGCGTCCTCGCTTTCGACGGCACGGACGGCGATAATATTCTCGTAGGTCCGTTGATCCCCCATAATCCCCACGCTTTTCAAGGGTAGGAGAACGGCGAAGGACTGCCAGAGCTGCCGGTAAAAACCGCTTCGTTTGATCTCCTCCTGAAGAACCGTATCGGCCTGCCGCAGGATTGCCAGCCGCCGGTGCGTCACGGCCCCAATGATCCGCACGGCAAGCCCGGGTCCGGGGAAGGGTTGGCGGTGAACCAGATCTTCCGGCAATCCCAGCTCCAGCCCCAGGAGACGCACCTCATCCTTGAAGAGATGTTTCAGGGGTTCCACCAGCTTTAGTTTCATCTTTTTCGGGAGTCCCCCTACGTTGTGATGGGACTTGATCACCGCGCTAGGCCCGCCCCAGGCCGATTTGGATTCGATAATGTCCGGATAGAGGGTTCCCTGGGCAAGGAATTCGGCCCCTTGAATCTTCCGGGCTTCCCCCTCGAAGACCTCAATAAATACCCGGCCGATGATCTTCCTCTTCTTCTCCGGGTCCTCCACGCCGGCCAGGGCCTGGAAAAACTTTTGCCCCGCCCGGGCAAAACGGAGATTCATGTGAAAATGACGCTTAAACAGGGCCATGACCCGCTCGGCCTCTCCCTGCCGCAGCAGACCATTGTCAACAAAGACGCAAGTAAGATGCCGTCCCACCGCGCGGTGGATAAGGAGGGCCGCAACCGAGGAGTCCACCCCGCCGCTTAGTCCCAAAATAACCTTTTTGTCCCCCACTTGCTTCCGGATCTCGTCCACGGACTGGCTGATGAATGACCCCATCGTCCAGGTTGGACGGCATTGGCAGATGTTGAAAAGGAAGTTTTTCAGAATCTGTTTGCCCTCCCGGGTATGAACCACTTCGGGATGAAACTGGAGGCCGTAGAGCCGCCGGGCCGGATCTGCCGCCGCCGCCACAGCCGTATTGGCCGTTTGAGCGATGCTCAGGAACCCAGGCGGCAGCCGACCGATCGAATCACCGTGACTCATCCAAGTCACCGTGGGGCTTGCCACAGCGTTGAAGATGGGCGAATCGTCCGTTATCGCAAGCTCGGCAAAGCCGTACTCCCGCTTGTCCGCCCGGAGCACCTCCCCACCCAGGGTGTCCACCAGATGATGGAGGCCGTAACAGATCCCCAGAATTGGAATGCCCAGCGCAAAGATTTTCGGATCGATCCGGGGGCTGCCGGGATCGTAAATGCTCGCGGGACCGCCGGAGAGAATGATCCCTTCCGGTTGCATTGCCTGGAGTCGTTCCAAATCGATATCCGGCGGCTCGATTTGGCAGTAGACCTGGTTTTCTCTCACCCGCCGGGCAATCAACTGGTTATACTGGGAGCCAAAGTCGACAATCAGGATCATTCTGCGCTGCCTTTCTCGATGGTCTGCCGAAAAGATTCAAAAAGATAGACGGCATCGTTGGGGCCAGGCGCCGCTTCGGGATGATACTGGACGCTGAAGGCCCGGAGTTCCTTAATCATGATACCCTCCGACGTGCCATCGTTGAGATTGCCCCAAGAGGGGATTGCCTGGTCAGGCAGGCTTTCCGGCAGCACGGTAAAGCCGTGGTTCTGCGATGTTATCTCCACCCGGCCGGTGCTCTGATTTTTCACCGGCTGGTTGATCCCGTGATGGCCGAATTTGAGCTTGGCCGTCTTTCCCCCCAGGGCCTGACCCAAGAGCTGATGCCCCAGACAGATTCCGAAGATTGGCGTCTTTCCCAAAAGCTGACGCACCGTTTCCACCAGGTAAGGCAGGGCCGCCGGATCGCCCGGGCCATTGGAAAGGAGGACGCCATCGGGTTTACAGGCCATGATTTCGCCGGCAGTGCTTGACGCGGGGACTACAATTATCTCCAGACCAAGCTGCTCCAGGCAGCGCAGGATGTTATACTTGACCCCGCAATCCACCACCAGAACCCTGGGCCGCAGTCCCTTTTCCCGCGGCCCGGGAGTAATTTCCCGTACGCTGCCCCCCTCCCAGCGGTAGGGTTTTTTGCAGGCTACCAGCCCGACGATGTCCCGTCCCACCAAACCGGGGTAGGCCTGAACCTTGGCCAGGAGATCTTCGGGGCTGCCGGTTACGGTGGAAATAATGCCCCGCATCGCTCCTGATATTCTAATCCGCCTGGTAAGCGCCCGGGTGTCGATCCCTTCGATACCCACCTTCCCCTGCTCTTCCAGAAAGGCCCTTAAGCTCCGGTCAGCCCTCCAGTTGCTGTAAAATTCATGGTACTCCCGCACTACCAGCCCCTCAAGGTGAATCCCCGCCGACTCCATATCCTCTGGATTGATCCCGTAGTTGCCAACCAGGGGATAGGTCATGGCCACAATCTGATCCTTGTAGGAGGGATCGGTGATCACCTCCTGGTAACCGGTCATGCCGGTATTGAAAACCACTTCTCCTAAAACTTCGCCCGCTCCGGCAAAGGCCGATCCGGCAAACAGGGTTCCATCCTCCAGCATCAGCCAGGCCGGCCTTTTTTTCTTATTAGTTAACATCTTTCACGACCTCGTAATGAGTCAAAAATGGGTAAATCATCCCCTTTAAGAGATTTAGCTTCTGCGCGGCCTGCTCGGCGGTATCGGCCAAAATGTTAAGATGGCCCATCTTCCTGCGGTTTCGGGCCTCTTCTTTTCCATAGAGGTGAAGTTTCACCCCTCCGACGGAAAAGATCTCCGGCCAGGGGAGGTCTCGGGGGCCGTGCCCCAGAATATTGAGCATCGCCGTGGGACACAATAGTTTGGGCTCTTCCAGAGGCAGCCCGGTTAGAACCCGAAGCAGCATCTCAAACTGAGATATGTTGCAGCCATCCATTGTGTAATGGCCCGAATTGTGGGGGCGGGGGGCAAACTCGTTCACCAGGATCTCTCCATCGGGCAAAAGAAACATTTCGATCCCCACCAGACCCACCAAACCCAGTGTTTTCGCCAGGTCGGAGGCGATTTCGCGGGCGCTAGCCTTCTCTTGGGGAGTCAAGACCGTGGGGGCCAGGGTGTGCAGCAGTATGCCCTGATGATGGACATTTTCGCCAGGGGGATAAAGGGCGATATTCCCCCGTGCATCCCGGGCGCACATGACGGAAATCTCCTTGGCGTAGGGGACGAATGTCTCCACAATCACTTCGCCGGTCAATTCCGCCTTCGCCGCTTCAAGCTCGGAGTCGGTTTTAACGATATAGAGCCCCTTGCCGTCATACCCCCCGGTCGAGGTCTTGAGCACCAGGGGCAGCTCCAGCAGATCCCGCGTTATCTCCTTTGGCCTATTAAAAATCTTAAAGCGGGGAACGGGAAATCCCTTATCGGCAAGGTAGGTCTTTTCAGAGATCCGGTTTCTCTTTATCTTGAGGATGCCGGCGGAAGGCAGCACCGGAAGCCTCCGTTCAATTTCTGCTACCATCTCCATGTCCACATGCTCAAATTCGTAAGTGGCCACCTGGCAGGACGCGATAAACTCATCGCGGCGCTCGGGCGGGAAGGAAACGTCCGCCACCTGCGCCGCCGGACCCGTGGTATCCGGGTCGATCACTGCCGTACGGTACCCCATGCGCCTGCATTCAAGGATGAGCATCCTTCCCAGTTGCCCGCCGCCGATGACGCCGATTGTCGCTGTCGGATCGAGTTGCATGATCAAACAAGCTCCTCCGGCGTAATTTCCGTTTTTACCACAATAGCTCTCATTTTCTCCCTGTAGTCCTCTAGGCGCCGCTGGATTTCCGGGTATTTAATCCCTAAAATCCGAGCCGCCAGAAGCCCGGCATTTTCGGCGTTTCCTATCGATACCGTGGCGACCGGTATCCCCGCCGGCATCTGCACAATGGAAAGAAGGGAATCAAGGCCGCTTAGATTGGCCGAAGGAACCGGCACCCCGATCACCGGCAGCGTGGTCTTGGCCGCTGTCATGCCCGGCAGATGAGCTGCGCCGCCGGCGCCGGCGATGATTACCTCAATCCCCCGTAACCGGGCGGTCTCGGCATAGCTAAACATTTCGTCCGGCGTCCGGTGGGCTGACTTGATTGACACCTCAAAGGGAATCCCAAGTTCCTCCAGGATACGGCAGGCCCTTTTCATCACCGCCAGATCGCTTTTGCTGCCCATGATTATTCCGACTTGAGGTTGCTGTTTCATCCTTGCCTCTCTGACCGACTAGCGGTCTTACCTGATTCGGCTGAAAAAATACTGCCGATTCTCGCCTGCGTTATTGCGGGGTGGTAAATTCCGTTACCGTTTAAAGACGCTAAAGAGCTTGTCCAGGCTGCTCTTTTCCATTGCCGCCACCTGGTCCATTTCGCCGGCATCAAGCCAAATGCCGTTGCAGTGGGAACATTTGTCTACCTTTATTTTATTGTAATCGATCTCGATTAAATCCATCCCACACTTGGGGCATTTCATATAATGGAGTTCCTGACGGCGCTTTTTCTCTTCCTCGCTGACCTGACGGTCCAAATCTTCCTTCAGACGCCTCTTCCGCTCAAACTCCATTCGCGCCATGTATTCCTCTTCACGCTCGCTGGGTTTCATGAAATACTCCTTCATTTTTTTGCGGCGGAATATACAAGCATCGCCGGTCAGATGCAAACACTTTCTATTCTTGGGGGACGCACTCTTTAAAGGGGTTATTCCGCCTTAGCCAATCGTAAAAAAACTTGACTTTTGAAAAACCGGTTGTCATAATGCCCACAAAAGTAACGATGGTACTAGGTGGTTTTTTATAATTGGCCAGGCACTCTACGTCGTATGAATTATTTGGTGAACAGGTGGAACTTTTGAAATTTCCCGAGCTGGAAGATAAGATCAGGCGCGTTGTTGGGGAGTACAGCCTGCTCAAACGACGTATTGATGAATTAGAGGGACTTCTGAAAATCAGGGAGTTGGAACTAGAAGAGGCAAACACAAAAATAAGGGGATTAAACGAGGAAAGGGACTCGGTACGCACAAAGGTGGATTCACTGCTGGATATGCTTCAGGATATAAGCGTGTGACCTCGCAGTTTTAGGGGTGCGGTTTGAGGAAAAGCTACAACATAACGATTCTGGGGCAGAATCTATCGGTTATGCATGATTCAGGGGATGCTTACGTGGCAGAAGTTTTCCGGTATGTCGTTGACAAGGTTCAGGAAACACAAAAGGGAACCGCCGGAGCCAGCGCTGTGACGGTTGCCATTCTGACCGCTTTGAACATTGCGGATGATTATTTTAATCTAAGAAACGCCAACGATATGATTTATAATCAGTTGGAAAATAAATCGGAAAATTTAATTAGGCTTTTAAACGATATAAGATAGTTTTTCTCCCCTGCGATGTGCGTGATTAACTTTTCATTTTTGAGCTAACACCTTGGAACCGGGAGCCTTCCCTTGTCGCGGTGTGCAAGTCAGCTAGCCCCCTTGGGGGCTTTGCTAACGGGCCTGAAGCGGTAAACTTAGGCGCCCACTTTGTTGCGGGGTTCAAAAAGAACGTTAACACGGCATTGGCGGGGGTCTTTTATTTAACCCACCAGGCCACCCTGCCCTTAGGTCCTGCAGCCTCCCCCCTATATGCGATTTTAGTAAGCGGCCTCTTTTTGTAAAGGAATTGTCCGGTCAGCGCAGTATTGTGCCATAAAAGCCGGATTATATAATACGTAATCTTGGTCGTGGCGAAGCGGCTCCGGCCAGGATACAAGGGGGTATGGATTTGGACAAAATCAGTTTTATTCTTCTTACTATTGTTGTGGCGCTTACCATAGGCGCCTTCCTGGGGTACTTCATCAGTCAGACCATTTCCCGCAAGAGACTCGATTCCTCCGAGGAGCTGTCCAACCGAATTCTGGAGGAAGCCCAAAAAGAAGCCGAAACCATTAAGAAGGCGGCCGTCCTCCAGGCTAAGGAAAACCTTCTGAAGCAGAAGGTGGAAAATGAAAAGGAAGTACGGGAAAAGAGAGGTGAACTCGAGAACTTAGAGCGCCGCCTGCGGGCAAAGGAAGAAAACCTGGAGAAGCGTCTTGATCTGCAGACCCAGAAGGAAACAGTGATAGAAAACCGGGAGCGTTCCCTCTCGCAGCGGGAAGCTCAGTTGGGAGAAAAACATGAGCGACTGGATCGCCTTATGGAAGAAGGGCGAAGGAAGCTGGAGGTAATCGCCGGCTTTTCGGCGCAGGAGGCTAAGGCCCAGTTGATTCAACGCATGGAAGCTGAAGCCCGGCGGGACGCCGCAGTTATGATCAAAAAGATAGAGGATGAGGCTCATCTGACCGCTGATCGCCACTCGCGGGACATTTTGGCCTATGCGATCCAGCGCTACGCAGGCGATGTGGTGACGGAAAAAACCGTTTCGGTGGTCAGTCTGCCCAACGACGAAATGAAAGGCCGGCTCATCGGACGGGAAGGCCGCAACATCAGGGCTATCGAGGCCGCAACAGGAATCGACCTGATAGTTGATGACACGCCCGAGGCAGTGGTTTTGTCCAGTTTTGACCCGGTACGTCGGGAGGTGGCCAGACTCTCAATCGAACGCCTTATCGCCGACGGCCGGATACATCCCGGCCGGGTCGAAGAGGTGGTCAAGAAGGTCCGGGGCGAGGTGGAAAATATCATCCGGGAAACGGGCCAGCGGGCATCTTTCGACGTGGGCGTTCACGACATCCATGCCGAGATTATTGCCCTCCTGGGCAGCCTCAAGTACCGCACCAGCTATTCCCAAAACGTCCTCCAGCATTCCATCGATGTGGCCTACCTCACCGGCATGATGGCCGCCGAGCTTAAGATGAACGTCAAGGAGGCAAAACGGGCCGGTCTTTTGCACGACATCGGCAAGGCCCTGGACCACAAGGTGGAGGGTCAGCATGCCGCAATCGGCGCCGATTACGCCCGCAGGTTTGGCGAATCCAACAATATCGTCCAGGCCATCGCCTCCCATCATGAAGACGGCCGCAACAACAGCGTCCTGGCGGTCCTGGTCCAGGCGGCCGATACCCTGTCGGCTGCGCGCCCTGGCGCCCGGCGGGAGCTGCTGGAAACTTACGTCAAGAGGCTCGAAGACCTGGAGCGAATCGCCAACTCCTTCAACGGCGTGGACAAGTGCTTCGCCATTCAAGCCGGTCGCGAGATTAGAATCATGGTGGAAAACGACAAGATTTCCGATGCGGACACCGTGATGCTCTGCCGGGATATTATCAAGAAGATCGAAACAGAGTTAACCTATCCCGGCCACATCAAGGTCACCATCATCCGGGAAACCAGGTTTTCCGATTTTGCGAAATGATTAGTGGAACATGAAGATACTTTTTATTGGCGATATTGTGGGGAAACCGGGACGCAGGGCCGTCCGGGATCTTCTACCGGAGCTCATTTTGCAGCACGAGGCAGCACTGGTTATAGCCAACGCTGAAAACGCCGCGGCCGGTTTTGGCATAACCAGGGATATTGTGGAGGAGCTCTTTGATTGCCGCATCGATGTCATCACCTCCGGCAACCACGTCTGGGACAAGCGGGAAACTATTAATTTCATCTCTGACTACAAAAATTTTATTCGCCCGGCTAATTACCCGCCGGGGACCCCCGGTGCGGGGAGCGTCGTTTTTAGAACCGAGGAGGAAATTGACGTCGGGATTATAAACCTGGCGGGACGTATTTTCATGACGCCCGCGGACTGCCCCTTCCGAGTGGCCGAGCAGGAAATCGCCCGCCTTAGAGACAGGACCCCGCTAATTATCGTGGACATCCACGCTGAAGCTACCTCGGAAAAGAAGGCTTTGGGCTACTTCTTGG
This sequence comes from uncultured delta proteobacterium, assembly GCA_947085375.1. Taxonomy (GTDB): domain Bacteria; phylum Desulfobacterota; class Syntrophia; order Syntrophales; family CAMTWB01; genus CAMTWB01. The sequence goes on from CAMTWB010000010.1 coordinate 49,492, forward strand.
CCGGACGGGTAAGCGCCGTTTTGGGCACTCACACCCATGTCCCGACCGCCGATGAGGAAATTATGGCCGGCGGGACCGCTTACATCAGCGATGCCGGCATGACGGGCCCCCACGATTCGGTAATCGGCATTAAGCGGGAACTGATCATCGAACGGTTCCTCCGTCAAATCCCCAATCGCTTCGAAGTGGCCCGGGAAAACGTCCGCCTCCAGGGGGTGGTCTTGGACATTGACGGGCAAACCGGGAAAAGCCGTTCGATTGCGCGCTTGAACATCCCGCTTAAGTATAGCCAGATTTGATGAAGCGGTAAAAAGTCGGTAAAGGTTTAATTTTGGGACGGCGCGGTAAAAAGTTCGCAGGCAAGGCGCGCAAATCACAAGGAATGAGGCGTACTTAGAGGTACGCCGCAGTGACGAGGGATGCAGCGCAACGCCGGATCCGGACTTTTTACCGTGTCGTCAGATTTAAGCTAAAGGAGATTTTACAGTGGAAGATCTATTTGCCACCCTGCAGGACAGGGGTTTTGTCGAACAGGTCACCGACGAGATCCGGGTGCGTGAACTTTTTTCCTGCGGTCCGGTTACCTGTTACATCGGCTTCGACCCCACGGCGGCGAGCCTCCATGTGGGCCATCTAATTCCAATAATGGGGCTGGCTCATATCTATCGCAGCGGCCATCGCGCCATCGCATTGGTGGGCGGCGGCACCGGACTGATCGGCGACCCCAGCGGCAAGACCGAGATGCGCCAGGTGCTTACCCGCCAACAGATCGAATCTAATGCTGCAGCAATGAAGGTTCAGTTTTCCCGATATCTGGATTTTACCACCGGCCGGGCAATGCTTATTAATAACGCCGATTGGCTGACCAAACTCAACTACATTGAGTTTCTTCGGGATATTGGCCGCCACTTCAGCGTAAACAAGATGCTGGCCGCTGAAAGCTATCGCAATCGTCTGGAGAAGGGCCTCAATTTTATCGAATTCAATTATATGCTCCTGCAGGCCTACGATTTCCTCCACCTGTACCGAACCGAAGGCTGCCTGCTCCAACTGGGAGGCAACGACCAGTGGGGAAACATGGTGGCGGGGGTAGACCTCATCAGGCGAGAAGAGGCAGTTATGGCCCACTGCCTTACCTTCCCCCTCCTGACCACCGCTTCGGGTCACAAGATGGGCAAAACCGAAAGGGGCGCCGTTTGGCTCGATTCCTCCCTCACTTCGCCCTACGAGTACTACCAGTACTGGGTAAACACGGACGATGCCGATGTGGAGCGATTTCTTGCCCTCTTTACCTTCCTGCCGATGAGTGAGGTAAGACAAATACGGAACCTGCGCGATCAGGAACTGAACCTGGCCAAGACGATACTGGCCTACGAAGCCACCCGGATCACCCACGGCGAGGAGGCTGCCCAGGCTGCCTGGCGCGCCTCAGCCGCAGCCTTCGGCAGCCGGGCGCTGCCGGCCCATTTTTTTCCAACGAGCGCCATACCCCGATCTGCTGCCGCCGGCGATATTGCGGCCTTGCCGGTTTTGGTTAAATCCCGGGAAGAGCTGGAGCGGGGAATAGCAGCCTGCGAATTATTCTTTGTAGGCGGGCTCTCTTCCTCCAAAGGCGAGGCTCGGAGGCTCCTGTCCCAGGGAGGCGGTTATGTGGGGGAAAGGCCGATTGCCTCAGGCGATGAACTGGTCGGCCTGAAAGACGCGGACGAAAATGGCCGGATCAGGCTTAGGAAAGGCAAGAAGAAGTACCTGATTGTTCAGGCACAGTAAGTCGCACGACTAAACAAGCATTTTTAACCTTATGCTTTAGCCCTCCGCTGGGCGTCGATGACCCGGCGGCGTAGAATTTCCTTAGTCATGACGCGGCCGATTATTTCTCCCAATTCCGAATCCTTGAGACCTATCCGGCATTCTTCGATCATTTTTTTATCCCGGTCTTTGAGATAACGATGATCCAGGGATAGTTTCTGATTTCTGTCCCGCTCGCCGCCAGGGGCAGGAGCCGTGGCGAGGGATAGTCGGATGTCTTTGAGATCGGACTCCGAGAAGAGCGGGCGCAATTTACCCAGAATATCCGGCTTGAGGAAATGCAGTTGCTGCAGCCAGACGGAAGAATTGACCTTAACCAGCAGGATTTGATTTTTAAGCGATTCCGCTTTGGCCTGGGCGGCGATCTGTGGGCCTACCGCCTGCTTCCAGGCGCCGTTTAAGCCGGATTGCTGCCGGTCCAGGGTGATCTTCCTTTTTTTCAGGGCAGCAGCGAGGATATTGGCCAAAGGCTCCAGTTGCAGGTTTTTTTTTCTTGGCGCCATATGCAAACCGATTACTTTATGAGACACTTATGCCGGGGTCTGGCCTGAGAGTTCCCTTAAAGCCGCGGTAAAGACAGATAGAACTTCGTCACTAAAAAGAACCAGCCGCACCAGGGTAAGGCTACTGTCCGCCCTCAGGTAATCCATGATGGCCCTCAGCGCAATCCTGGCTGCTTCATCCTTGGGGTAGCCGTAAACACCGGCGCTGATTGCCGGAAAGGAGATGCTTTTGATCCCCCGGGCTGCCGCCAGTTTCAGGCTTTCCCGGTAGGCGCCAGCCAAGAGAAGAGCCTCGTTTTCCCCGCCCCCACGGTAAATGGGACCAACCGTGTGGATTACATACCGGGCGTCGAGGTTGCCACCGGTCGTTATTACAGCCTGACCGACCGGACAGCCCCCGATGCGCCGACACTGCTGCATTATCTCCGGCCCCCCGGCGGCATGAATTGCGCCGTCCACTCCGGCGCCGCCAGCCAGTGCTGAATTGGCGGCATTAACTATCGCCTCGGTCTTTTCCCTGGTGATGTCTCCTTTAACCAGTTGCAGCAGGGTTTTGTTTACCATGAGTTCCATAAACGCTCTTTACAACATTGGGTTGGTTCTTCACAAGCGGATAATATGCCATTGGGGGAAGAAAGGGTCGTCGACAAATTTATGGGTAGAGCCGTTTTTCTCCCCTCTTTAGCAAACTGAGTTTTACCCATAAGTTTAACTGGACACGGGAAAATGAGGGGATGAAAAACAGGCCCGACCACGAGATGAGGGAGTTTTTTTGACACTGCTGCGGAGCAATCACTCCAAATCCCCCCTGCCTCCCTTTGGGAAAGGGGGGATAGGTCTCTGCAGGAACAGTATACCCACATTTTTGTCGGACACCCGGGACGAAAGAAAGGATTGCTTTTTGAAGCAACTGTGATAAAAGGTACAGTAGCATTGTTTGCTAAAAAATTTCAAATTACTTAACAGGGGGACAAAATGGAAGAAAAGAAAGGAAATCAGGTAGAGTCGCTCTCTACGGAAAAGAGGATATTTTATCCCGCGGCAGAGTTTAGCAGTAAGGCTCGTTATAAAACCATTAAAGAATACCAGGAAAGCTATCGGCGCTCCGTAGAAGATCCTCACGGATTCTGGGGTGAGATGGCCGAGCGATACCTCCACTGGTTTGAAAAGTGGCCGGGGCCAGTTGAAGAGTGGAGTTTCAAAGATCAGATCAATATTTCCTATTTTCGGGGCGGCAAATTAAACGCCTCATATAACTGCCTCGACCGGCACCTCAGCGGATGGAGAAAGAATAAGGCGGCTATTGTCTGGCAGGGCGAGCCAATGGAAGAATCTAAAACCTATACCTATCAGCAGCTACACCACGAAGTATGCAAGTTTGCCAATGTTCTCAAGGGGCTGGGGGTCAAGAAGGGTGACCGGGTAACCCTCTACCTGCCCATGATACCGGAGCTGGCCATTGCCCTTCTGGCCTGCACCCGGATCGGCGCTATCCACAGCGTCGTCTTTGGCGGTTTCAGCGCCGACGCCCTCCGGGACAGGATTCAAGACTGTAAATCGGAAACCGTCATTACCGCCAACTACAGTTACCGTTCGGGAAAAGTCCTGCCAACCAAGTTAAATGCCGATACGGCGATGGATGCCTGCGGTTTCGTCAAAAATTGTGTGGTGGTGAACCGTATTGATAAAGCGGTGGATATGAAGGAGGGCAGAGATCAGCTGTGGCATGAACTGATGGCTAAAGCATCGCCCATTTGTGAAGCCGAGAAGATGGATGCCGAGGATCCCCTCTTTATCCTCTATACCAGCGGCAGCACCGGCAAACCCAAGGGGGTGCTCCATACCACCGCCGGCTACCTGCTTTATACCACCATGACCTTCCAGGATATTTTTGACTATCGAGATGAAGACCTCTACTGGTGCACCGCGGATATTGGCTGGGTCACCGGCCACAGTTACATCGTGTATGGCCCCCTGTCTTCCGGCGCGACCTCGCTTATGTTCGAAGGGGTTCCCAACTATCCCGAGCCGGATCGTTTCTGGCAGATAGTGGAAAAGTATCAGGTTAACAGCTTCTACACGGCCCCCACCGCCATCAGGGCGATGATGAAAACCGGCGATGCCTGGCCCAACAAAAGGGATTTGAGCAGCCTGAGAGTGCTGGGTTCGGTCGGAGAGCCCATCAATCCCGAAGCGTGGCTTTGGTACTACCAGGTAATAGGAAAAGAGCGCTGCCCCATTGCCGACACCTGGTGGCAGACGGAAACGGGAGGGGTGCTCATCACTTCTCTGCCTGGAGCTATTCCGATGAAGCCGGGTTGCGCAACGGTGCCTTATTTTGGGGTGCAGCCGGTCGTGGTGCGGCAGGATGGAACCGAGGCGGATATTAATGAGGGCGGCTACCTGTGCATCAAGAGACCCTGGCCCAGTTTCATGCGGACCGTCTTTGGCGATCCCGACAGATTCAAGCAGCAGTACTTTATCCAGTATCCGGGTCTTTACTTTACCGGCGATGGCGCCCGAAAGGACGAGGATGGTTTCTTCTGGCTGATGGGACGGGTGGACGACGTCATCAACGTTTCCGGTCATCGGCTGGGAACTGCGGAAGTGGAAAGCGCCCTGGTGGCCCACCCCACGGTGGCCGAGGCTGCGGTGGTCGGGTTCCCCCACGAGATCAAGGGTCAGGGAATCTATGCCTTCGTTACCCTGAAGGAGGGATACGAGCAGACCGAGGAGCTGAGGAAAAATCTTCTGCTTCATGTAAGAAAGGAGATTGGACCGATTGCCGTACCGGATAAGATCCATTTCGCCGAAGGTCTTCCCAAGACGCGCAGCGGCAAGATCATGCGCCGCATACTGAGGAAGATCGCCGAGGGCCAGTTCGATCAGCTGGGTGATACTTCGACGCTGGCGGATCCATCGGTGGTGGATCGTCTGATTGCCGAAAGGTAATAGCGTAGAAAGAAGGCTGAGGGATGTTCCTTCAGCCTTCTTTTCTTTTTCGGGGAGAATTCAATTACAGGCCGTGTAGGGGGAAAACATTTTGCTGTAAGAATGAAACAACCCGCTGGGCCTCCCGTTGCGCTTTAGCCTTTGGCTCTCCTTCCGTCAGCCAAGGATGGTCGTAGAGACTTCCCATTTCAATTTCGGGGCCGTACATCATACCCCCTACCAGGCCGGCCAGCTCATCTTCCGGGTTTAGCTGGTTTAAAGCAGCCCAGGCCAGGGTCCAGGCCCGCGCCGTCCGGAACAGATCGTAACCACCGCCGCCCAAAGCCAGAATGCGCGGGCAAAGTGTCCTGAGCTTCTCTACGTTTTGCCGATAGCCGTTGTTGGTCAGCTTCAGATGGGTCAGCGGGTCAGAGATCAGCGTATCCGCCCCTATCTGGGCCACCAGAACCTGGGGACGGAAAGATTTAAGAAGGGGCACGACCAGGAAGTCAAAAGCAAAACCGTAAACGTCGTCGTCCGTTCCCGGCTCCAGCGGGATATTGACGTTATAACCTATCCCCTCGCCCTGCCCTGTTTCCGTTTCCATTCCCGACCAGGGATAAATTTCCCGGCCGGTTTCATGCAGCGATATCACCATCACCCGGGGGTCATCGTAAAAGGCATCCTGAACCCCGTTGCCATGATGGGCATCGCAATCCACATAAGCGATCCGCAGCCCATCGTCTTGCCTCAGCGCCTCCCGGATGGCGATGACGATGTCATTTAAATAGCAGAAACCCTCCGCATGGTCGGCAGCGCCGTGATGAAAGCCGCCAAATAAGTTGAAGGCATAGTCCAAGTCACCCTTCAGGATTTCCTGCATCCCCCAAACAGTGCCTCCGACCGTAGTTGCGGCCCATTCATAAATACCTGTAATAATCGGGTTATCCTCAGTTCCCAGGCCATATCCCAGCATTTCCAGGCTGGCCTTCCCCTGGCTAGCCAAAGTTAAAGCCTTCAGGTAATCTTTCGTGTGAAAATTAGTCAGCAATTCTTCCCCCGCCGGTCCGGGCTTGAGCAGCTGCATCCAGGGATGACCTAACAAGCCGTAGCGACTGCAGAGTTCATAGGTCATGATCCCCCGTTCCGGTTTGAAGGGATGGCCATAACCAAAATCGAACCGTCCCATTTCATTGCTGTATATTAACGCGCTTCTCATAAAACCCCTGGAGGGTAATAAATATAACCTGTCTCAGGCTAGCAGATATGCCCTGCTAAAATCAACCAACTTTCCACTGATGGGTCTGCGACAAAAATGTGTGTATCGTAATCTTGCCGAGACTTATCCCCCCTTTCCCAAAGGGGGGCCCACACCCCCCCTTTCCCAAAGGGGGGCAGGGGGGATTTATAATAAAAGCAGGAGGTTATTTTTGGTTCGTCAAATCTCCCCCGACCCATTTTCGGGAAGAGCAAAAGCCGCTCTACCCATAAATTTGTCGTAGACCCTCCGCTGATATCATTTTGACGCATTGTTTGACATGGCCTGAGAAATAATTTAAGTTGCAATCCTTCTGGGGGATCAAAAGCGCTTCCTAAGCTATATGAGGTCCATTATGACGATGATTGACAAGTCTAATTGGGAACAGATGACCGACAGGGATAGCCGGAGGGTGGAAGAAACCCCAGCCCGTTATCACAATCTATCACCATTTTTGGAAAGCGTTCTCGACAGCATTACGGAATATGCAATCATCGCGGTTGATAATCGTGGCATGATTGCCGAGTTCAATCGGGGAGCCGAAAACATCTTCGGCTGGGAAAAAGGGGAGGTGATAGGTAAGCATAACATCAGTGTAACCCTGCTGCCCTGCGACCAGAGCAGGGATGTTCAAGCGGGCATTATCCGCCGCGTCATGGCCGAGGGTCTTTGTGACGTGGAAATGGATCGTCTCCGCAAGGGCGGCGAGCTCTTCCCCGCCCACTCCACTGTGACCGCAATCAGGGATAAGGCGGGGAAAACCATTGGTTTCGTGGATATCGTGCGCGATATAACCCAGAAGCGGCTTCTGACCAGGCAGCGGGAAGCACTGGAAAAACAGCTCCGGGAAACCAAGGATTTCCTGGAAAACATCATGGAAAGCTCCGTTGATGGCATAGTTACCACCGATCTGAAGGGAAAGATAACCTACCTCAACCGGGCCATCGCCTGGATGCTGGAATACCCGAAAGAAGAGTTGCTGGGCGCACACATCTCTTCCGTATATACCAGAGGCATTGATGAGGCGAGGCAGATCATGACCGCTCTTAGGGCCCACTGTCGGGTGGAAAACTACAATATGCAGATAACCAGCAAGAGCGGGCTGCACCTGCACATATTGACCTCGGCGTATCTGCTGCAAAACGAAGAGGGGGAATTGATCGGTACGGCGGGTATATTCAAAAATGTCACGGAACAAAAGCGTCTGGAGTTGAAGCTCAAGGAGACGCAAGCCTACCTGGTGGAAGCGTCCAAAATGAGGGCACTGGGAGAGCTGGTGGCCGGCGTTGCCCATGAGCTCAACAACCCGCTCATGGCGTCACAAACCCTGCTGCATGTGATATTAAACAATCTGCATGAAGGCTGTCCCAACCGGGAACGCCTGGAGATTGTTAGAAAATGCAATGACCGCATAGAGAAGATCGTAAACCACTTGCGGGAATTTTCCCGGCAGACCGATATCCACATGAAGTTGACAGATATCAATTATCCCATTGAAAACGCTCTTTTGATTACCAGCCAGCAGCTACTCAATCACAACATTTCCATCCATAAGAATCTTCCAGAAGGGTTGCCCAAAATACTGGGGGATCCCAATCAGTTGGAACAGGTGTTTCTGAATCTAATTTCCAATGCCCGCGATGCGATGGATGAGGTATCAACACCAAGGGAGTTGACAATTACATCTTCTTGCCTGTATGAAGACGATGACATTTTTGTGGTTGCTTCAGTCAAAGACAACGGTATTGGCATTCCGCGGGCTAATCTGGATAAGGTGATGGAACCTTTCTTCACCACAAAACCCGTGGCCAAGGGAACCGGGTTGGGGTTGTCGCTTTGTTTCAGCATAATGGAAGCTCATAAAGGCAGGATCGAAATCAATAGTACGTCGGGTGCGGGTACGGAAGTCTCAATTTATATTCCTGTTGCCAGCGGGGACCAGAGGGGAATAGATGACTAAAAAAATACTTATAGTTGATGACGATGAAATGATACTGGTGGCGCTCAAAGAACTCCTGAAACGGGAGAGCTACGAAGTCCATACCTCATCCAACGGCTTTGATGCTTTAGAGAGGCTCAAGAACGAAAGGTTTGACCTCTTGGTTCTGGATGTAATCATGCCCCGGATGGACGGGATTGAGCTCTGCCGACGGATCCGCGAGCAGGAACAGCTCAATTACATTCCCATTATATTCCTTACGGCCAAAAGCCAGGAGGAAGACCGGGCCATTGGACTGGGCGCAGGCGCTGATTTTTTTCTGTCGAAACCGATCTCTCCGGAGAAACTCCTTAAAATGTTTTCCGTGGCTATCGGATAATAGGGACAACTGCGTAGCCGCCCCGGCAATATTTTTTTACATGAGCGCCAAGGTTTACAACTATGACCCACCCCCAATTAACCACTGCTTTGCTTGATCCGTCGTTCTATCCCCATGCGCCGGCCCAGGTGGAGATGATCCAAACCCATATTTCCTTTATTTTCCTGGCAGGAGATTATGTTTATAAAGTCAAGAAGGCCGTCAATTTCGGTTTCCTTGACTTTACCTCCCTGGACCAAAGGAAGTGCTATTGCCAGGAGGAATTGCGCTTAAACAGGCGGCTGGCCCCGGATACATACCTGGAAGTGCTTACAATCAACGAAGATGAACAGGGTCTCCTTTCCCTCGCCGGCAAGGGAGAGACGGTGGAATACGCCTTGAAAATGAGGAGGCTGCCCGCCCAGGGGATGCTCAAGGTCCTCTTGAAAGGGGGGCTTGATCCGGAAGTAATGGATCGGCTGGCGGAAAAAATTGTTGCTTTTCATCAAAAGGCGGCGACGGGCGGTGAAATCGATCAGACGGGCTGCCTGGCTACGGTGCGACAGAACCACGAGGAAAATTTCCAGCAAACAGAAGCCTACATTGATGTTACGATTCCCCGCTGCCAGTTTGAATTCATCCGGGACTATTGCCGGGCCTTCATGACTAAAAACGAAGAACTTTTCACAGAAAGGGTCCGGCAGCAGCGAATCAGGGAATGTCACGGCGATCTACACCTGGAACATATCTGCCTGTTGCCTGAGATAACCATCTTCGACTGCATTGAATTCAACGAGCGGTTTCGCAACACCGATGTGGCGGCGGAGGTGGCATTCCTGGCGATGGATCTTGATTTTAACGGCTATCCGGAGCTGGCGGAGCGCTTTGTGCGCTCCTACTGCAATTATTCCGGCGATCAGCAAATCATAACCCTGCTCAACTTTTACAAGGCATACTATGCCTACGTCCGGGGCAAGGTGGTCAGCTTCAAACTTGACGACCCGGCTATTGGACGTGCGGAACGGGAAGCGGCCAAAACCACCGCCCGCAAGTATTTTGACCTGGCCTTCAATTACGCCGCCCGGCCTCTTAAGCCGCTTCTTATTGTCATGTCCGGGCTTATGGGAACGGGAAAAAGCGTGCTGGCCCGAACGTTGGCAGCGCGCCTGGGGGCGCCGGCACTTCAATCGGATACGCTGCGTAAGGAAATGTTTGATCTGGATCGGACAACAAGAAGGCCGGATCCCTACGGCCAGGGAATATATACCAACTCGGCAACCGAAAACACCTATCGTGAATTGTTCCGTCAGGCCGGCGGTTGCTTGCAGGAGGGGAAATCGGTCATCATCGACGCTTCCTTCAAAAAAAAGGACTATCGCCGCCGGGCGAGGGACCTGGCCGGAAAGATGGAGGCCGATTTTCTGGTGATTGAGTGCGTCAGTTCCGAAGACACCATACGCGAGAGGTTGGAGCGCAGATCACGAGATACGCAGGAGCCGTCCGATGGACGCTGGGAGCTTTTTGCCGCCCAGACGCGTGAGTTCGAGGAAATTGACGAATTAACCCCTGACAGCCATCTGCGAGTTGACACCAGTTGCGATCCCGGTGAGTATATCTCCCGGATTTTCCGACGACTTAAGCGGTTGGACCAGGGTGAATCTTCAGCAACTATAGCCAGGTGAAGTATGAACATCCTTAAGGAAAAACTTGTTGAAAAAATAGTCGCCTTTATCCGGGAAGATGATCTCAACCTGATTGGCCCAGGAATTCACATCTACGACGAGCCATTGGTGGGATTTGCCCAAGCCGGCGACCCTCTTTTCGAAGAGCTCAAGAAAGAGACCATCGTGGGCGCTATCCATCGGTCGCCCCAGGAGTGGCTTGCCGATGCCGGGACGGCAATTTCTTACTTCCTGCCCTTTTCCGAAAGATTACGGTTATCGAACTACGGCCAGGGCCTTGCTTCCGAAGAATGGCTAAAGGGACGCTATCAGGGAGAGGCGCTGAATAATAAGCTCCGGACATTTCTGGTCGCGGAGTTGACTGCTTCCGGCGGCCGGGCAATCGCCCCAGCCAGCGAAAAGGACTGGATGGTGGACTACCAGCTTTTTCGCAGCAACTGGTCGGAGAGACATGTCGCCTATATCGCCGGATTGGGGACCTTCAGCCTAAACCGCGGCTTGATCACAAGCCGGGGCATGGCGGGCCGTTTTGGGAGCATTGTCACCAATTGGAAATTTGCCCCCTCCCTGCGGCGGTACCGTTCTTTTTTCGAGTATTGCCCATTTTTGGTTGATGGTTCCTGCGGGGTCTGCATGGAGCGCTGTCCCGCAGGGGCCATTTCTACCGATGGCAAGGACAAGAAAAAGTGCCATCAGTATATTTTCATTGATGATCCGCTTGCGGCAGTCCGGATGAAGCATGGCTATTCCGGAAGCGCCTGCGGCAAATGTCAGACTTCCGTTCCCTGCGAAGGGACAATACCTTGATGGGACTGAAACCAGATGTTTCCGCGGTAGTATTGGCCGGCGGCAAGAGTTCCCGTATGGGGGTCAACAAGGCCTTTCTCGAACTGGAAGGCCGGCCCCTGATTGACCAGATTGTAGAAACCCTCCAGGAGGTTTTCGCTGAGGTGATTGTCGTTGCCAACGAGCCATTGCTGTACCTCCATTTGCCTACGGCAATCGTGACCGACATCTACAAAGACAAGGGGTCTTTAGGTGGTCTTTATACCGGACTTTTCCATGCTTCCTATGATTACGCCTTCGTCGTTCCTTGCGATATGCCCTTTCTGAACCGAAAATTCATCGAGTATATGATTGATTGTATCGGCCCCCACCAGATTGTGGTGCCGAGACCATTGGACGGACTCCAGCCACTGCACGCACTTTACAGCAGGAAAACCCTGCCTCCGATGGCCAGGATGCTAGACAATGATAAACTAAAGATAATCGACCTCTATCAGCTGGTCAAACCGCTTACGATTCCGGCAGAAGTAATCTCATCTTTCGACCGACAAGGACGGATGTTCTTCAACATGAACTCGCCTGATGATTTTAATCGTTATCTTTTGTTGCGGTCGTCATAAAATACCAGGATAATCTCAAAAGGAGTTAGTAAATGAAGTGCGCCAAATGCGAAAAATCAATTCCTGAGGAAAGCAGATACTGCCTTTACTGCGGTTTTTACCTGCTTAGCGCGGAGACACCGGTCGCCGATGATTCCGATCCGGACTGGGACAATCGCATCCTGTGCAGTGACGGAAACTGCATCGGCATTGTTGTCGCTGGTAAATGTACCACCTGCGGGCTGGCCGGCTAGAGAAGAGGAGAAGGAATAGGGATATGACCAGCACCCGCGTTTTTGACGATTGGCCCGAACGCTACGACCGCTGGTTCGAAACCCCGTTGGGAAAAAAAATCAAGCATTACGAGGCTCAACTGATGCTTGATTTTCTAAAGCCGGCCCAAGGAGAGCTTATCCTTGACGCGGGATGCGGAACGGGCGTTTTCACCAGGGACGTTCTGGCCGCCGGCGCTTCAGTGGTTGGGCTGGATATTTCTTTGAATATGCTGCAACGTTCCCTCGATAAAGCCCGAATGATGCCCTTCTCCTGCCTCCAAGGGGACATGATGCGGCTGCCTTTTCGGGAATCGGTATTCGACAAGACCCTGTCGATTACCGCCGTTGAATTTATCGCCGATGCAGCGGCGGCGGTGGCCGAGCTGTTTCGCGTCACCCGGCCGGGGGGACTGATTGTCGTCGCCACCTTGAACAGTTTAAGCCCTTGGGCCACCCGCCGCGCAAGCGAGGCAAAAACCAAAGGCCATCCCATCTTCGAGCGGGTTTATTTCCGGTCACCTTCGGAAATGCTGGCCTGCGCCAACGTTGACGGGAAATTTGCAACGGCGATTCACTTCTCCAAGCAGGATGATCCAGCGCAAGTTGCCATTATCGAAGAAGAAGGTAAACGGCTGAATGCCGATACCGGCGCCTTCCTGATTGCTTCCTGGAATAAGACATAACCGTTTTTTTCTTCGTTGAACCTGACTCAAGGCCCGAAAATTAGAGCGCAAGTACCAGGTTAAATGTCTGGCCGGATGCTTCATCCCTAAGCCGCAGCCTAAGTTCTTTCGGTTTTTTCGCTTCCGAAGGGAAGAAAATGAAACCAAAGGCGATATCGCCAGGTTTTATGGGGCGATTTTGGAGGGAACGATTTTTCAGGTCTTCTCGGATGTTTGCTCCGACGCTCCGATCGTCAAGTCCCCTTGCGCCTCCGGTGGTGGCGCCAATTGCCGCCCCAACGGCCGCTCCCTTGACGGCGGCATCGGCCACCGCCTGACCGGATACGATGCCAATGGCGGCGCCAATTATGGCTCCGGCGGCGCCGGTCAGGGCACCTGATTTCAAGGCCTCCGGGGCAACTCTTCCCAACTGGGTTTTTTTGCTGACCCGGTCGTAGGCCAAAGAGGAGTCGATAATCGGCCAGAGGTTGTTTTCTACATCTACCAGGAAGGTCTGATTGGGGACCACCGCAAGGGAGCTCCGTCCCTTGTTGTCGAAGGCCAGCTGGATTGGCAGGATGCCGGCATCGATGATGTCAAAGCCGAAAGCCTCCTTTGCTGCTTGCGGGTCGTGGATTGGATGGGCGGCGATAAGCACTCCGGAAACCTCGGTTACGTTGGGGTAGGCTGCCGGCATCTTGAAGGGGACTACCTTTCTTTCGTAGGTGGCGCATCCCGTAGTTACTACCAACAGCAAAACCGCCAATCCTATTTTCCGACCGATAGATATCTTCATTTTTAATTCTCCTTTTCCATTCTCTAGCGAAAAAAACGCAATCAAAAAGTACCATTTTTAGCCCCCACGGGCGAGCATTTTGGCAAAGCGGATCATCCCCTCCTCAATTTCGGCGGGCGTCACCATGCTGAAGCTCGCCCGCAGACAATTACGCAGTCCCCCGCGGGTGGAGAAGGCAGGTCCGGGCACCATTAGAATCCCCAGCTCTTTTCCGTATTCCTCAACTATTTTAGCGCAGTCAAACTCGGCCGGCAGGGCAAACCAGACGAAAAGGCCGGCTGAGGGAACCCGGAAGCTGACCCACGACGGGAGGTGTTTTTTAGCCGCCTGGACGAAGGTATCCCGGTTCTGTTGATAAAAAAAGCAATTTTCCCGGATGCTCGCCCTGAATTCCTCCGGGGTGTGGGTCTTCATGAATCCCGTAAGCAGCATCTGGGACATGGCGCTGGTGTGTAGGTTGGCCCCTTGTTTGTAGAGCTGGACGGACTGCATGATCTCCGGTGCACCGGAAACATAACCCAGACGCAGGCCCGGGGCAAAGATCTTGGAGAAGCTGTCCAGGCGGACCACCAGATTTTCCCGATCCAGCACCTGGAGGCTGGGCAGGGGTGGCTGATCGTCGAACTGCAGCAACTGATAGGGGTCATCCTCCAGAATCAGGATTTGGTAGCGGGAGGCGATCTCCAGCAAATGGCGGCGACGCACAAGCGAAAGGGTAACGCCCGCCGGATTGTGGCCGTTGGGGACATCGTAGATGAACTTGGGCAGGGGCAGTCCCGCACTTTGGCGGGCAGCAAGCGTTTCCTCCAGTTTTTTGGTGACCATCCCTTCCTCATCGAGCTCAATCGGCAGGAAATTTTGGGTAAAGGCCCGGAAAGCTCCGATGGCTCCCGGATAGGCCGGTTCGGACAGCGCTACCCAGTCTTCCTCGTCAAGGAAAAGGTAGGCCATGATATGCAGACCCTCCTGGGAACCATTGAGGATCACGATGTTGCTGTTGTCCAGAGTTACATTATCTTTATGTTCATGCCATAGTGAGATGAGATTTTTCAAATCCGCCAGGCCGTCCGTTGGGCCGTACTGGCAGGCCAGGTCCAGATCCGGGCCGGAAACTATAAACTCGTGCTCACTTTTGAATTTTGCCGTAAGCGATGAAAAGGCAAAGGTCCGCTGATGGGGATAGCCGCCGCCAAAGGAAATCATGCCGGGCAGCCGCATCAGGGGAACAAGCTTCCTGATCGGCGAGGGCGCCAAACCCCGGCTACGCCGTGAAAGCAATGATTTTATATCCATAACACCTTCCTGACTGGTCATTTATCATATCATCGGAAGCAGATATTGATGTCTCAATTTTACCTGCGTCCGCAGTGTATTTAACACATCACGAAAAAAAGGATAATGGATATTTTTGAGCGTAGAGAATTCGGGGGAAATAACAGCTACGGGGTGTTTTTACCGCCTCATCAAAACTGGAGTTGATGCTCAAAGGTTGTCCAGGCCGTGGCTATACCGAGTTGGTTATTTCGCCGGCCATCTCGTCGAGCGATAGAACCTTATCCGCCAAACCCGCCTCAATCACCGCTTTCGGCATGCCATAGACGATACAGGATCCCTCGTCTTGGGCGTAAATCTTACCCCCGGTTTTTTTGATGGCTGCAAATCCCTTTAGGCCGTCATTTCCCATCCCCGTTAGGATCACACCCAGCGCCCGGCCAGGAAACAGTTCCGACACCGAGGTCGCCAGCGCATCGACGGAAGGCCGGTAAATAAAGTCGTCCTTAAATTCAGAAATGGTGACTTTAGCATCGATCCCGCCCGCCCTTCTGATCCGCATGTGCCCCCGGCCCGGCGCAACCAGCGCCACTCCCGGTTTGAGACTCTCACCCTCTTCCGCTTCCTTCACGGTGATCCTGCTTAACTGGTTTAGCCTGTCGGCAAAAGCCTTGGTAAAATTGGCCGGCATATGCTGGGCGATGAGTATCGGAGTCGGAAAATCCTTCGGAAGCAAGGGAATGATTTGCTGCAGAGCGCCTGGCCCACCGGTGGAGGTGCCGATAGCTACAATGCCAATTCTTCTGTCGCCGGTTCTTATCGGCACAACGTATTTCGGCTGTTCATCTTTGGGCAGCGGTTTCCTTCTAAACAGCAGCCGCTGGCGGTCCCTTTTGCCGATCTGTTTTATCTTATCGATCAGCATTTCCTTTATTTTAACTATATTCACAGAGAGATCGGAGAGGTTTTTGGGAATAAAATCCACCGCGCCCAATTCCAAAGCATGGAGGGTTGCCTCTGCTCCATCTGAAGTCAGGGAGCTTACCATAATGACTGGCACCGGGTTCTTCTCCATAATATGCTTGAGTGCGGTAAGACCGTCCATCCGGGGCATCTCGACATCCATCGTCACAATGTCGGGCTTGAGGAGGGCGATCTTTTCCAGGGCCTCCATACCATCCCGGGCCGTGCCGACTATTTTTATTTCCGGATCTGACGAAAGCATGCTCGACAGGGCATTTCTCATGAACGCCGAGTCATCGACAATGAGAACCTTGACCATAAGACCTCTGTTTTATTCTAAAATTGTAATTAGTAAGGTGTTTAGGCTGAAGGCTGAAGGCTGAACACCTTAGCCACATAATCAAAACCCGAGCGTCTTCAACAGATCATCCACCTCTGATTGCGACACCTTATCCTCAACCAAGTGGCCTTCTTTGCCCCTCTCCACCTTGATCCCGAAAGTTTTTATTACGCGAACCAGTTCTTCTTCAATCTCGCTTACCAGAGTTATCACCTTCTTTATTGTCTGGCCGGTAAGATCCTGAAAGGACTGGGCTGTGATGATCTTTATCATGTCGTCTTCCAGTGAATCCCTGAAACCCTTGATATAGTCGATGTCTTCCTTTGGCCCATCAAGCTTTCTGATGTGAGAGGATAAATCATCCATGCCCAACAGATATTTTTCCGCAATACCCATGGTTTTGTCGGCCGCCTCTTTGGTTTTATCGATGACAAAATTGAGCCTCTCCACCACGCCTGGCATTTCATTTTCCGTAATCTCCCGGAGCCTGGGATCCAGTGATTCCTTGAAGCTCAAGATCGAATCGTGAAGCTTTCTGGTAACCTTGCCCACCTCCTTGAAGAGATTGTTTTGGCCCCGCTCGAGGATAAGCTGGACGGCACCCTCCGCCTCGTCTAAATCCTGCCTGGTGATGGCCTCCATAAATTTTACAATATCGTCAAGTATCAAATATTTCTGGTCCTCGGTTGGAATGCCGCTCTTCTCAAAGAATTCTTTAGCGTCGAGAACCTCTTTGAGCTTCATCTCGCCCGCCATTGTCTGGACCGTTTTGGTGACCTCAACTTTGCTGCCGCCTTCTATTTCTTCTATGTTTTCGTAGGCATCAAACGCATCAGAATAATCGCCGGGGATGATTTTATGGGTATTTAGTAAAACCACCAACCGGTCGGAAAGCCTTGCCACCCCTTCTATCTGATCGATATTGCCTCCGAAAAAATCACTGCAAGGCTCGATCGCCGCCTCGTCGATGTTTACCACGCCCGTTATGTCGTCAATGAGAATCCCAAAGACATTCTTCCCACTGGCCACTACGATGACCTTATCGGATTTGCTGCCGTTGCCTGCTACGTTGATGAGGCTTTTGAGGTCAAGGATAGGCACGATGCGACCCCGCAAATTCGTCACGCCTTCTACATAATGTGGGGCTTGCGGCATCTTCGTTATTGCCGGCAATTTAATGATCTCCTGAACTTCCAGGATGGGAATAGTATATTCGCTCTTATTTAAGTGAAAGCCTATGTGTTGTTTCATAAAAAATCCTCCATCGATGCGATTATTTATAATTTGCGCAACCGTCAGATTCTAGCCCTGGCTGACGCTTTCTTTAAAATATTGCCTAGTTCAAGAATCAGAACTACCTTGCCATCTCCGGTAATTGTCGCCCCCAGAATACATGATGAAACCGTGTTCACCCCATCTATGGCCTTGATTACCACTTCCTCCTGACCTAGAAGTTCATCGACGCCAAGGCAGAACCGGTTGTTTCCCAGCGCGACGACAACGGCATAGCGAAATTCGTCGCTCCGGGCGCCGCCATTGCCAAGAATGCTCGCAAGACAATAAAAGGGGTAAATTTTATCCCTGATCTTGACCATTTTCTGACCAATCAGATCGTGTATGCAACTTGCGTCAATACTGGTGATCTCTTCGACTGGCGTCAAGGGTATGGCGTATCGGAAGCCGCCCGCACGAACCATCAGAGTCTCAATTATGGCGAGCGTCAATGGTATGCTGATAATGAAGGAGGAACCGGAGTCTTTAACTGTAGTCACCTCGACGTAACCGTTGAGTTTGGAAATATTGGTCTTGACCACATCCATCCCCACACCGCGGCCGCTTAGCTCGGTTGCCACGTCATGGGTAGAAAAACCGGGGAGAAATATCATATTCACCGCGGCCTCATCGGTTATTTTTACCGCCTCATCCTCGGTTATCAGTCCCCTGCTCAAAGCCTTCTGTTTTACCCTGGCAACATCAATTCCCTTGCCGTCATCGCTGACAACGATAACTATCTTGTTGCCCTTCTGTTGGGCATCAATCGAAATAGTGCCCTTTTCGGGCTTGTTTTTCCTTCTTCTTTCTTCTCTGGATTCAATTCCATGATCCATTGCGTTTCTAATTATGTGAACCAGGGGATCGCCGATATGCTCGATAACTGTTTTGTCAACTTCCGTTTCCTCTCCGGAGATTTTCAGGTCCACATCCTTGCCCAGAGCGCCTGCCATGTCTCTAACCAGGCGGGGGAATTTACCGAACACCTTTTTGATGGGCTGCATCCTCATCCTCATGACCGACAGTTGCATGTCCGAGGTAACCAGATCCAAAAAAGATACGGTCTCGCAAAAATTCTCCATCTGTGAATCATCGGGGTAGGTCTGACTGAGATAGTTCATGATGTTCAAAAGACGATTCCTGACCAAGACTACCTCTCCGGTCAGATTCATCACCTTATCGATCTTGTCAGTGTCAACCCTCAGCGTTTGAATGGATTCCTGGGACGATGATGAAGGCAGGTTTTTTTCCGCCTGATTTGGTTTCTCAGCGGGCATTGGTTCCACAAGCGTGGCAGAAGTCAATATATTTAACGACGCGTTTTCAGTTATGGGCTCATCCGCCGTTGACGGTGAAGGGGCTGCCAAAACAGGCGCCGCCTCCGGCGTAACTCCGGCAAGTCCGGCCTGATCCAATGCAGAATCTAGCTCTGACAAGAGCGGCGAAATTTTCTCTACCACCCCGTCTTTTAGTTTTATATGCTTGAGCAAAAGCCGGAGCATATCCACCGCTTTTAGTATGACATTCATCAAGGAGGTGGACAGCGTTATTTCACC
The DNA here is from genome assembly GCA_947085375.1 of uncultured delta proteobacterium. GTDB lineage: Bacteria > Desulfobacterota > Syntrophia > Syntrophales > CAMTWB01 > CAMTWB01. The sequence continues at coordinate 68,493 of CAMTWB010000010.1, forward strand.
ATCTCTTAACTTCTTTAAAATATTTTCCGCCCGATGGGCGACATCAACGATCGGCTGAAATCCCATAAAGCCGGCCGCGCCCTTGATGGTGTGCATGCTTCTGAATATTTCGTTTAGTATCCCCTTGTCGTCACCCTTGACTTCAAGCTCCAGAAAAAGAGGATCAATCGCATCTAGTGACTCCTCTGCTTCCGCTATGAATTCTGATACTATCTCGGCAAATTCATCAGGCATACTGCCTCCCCGACCACCTTTTTTTGTTCATAAAAAAACTTCAGCCCGCCATCTTGCTCAATACCTTGTCCATCTTTTCTTTCAATACTTCGGCAGTAAAGGGTTTTACGACATAACTGCTGACCCCGGCTTTAATTGCTTCTACCACCTTCTCCTTTTCGGCTTCAGCCGTAACCATTAAAACCGGCAGGTCCTTCAAGTTTGCATCGCCCCGGATCTTTTTAAGCAGCCCAAGCCCGTCCAGATTCGGCATGTTCCAGTCGCTCACCACGAACTTAAAATTACCGCTTTTCAACTTTGCGTAAGCCTGCTCGCCATCTTCCGCCTCTTCAACATTGTCGAATCCAATTTGTCTTAATATATTTTTTACTATGCGCCTCATAGTGGCGAAATCGTCAACCACCAGTATTTTCATTTTATAATCGGTCATATGTTCCCCCTTTTCTGGAATATTTCTTTTAGGATATCTTTGATGTTGACTGAGACCATCTCTGCGGTAACCGGCTTAACGAGATAGCCGTTCGCCCCTGCCGTCATCGCCTTATCCCTTTCAACAGGGTCAGCTTCAGTGGTTACCATCAGGATCGGGATATTAGACCATTTCGAATCGCTGCGGAGCGTTTTGACCAGCTCGAGACCATCCATGTAGGGCATGTTGAGGTCGGTCATTACCAGGTTCACTTCCTCGGCCGCAAGTTTTTCGATTGCATCCAGGCCATTTTCCGCCGCTACCACTTCGTAGCCGCTTGCTTTGAGATAAAGACCCAAAATTTTCCTCGTTGTCCGGCAATCATCCACAAGTAATATCTTCATACTTCACACCTTCTGGTAAACTACGGTTTTATTTATTATTACCGGCTTAAATGCCCTGGTAACACTATGCAGGCTCTCGGACATGCCAATTATCAGATAACCTCCCGGCTTGAGGCTATCGTAAAGAAGCGATACCGCCTTGCGTTTGGCCTTCTCATCAAAGTAAATAAGAACGTTTCGGCAAAAAATGACATCCTTCCCAGTAACCGAACGCATGCTCTTCTCATCCAGGAGGTTAATATTGACAAACCTCACAGTATTCTTCACAATTGGAAGCAATTCCTGATTCTGTCCTGCGGGTTTAAAATACTTTCGCAGATATTGCAGCGGGACATTTCTGACGGAATACGAGTTGTAAACCGCCCTTCTGGCTGACGCCAGGACTTCTTCGCTGATATCGGAACCCAGCATTTCTTTTTTGCTGCCAAGGCCCTTTTCGATTAAAAGCATTGACAGGGTGTATAATTCTTCTCCGGTGGAACAGGCGGCAGACCAAACCGAGAGAGTGCCGCCAGAGGTTTTTAATATGGCCGGCGCCAGGTGGTCGGTAAAAATCTCCAATTGCTGTGTTTCACGGAAGAAGAAGGTTTCGTTTGTCGTCACAACATCAAAAAGTTTGGATAGCTCATCGCTGGAATTGCCGTACAATAGAAGATAAAGATAGTCTTCGTAACTGGCAAGATTTCTTTCTTGCAACCTTTTGGGTAGCCTGTTTTCCAGCAGATACTTCTTGGAGTCGGATATAAATATCCCGCTTTTTTCATAGATAAAATCTCTCAGTTGTCTGAATGTTGCATCCTGGAGCGGCTTCACGACAACCTCCCGATCATTTCCTTAGCCTTGGCCTGGATAGCCGGAACCTTGTGATCCAGAAGCGGTGTCAGCACGTTGGCAAGGTCAATGCTGCCATAAGGGACAAGCTGTTCCAGCGCATCCATTGCTGAAAGCACAACCGGAATGTCATCGACCTTCAGCATGGGAATAAGATGTTCCATTGCCTGGGGGTTGCAGGACTGTCCCAGCGCTCTTACCGCATAGATCCTGACCCAGACATCGGAATCAGCAAGCAAGGGCACAATTGTTTCCATGCCGCATCCCTGTTCGCCCAGCGCCATCAAGGCAGTCTTACGTATCTCGGCGTCAGCGTTGTTCAATGATTCGATCAGGGTTTTATAAGCCCTTTCATCGTCAATGACGCCGAGGCTGCCCAGTGCGGCAAGTCTTACCTTCAGATCCGCATCTTGAGCCAGCAAAATCAGAATATCCAAATCTTCGCTGAACTTGCCGAGCATCTCTTTTATCGCCAAGTCAAAACCATCCAGGTGATGCAGCGCCCTCTGGGGATCGATTGCCAAAACAGCCTTGACAATCTCTTCCCTAACATCCTGATATGGTTCATACTCGAGCAATTTTAACAGATCATCCAAAATAGCTTCATCTCCTATCCTTCCCAAGGCACAAACCGCTGACTTTCGAACATGGCCATCATCATCATCGAGGGCGCCCAAGAACATCTCCTCCGAATTTTCCCCGCAGATCTCCTTGAGCGTCTGAATACTGGCTCTTTTGACATCCCTCCAGTTACCTTTGAAAAGCGCAATCAGATGAGGAATCGCCGCCTGACAACCTTGTTCTTCCATTATTTCAATAGCAATCGTCTTGGCTTTGTATTTGGCATCCGGATTATTTAAAATCTCAATCAAGGCCCCGGAACAATTTAATCCTCTCAGGCGCTCCTTAACTGCATAAATGATATCCATTTCATCGGGATTGGCAGGGTCAAGAGAACCCACGGCATCCAAAACAGCGGGAAGCGCATCCAATTGTCCTAATTCAGCCAACCCCTGCAAAGCAATCAGGCGGTCTTCCCAATCACTGTTTTTGAACATATCAAGCAGATCTTCCGCTGCTTGAGGCAGGCAAGAGATCTGCCCAACCTGAATCAAACTTTTGAGCAGGGCTGTTTTTTCCATACCTTCTGCTTGGGGCAGATGTTGCAACAAGTACTTCCCCGAGGATGAGAAACCCATTTGACCCAAAGTCTCAACCGCCGTGTACCGCAGGGTCGGAGATGAATTGCTCAGAAGAGCAGCGATCGGCTCGACCGTGGACTCAATTTTCATTAAAGAAAGGGCTTCCAAGGCCGAAAAGGCAACCCATTCGTCGTCGCCAAGCGCCTGGATCAAATGGGGAATCGCCTTGGCGTAGGCAAAGATGCCCAGGGCCTTTGCCGCGGCAGCCCGGACATTGGCGTTCCCGTCTTCCTGCAAAACCGTCAGCAAATCATCCAGGTAATCGCAGTGATTAATGTCCATGAGAAGATCTATGGCAAATTTTCTGACATCGTCATCCTTATCCACAAGTAGCGGACGGAGCAACGGAACCACCCAGGCGCCAATTTCCTTCAGAATGATGAGGGCGGTATTCCTTAGCAATGAGTCTTCCCTCAGCAGAGGCAGCACCATATAGGCGGTTGTTTCTCCGCCAATAGCAATCAGAGATCTCATTGCCGCATCCTGCACTCCGGCGTTGGGGTCCCTCAGTGCCCTAATGAGCGGATAGAGAGCCCTCTCATCGGCATTAGAGAGCGCCTCGGCCGCGTAACGCCTCTTCGCTACCCTTTCGTCAGAAAGGTAAGATACTAATTTTTTTACGCTTTCTCTTCTCACGTTCCCTCCTCGTAAAACGCCAACAAAAAAGGCTTAAATTTGACGACCAAGATGACAGCTTATTGAGGTGTTTAGGCTGAAGGGAAAACACCTGATTAATTATGATTGCTGCTTCGTAAGCCAACTCAAACTTCAGCCTTAAGTCTATCCACCTGCGAAGTTGCCAGCTTACATCAACTGGAGGCCTTGAGACGCAATATCCGGATCGTTGCTGTCCTTCATTAAAAGCTTTCTTAAATCAAGAAGGATTAAAATCCGATCCTCAAGCTTTCCAATTCCCTTGATGTATTCTGAGTCAACGCCCGTCGCCATGGGGGGAGCAGGCTCTACCCTGTCGGGAGATATTCGCAATACTTCAGAGACGGAATCAACAATTAGGCCGACGGTTGTACCCACGTCAACCACCATGATTTTCGATTGGGCATCCGAGTCTTTAGCTGCCAGGCCAAACTTCTTGCGCAGGTTAATGACCGGGATTACCCTGCCCCGGAGGTTTATCACCCCCTCGAGGTACCCAACGGCGTTTGGCACATGGGTTATATCGACCATCTTATTTACCTCCTGCACATTGAGGATATCGACAGCATACTCCTCCTCTCCGAGCCTGAAGGTTACCAACTGTAATAGTTCCTTGGTTGCTGTGGCGGACATCATCTACCTCCTGTGTTTATTTTCGTAATGATTGCGGCCTGCCTTTAGCTATGCGCCTCATCCCAGTTTTTCCCCATCGCAATATCCACCTTGAGCGGAACAGCGAGGGGGACAACTTCCTCCATTTCTGTTTTTACCATGCTGGCCAGGTATTCCCCTTCCGTAAGCGGCACCTCGAAAATCAGTTCGTCATGAACCTGCATAATCATTTGGGCCTGAAGCTGCGAGGCCTCGAGGCGCCGGGCGATTTTCACCATGGCCATCTTGATTAAATCAGCAGCCGTTCCCTGAATGGGGCTGTTGATGGCAGCGCGCTCGGCAAATTGACGAGTCGTGGCATTGGCGCTGTTGATCTCAGGAATGTAGCGTATCCGGTTAAAGAGGGTGCTGACATAGCCAAGCTTTCGGGCCTGGGCCAAAATCCCCTCCAGGTATCCCTTTACCCGGGGGTACTTTGCGAAATATCCGTCGATATATTCCTGCGCCGTCTTCTGGGTTACCCCCAGTTCCTTGGCGAGACTGAATGCTCCCATGCCATAGAGGATCCCAAAATTGATCACTTTGGCCTGCCGCCGCATTTCCGGGCTCACCAGCTCCGGGAAAACGTCGAAGACATCTGCGGCGGTTCGGCTATGAATATCTTCGCCAGCATGAAAGGTCTCGATAAGATTGGCATCCTGGGAAAGATGGGCCAGCACCCTAAGCTCGATCTGGGAATAATCCGCCGAGAGAATTAGCCAATTAGTCGGCGCCACAAAAGCCTGGCGAATCCGCCGGCCTTCTTCGGTCCGGATTGGAATATTCTGCAGATTGGGATTGCTGCTCGATAGTCTGCCAGTTGCCGTTACCGTCTGGTTATAGGAAGTGTGCAGCCGCCCGGTTTTGGGATTGATCAACTGCGGTAGGGCATCGACATATGTGCTCTTGAGCTTCGCCATGCCACGCCAGAGGAGAATCTCCGCTGGCAATTCATGGTTTTTGGCCAATTGGGCTAGAATATCGACATTAGTCGAATAGCCTTCCTTGATCTTCTTGCCGCGGGCCAGTTTGAGCTTGTCAAACAAAATGGTCTGCAACTGTTTGGGTGAATTGATATTGAATCGCTCGCCCGCCAGTTGGTAAATCTTTTTTTCCGTAAGCGCCATCAGTCGGTCCAAATCTTGGGAGATATTGCGCAATGCCGCGCTGTCCAAAAGGACGCCTTTGGCTTCCATCTTTGCCAGGAGCATCATCAGGGGCATCTCTATCTGGCTAAAAAGAGTCCCGAAGCCCCCCTCCTGGATCCTGGCTGACAGAGCCGGTACCAGCGTCATGACCGCATCCGCCCGCTGGCAGGCATAGTTTTTCTGCCGATCCCAATCAATCCGGTTAAAGGTGACCGCCCTGGCCCCCTCTCCCAATAGTTCCGCTCGTGAGATGACCTTCCGACCAATGCAATCCCGCGCCACCTCGTCTAAGTCAAAATTGCGCCTGGTGGGATTCAGGATATAGGCGGCAACCATCGAATCAAAGCTCAATCCCGTAGGCTTCATCCCCGCTTGGGCAAGAATGGTCGCGACTGTCTTTAGATCATGGCCGTATTTCTTGATCCGGTCATCGTTGATCACCCTGGTCAATTCGGAAAGGATGAAATCAGCGGGAACCGCGGGGCTTGCCGGATGATCCTTGTCCAAGACGAGATAACAGGCTTGGCCGGGTTCAAGACAGATTGCCAGCCCATGAAGATGGGCCTGGGTTGGCGGCCCATCGGCAATGATTTCCAGGGCCAGGGCGCCGGCCTCCTCAAGTGCGGCAAGCAGGGACTGGAAATCCTTGCGGTCAGCAATGAGGCGATAGTTCCCATCTAAATCCCGGTCTTGGAGCTTAAACTCCTGAAGCAGGGCAGAAAATTCAAATTCCTTGAATAATTCATTGAGGGCTACCCGGTTGGGCTCACCCAAACGGCAATCCTGCAAGGATACATCAAGCGGCATCTCCGTCCTGATAATTGCCAGGTCACGGCTTAGCGTGGCCTGCTCGGCGTACTGGGTGATGAGTTTGCGTTGCGTGGGGTTTCTCACCCGGTCCACACTGGCGATAAGTTCGGAGATGGACCCAAATTCCTCAATGAGGCGCTGGGCGGTTTTGGGGCCTATCCCGGGCACGCCGGGGATATTGTCTGACTGGTCGCCGGTGAGACCCAAAATCTCCGGGACTTTTTCCGGCTCGACACCGAAACGTTCCCGCACCGCTTGCTGATCGTAGGTTTTGTCGTGCATGGAATCGACTAGAATTATCCGCGGGGAAACCAACTGCATGAAATCCTTGTCCCCTGAGGCAATGATCACGCTAATGCCCTTTTGGGCCTCCCGCCGGGCCAGGCTCCCGATGATGTCATCAGCCTCGATCCCCTGCTTTTCGATAATAGCAACAGCCAATCCCCGAATTACTTCCTTGATGCGGGGGATCTGAAGCTGCAGATCATCGGGGGTCGCCCTGCGGGTAGCCTTGTATTCAGGGAATAGTTCGTGACGAAATGTTGGGCCTTTAAGATCAAAAACGACCGCCATGTGATCCGGGTCCCATTGCCTGATGATCTTCAGCAGCATATTGGTAAAGCCGTAAATGGCATTGGTGGGGAATCCCCGGGAATTGGATAGTCCGGCAATGGCATAGTAAGCCCGGTAAAGGTAGTTTGAACCGTCTACCAGGATCAGCGGTTTTACTGTCGTTTCTGTTAACATAAGTTAGTCCGGAAATGCATTTTAAGCGTGGCGCTCCGAAAGCCCCTGCCGTCAAGATCGGGAAAACACTGTTACTCATTATCGGCAAAAATGAAGCGAGCATTAATTTTAAAAGATTTTACGGCGGGAAGGCTGATAATATTGGTGATTCCGGTTTGGCGGCGAATATTATCAAGACTATCTTCGAGCTCCCCTACATTTTGGGAGATAATCGTAAACCACACGTTGTAATCGTGATTTCTGCGGTAATTGTGCGTTACCCCAGGAATATCATTGACCACTTTAACAAAAGATTTTAACTGGTCCTCCGGTACCTGGGCGGCAACCAGAGTGCTTACAAAGCCCATCTTCCTCGCATCAAATACGGCCCCGATCCGGCGAATGATCCCCAACCTTTTGAGTCTTTCCACTCGGGCAAAGGCATCCTCATCGCTTACGCCGACCTCCCGGCCGATGACCTTGAAGGGTTCGGGAACGAGCGGAAAGGTCTGTTGCAGATAGTTCAAAATCCTGCGGTCTATCTCGTCCATCCTATCCTCCCACCGAAACCGGCATCCTGTTCTTAGCGCGGGGCTCATATATGCAATAGGGTTCTTCCGCCAGATAATTGCCGCAGACCTCGTAGGCTCTGGCCCGGCAGCCCCCGCAGACCTTGAGGAACTCACAGCGGCCGCACTTGCCTTGGTAGAGATTCAGATTACGCAGTTCGTTAAATATGGCCGAGTTGTGCCAGATATGCTGAAACGATTGTTCTTTGAGCTGGCCGCAGTCAACTTCCAGGTAGCCGCAGGGCTGGGCCTGGCCGGTATGCGAAATAAAGCAGAAGGAACTGCCCCCCATGCAGCCCCGGGTCATGGTGTGGAAGGGGCCTGATGCCTTTTTCCCGGCCGAACCCTGTTGTTGATGGAGAATACGGAAATAATGGGGGGCGCAGGTGGCTTTAAGCTGAATCGGACATTCCTGGCTGGTCTGGTAAAACCAGCGGAGGGTCTCTTCGTAAGCCAGCGCAGGGATACTCTGATCGGCCATTTCCTTGCCCCGTCCGGTGGGAACCAAAAGAAAAATATGATGGGCAGCCGCGCCAATACTCAAGGCCAGGCGGTGGATTCCTTCGATCTGATCAAGATTCTTTTGGGTGATGGTGGTATTGATCTGGAACTCCATCCCCGCCCTCTTCATGGCCTCAATTCCAGCCATGGAACCCTCAAAGGCGCCGGGAACCCGGCGAAAGGCGTCATGACTTTCCCGATCCAGTCCATCGATGCTGACACTGACCCTTTTTATCCCCGCCGCAAGCATTTTTTTTGCCATCCCATCATCCACCAAAGTCGCGTTGGTAGCCATAACCATCCGCAAACCCTTGGCCGTGCCATAGGCCGCCAGATCAAAAATATCCTCTCGCAGCAGGGGTTCACCGCCGGTCAAGATGACCACTGGCTGGCTGAAACCAGCCAGATCGTCAAGAAATTTAAAGCCGGCTTCCGTTGTCAGTTCACCCGGATAGGCGCCACTGCGGGAAGCGGCGCGGCAATGGGCGCAATCCAGGTTGCAGCTTCTGGTCACCTCCCAGGCCACCATCTTCAGGTTACTGGGTAAAACTTTACTTTTATCTTCCATGTCATCCTCTTCTATCGTTCCCAAACCTTCCCGGTCCGGTCAACGTCGCATCAACTGCGCTGCCTCCAGGGCGAAATAGGTAATGATTATATCAGCTCCCGCCCTCTTGATGGCCGTCAGCACCTCCATCATGGCCCGCTGTCCATCCAGCCAGCCCAGCTGGGCGGCTGCCTTGATCATGGCATATTCGCCGCTTACGTTGTAGGCAGCCACCGGCAGATCAAACTCCTCCTTCGCCCGACGGATCACATCCAGATAGGCCAGGGCCGGCTTGACCATAATAATATCCGCACCCTCCTCCACATCAGATGTAAGCTCCCGGAGCGCCTCGTCGGAATTGGCCGGATCCATCTGGTAACCCTTGCGATCCCCCGCACTGGGGGCGCTTTCGGCCGCCTCCCGAAAGGGGCCGTAAAAGCTGGAGGCATACTTGGCGGCATAGGCCATGATGGGGGTATCGGCAAAACCCTGCTCGTCCAGGACCGTTCTGATTGCCTGCACCTGGCCATCCATCATGGCCGACGGCGCCACCATATCCGCACCCGCTTTGGCGTGGGAAAGGGCCATTTCAGCCAAAACCTCCAAGGTGCTATCGTTATCCACTTCACCCTTCAGGATCATGCCGCAATGACCGTGGCTGGTATATTCACAAAGGCAGACATCGGTAACCACAAGTATGTCCGGAACGGTTTCCTTCACCCTTCTGATGGCGCGCTGGATGATCCCATCCTTGACGAGGGCGCCCGAGGCCAGTTCATCCTTCTTACCCGGCACGCCGAAAAGAAGGATTGCGGGTATCCCCAGGTCTCTGGCCTGCTTGGCCTCTCGCGCCAGATGGTCAATGGAGAGCTGGAACTGGCCCGGTAGAGAGGAAATGGGGTTTTTAACCGCCTTCCCCTCTACAACGAAAAAGGGCATGATCAGGTTATCCACCGCGATTGCAGTTTCACGGATCATCCGGCGGAAGTTTTCATTTTTTCTCATCCTTCTGGCCCGATAGGCTGGGTAGTACATATCTTGCTCCTTTTTAAGTTTGATGACTTCGTAAAAAAGTCCGGATTCTCCTCCCCTGGTGGGAGGGGGCAGGGGAAGGGGGTCTTTTTACTTTTTACCGCACCATCAAGTTTGACGACGGGGATCAGGCAATCTCCGCGTCAGTGAGGTAACAGGCCGGATCCGGCGCCCAGATATCCCCCGTGGCCGCTTCGGCCCGGGCCCGGAAATTCCCTCCGCAAATGCCGAGCCAGCGACAGGTGGCGCAGCGTCCCTGGACATAGGGCTTCTTGTCCTTGAGTTGCATCAGCAGTTGATTGTTTGTATCGAGCCAGATTTCACTGAACTTACGTTCCCGCACATTGCCAAAGGTAATGTTGCGCCAGAACTGATCCGGGTGGACCTGACCGTCCCAACTGATGCAACCGATCCCATGGCCGGAGCTGTTGCCCTCATTCATCTGGAGGAGTTCCATCACGCTAGCCGCGCGTTTGGGGTCTTCTTGTCTTAAACGCAGATACAGGTACGGACCGTCGGCATGGTTATCCACCGTGAGAATCTCCTTTGGCCGCCCCCGGTCAAAGAAATCGCGGGTACGATCCAAAATGAGGTCAAGAACTTTCCTGGTCTCATGATGGGTGAGGTCTTCTTCTATCAGTTTGGAACCCCGGCCCGAGTAAACCAGATGGTAAAAACAGGCGCGGGGGATGTTCTCCTCTTCCAAAAGATCGAAGATAGCTGGGACATCCTGGTAATTATAGCGGTTGAGAGTAAAGCGTACCCCCACCTTGACGCCCGCATCGCGGCAGCGCCTGATGCCCGCCAGGGTTTCGTCAAAAGCGCCCGGTGTCCCGCGGAAACGGTCATGGGTTATTTTCATCCCATCGAGACTGATGCCCACATAGGAAAGGCCGATAGCTTTAAAAATAGCCACTTTGTCGGGAGTAAGAAGCGTCCCGTTGGTGGAAACGACCGCCCGCATCCCCCGTTTCGTGGCATAAGCAGCCAACTCCGGTAGATCTTCCCGGGTAAGCGGTTCTCCTCCGGAAAAGAGGATAACCGGGCAGCCAAAAGCCGCCAGGTCGTCAATTAAGGCCATCCCCTCCGCCGTGGAAAGTTCATTCGGATATTGGATATCCCGGGAGCTGGAATAGCAATGGATGCATTTGAGGTTGCACCTGCGGGTCATATTCCAGACCACAATGGGGCGCTTGTCTTGGGAAAACTGAAGCAGATGGGAGGGCAGCCTCCCCGATTCCCGGCCGTAACGCAAGACATCCGACGGCTCCACGGCGCCGCAGTACAATTTGGAAATGCCAATCACAATATCACCCTTTCTTTTGCCCAAGGCCTATCCGCAAGCGGTCTGCCCGGCAAAATAACCTCTGATGCCCGCAACGAGCGCCTCAATGGTAAAAACATCCTCCATGATGTCGATATTGAAAGCGGCCTTTTTCGCCGCCGCCCCCGTTACCGGCCCCAGGCAGGCAATCCTGACTTTCGCAGGGAGCGGGGCCGTTCCCCATATTTCCCTGAATCCCGTTACGGTAGAGGGACTGGTGAAAGTAATCACATCCACCTCCCCCCTGCTTATCAGACCGGCCATCTCCCCTCTCTGGCGATTGGCCGATATGGTCCGGTAAACAACCACCGGCTCCACAATCGCCCCCAGCTTGCCTAACTCCTCCGGAATCACATCCCGGGCAAGCTCGGCGCGGGGAAGCAGGATTTTCATCCCTTTGACGTCCGTTTGTCGCAATGATGCCACCACCCCCTCGGAAATGTAGGAATCGGGCACCAGGTCGACTTTAATCCCCAGCGCATTGATGGTCCTGGCCGTGGCCGGACCGATGGTGCAGATACGAATGCCCTTGAGGTCTCTGATATCCCGGTTACTATCTTTTAACCGCTGGAAAAAGAAACGTACGCCGTTGGCGCTGGTAAAGATGATCCATTGATAGGATTCCAGCCGTGCGATGGCTTCATCCAGGGCGTCAAAACTTGCCGGGGGAACGATTTCTATTGTTGGAAAATGGATAACCCGGGCGCCTTCGGCCTGCAGAAGCTGGGCCAACTCTGCCGCCTGGGCCTGAGGCCTGGTGATCATCACGCCCTTGCCAAACAGCGGTTTAGTTTCAAACCAGTTTAAACTTTCTCGTAGCGACACCACCTGCCCGACAACCAGGATCGCCGGGGGCAAGAATCTTCTTTCTTCCGCCCTGCTCACAATATCACCAAGCGTCCCCGTCAACGTCTCCTGGCGGGGGGATGTCCCCCACCTGATCAATGCCGCCGGAGTGGAATCTTCCTTTCCTGCTGCCAGCAGAGAAGAAACGATATTAGGCAGATTTTTTACTCCCATGAGGAAAACCAACGTGCCAATGCCGGCCAGGGCCAACCAGTCGATATCGCTTTTTGCTTTAGCAGGATCTTCATGACCGGTGACAAAGGCCAGGGTGGAGGTGAAGTTGCGGTGGGTAAGCGGTATGCCGGCGTAGGCGGGAACGGCAATGGCCGAGGTCACACCCGGTATTACCTCGAAAGGGATCCCCTGGCGGGCCAGGACCTCCGCCTCCTCACCGCCGCGACCGAAGATAAAGGGATCGCCGCCCTTAAGCCGGGCCACCACCTGCCCGCAAGCGGCCTCATCCACCAGGCGGTAATTTATCTCCTCCTGGGTAAGGGTATGCTCTCCCCCTTGCTTCCCGGCGTAGATGAGCTTTACCGGATTTTTCTCCTCCGGCCCCTCCCCTGCCCCCTCGGTAGCTGCGGCGGCCAACAACTTCCGGTCGCGCAGACGAATAATCTCATCACTCACTAGATAGTCATAGACAATTACATCAGCTTCCTGAAGCGCCCGAAGCGCCTTGAGGGTTATCAATCCCGGATCGCCGGGTCCGGCGCCGATGATATAAACCTTGCCTTTTTTTTTCATTGTCATTCCTTAATCATTTCGCGATATACCGCATCCAGCAGGGCCCTGCCCCCCCGCCCCAGAATCTGCCTACCGAGCCTCGTGCCTATCTCAAATGCCTCCGCCGGAGAACCGCTCTCCTGGCCTCTGATAATTTCTCTTCCATCGATGCTGCCAACCAGACCGCGCAGCACAATCGTCTCGCCCAATCTCACGGCATGACCTGCTATCGGCAGTTGGCAGCCTCCTCCCAGGGTCAAGAGAAAGGCCCGTTCGGCGGTCACCTCCTCCCAGGTAGGTTGATGCTGCAGCAGGGACAAGCATTCTTCCCAGCCCTCGCCCTGCCGGACCTCGATCCCAATCGCTCCCTGACCCACTGCGGGCAACATGGCTTCCACCGCAAGAAAATCCGACACCTGGCTGGTCAACCCCAATCGCCGCATCCCGGCTGCTGCCAGGATGATCCCGTCGAGATTATCACGCTCGATCTTGCGGATCCGGGTGTCTAAATTTCCCCTCAGCGGCAGCACTTCCAGATCCGGGCGAAGTTCCCTGAGTTGGACGCTTCTCCGGAGCGATCCGGTGCCAATCCGAGCGCCACTCCTTAACTTTTCCAGCGGGACATTATCCCGTGATATCAAAACGTCGCGTGGGTCTTCCCGCTTCGGTGTTGCGGCCATCGTCAATCCCGCGGGTAGCATTGACGGCACATCCTTCATACTGTGAACCGCCAGGTCGATTTTATTTTCTAAAAGGGCGTCCTCGATCTCCTTGACGAATACCCCCATGCCGCCGATTTTTGCCAGGGAGACATTCTGGAGGATATCACCTTGGGTCTTGATAATCACCAATTCAACTTTGCAATCAGGGTATGCCTTGCCAAGCTCGCTCACAACCCAATTAGCCTGCGCCAGCGCCAATCGGCTTCCCCTGGTTCCGATTCTGAATAATTTGTTGGTCATATAGCAACTACTTGAGGTTGTTTAGACTGTAGTCTGTTAGGACTACGTAAATACTTAAGGTTGTTTAGATGGTTATCCCCTTTTTTACCTCAACAGCTACCGGCTATCCACCTTAAGTAGTTACGGCTCATTTAACCTGATGACACAGTTGACGCCCTTGACTTTTGCGCTGAGGCGGGAAGCTACCTTCTTGGCCTCGTCGGCAGTCTTGAAGTTCCTGATCACCACCCGAAACCAGGCGCCAGAGTCGTCATGCTCGGTGATTTCAATTTCCGACTTGTATCCTAATCGCGTAATCACTTCGCCAAACTTAGTAGCCTTCTCCTTTTCCCGGAAGGCCACCACCTGGATGAGGTATTTACCCGCAGGTTCATCTTTCGGTTTGGCAGACCCAGAATTCTTAATTGGCGTCTGCGGCAGGGGAACCTCCTTTGGTGTCGTCGCCGGGGGGATAACCGCCGGGAGGTTACTCCCCTCCGCCGCAGGCGGTTTTATGGCAGCTTCCTGAATCAAATTCTTGTCCGGCGTATTTTCACCGCTGGCCGCCTGCCCAACGGGACTGTCAGCCGGCAGTTTATCCGGCGCCGGTGGACTATCAGACTCTTCGACGGGCGGCAAACTCTTTTCCGCCGAAAACAACGCGGCCGCCTCATTGGCGGCCTGCTTTGCTTCTGGGGCCAGCCCCAGGTAGCGCACCAGCGAAACGGGCAAGGAAACCAGTTTTTCTGGATAGGTGTCCAGATAGGCGCCCATCTTTATCCCCAGGAGGAAAAAAACAAACACCAGGGCGCCCATCCCCAGAATAAAAGAAATAAAACCCGTTTTGCCGAGCGTAAATTGGAACTTTCTGGTATTTTTCGCCATCGCTAAATACTGTGTTAATCAGGCTTGCTGATCCATCCTCTCCGGGGCGGAAACCCCGAGGATAGCCAAGGCATTGGAGAAAACCATCTTGATATTTTTGACCAGAAACAGCCTTGCCCGACTCAAGGCCTCATCATCCGATATGACCTTGTGTTTGTTGTAATAGCTATGAAAATAGCCGGCCAGTTCGTACAAAAAGAAGGTAATCCGGTGCGGCTCCAAAAAAGCTGCCGCCCCCCGCATAAGCTCCGGATAGGATGCGAGCATCTTGATCAGTGCCATTTCTTCAGGCAGGGCCAGTTGTTTTAAGTCTACGTCCACGCCTAATGGGATCGGGCAGCCTTTTTCGTAAGCCAGCCGGAGGATGCTTGCAATCCTCGCGTGAGCGTACTGAACATAGTATACCGGGTTTTCGTTGGACTGGCGTTTCACCAGCTCAAGGTCAAAATCGAGATGACTGTCGGAACGTCGCATCAGAAAACTATAACGTGCTGCATCCCTGCCGACCTCAGTAAAAACCTCCCGCATGGTGACGAACTCGCCGCTGCGGGTGGACATGGCCACAGGCATACCATCCCTAAGCAGGTTAACCAGCTGTACCAACACAACCCTAAGCGCTGCCGCCGGTTTGCCCAAGGCCTGAATACCTGCGGTCATCCGCGGGATGTAGCCATGATGATCTGCGCCCCAGATATCAATCATCAACTCGAAACCACGCTCCATCTTGTCCTTGTGATAGGCCAGATCAGCGGCAAAGTAGGTGGGCTCGCCATTTTTTCTGACCACCACCCGATCCTTTTCGTCACCAAAAGCGGTGCTCTTAAACCAGCGGGTCTCACCGTCATTGTAAATATGGCCGGCCAGCTCCAATTCATCGAGAACAGATGAAACCGCATTCTTCCGATACAGTTCCCGCTCGCTGTAATAACGGTCGATTCTCACTCCGGCCAGGTCAATATCTTCCTTGATCCCGGCCATGATTATCCCCGCGGCATAGTCGGTAAAACGAAGAATTGTCTCTTCCGAAGGAGTACCCAGGAAATCCCCGTCCTTCCCGTTTAAAATAGCACGGGCAATATCTCTTATATAATCACCCTGATAGGCAGTATCCGGCAGCTCGATCTTCTGTCCTAGGATTTCCTGACAGCGCAGGTAGACGCTCCTGCCCAGATTGTTCATCTGATTTCCGGCATCGTTGATGTAATACTCCCGCTCGACATTGAAACCGGAGCGCTCCAATAGATTGGCAATTACATCTCCGACTATGGCCCCCCGGGCATGGCCGATATGGAGCGGCCCTGTGGGATTGGCGCTGACAAATTCCACCATTACCTTTTTGCCCGAACCAATATTGGATGTCCCGTAATTTGCCCCCTGAGCATCTATCGCGGCAAGCGAAGATCGCCAATAATCATCGCTGATAAAAAAATTTATAAAACCGGGGCCGGCTATTTCCATCCGGTCAATCATATCGCCCCGCCCCTGGAGCTCAGCAACAATTATTGCGGCGATCTGGCGGGGGTTTTTCTTCAACTTAGAGGCAATGACCAGGGCCGCATTGGACGCATAATCACCATGAGCCGCTTCTCTTGACGCCTCTATCTCTATGAAGGGCAAATCTATCCTCTCCAAGAGCCCCTTCGTAAAGGCAGAGTCAGTCGCACTTTTTATCAATTCGGCAATCACGTCTTTCATCAGGATAATCCCACTGGTCGTCAATAATGATGAGGCGGTAAAAACTCCGATTCCCCCTCCCCTGGCGGGAGGGGGATATAAACAGTCCTTTGCTGGTTCAATCTTGCAGATTGAACCGTATTAGTAAAAACATTGTACCGCTTCGATTCTTTCGCTGCCCTGGCCGATGGCGCTTGGCGCCGCTGTTTATAGTTGTGGTTCAACCTGTAAGATTGAACCAGCGGGGGGGCGTTTTACCGCGTCGTCATAACTTGTGGCTGTTTTTCGCCTCATTCACCTGATGGTCCTTGATTGCCACGTCACGGCAATAGTCCGGGCAATGGACATTGCCCACCGCATCGGTTGCAAGCAAAAACCTTTTCTGGCACGACTCCCGCCAGGCACAGATTGAGCACAGCCTCTTTTCAGTTCCCAAAACCTACCGCCTTCTCCCACTGTATTTACGTAACCATCAATCAAGTTGCGCGCTACATTACATCCCTACCCGGCTGAAGTCAAGCCGTAGTTAATATCACCGTTAATTTAGGAACTTGCAATTACCATACGCCGATTGTGCCCAGACCGTACAGAGAGAGATTCAACATGAAAATGGTATCCCGTTCCTTGACCGAATAGCTGAACTCCATTTGCCAGCATTGTTTGCGATATATCGCGGCAAACGTCTTTTCCAGGTCCTTGCCTCCCCGAATATCCACTCGCTGAGCATAGGATACATCCAGTTCCTTACTTAGCACCGCCTTGAGGGATAATTTTGCCTCTTCCAAGAGATCTCTGGTAAAACGGTACCCCAGGGTAAGCACGTCACCCCGTTTAGCGCGCACGGCCAGATCGTAATTCGCCTGCCGCCACTGTCCCCCGTAGACGTCATAACTGTTACGGGCGGAAAATGAAAACCGGGGCTCGGGGGTCAAATCGAGTTCTAAAAGGATATCTTTCAGCGGCCTCCTGTCGCCCATTGCCGCAATCAACTCCCGGGTGGATTCCCTGATATCGTAAGTCTGGGACAGCTTCAGGCGCAGGTAATCCCAATAGGCCGCATTGCCCAAGCTGTCCCGACTCCGGCCTACAAGGTTCGTGGTCAGGGCATAGGTGATGCTGTTTACCGCCGGAATTTTTGGCACGAAATCCGGCAGGTTGGCTTGCTCCACGTCGGGGGTATAGCGGTACGTAACCTCGGGCTTCACCCAATGCCTAATTTTTTCTACTCTGCTGCCAGCAATATTAAAAACCCGATGGAAGTCGGTAGAAAGATTAAGCGCCAGATTATAGATAAAACGTCCCTCAGCCCTGGAATTTCCTGATGCCGGGGAATCATCACGGCTCCAGTATGTTCCCTGCAGCGTTGCTTGCGGCAGGACAGACAAGATCCCACCCAGATTCAGAGGCAGGTAAATGGTCGGGGCCAGATCCGCCAGATATCCCTTGTGGCCTAGTTCGCGGTGGTTATAGGAAAGCAAGCCGCCCCATTCGTACTGCAGGGGACCGTCGAAAAGCGTCCGCCGAGTGCCGCCGAAGGTTATCTCCGGATACTTCTGCCAGGTGGCATCATTGTTCTGCCGGATCAGATCCTCGGTTTGTTTCATGAGCAGGTTGAAATAGTAGAAATCGTACTTCCAGACCAAACGGGCCGTTGAGGTAAGGGTGGTCAGTGACTCGTCACCAATAAAAGAAACCCGTTTGAACCGATCGTCCGACCTTGCGGCGTAGTTGTCCAGATAGTAGTTGGCGGCGGAAAAGTCCCGAAAATACCAGATGTCGGACAGACGGTACAGATCCAGACGCAAGTAGGAAGAGGGCGAAAATATCGTTTCGTGCTGCCAGTACAGGGACCATCTTGGGGCGCCCTGCGGCCAGTTTCTGCTTATTGCACCGCGGGTCTCGACGACTGTCCTTCCGTCGTCAAGATAGTCGGCATAGAAACCACCAAAAGAGGCATCTCCCAGGAGGTAGCGGTGCTCCAAACCAACCTTAACGCCGCTCTTTTCCAGATAGCGCAGGTACAAGGTGGCATCGATATTTTCCGCCAGGGCGAAAAAATAAGGCGCCTCGATATCCAACCCATGTATTTTTTGGGAGTGATTGATACGGGGAAAGATAAAACCGGACTGGCGGGTTGTCTTGGCCGGAAATATCAGGTAGGGAAGATAAAAAACCGGCAGATTTCTGACCAGAAATTTGCCGTCTTTGAGTTTTCCATAGCCGTCGATCGTGACTTCGATCTCGCCCCCCGCAATCTGCCAGTCGGGGGTTTCGCTATCGCAGGTGGTCGCCCTGGCATCAAGGGCCCGATAGGTATTTTCTCCTGTTTTTTCAATCTGACGAGCCCTCAGGTAAAAATTGTTGGCCGACAGAAAGGCTCGGCCTTCGTAAAGAACACCGGTTCCCCTTGCCCAATCGAGCTCCAACCGTTCTCCCTCCAAGCTGTCGGCAGGAGTCTTGAACCTGACACTCCCGCTGGCCACTGCTTTATTTAGGGGCACATCAAGTTTCATCTCGTCTGCCGTCAGGGTAAAATCCGAAAAGGTCAGCTTTACCTTGCCTAGGGCAGTGTAACGATCTTTATCTTGCTCGTAAGAAATCGAATCGGCCTCGATGTGAACGGATTCCGCCTGGGTCACAGCGGGGGCTGCAAGGCTGCGACCAGGCAAGCATGAGAAAAGCATGAGCGCGGCAAAAACGAAGATAAACCGAAATGAAGGTGCCATTGGGGGGGAAAAGAAAAAATAATTCAAGCAATAGTCTCCCGCTGCTCATTTGATATCTGTTTTTTCGGTAGGCGCTGCCGGAAGTATTTTTTTAACCTGAGCCAATTGCAAAACTCGGTATTTGGCTGAAATTTCCAATCGCTGATATAAAAGCCAAGGCCTGTGGACTTAGCTTCGTACCACGTGTGGGCAAACGTAATATCTTCCTCGATTTCGGGAATGAAACGCAGCGTGTACGTCATTTACTTCTTTCTATTCTTGTCCGAAGTTCTTCAAGAGATAAAAGGTTCCCTGGCGCGGCCTCATACCTTTCAAACCTTGTCTCCAGCTCCTTCATATGGCTCTGAGGGACAGGCACCACAGACTCATCCGAAGCGATGCTATCCCACAAATCCTCAACTAAAAGGATCTTTTCCGGGGTACTCATTTTTTTGATTTCAGAAATTTCGCTCACACGCACTGTAGTTCTCCTTTCTCGATACTTGAGGCTTGCCAGAATAATAACACCGTTGGCTCCCCGAAACTATTATCCCAACGACAGAATTAAGCCGCCGGGCCACGGATTTGCTTTTTTGCACGGCGGATATTCCCGGTCGGCTTGAATGACTGGTTAGGCAAAAAATATCTGTCACCTTTTCTTTGAATAATCTGTATTATGTTAGAATGCATAAGTAAAGAAGGTTGAAGGAAACCTCCAGGTGGTGCAAAATGCTTGAAGCAAGAAGCTGGATCGAGATGGTCTCGTCCAGAAGCAAACCACAAGGAGGTTTCC
>CAMTWB010000011.1:0-104110 GCA_947085375.1 uncultured delta proteobacterium
CCGAGTTCCTCATTGAAGATTTTGCAGAAAGAGGGGGAGGTGCGTCTAAAAAATGCCTATTCTCAGTATTTTTGACGACTTGAAGCATCACACACCTCGTTTAACGCCGGTTGACATGCAGACCACCCTGTCTTCTGCTGACGGCGGCGGAGTCAGGTGTCGGTTTTTGGCTATTTGAGACAGTAGGCACATATTATGCCACGGATTCAGGTCAAAGAAATACCCAGCCCCGATGAGTGCCTTATTTTTATTCGCGATCATTTAGCCAAAATACTATTGAACAGCGCCAATTTATGCCAACGTTAACGATTGCTCCTGCCGCCCCATGTTAAAGAAGAACTGACAGCATAATTCCACACCCCGCCGATGATGGCGCCATTTAATCCGGCAATCCACCATGGAACATGTAAATTGTATAGAAACAAAGCAAATTGCAGATTGGCAATGGCGCCAATCCCGCAGATCAGGTAAAAGGAAACTAGACCTCTGAAGAAGGCAGCGCCCCGCAATTGCTTATCACGGTGGGTTAAAAAATTATTCAGAGTATAATTGATAAAGATGGCAAAGAAAGTAGCAATGGCCTGTGAATAATAGAAGCTTTTATGAAGTATCACCATTTGCGACCACAGTACGCTCAGATGCACAATCGCCCCCGCAAGCCCCATCATTACGAAGACAACAAATTTTATCGGGATAAATTTACCGAGCGTTTTATCGGAAATTAAGAAAAGAAAATCATAGACCACTTTCAAATCCAACTTGCTGACCCCATGTTGTCTCGTACGAAAGGTATAGGGCAACTCAACGAACGAGATGGGTTTCTTGGATGATAAAAATATGTCCAGGAGGATTTTAAATCCTTTCCCGGAAAGACGATGAATTACCCTGTCCAGAAGTGTGCGGGACAACATGAAAAAGCCGCTCATGGGATCGGTCAAATTGGTTCCGGTGGTACGTTGAGCAATGATTGTTGATAGTTTGCTAATCAAATATCTTCCTTTGCTCCATTCCCCGATGCCACCTCCGCTGGAATAACGGCTGCCGATAACAAGCTCTGCATCACAGGTGCGCAACAGGTCCAGCATTTTTGGCAGCAATGACTCATCATGCTGTAAATCGGCATCTATAACTGCGATAAAGGGAGAAGCGCAGGCAAGCATTCCTTCAATACAGGCTGATGACAAGCCCCGCCTGTCGATCCTTTGAATGCACCTAATTCTGCTGTCAACTAAAGATATTTCCCGGACCTTTGTGGAGGTACCGTCGGGTGAATCATCATCGACAAAAATAGCCTCCCAGGAGATTCCTTTCAGGGATTCCTCCAATTTGTTAATCAGAGGTTGAATATTGGCGATTTCATTGAATGTGGGAACGATAACAGTTAATTCTGCCGTCATGCTACTTTGATCCCCTTTCCAACCAACAGTAAACCTAAACGCGAGACGAGAAAATCTGGCTCTATATTCCATACCGCGTCAGCAAACTTCCAGCCAATAATCGCTGTGAAAGGTGCCAGGAATTGATAAGCTTTGATGCTGACGTCGTAAAATGGCACGGAAAGCATCTCATCTCGGAGACGTTTTCTATGGTAATGGGTGATATGTTGATCCTTGCAAGAGAGGTCACCGAAACGGTTGACAAGAAATTCAAAAAACGGCCACAGGCTACGATAATTCGGGGTAGATACTATAATACATCCACCGGGACGAAGAACCCGTCTGCTCTCCAGTAAGATAACTGATCTCTCTTCATTTGCGATATGCTCCAATACTTCAATAATGGTCACTACATCAAAAGTTTCATTTTCAAAAGGCAATGTTCCATTTTCTATGCATTCAAAATGGTGCGTTTTCGTGCCATAATGATCCTGCGCATAGCGAATTTGGTTCGCGGCAATATCGACGCCATAGGATTCTTTTTCCGGATCCAACGTTCCGATAAAAGTACCTGGACCACAGCCGATGTCCAAATGCGACGAATATGCCGCTGGCATTTCCTTGCGAATAACCTTAAATTTCAAATGATGCCATTTGCTCTGTATTCCCGATGCCTTTTGGAAAACAGCATCATAATAACCGGCTTTGATTGCGTTATAATCATAATGTTTCATCCATAAGTCCTTGTTGTTAACGGTGAGCTTCTTTATCGAGACGCACTTTTGTCAACGCCAGCCACCAGAGCAATAAGGTCGTTAAAACAGGGAAATTGGATAAAATCGGGTGCAAATTCGATAACTGCTTCCACAAAAGTCCGTGCATGTTTGTCAGGATAAGACCCAGCAATAAAAGCGTCGATGTAATATCCGGTTTGAAATCTTTCCAGTAAACGATGACGAAAGCAAGCACTATGATCAGCATGGTCAGATGATGGTACCAGGTCCCGGGGACGATTAAATGCGTTGCTGCAATTAAAAGAGCCGAATCGATCTCGAAATGCCGCCGATCAGGTTTCAGTATAATTGCCGCAATTGTGACAATGCCTACTAACCCCGCAGCGACAAGGTATAGAATATAGCCAATTGGTTCCGTAATACCTGTAGTGGCGCGGCCGAACAAGCCATTAAGGTTCTGCACCGTAAGGCCTATAGATAATCCAGACGGAGTTACGAAAGATGCAACACCAGTAAACTGTGAGATTGTGGAAGAAAGGCCAAAAAGAGCCAGACTGAAAATATTTATAAGCAAAACACCCAGCAAAAAACCGCCTAAAGTTTTCCACTTCCCGCGCCAAATCATAAGGGGAATTAGGGCAATGGCAAATGGCTTTAGCAAGATGCTCATAGAGAAAATAACCCCGCCTAAAATGTCCCTGCCGTGATTCAAATAATAGAGTGTCAGTACCGTAGTCAACAACACAAACAGGTTGACCTGACCATAGTTCATTGAAGTTAAGATCGGTAAAAAGGCAACTACAGATAACATTATCATCCGTCGTTTCCATTTTTCGGTTGTAAAAGAACAGAGTATTAGTCCCGAAGCCAAAGCAGCCAGCCCGCTTAGACCAATCCAAACCGCTGCTCCCAGATGCAGGGGCAAAAAAGATAAGAGATAGATCAGCAAGGCGGTGAAAGTCGGATATAGATATGGCCCGAGCTTTGTAACTACACCTAATTGCTGAGCTATTCTTTCATATGCGCTTGCCGGCAACGTGTAGATGTTTTCACCATTGCCCAGGGCGTAAGCAGAAACCAAATAGATGTAATAATCCATAGGTTTATCATTAAGAACGACAAATCCCGTGAAACCCGCGTAAAGTACGAAACCTAGTGCGGTGGTATAAATAAGCCATTTATCATCTGTAATGATTTTAATCATACGCCCATCCTCAACCGTTCTGTCGTAGAAGTCGAAAATATTTCTTCTATGGCTATTTTCCGCCGCCACGCACGGCGAGGGCATAAAAATAATAGCCCTTATAGTAGCTGCCGTCGTAGCCAAATGAAAAGTCCACACTCCACGCGCCGTATGCAATTTTGGCGCTGGTCGAAGACCAGTATTGGCCCATTTTTATGTTAGGAAAGTAATGTTTATTGATGGATGGCGCAAAATAATTACGATCCACCAATGAAATAAGTTCCTTAATTGTTGGCAAACGCCAATCTGAGTAGCCGCCGTACCGAGCAGAATTCAGGGCTGCCAAAAAACTTTCCGTATCCCTGTCGCCATTCTCCGAACCGGCTTTCCCGCCATTAGTGTTGGGGTTGCTGTCATACCAGGTGTACTTGTTGTCGGCATCATGAGGATTGGCATAGTTTTTTACACCATCCTTATTCTGTTTAACCTCCCAAATCAGGCCTGTTGTATTGTCCTTAACCATGTGCCAGAATTTTGCGGAATCAGGCAGGGGGTTACCCTTTCCGTCCAGCTTGGTATATGATGGCTTAATGTTATAAGCTGCTTCCGGTCCGTAAAAGCCATGACCGAGACGGGGGCAAGGGATTTCCTTGCCCTTGCTGTCATAGCACTTCTTTTGACCTGTATCCGGGAGAGATCCTGCTGAAACATAGCTGCCACATGCTAGCAGTATAAAGCACCCCCAAAACCATATGCACCATTTTCTTTTCATGACAGCAATCCGCGTTTACAAGAGGTTCATTTATCTAAAGACCTGCAATCTCAGGTGAAACATTAGATTTCCCGCTCTTTAGGTCCCGAATGTTCTCTTGGCATTTATAAAACCAGCCAAGGCATTGACGGTCTTAAAATTCTCTATATCCAATTCCTCGTCCGTTATCCTGAATCCAAATGTTTCTTCTATGAAATTGACAAGTTCGATAAGGCTCATGGAATCGATGATCCCGCCCTCAATCAATGCCGCTTCATTGTCCAAAACATTCTCATCAAGCTCATGCATGATTTCCGTGACGATATACCGCTTGATCGTTGATAGAGCATCCACTGCTGAACCCCCTGTCTTTGATTTAGAATTTTATCTGACAATAATTACGAATTCGGAAAAAGTCGGCAAAACGTAATCCTGGGGACGGCTTTGTAAAAAGTCCACAGGCAAGGCGCGCAAATTACGAGGAATGAGTCGTACTTTACCGTACGCCGCAGTGACGAGGGATTTAGCGCAACGCCACATCCGGACTTTTTACGAAGTCGTCAATAAATATGTGGCGCTTCAATCTGTCGCCAAGGCCGTTCTGTCTATCTTGCCGGTGGAAGTCTTTGGCAGTGACTTACAGAATTCTATCATTTCCGGCAACATATAATTAGGAATGAGAGCGCAAAGGTGCTTCTCAATTGCAATCTTTGTTAAGGAATCGGGATTTTTGGGAACAATAAAGGCTTTTATTTTATTCGTTATCAATTCATCCGGCACCGCTGTCGCAACTGCTTCTTTGACACCAGGGTGAGCATATAGCGCAGCTTCTATTTCACCGAGCTCAATCCGGTAGCCACGGCTTTTGATCATGTGATCTTTTCGTCCTACGAGATTATAGTTACCTTCTGCATCCAATGTGACGACATCCCCTGTGCGATAAATCTTTTCCTCATATTCAGGATTAAGAAAGTTTTTAATGAAATGCGCCCCGGTCTTCTCTGGATCGCGCCAATATCCCTGGGCGACACAGGAACCGCGGACATAAAGCTCTCCTTCCCTTCCGCCCTCCGTTACAATATTGTTGTTTTCGTCCAGTGCGAATACCTCGCTATTTGAGCAGGCCTTTCCAATGGGAACGGGCTTTATTCGCTCGGGCTCAAGTCGATCCACCCTGTAGTAAGTGCAAACATTTGTTTCTGTGGGACCATAGAGGTTGAAATAGTCTGCCTGAGGTATAATTTCCCTCAGTTCCCTTAAATATTTAACCGGGAACACTTCGCCCGCAAAGAGGATCAACCTGAGATCGGGAAAGGTATGGCTACTCATGTTTCCATGTACCATCATATGCATTAATATCGAGGGCACAGAATACCAGACGGAGATTTTATTGTCCTTGATAAACTTAATAAGCCTCCCGGGGAAAATCGAATATTCTTCCGGCACAAGGCATATCGTCGCCCCAGCCTGAAGACTTGTGAAAATGTCGAAGATGGATAAATCAAAATGAAGGGGGGCATGACTGGAAACGCGGTCTTCCCGCCGGATGTCAAACTCATCAGCGCTCCAGTTGATGAAAGCCAGGGATGTCCGATGAGATATCATGACCCCTTTGGGGGTGCCGGTAGAACCGGAAGTGTATAGTATATATGCTAAATCTGTCTCAATAGCGAAAATATCCGGGCAGGAAGCCTCGCATCTTTTTGATATTTCTTCCCAGGGGATCACTCGGACCGATAGATCCGACGCCAATTTTTTCGCATCATCCGTGAGGATAACAACGTCCAGCGGATTTTCTTCCGGAAACATCTGCTTGACGTTGCCACTCTTTCTCGTAGAAGTCAGAAGGCATTTTATTCCGGCATTTTCAATGATATAAGCCAAGCGCTTCAATGGTGCATTAGGATCCAGGGGGACATAAACCCCTCCCGCCTTGAGTATGCCCAGAATGCTGATTATCGAGGGAATGGATTTGTTGATATAAATACCGATCCGATCTCCTCGCTGTACCCCGTTTTCTAAGAGAGTTGCGGCCAGTTTACTCGTAACTACATCAAGGTCATTGTAAGTTATTTTCTCGTCCTGATAAATTAGCGCGATTTTATCAGGATAGCGTTTTGCAGAGTTTATCAGAAGATGTTGCAGCAGGTAAACCATTGCCAATCCTTCTGGCTGATTGAAAAGAAATATTTCAAAGTCCTAAATAGCGGGCGATCATATTTCTTTGTATTTCCGAGGTGCCGGAATAAAGTGTGCCGCCAATGGAGTCCCTAAGATCGCGCTCCAACTCATATTCCGTTGTATATCCGTAACCCCCATGTACCTGTATGGCATCAAGACATGATTGCACCCATGCTTCACTCATATATAGTTTGGCAATGGCGGCGTCCATTCCCGCCTGACCTTGCGACTTTTTAAGCCAGGCCACCTTATACAGCATAAGGCGTGCGGTCTCCATCCTTACCTTCATAGCGACAATTTTGTTGGCCACAGACTGAAATTTACCAATCGGTTGGTTGAATTGCCTTCTGGTTTTCGCGTGTTCTATACAAGTCTCCAGTTGTCTTTCCATGCCGCCTAAATAACTGGCCAGAATGCAGCTACGCTCCCATTCCATGGAATCGTGGAAAATAGCAGCCCCCTGACCTTCTTTCCCGAGACGGTTGGCAACCGGAACCTGACAATCGGTGAAAATCAACTCGGACATGGGGGAGGTTCTCAGGCCCATCTTTTCAATATCTTTGCTGACCTGAAACCCGGGAAAGTCCTTTTCAATAATAAATCCAGTCACCCCCATAAAACGCTTGCGCTTATCGACGGTAGCAAACACCACAAAAACATCAGCAATGGGTCCATTGGTCACCAATGTCTTCGTGCCGTTGAGAATATATTGGTCGCCGCATCGTTCGGCGGTAGTGCTGAGACTGAAGGCATCGGAGCCGGAGTCTGGTTCGGTCATGCCGTGAGCTCCGATGATATGGCCCCCGCATAGTTTGGTGAGATATTGCCCCTTTTGTTCATCCGTGCCGAATCGGAAAATCGGCATCTGGACGCTCCACATCTGGGCGTTTATCCCGAAGATCAGACCGCTGTCCTTACAAGCATATCCCAGACCTTCCATCACCAACATAGAAGTCAATATGTCAGCATTGATCCCTCCATACGCCTCCGGGAACGGGAAAGCCTGAATACCAAAATCGGCACATTTCTTCCATTCTTCTCTGGGAAAAGTGCCGGTCCGGTCTTTTTCTATCACATCGCGGTTAAGCTCTTTGCGGGCAAATTTGATTACGGAGGCTTTTAAATCAAGCTGTTCCTTATCCCAACTGAAATCCACGGCATCCTCCTTGCTCTTTTGGAATATTGACGACGCGGTAAAAAGACCGGATGCAGCGTTGCGCTTCATCCCTCGTCACTGCGGCGTTCGTCTGTAGGGGCAGACCTACGGCCAGAATGTGGGCGCACACGCAGGTGCGCCCCTACCTAGGGTGTGCGACAAATTTATGGCTGTCCTAATCTTGCAGGGCCTAGAACCCCCCCTTTCCCAAAGGGGGGCAGGGGGGATTTATAATAAAAGCAAGAGGTTATTTTTAGTTCGTCAAATCTGCCCCGACCCCTCTTTGGGAAAGAGGGGAGAAAAAGCCGCTCTACCCATAAATTTGTCGCAGACCCGCTGGCTAAGAATGTGGATCTATTATCTTGCTTGAGATGATAAAGCCGCGTTTTTTAAAAAATTCCACCGCCCGCAATTTTCTCGTCACTTTAAAGCCAAAGACGAGCTTTGTGGTCATTAGCATGGGCTTATTCCACTGGGCAACCACGCCAATAGCTTTTCCCCGGCCGGAGTCCTTTGAATATTGAAACCAGCGGCTGATCAACTCATATCCAATGAGAAACTTACGGTATTCCGGCAGCACAAATAAATCAAAACCGTATGATTCATTGTCTCGCGGTCGAACTGTCAGCCCGATGTTTCTATCCGTTTCCGGCACAAAGGTTATCCATACATAGCCAATTGCGCGATTTTCATGGAAACACAGGATACAGGTCTGCCCTTTTTCAAAACGCTTCTTGATTATCCTATACCAAACACTACATGGCTCCAACATATCTTTAATAAAGTCCATATCGTTAACTTCAGCCATTCTGAACGTAACATCTAACTTAGCCTTAATAAACGGAATATTGCCGGATAATGATTTCTCGATGATACAATATTTTCTTATATTTATTATTACGCCGAGCGTTTTCTCGGCAACACGCAGCATCGTCTTGAGAAGGCCGTTTTCCTTATAATAGCTGCCTATTTTTCGTGCGGGCGATATTGTATTTCTTTTTTCCCGTTCGTCAATCTTTGGAGCCATACTATTTCAATCCCCCTGAGAATCCCCTTATCTCCGGACGAATGCGGGAGACTGAATCTCTTATTTCTCGGTAAATGGTTCGGAACGGCAATAAAGACCTTCCCAAGATCGTGCATCCATATACGGCATCATATTCACGAACCACCCTGCCGCCAAATGCCTCTTTGAATTGATTCACGCGCAAGAGTGATTCATTATCCTTCCCCGCATACCAACCACCCATGTCATATTGGGAATATCCCTGGTGCTTGTAATGGAGCATATCTTTCCAATGAAGATAACGGCTGGCCCATCCCATGAAATGGCGCTCTTCGCTGCTTTGGCCTTCGCGGAAGAGTGAGGCTGAGTGATGAACCCTGGCACGACCATCTGTTACGATGAATACATGGTAAACGATAGGCTCTCCATCTGGTCCAATCGCCCTTGATACTTCCAGCATGCCAGCATCGACAAGCCGCTTAAGCATGTGCAACTGAACGGATATATTCAATATACCTCTTGCTTCAAGTTTGGTTTCAGTAAATTTTTTGAAAAATAAATCAAAATCATCCAGTATATCTGGATATCGAGAGTTAAATCGCTCCACCAAAATGCCTTCCCGCTCTGCTCTTCTCACCTGCGTACGGGTACTTCGATGTAAAAGCGCCATGATGTCTTCATCAGTTCCAGATAAATCGGTCAGCAACGTCCATGATTCAATATTGATGGCGCCTTTCAACGGCTGAGGAATGCTGTAAAGTTTGGCAATATCCGGCGGCGCATCTTTCATCGGGCGTTGGCCAAACCAATAGTTTTTTATCGTTATCGGCCAGCACCTGCTGATAATGCCATTCGCCTCATGAGTATTCATAGCTGGCTTACGTAAGGGCATTGTGTCCATTGATTGTCACTAATTTCCTATATTTCCAGCATCTTGTCAACTTTTCCGTATGACTTGAACCGTTCATGGAAAAAACGGGCTAACCCGATGATTAAGCATGACGGGAATTCCCCTTTTCCTCAGTCCCCTGAGTACGCCCAAGGCGTTGACGTTGTGTATGCCGCTGATGATGGCGCTAACGGGTTGTTTCATGGCCTGATCCTGTTTTTCCAGTTGGCAATTTTGTCGGTCAATACGGTGATGCAAATATTGAGGTCTTCTGTCCGAAAGACCCAGATGATTCCGAGATAACACAGACACGCTATCGTAGCGGCAATCGGAACGGAAATCAACCGCGATATGGATGCGACCTCAAAAAGCTCTATAATGATCAATCCGGTTGCTAACAGGCCTGCGGCCGCTAGTATCAACCGATAAAAGCTGGAAAATATCCGGGATAAGTTGGTGATGCCCAGATTTTTCTTCAGCAGAAAAATAAACCAGACCGAAATGATTCCCATCGTGACGCTGGTGGACAGGGCAATGCCCTGGACTCCCCAGAAATGCATGAACAGAAGGTTCAAAAGCACATTGAGAAAGATGGAAACGATCCCCATATACAGGAGAAGTTTGGTTTTTTTGAGGGCCGCAAAAAATGTTCCATTGATGAATGTATAGGCGTAAAAAAACAGACCTAAGCTGTAACAGACGAGCGTTTGGGCGGTCTGTTGCGCCGCTATCAGATCGAAGGCGCCCCGTTTCAGCAACAGGATGACCAGGTCTTCGGAAAACAATACCATCAGACAGGTGATGGGGATGGTTAAAAATCCCAGAAAAATGAGGGAATATTTGAAGATGTTCTGGAGGTTTTCGTTCCGGCCGGCTGCCACTTCTTCACTGATAAACGGAAAAATCGCCCTGGAAATGGCGGCGATGACCACCTGAATGGGCAGGTCGTTGATGCGAAAGGCGTATCTTAAGGTTGAAACAGATCCCGCGGGAAGCTGGGTTGCCATTATATGATCAATGAACAAATTAGAATTGGCAATCAGTTGGCTTCCTAACATGGGAATGGCCAAGAGCCAGATGGCTCTCATTTGTTGTCGATCAAATGGCAGCGGAGTGCCTAATTGAAATCTCTCCCGCCATAAGGCAATACCCAGATAAACGGTTTTCATCGCAGCTCCGATGAGAAATCCCCACACCAGAACATAGATATCCAGTCCCATGGCAAAAAACAGAAGAAAAATTATCGTGGCGTTGACGAATAGCGGTGCGAAATATAGGTGAAAAAAAAGTTTTCGTGCAAGCAGGATTCCCCCAAGAAGTATTCCCACACCTTCAATGAAAATTAACAGGACCAGCAGCCGCTCCATGATGACGGCCAATTGCTTTTCCTGCGGCTTAAAACCATACCCGATGAGCCGAATAATCTCCGGGGTAAAGATGAAGCAAATCAGGGTCAGTGTTGCAAAAAACAGAGTGGTTGCATAAATCAGCCAGGTGGCATGGGAGTCTGCTTCCAGAAAGGAACGGTTGCGCCATTCCAGATACAGGGGAACAAAGGCTGACATCAAGGCGCCAGAAAACAAGAGAACAATGGTTCCGGGAAACGAATAGGTGAGATTGAAAACATCCAGCGACGCCGAAACGCCGAAACGGTGAGCGGTCAGCATTTCCTTGCCGATGGCCAATACTTTGTCAACCAGCGACAAGATCATGATCAGAGCGCTGGCTCTTCCAATCTGACCAGCGAGACTATAAGATTCATTTTTCAACGGTAACTTCAAATTCCGCCCTGCGATTGATGGCTCGGCCTTCCCTTGTTTTGTTGTCGGCAATCGGTCTTTGTTCACCGTATCCGACCACCCGGATCCGCGAAGATGCTATTCCCTTTTGGATCAAGTAATTACGTACTGCAGCCGCCCTCCTTTCCGACAGTTTCTGGTTGTATTGGTCCGAACCTATATAATCGGTATGGCCTTCAACGACAACGGGGATTGAGGGATTAGCGCTCAAATAGCTCACATGGTGATCCAAATCAGGAACATAAATCTTCTTGATATTGTACTTGTCAAAATCAAAATGAACGATTGGCAGGCGGTGTTTTTCTACAGTCTTTTTCGCCGGAATTTCCTCCTTTAGCGCTACCGGCAAATTGATAACGGCATTTTTGGGCCGAGTTGTGTAGAGGACCGTTGTATAAAGCCGCTTGTTTTTATCCAGCCAGAAGGCGATTCCTTCGTCATCCAGAACATATTTATATTTCATGACTGCTCCGCTGTTGTAAAATACATAAAGCCTTTTATTTCCCGAATATTGGAGCGGAAATTCTCGTTTTTCTTTGCCGGTGGGGTCTGATTTATTTTCGGTCTCGGTTGTGGCTTTGTTTTGAATGATGGGGGATGGTTGATAATTGAGTCTGTGAACAGTCAGATGCGCTCCGAATTCTTTTTCAATATCAGTAAGTTCAATGCCCCAAAAGCGCGGTCTATTGCCTAACTGTCCCTTAAAGTCTCGGGAAAGATAGATCTGTTCAATTTGATCGTTTTGATTTAAAAAAAGGCTTAAACCCAGAGATTCATATTGCAGGCACATCCCGTCGCTTTTGATTATATCCGGAGTTCCCAATGTTTCAATGACCTCTTTGCGCGGCATGTCCAGGCTGATTAAGCGCAGGCTGTCTTCAAACTGAATGGCCATAGTGGTAATGGAATGGCCAGGCTGCGCAAAGACCAAGATCAGCATTCCCAATAGTAATACGGTCAAGTATCGGTAAGCTTTCATTTGTGTTCTCCTTTCTGAATGTCTAGGGCACAGTTTTCAAGTATCGAGATAAAGATGTTACTGCGCATTTCGTTGAATTTCCTCGCAGCCTGCCTGGCTTCTTGCCCCATCTGTTCGGCCAATTCCCGGTTATTCCACAGATAGCTGATCTGTTCGGCAAGCTTGGTATCTTTGCCTGCCTCAAAGAACATTGCTGTCTTACGATGAACCGCATATTCTTTCGTGGCCATATTTTCCGTGATGACAAGCGGTCTTGCCAGGGCCATCACTTCCAGCATACTGATCTGCCCGGCTGAAACCAGATAATCTTTCAGGGGAATAACGACCATTCGACTGGAGGCAATCCATCGTACCATCTCTTTGTCGGAAACATGGTCACGCATAATCGAAACATTTTCAGGTACCGGCGCCCGTGGTTTGTATTTTTGGGACAGAACAAAGGTTTTAATATTCAAGGAGGTGACTGCCCTAAGCAACGTGTCGAAGTCTCTGTCGCTTTTTCCATAGGAAAAAATATAATCCTGGGTGGGGTGACTAGGCTCCTCAAAAGTAGCAGGAGACTCGACCAGGGGCAGAAACACAATCCGGTTGCGGGGAATATTGAACATTGTGCTGTAAATTTCTTCTTCCTCACAAGAAGTGCAGAAAAAATAGTCAATTCCCGGAATTGCCAGCTTCAAAAGGGCGATATTCATCCGATATAGCCCTCCTGTCTTGGTCAAATCAATATGAAAATCCTGAATGATGTGCAATGGCGGCTTGTTGCGATGTATAATTCGTTTCAGGATGCCATAACAGATTCCCAGTCGCATTTGCCAGGAGATAACAACATCAAAACGTTTTCTTGAAATCAGCGCCATAAATGGCACATAAAATTCAGACAAGTAATTTGACAGATAGGTAAAATATCGTATCGCAAAATGTTTTAGTGCAACCGGCTGCAGAACGCTGACATGTTGTACATGCCTTTTGAGAAAAGACAGCAAATACCAGTTCCCATCTTCTTTCCAGTTGACCAGAAACAGGAGCTTCAATCGGGATATCATAATCAGCCTGTCTGGGGAACGCTCGCATGGATAATATGAGCTATTTTTTTTGCATATAAATCCATGGAATGATTCTCTAAAACGTAACGTCTGGCCTGCCGGCCCATCTCATTGGCTTTATCGGGATCAGAAAAAATCCTATTGATGGCCTCAACAATCGCCTCGGGATCCTTCCAGGGTACCAATAAACCGTTTTTGCCGTCATCAATATACTCCTCGGTAGTGATTGTGCGGGTGACGATAACGGGTTTGCCATAACACATGGTTCGGAGCAGAACCGTCTCTCCGGCGGGGGAGTCGATTCTGTCTAGTGGAAGAATAACCGCCGCAGAATGTTCCATCAGTTCGTCTGCCGTTTGTCCGAATGCGTTACTGTAAATCGTGACGTTGGCAGGAATTTCAAGATCTTTTAAATAGGGGGCGAGGGTTGCGATAACAAATTGTTTTGATGTCATTCTTGCCGCCTTCAACAATGTTGGATAGTCTCTGTAGCTGAGACCCATGGAATACAAATAGCTACCTGCTTTAAATCCGCTGAATTCCGGATTTTCTTTAAAGTCTAGCGGCAGGTTCAGATGAACGACCTTAGTTTGAGGGAGTTTGAATCGTTCTTGGATCAGGCGCGCATACGCACTGGATATAAAACCTATATGATTTATTTTTTTATAGGATAAGGCAATAAAGCATCTGCGCAGTTTTTCCAATAAAAAATTGTTTCGTTCGACGATAGTGGCAACGAGAATGAATATCTTTGGGGAATTTGAGAAGGAGAAAAGCTTGAATAGTCCTAAAAACATCCCCATAACTTGCTGCCAGGCAATAACGCAATCATAGTCGTGACGCAGTCTGAAAGCTTTTAAACTAACCCGGAAAGATTGAGGCCAATGAGTAAGGATCTTATTTACAGGTGTCCACTTTGATTGATGGAAGTTGATACCCATAATGTCACAGTCTAACCCATTTTTTCGTAATGAATCAAATAATAAAGATCCTTGTTCAGGCAGCCAGTCTATCAAAAGCAGCACACGAGGGGATTTTTTCATTATGAATCCTTAACATACTTGTATTACGGATCAAAGTGATGGCCATTTATTTCATTTTGTTACAATCGAAGGGTGTACGCATATTTCCGTGAAGACGCTTTATCTGTTGATATTTTCTCTTGTCCTGGGAGGGAAGATCATTAGCTGCTCAAAGGCCCTCGCCATCTGATGAACGGTTAGGGTTTTATCCACCAGTTTCCGTGCCTGATTTCCCATAATTTTTCGCTGTTCGGGGTCTTTCACCAGCAGCGCGATTTTTTCGGCCAAAGCGGCCGGATCATCCACGGGAACAAGAAAACCCGTCTCATGCGGTATCACGATTTCCTTCATGAAACCAACATCCGTACAGACAATAGGAATGCCGGCGGACATGGCTTCGATGGCAGCAACGGAAAGCGTTTCTTGCTGCGGATAGGAGGATAGGCAATTAATGTCAACTGCGGCAAATATATCCGCAAGCCGGCGCTGGAACCCCAGGAAATGGACTTGTTTTTGCAAATTAAGGTCGATTGCCAAGGCTTTCAAAGATGACATTTGGGGGCCGTCTCCAATAATCAGAAAATGAGTTTCAGGGAGTGCATCCACAATCAACCGGGCGGCCTGCAAAAATACGTGATGGGCCTTGTCGGGGCGCAGAGCCGCCACAATGCTGACGACAGGGCTTTCCGGCGGTATTCCCAGCCGACCGCGGGCTTCCTGCGGAGAAAGTGACGATTGAAACCGCTGCGGATCGACACCGTTATAAATTACCTTGATCTTGGAGAGGGGGATTTTCTCTTCTCTCGCGATGTAATCGCCATGCCCTTTTGCAGCGGCGACAACATAATCAATGCCCAGATGCAGGATGCGTCGCCCCAGCATGGTCAGCTTATGAAAAGGATATTTTTTGTAAGTTTCGTTTTCCCAGTTGATACAGGCCCGGACGCCGGCCAGCTTGGCGGCGAGAACGCCAAAGAAGAGAGTGTTTAAGTGATTGATTAAAAATACTACCTCCGTTTCATTGTCTTTCATAAGCCTGGCCAGCCGGAAAATACCGGAGAAATCAAATTTGAACCGGATAATTCCGGTACTTACCGGAAACCCGAGTTGAAGGACCTCTTTTCCCAGAATGCCGGGTTCCCGCAAAAAGAAAATATGCAAATCAAATTTCTCTCGGTCGATATGGCGCAACAATTCCAACAATAGCTGTTCGGCGCCCCCGATAGTAAGATGGGAGACGACAATTGCAACGCGGGTTTTTGTGGGGGTAGTCATGTGCTATCTCCGTCTATAATTGGCAATAACTCCCTCAAAGAGGCTCATCAGCCGGTCCATCTGATCATTGATGAGCAGATTATTTTTTACATAGGCCTGACCTGCTATTCCCATCTCCAATAGTTGGTCTCTGTTGGCAAGCATTGTCGCCATTTTCTCTGCCAAGTCGTCGCAGGAGTTGGGTTCAAACAATCTTCCGGTTACGCCTTCCTCAACCTGCTCCGGTATGCCGCCAATATTGGCTGCCAAAACCGCCGTTCCGTTCATAAAGCTTTCATAGATGCTAATCGGCGCATTGTCATACCAGCGGCTAGGAACAACTACAAACAGGGCTTCG
This sequence comes from uncultured delta proteobacterium, assembly GCA_947085375.1. Taxonomy (GTDB): domain Bacteria; phylum Desulfobacterota; class Syntrophia; order Syntrophales; family CAMTWB01; genus CAMTWB01. The sequence goes on from CAMTWB010000011.1 coordinate 15,735, forward strand.
GCAATCCATTGCATCAGGGTTTGACCGGACTGAAATCCCAGAAAATGAATGCGATTTCGAACGTGTGGCGCGATAAGCCGCTTCAGGCGTTCCTCTTCACCGTCATAACTGCGGCCGATGATGTAAAGATCAACCGGCGGATTTAGTTTCCCAAATGCGCCGATCAAGGTATCTATCCCCTTTTCATATGATAATCTGCCAAAGTATAGAATATATTCTTTTTTATGCCATGATTTATCGGCAGCAATGGTTCTCTCAATCGGATATTGCAGTACCGAGATACGGCTTGTACTTGTTGCCATTTTTTCTTTTTCGCGGCGGCCTTCTCCTTCCCTATCCCCCTTTTTTCGCCTTTTTTTCTGTCTTCGTTCCACCGGATAGGGCAGGAGGTATAAATGCTTTTCTGAAAAACCACCTTCGATGAGCTTTTTTTTCATGAACTCACAGGGCACGACAAAGGCGTCCACCAGGTTATACAGCCCAAGCAGGCGCTGGAGATACATGGCGGCGACCCTTACCGCCGAGGCGGCCCGATTTTTCTTCACGCAGCGGTGCAATAATCCGTAATAATACTGGCCTCGGACGCAGAGGGTGCAGGGGTTGCCATCTCTGAGCAGGGAATAGCTAGGACAAAGTAGATTATAGTCTCCGATCTGCATTACCACCGGAATATGGTGGCGTTTAAGGGTGTGGATGATGCTGGGCGACATGTAGTTATAGATATTCAAGATATAGGCGATATCCACCCCACCTACGGCTTTCAGCAGGCGACTTAATTTGATTCTGGCTTCAAATGAGTAGGTGCTCCGGTCCAAAAACCGAATAATGTTAGCGGGTGAGAAGCGAATGTTTGCCCAAAGCGCCTGGTCGGGGTTTCCCGGTGGCGCCAGAAAATAATCCTGATAGGCAGACGGCCATGATCCGGCGTAACGGACGCTGAAAGGTATAGTCGTATGGCCCCGGGCCGACAGATACGTCATGACGTCGTAAAGATATTTTTCGACGCCGCCGTTGAGAAAAAAATATTTGTTGCAGAAGAGAATTTTCATCTACCGTTCCTCTACCACGCTTGGCCGCAGTTTTTTATTAATTTTTTTTAGCAGCCGCTCGATTCTGAATTTCCAAAGCGGTTTTTGCAGCCGCATCCATAGCAACCGGTTATGATGGGTTGCAAGACTCATTTTATAGCGTTCCCCGCCGCACATAAAATCGTACGTATCACAACCTGAAGCCAGATTATGCTTGATTGCCTCCAGATGACAGATATACCCCGGCTTGAACTGCCGATGGAGATTACACAAATTGTAGTTGAGGCCGCTTTGATAGAAATAAACTTTCTTGCGGTAAACAAAATTGTACAGACACCCGGCCGTATCCTCGCCGCACTTTACCCTGATCAGTTGTATTTCCCCCTGATCAAACCGCTTTTGAATCAAATTGTTGTGAAATCGATAAAGGTATTCGGTAGAAAATGCTCCTTCCTGGCGCCGTTTCGCCCAGGTTTGCTCATGGAGAGTAACCAGCTCATCGTAGATATCCAAGGCGCCTGATAGATCGCGTGCGACCTCAAGATGCAGAGGCAGATGGGCACAGGCACGGTAGGACTTCTTGATCTGAGCTCGGGTATTGGCAGAAAGAAACGAAAGGTAATCTCTTCCCTGTTGGCGAATATTTTTTAAGTCAACATATGGCGCCAACATTTGGCGATCCACGACAACAAGGCAGCGATGCCTGCCCTGCAGTGCCGTAAGTTCAGGCAAGCGGCTTGTATCGAATCCCTGTAAATATATCTCATCCCAAGAATCAGGTATTGATTTCAATATGTCATCAAAATCGAAGAATGTATCTGGTTTATGTAAAAAACCATTATATTCGATATGGATGCGATCATATTCCCAGTCGCCTGTTGCATTTATGAAAAATGCCCGGCGGCCAAACAGATGCCGGCCGCAAAACATTACCTCATCGATATGCCTATCCGTAACTTTGCCGGAATGTTTTCGCCTCGCCAAGAAATTGCTGCCCGCCATATCTATTTTGCCGAAAAAAAAGGCGAAAAACGGCTCCTCCTGTTCCGAGAAAACCATCAGCATTGGTTTGGCGTGGTCCGGTAAGCTGCTCACCCAGTTTCCGATCCATCCCCAGGAGAGGAAATAGGACGGATTGTCGGCAGCCTCAAGGCCTTCCCATATTTCCCTGATCCGCTCCAGGTTGCGGGCTGCATGGATCAGCTCTAGTTTCATGTGCTAAGCCTCTTACTCATGTTTGCCGCCGATGTCGGGTGCAATCCGCTCCTGGAGCCATTTTGGCAATAACTTTTTGATATGGGTGCCGTAGAATTTCATGAAACCATAGGCCAGAAGACCGGCCGGAGACGAGTTGTAAATGTAACAGATTGACTTGCGGTACGTTTTTGGCGCCCAATCGGCGTGCCAGGAGGCATCGGTAATGTAGTTGATACGCTCAATGGCAGGGTCTGCGATACATTTTTTGATGAACCGTTCCGTAAGGAGTTTGCCAGGGGCATAACGGCTGTATCCCTCATCGTAGCCTATTTTCAGCATATATGCGGTATCTTCGACCAAAAGACAGAATTGCGCCGCAACACACTTGTCATCAACATCCAGTGTGCTGATAAGCACTCTGCCGGAGGAAGTAAATGTTTGCGTGAGGTTGCGGTAAAAATTTACCAGCTCCGGCCTTAGTTTTATGGCAGTTTTGGTTCCGGAAGCTCCTTTCCATCCCGAAGCCTCGACAGCGAAAAAGTCGTTTAGTCTCTTTTCCATTTCCGGACCGCCTTGAGTGAAAGAAAAGCGATAACTGCAGCTAGGCAGTTGATCCAGATACTGCGCCGCCCGCTTCAAGCTGCGGCGAAAGTTTTTGGAAAGACCGGATAAATAGGTTTCGTAGGTGGCACCTTTGGTAATTGTATAGTCGCAACCGCCCTCCTGACGAACAAGGAACCGCGGTGGGGGGGATTTTTCAATGGCCTTAAGGACGCAAGAGTCCTCCAACAGATGGGGCAGCAGGATGATGTCCCAGGCTATTCCCTGTTTTTTTAGATATTGACCAAGCAGTTTAAACAGGGGCAGGTTCAACGCGTCATCGCGCCAAATCAGGTCACCCAACAACACATGTTCGTGGGAAGGCAGTGACAAGGCCTTGAGTCGAATTCCTCCCACGGCGAAAGTGGTGAGGGCGAGCGGGAAAATGGCCAGCGGCATTTGCCCTTTAGAAAACAGGAAAAACAAAAAGTTATCAGGTTTTTGCTCCAGGCAAGCAAGGTAGCTTTGATGCCATTGTCGCAGGTGAAAAAAATGCCTCTGTTTGATGTTAGCAAGAACTTGATCCCAACTGCTTTGCAGCGAATCGAGCCCTTTTATTCCATTGAAAACGGTTATTCCAATACCCGCTGTTGTAAGTTCCTGTTCCATAAAGTCGTCCGGAAAAGTTTTTCAAACGCACAATAACTTGGTGGCAATATCGTGGTCGGCTAAAGCTATCATTTGATAACCAGCCGGAAGATTCCGGTTCCATTGAAGCCGATGTATCCGACATAAGGTTGTCCCGGAATAAAATTGATGACATTTATATTTACCTTCGGGATGTCCATGGGAACCTGGTGGAATGTTTTCGCCCCATTGGTGCTGATAAAAAGACCTTCCGTTGCCCGAACATCATAGCGCAGTGTGCCGGCCAGAACAAGCTCCGGCCGTTGGGGGTGAAAAGCAACCGCAAATACAGCCAATTGTGGTGATGCGGCTCGGGGAAGGTGAATTTCCTGCCAGACATTCCCCTCATCGTTTGACAGCAACATTGAATTGCCGGCGGCGCCGACCAGTATCCGTGACGGCGCCGCCGGATCGATCGCCATGCCGAAAGTAAAACGCTCTTCTTTGGTAACGCGCCGCCAGGACAGAGCGCCATCGGTGGACTTGTAAATTCCTCCCTGGGTGCTGGCAAAAAGAATATTGGGGAGGCGCGGATGGATTCTCAATGCCCCCGGACCCTTGAGGTAGGGGGTGGCCAGACCGCGATTCATTGGCGACCATGTCTTTCCCCCGTCGCTGGTTTTGTACAGGCCATAGCCATTGGTTCCAACATAGATGATGTCGTCGGAGGTGGGATCAAGCTCAACATTGGTTGCCAGGCCATCTACGTATCCCAGGCGGGGCAGGGTTTCCACCGGGACGGGAAAGCCGATGTCGCGCCAGGTTAAACCGGAGTCCCGGGACTCATATACGTAAATTTTCCCTTTTTTATGCCAGGGATTCATCAGCAAGACCAGCCGAGATGGATTCTTCGCAGATATTTCAATTTCCTGGGCATGGCCGTCGGCGACGCCGTTCATGGCTCTTCGCCAGCGTTTTCCTGAATCGTCGGATATCATCAGGCCGTTGTCGGCAGCACACAGATACAGGATGTTTGGGTTGCGGGGATGAACCTTAATATCATTGATAACTGTGTTTTGCAGCCCGCGATGCCTTTGAAGCCAGCTCTCCCCCAGATCGGACGTTTGCCAGAGGTTCCACCAGTCCGCCAGGAACATGCTCTGAGAAGTTCCCGGGACAAAGGCCATCTCTTCAGCGCCAGAAAGGGTGCTGGTCCAGTTGGAGGGAGCTTCCGGATCGACTCGAAACGAGAGAATAGATTTCCAGGTGGCGCCGCCGTCCGTTGTTTTATAAAGGAGATGGGGCCAGTTTTCCGGGTGCGAACCAATGAATACCAGGTTGGGATTATGCGGATGAACCACAAGGGATTTATAGCCTTTGGGCTTTGGTTGCAAAGAAACGGGGCGATTCTCCCAGGCGAGAACTGACTTATTCCAGCTAAACAGGCCGCTGTGTTTTTCAACTATATAGAGGTAATTGCGCGAAGAAGAGATATCCGTAATATTGCTCGCCCCCGGTGTAAGTCTCTGATTTTGTGGTTTCCATGTCTGTCCGTCCAAGTAATAAACGCCATGAGAAGTCGCGGCGTACAAATAACCATCATATACCGTAAGCCCGTTTACCTTGAAACGCTCCAGTCCCGGAACCGGCCGGGGGGGCGTATTTAGATTGTTTAAGGGGAGCCTGAAAACCCCCAACGTGTCGGTTCCAAGCCACAGTGAGTTTCGCGTAAAGACAAGGAGGTTGCTACCGAAAAACCGTGACGGGTAGTTGACTTCGGCAGAGATGCGCATCCAACTGTCCCCGTGATTGATGCTGTAATGCAGTCCGTCGCCGGTTAAGGCAACAAGCTGATGCGGGGGCGCCGGATTTATGGCGATATCCGCAACACCGAAGCCTTCCAGGCCCTTGCCGATCAGCTCAAAGCTGTTGCCGCCGTCCCTGCTTCTGAAAATGCCGGCCACATCCGATCCGACATAAACGTATTTCGGATTTGACGGATCAATTGCGATGGCAGTAAATCGTCCGCCGCCACCATAGGCTGCTGGCTGCCACAAAAAGCTTGTGTTTTCGGCGCTGGCGCCAATTGAGAAGAGCAGGTAAAAGAGGATTGCGGCAGTGATTTTAGCCGGGCGAAGCATCATTTCTTGAGTTCCTGCCTGGGTTCCAGTTTGGACGATTTTTTGCCGTATATTCGGGCACTGTACAGGACAAATGACTTTTCCACGTGGTCATAGCCCTTCATCCAAACTGTTCCGGAAACCGAATCCGCGTGGATGCGAAGCTTCAGCTTGCCAGCCCGGGCATAGATCAAGGTCGGAAGAGCCGTTTTTTCCGCAAAAGCCTTCCCCTCATAAGCCGCGCCCGTGTGTCTGAGCAGTTCCGGACTCATAAAAATAAAATGCATCGGGACTTCTTTGACGAATGTTCGTTTAATGTCGCAGGTAATTTCGTTGGCAATTGCTGTCATTTCCGAGTGCTCGGAATTCCAGAAAAAACTGTTTCGGGAATTTTTTTTAGGGAAGCCCTCAATAATAATCTGGTAGGGGTTGAAACTGGCAGGTGCGGGGGGCATAAGGGTGAGCAATGCCTGAGCTCCGGAAAAAGTTTCATTCATCACAACACCGGAAAGCTGCAGCAGGTACTGCTTCCTAAACTCAGTTCCTTCCAGCAGATCCTGCCCCCAGGACCGAACGGCAAAAAGACCGGCGCCTGCGACGATAAAGAGAGTAACGAAAAAAATACGAATCAATCGTTTCATTTCAATGCCTCGAAGAAAATGAGGTTTACTGCTCAAATCAGGTTCCCTGCTTTTTTATTTGTGATTGATGCCATTTCCACGCTGTTGAAATTGTTGCCCCGAGGTCGAGAAAATCAGGCTGCCAGCCCAAAAGCGAGGCGGCCAGGTCTGCCTTCGCCACTAAAACCGGTGGATCACCCGGCCTCCTGCCGACTGTTCGATAGGGTACGGCCTTACCTGTCACCCGTTGGACGGAGTCAATGACTTCCATAACCGAATTCCCCTGTCCCGTTCCCAGGTTGACGACAATGCTCTGACCGGATTTAATCAGTCGATTGAGTGCCAGAACATGGGCGGAGGCCAGGTCTGTAACATGAATGTAATCCCGGATGGCCGTGCCGTCAGGGGTGTCGTAGTCGGTTCCATAGACTTCTACCTGATGGCGGAGCCCCAGAACCGCTTGCAGCAGAATGGGAATCAGGTGGGTTTCCGGGTGATGGTCTTCACCAATTTGACCATCGGTATCGGCGCCGGCGGCATTAAAATAGCGTAACATGGCATACTTAAGACCATAAGTACTACCATAATCCCGGATAATCTGTTCCATCATGAGTTTGCTGCGGCCATAGGGATTGATTGGAAGCTGGGGATGGTTTTCGGGGATTGGAACCTCCAAGGGCAGGCCATAAGTTGCACAACTGCTGGAAAAAATGATGGTATTGCAGCCGTGTCGTCGCATGGCCTCCAGAAGAGAAATGGAGCCCGCGACATTGTTCGTGTAGTACTTGGCCGGCTGCTCAACCGATTCGCCGACATAAGCGTAGGCGGCAAAATGAATGACCGCCTGGGGCCGATAGTCGGCAAAAATTTGATCCAAAACCACAGCATCGGCAATGTCGCCCTTAATAAACGGGCCCCATTGGACAGCCCATTTATGACCGTAAATCAGATTATCAAGACATATGGGCAGGTAACCTATTGCGGCTAAGGCCTTGCAGGTGTGGCTGCCGATATAACCTGCTCCTCCGGTCACTAAAACGGTTTTGGTCATGGCAAATATCCTGTTATTTGACGTAATCTGTTTGATTATTTAGTAAAAACTTGCGCCTTGTGATTAAAGCATAGGAATAAAGATAATAATTTGTCAAGTAAAATGCTGCTAACAGGAGATAAATGAGAAAGATAAGGGAAGGAGTAATGAGTGACCAAGGCCGGATCACTGTCCCCGTTTTTTGGGGTTCGTATCTGGGGTCATGGAAATCTCCGTTTTCCCTTGACATTACTTATCATGGATCTCTCCGGAATAGCCCCATGCCGCCTAAAATTCGCTTTTTTCCCAATTCGACCCTCCCATCGCCCCGTTTTACGGGAAAAGCGGCGTCTTTCAATAATTTGCGACGGAATCTATAGCAAATACTATAATTGCCATCAAAGGCAATAGTGGGACGGCCGAGTAATCACCATTAATCTTGTTGACAGCCTTGCGGCTCTTCCCCTATAAGCTCAGAAGCCGCGATTTTCGACGATATAGTCCCAACCAGAGGTGCCAATGGAACAATACTTGAGCAATTACCTGGCCAAAACCCCCGGTTCAGCCCGTTTATATCAACGGGCCTTAAAGGTGATGCCCGGTGGCATCTCCCATAACCCCAGATTTTTCGAACCGTACCCCCTTTACATCAAAGCCGCTGCCGGCTCAAAAATACAGGATGTGGACGGCAATGAATATATCGATCTATGGATGGGGCACTATGCCCACATATTAGGTTATCAGCCCGAATTTATTGTCGAGGCGCTGAAAAATGGAATCACCAAAGGGACCCACTGGGGCATTGTCAACGAACTCCATGTGGAATTCGCCGAAGATATCTGCCGGATAGTCCCGGGAGCCGAGCAAATGAGATTCGGCGTTTCCGGCACGGAAGCAACGATGTACGCTATCAGATTAGCCAGGGCCTATACCGGACGTCCCGTGATTATCAAGGTGCGGGGCGGCTGGCATGGGGCTAGCACTGATCTTCTCTTCGCCGTCCGCGCACCGATGGATGTCGCGGAAAGCGCCGGCCTGCCTCCAGACATGCCAGACTACACCAAAACAATTTCCTTCAATGATTTTTCTCAGGCCATTGACGAGATAAAACGCCAGGGGACAAAACTGGCAGCGGTAATTATCGAGGCGGTGGGCCAGTATTTCATCCCGCCTGAGCCCGGCTTCCTGGAAGCAATTCAAGAAGAAACCAGGAAGGCGGGCGCGCTTTTCATTCTAGACGAGGTTATTACCGGGTTTAGACTCGGCCTCACCGGCGCCCAGGGGCGATTTGGCCTAAGGGCAGATCTCGTCACCATGGGAAAGGTCCTGGGCGGGGGTATGCCCCTGGGGATAGTGGCCGGCCGGAAAGATATTATGGATCTGGCCAATCCATCGTCGGGCAGGTCCAAGGGCCAGGGGGTGGTTATCGGCGGCGGCACCTTCTCCGGCCTCATTGCCGCTATGATCACCGGCCGGACCATGCTACATTTTCTGGAGATAAATCAGGATGAAATCTATCCGGCGCTCGAAGATAAGGGACGGCGCGTCCGTGCCGGAGTCGAGAAGGCCTTCCGCTCCAGGAACATACCGGTCAAGTGCTTCGGGATCGGCTCTCTGTTCAACACCTGCTTTCCGAAATCAGACGATGATGTTTTGAAGAATATCGAAGATGTGGACTTAAAAACGGATATTGATGCCCGGGACAGACGCTTCCGTATTTCCCTGCTCAATCATGGCGTTTATACGAAATACGGCGGCGGGGCGGTCTCTTTTGCGCACAGCGATGAAGATATAGAGCGGCTGCTGGCTGCTGTTGACAGGGTGGCAGAAGAATGGCCAACGTAGCGCAGGGCGTCTCAGACGGCAGCCGTAACGCTCGCAATGAGGGCGGCAGGTTACGCTTAAGCTAACCCGCCGCACCACTTGGGCTATTTTATTTTTGCTCCTATCTTAGGTGGCCGGTCGAAAGAGAGCAGGGAGAGTTTTTCCTCCCCCGCCACAGCCAAAAGCATCCCGCGAGACTCAATGCCCATCAGCTGCACCGGTTTCAAATTAGCCAACAGAACGATACTCTTCCCCACCAGTTCCTGAGGCGAATAGTCAGCGCCAATACCGGCAACAATGGTCCTGGTTTCGCCAAAATCAACTTCCAGCTTCACAAGTTTCTTTGATTTGGGAACCGTGGCAGCCGTCAATATTTTTGCCACCCTAAGGTCAAGCCGCATAAACTCTTCGTAGCTGATCTCCTCCTTAACCGGCTCCGGCGGGGCTTTAGCGCTGGGCAACTGGACCTCTTCTTTTTCTGTTTTGATCCTGGGGAAAAGGGCCAGGGCGACTTTTATCTCACTGCCAGAAGGTAGACCGCCCCACTGTTTCGTTGTTTCATAATCGGCGGTTTCGGTCCCCTCCAACCCCAACTGCTGTAGTATCATCGCGGCTGAGCCGGGCATGAATGGTGAAAGCAGGATGGCAATCAACCGCAGGGCCTCTAGGATATTATAAATTACCCCCTCCAAGAGTTCCCTCCGGGCCGGATCCTTCGCCAGAACCCAGGGTTCCCGGGTAACGATATACTTATTAGTATGGCCCACGAACTCCCAGATTGCCATCAAGGCCTTGTGCATGGCCATTTCCTCAAAAGCTGCACCGTATTGGGCATTCATCAGTTCGGCCTTCTGCGGCAAGTCATCATCTGCGCCAGGCGACAATGGTTTGGGGGGCACCCTGCCGTCACAGTAGCGGAGGGCCATTGTGGCGGATCTGCTGACCAGGTTTCCTAAGTCATTGGCCAGATCCGAATTTATCCGCGCTACCAGGGCCTCCTCGGAAAAACTCGAATCCAGGCCAAAAACCATATCTCTCAGCAGAAAATAGCGGAAGGCATCAAGGCCGTATTTATCCTTAAGGTCAAGAGGTTTGACGATGTTGCCGACCGCCTTGGACATCTTGCTTTGATCGATGTTCCAGTAGCCGTGGACGTTTAAATGGCGATAGGGTTCGATGCCGGCTGCCTTGAGCATGGTCGGCCAGTAGATGCCGTGGGGTTTGAGGATATCCTTGGCAATCAGATGCTCGGCCACGGGCCAGTAGTCGCTGAATCTCTCCCCATCCGGATATCCCAGCACGGTCAAATAGTTGATGAGCGCATCAAACCAGACATAGGTTACGTATGCATCGTCAAAAGGTAAAGTTATCCCCCAAGCCAGCCGGGTTTTTGGCCGGGAGATACAGAGATCTTCCAGCGGTTCGCGCAGAAATGCCAGCACCTCGTTGCGATACCGCTCCGGTCTGATGAATTCGGGATTGTCTGTAATGTGCCCAATAAGCCAATCCTGATACTTGCTCATCCGGAAAAAATAATTGCTTTCCTTTCGGTATTCCGGCGGCTTCTGGTGATCGGGACAAGAGCCGAAAACGAGTTCCTTCTCCGTATAAAACCGTTCGCAACCAACACAGTAGTGTCCCTCATAGCTGCCGAAATAAATGTCGCCCGCGTCATATACCTTTTGGAGTATCTGGCGAACAGTTTCCACATGATTCTTATCCGTAGTCCGGATAAAGCAGTCGTTTGTAACATCAAGCCTTGGCCAGAGTTGCCGGAACTGGGAGCTGATTTGGTCTGCATACGCCGACGGTGCAACGCCTGCTTTGGCCGCTGCTTCGGCAATTTTATCTCCATGCTCATCCGTTCCGGTGGAAAAAAAGGTGTGGTAGCCGCGGAGGCGATGGTAACGAGCCAGAACATCGGCAACAATGGTGGTATAAGCATGTCCCAGATGGGGAGAGGCGTTTACATAGTAAATCGGGGTGGTAATATAATATGCCTTATCCATACAATCCTTCCCTGATGACTTTGTAAAAAGTTGTCATGGTTGACGAGTCACCAGTTCCTTAAAAGACAGGGTAATCTCCTTGCCGTCTTCAAGCTGAATTACGGCCTCTCCTAAAAGGACATTTTGGCGGATTATCTTGCCGCGGCCCTGAGAAGTATCAACCGTTTTATTACATTTGGGAATGTTTCGTTTCAAATCGCAATAGGTATCGTATTCATATGCCAGGCAGCACATCAGCCGGCCACAAATCCCGGAGATCTTTTCCGGGTTGAGAGACATGTTCTGTTCCTTGGCCATTTTTATCGAAACCCGCTCGCTTGGGCGCTGCATTACCGTGCAGCATATCTCCCGGCCACAAATCCCCATACCCCTGGTAATCCGAGCTTCCTGGCGGGCGCCAATTTGCCTGAGCTCTATTTTTGTCCGGTACTTTTGAACCAAATCCTTAACCAGTTCCCGGAAATCAATCCTGCCATCTGATGAAAAATAAAAAATCAATTTACTTCGGTCGAAGATATATTCCACCTCTACCAGCTTCATCGCCAGTCCCCGCTGGCGCACCCGCTCTTTGAAAAATACCCCCGACTCCTCCTGAATCTTTTTGTTGGCGGCAATTATTTTTAAATCTTCATCAGAGGCAATTCTCACTACTGCCTTGAGATTGGGAGGCGCTTTTTTCGGGCAGAGGGTGAATATCTCGGTTACTACCCTGCCCACGGAAGGACCATTATCCGTATCGACCAGAACCAGATCATCAATTTTCATTTCATAACCGGACGAAAGAAAGGTGTAAGTCTTCCCTTCCCGCCGAAATTTTATCCCAATCAGACTTATCTGCGAAGCAACTTGGGACTTACAACTTTCCGTCGAACCAGCAGGTGCCGGCGGCGATCCATTATTATTTTCGTTTATCCGGTTTTGCACCATCCCAATCCCTTAAGACGAGCGAAATGCCCGCCGTCACCCGCTGATTTTAATCAGCAATGCCTCTAAAGTCAATTGTTTGTTGGCGTTATGCTCAATTGCCCAAATAGCTTTATCCAGAAGATCGATCTGTTTCAGGATGGTCTTCTCGTCAGTTCGGCCGGTGCAGGAAGAGATTTCCTCCCGGCCAAAGGCATTTATCAGGAGGCCCTCCGCCTGAGTTGCCTTATAAACCAAAACATCCCTGAGCAGGGATTTCCAAAACAGGAGGGTGTCAACTATTTCTTCCTTGTCCTGGCCAAAGCGCTCGGCAAAACTTCCCAGCCTGGCAGGCGATGGTTTTTTCAAAAACAGGGCCAACAATTCCTCCTGCCTGATCCTTTCAGCCTGGCTCTGCATTTTATCTGCCCGGCCGATACTGCCGTGGGAACGTAAGGCTATCTCGTGTGCCAGATCTGAGGTCATACCCCTTTCCTTCACCAGATACGCAATCACTCGGTCTTTTGGCAGGGGATTGAACCGAATCTGATGGCAGCGTGAGATGATCGTCAGGGGTAACTGATAGAGTCTCGCTGTTGTCATTACAATAACGTTCCCTGATAAAGGCTCTTCCAGGGTTTTCAGCAGGGCGTTGGCGGCAGCGCTGTTCATCCGGTCAGCTTCGGTCAGAACGAACATTTGCACCCGGCCCTCCATTGGTTTGAAAAGCATCTTTTCCTGGATTTCCCTGATCTTCTCAATCCGGATAAATTGGCCCTCCGGCTTGACAAGAAAAAGGTCTGGATGATTTCCCCGTTCTATTTTACGGCAGGAGATACATTTGCCGCAGGCATCGTCATTTGTCGTTTCATCCAGACAATTGAGAGCCTGCGCCAGGGTTATGGCTACTTTCAGCTTACCAGTACCCGGTATTCCGTGAAACAGGAAGGCATGGGGCACCCGCCCCGCTGCCAGGGTCTGACGAAGGATATTGACCTGCTGCTCATGTCCGTAGATATCGGAAAAAGGCATAGTATATTGGCATCTGGGAAGTTACCGCAAACGCTCAAGACAGTCGCATACCTGGGAATGAATCGTTTCTATATCCTGTACGCCGTCGATAACCCGCAATCTCTCCGGCTCCCTTTGGGCCAGTTGGAGGTAGCCGTCCCTTACCCGCCGGTGAAAGTAATAATCTTCACCCTCAATCAGGTCGCCGTCGGGGTGGCCGGTAAAGGAGGCGGTTTTCATTTTCGCCCGATTGAGTCCGATTTCCACGGAGATATCGAATAGTATCGTCAGATCAGGTTCGAGGTGAAGGGACGAAAACCGGTTCAGGCGATAAATCAAATCCAATTCCAGCCCCCGGCCGTACCCCTGGTAGGCGACCGTGGCATCGCAAAAACGATCACAGAGAACCCAACGCCCCGCCTGGAGTGCAGGCTTGATCACTTGCCGCACATGCTGTGCCCGGGCGGCGCAAAAAAGGAGCAGTTCGGATTCAGGACCTAAGTGCAGTTCCGTTTCGTACAGGATCATCCGGCGGATGGTTTCGCCAAGAACTGTTCCTCCCGGCTCGGCCGTAACCAGGCAAGAAATTCCCAACAGGGCGAGATATTCTTTGGCCAGCGCAACCTGGGTGGTCTTGCCACATCCCTCGCCACCTTCAAAAGTAATGAAACGACCTCGGTCTGACAATAAAAATAACCTCTCTTGGGCGCCATTGATGGGCAAGCTGCTCTTTGCCCATCCGGGCAGATTAAAATCGAAGAGGCGCCTGCATTCGATATTGCCTGCGCCTCCCCTCAAGTCAACTTCAATTGTGGTTCTATTCGCCCGGAACTATCGCCTCCACCGGACATTGCGCAGCACAATCACCACAGTCCGTACAGAGCTTGGAATCAATAACATACTTCTCTTCACCCTCGCTAATAGCTTCCACTGGACATTCGCTTTCGCAGGCTCCGCAGGCGATACACTCATCTGTAATTACATATGCCATTTTGTTTCTCCTCCAAATTAATTTTGACAACTCCGTCACTAAACGGACACAACGCCCTTTACTTCAGGAATCTCTTTTTGTAAATACTTTTCAATCCCCATTTTAAGCGTCATCTGGGACATGGGGCAGCCGTGACAGGCACCCAGCAACTTTACCCTTACCAGACCTTCTTCAGAAATATCAACAAGTTCCACATCACCCCCATCGGCCTGCAGATTAGGTCTTACCTTCTCCAGCGCCGCCCTTACCTTTTCTATCATATTACTGTCCCCCTTATTGTTTTCGGAGGGACGAGCTCCGTCTCGTCCGTTTTATAGCGTAACCATAACCAAACTGCCAAGCCCCTCCGGCCACGACGGAGCGTGGCCCTCCGAAAGAGCGCGACGCTGATACAATGGAATCTTTTTTTACGAAGCCATTACAGTCTGCTCATGTTAAGGCTTTTTACCGCTTTGTCAACATCTCATCGATCATCTTTTTCAACAGGCTGCGGGCTACATCGGCCAAGGCTGGTTTCAACAACAAATACTCCCTCAGCTCGTATTTTACCCCTCGCCACAAGACCCGGCCGGTTTTCGCCTCAACCAGGATAATGCCGATACCGATTTTTGCGATATCTTTGTCACCTTCTTTTTTGGAGTAACCCCAGTACTCAACTTTGGAAAGCAAAAAAGTATCAATTTCAAGGGCTGATCCTATTTTCTTACAGAGCTCCGGATCGGAGAAGTTAAGGATGCGCAGCTTCCTGATATAATCATCAACCGGCCGTTGCAGGTCCCTGCTGCGCAACATGGCGCTTAGCGCCGATGGGCTTATCACCTGCAGCTTGTTGGCCGTCATAAACTCTACTAAAGTGCTGTCGACGACGGACCCGGCCTCGGCATTCCCCCCGGCTTCCGCGGGAAAGAGACCAACCCTGCCCAGTGAAGGCTCGGCATCATCGGACGAGGTTCGAAAAAAATTTCCGGCGCCGCAACCGACAAAAAATACAGCTAAAACTATCAGCATCGGAAATAAAAAATATCTTCTTCTCATCTAACTTTAGCCTTTCCGGCAGCCAACTAGACAAAGTAAAGCCACATCAGTGTCACCAGGCCCGCCAGGAGATAATTTGTCTCCAGCAAGCCTGCCATAACGAAGTTTGAAATGTTGAGCGCTCTATCACAAAGCCGCAAACAAATCCATACATAAAAAAGACATGCCGCAAGAAAAAATGACGCCCCGGAAATCAAACCGCCCAATCCCGCCCCAATAAGCATAAGGAGTACGGGAATGGACAGGATAACAATCATGCGACGGACGGAGTCGATTCCCAGCACCACCGGCATGGTTTCGTGGCCCTTAAGGCGGTCACCCTGAATATCCCAGATATCTGAAATCACCGATCTGCAAAAGACAATGTAAAAAACAAAGGCAAAGGAAACTGCAACCGCCGCCTGGGATATCCCTTCTTGCTCTAGGAAAGGCAATATCACGGCTACCGTCGCCCAGGCCAGCGCCATTGATATATTTTTCGAGCCGGGTATATCTCTGATGCTCCTGAACCTGAAAAGGGGGGGAAAGATCGGGACATGGTACAATACGCCCAAGAGGGAAATGGTGAGTAACAGCAAAAAGAACTTGCTACCGGAAAAGAGGGAAATAACCATCGAGGTTGTAATCGCGGCCAGGGAGAAAAAAAGACGTCCTCTGTCTTGCCCGGAGTGAAGATCACCGCGCACGGAACCAAGACCACCACCAATTCGACTATTTATATGCCGGTTGAGGGTGTGCATCCCATAGACATATAAGGACGCGATAACAAAAACCGACGTCTTGACCTGAGCGCCAATAAGCACCGTCCCGGTTAAGGCCAGGGCCGCAGCCCCTAAAGCGGCATAGATGTCATTGGCAATCAGCCAGACCCAGAGACGAAGCAGATAACGAAATGGCAAACTCCCCTGGTGGTGCGTCGCCACAACCCGGTCCATCACCTGGTCAATAATCCAGTTGGGCGTGGAGGCACCGGCAGAAATACCAATTTTTTTATAGCCACCTATCTTCTTGTCGTTAAGTTCATCGGCGGTTTCGATGTGGAAAGTGTCCGCCCCCTCTTTGGCGCAAAGTTCCGCCAGCCTTTTGGTATTGGCGCTGTTTTTGCCACCCACTATGATCATGGCCTCCATATCCTTGGCCATAGTAGACACTTCCTGCTGTCGCTTGGCAGTGGAATCGCAGATGGTGTCAAAAAACAGGGCATCATGATGCCGTAATTTTATCTCCTTTATTATCTCGTTGTATTGCTCTACATCCTGAGTGGTCTGGGCAACTACGCACAGCCGTTTTGTGTCCGGCAATTGCGCGACCTCCTCCAGGCTGCTTATCACCATACCCCGACCTTCGGCATACCCCATAAGTCCATTGACTTCGGGATGGTCGGGGTCGCCAACGATGACAATATCGTACCCTTGGGTTGAGTACTTTTTGATTATCGCCTGCACGTGGGCCACACGCGGGCAGGTGGCATCGAGCAGTTCAAAACCCAGGCTTTTGATCTTCTTTCGCTGTCCGGGTGCAATTCCGTGCGCCCTAATAATAATCAAAACATCCTCTCCCTGAACCGACTCCAGGTCATTGAGTACCGTTATCCCCTGAGCCTTGAGCAGTTCCATAGTCTGAGGGTTGTGAATCAGGGGGCCATAGCTGCAGACACGACCGTATTTTTTTTGCCGGGACACATCGAGGGCCATATCCACCGCCCGCCTGACTCCCATGCAAAACCCCGCCGTTTTGGCCAGCCGCACGCCTAAAGGAGCAATATCCATCATCTTTCCTCTGGAACCTGGGCCAGAATAAAAAATTCTCTGTTGCCCTGGGGGCCAAGTATTTCCGATTCACAAGTTCCGATCAATTCCAGCCCTAAGTTGCCTGTAAGATTAACAATTTCATCTGTGACCCGCAGGTGGACAGCAGGATCTTTTATCACGCCATTTTTTTCAACTTCCTGCCGGGTGGCCTCAAACTGTGGCTTGATCAGGGCTAAAATTTTCCCACCTGGCCTGATGAATCGCAGGACTGCCGGAATTACCAGCCTAAGGGAAATGAAAGAGGTATCTATGGTGGCCAAATCAACCCGATCGGGTATCTCCGAACCATTACAATCACGGATATTTGTCCTTTCGATAACAACTACCCGGCTGTCGGATCTAATCTTCCAGGCGAGCTGGCCGTAACCCACGTCCAGGGCGTAAACCTTTTTTGCGCCGGCCTTAAGAAGGCAATCGGTAAAGCCCCCTGTCGAGGCTCCGACATCGAGAACCGTCATCTGACACACATTAAGCGCCATGCTCTGCAGGGCGCCCTGAAGTTTCAATCCGCCGCGGCTTACATAAGGGTTTAGCTCTCCCTGAACCCTGATGGCGGAGTTGACGGCAACGAGGGCGCCGGGCTTGTCGATCATCTTGTCATCCACCAGCACCCGACCGGCCATAATCAGCGCCTGCGCCTTTTTAATTTCAGGCGCCGCATTGATCTCAACGAGCAGATTGTCCAGTCTTGCCTTGGTTTTTTTTCCCATGGCTACCACTTCAGGCTATCAGCCTTCCGCCTTCCGCCTTCACCATTTCCAGCATTGTCGCGATAATGCCAGCTTCATCCAGCCGGTATTGCCGGCGCAATTCTGCCTGGGTGGCATGTTCGACAAACTCATCGGGGATCCCCATTCTCCTGACCATCACCTGTTTTAGTCCCTGATCGGCCAAAAGCTCTAACACGGCGCTGCCGAATCCTCCCGCCAGTACATTCTCTTCAATCGTGATGATCTTCGGGTGGGTTCGGGCGGCCCAAAGGATCAGTTCTGCATCAAGGGGTTTGACGAAACGGGCATTGATCACTGTTGCACTCACTCCCTGACCGATCAGCTTTTCCGCCGCCGCCAATGCCGGATATACAGTAGAGCCGATGGCAATTAGCGCCAGGTCTTTACCTTCCGTAAGAATTTCCCCCCGGCCGCAAGCCAGCGGCCGCAACTCGTCATCCAAGGGCACACCAACCCCCGCTCCCCGAGGATACCTGACAGCAACAGGCCCACCCAACTCTACGGCGGTTTTAAGCATATGCTGCAGCTCATTTTCATCCTTCGGGGCCATGATGATAAGATTCGGCATCGACCGCAAAAAAGAGAGGTCGAACAGTCCATGATGGGTCGGTCCATCGGCGCCGACAATTCCGGCGCGATCCAAGGCCAGCACAACCGAGAGCTTTTGCAGGCAGACATCGTGGATGATCTGATCATAGGCCCGCTGAAGAAAGGTGGAATAGATGGCCACCACCGGAATAATGGATTCCACCGCCAGACCGGCGGCAAAAGTTATCCCGTGCTGCTCCGCAATTCCTACATCATAAAAACGATCGGGGAATTCCTGGGCAAAGGAATCCAGGCCGACTCCCTCGCACATGGCCGCCGTAATCGCCACAATTGAGGGATTCTGCCGGGCCAGCTTAATCATGGTATCCCCAAAAACCCTGGTATAACTGGCGGCTGCCGTTCCAGAGGACAGGACATCGCCGGTCTTTCTGTTAAATGGAGCGATGCCGTGAAACTTCTGCGGATCATCCTCGGCTAATTTATAACCCTTCCCCTTTCTGGTTACTACATGAACCAGAACCGGCCCGGACATCTCCCGGATGTTCTCGAAATTCTTGATCAGGTTGTCCAGCCGGTGACCCTCCAATGGTCCGACATAGGTAAAACCAAGCTCTTCGAAGAGGACACCGGGAACCAGAAAGGACTTGAATGCCTCTTCCAGCTGGCGGGAAAAAGTCACCATCTGCCGGCCCACAAAAGGAATCGACCTCAAGAGCGTCTTTAAGTCGCTTTTGAATTTAGTAACTCGCTGGGCTGTCATAATCCTGTTTAGATACGAAGACAGGGCGCCCACATTGGGCGAAATCGAAAGCTCGTTATCATTGAGAACAATTATCAGATTTTTCTTGCGGTCTCCCGACCAGTTCAGCGCCTCAAAGGCCATGCCGGCACACATGGAACCGTCACCGATCACCGCCACCACCTTAAAGTTCTCTTTCTTCAGACAGCGGGCTTCCGTAATCCCTGCCGCGGCTGATATGGAAGTGCTGCTGTGGCCAACATTGAAGACGTCGTAGGGGCTCTCTTCCCGGCGGGGGAACCCGCTGATCCCTCCCCTTTGCCGCAAGGTCCGGAACCGATCCTTGCGGTTGGTGATAATCTTATGGGTGTAAGCCTGGTGCCCCACATCCCAGATGAGTTTATCTTTAGGCGTCGAGAAGACATAATGCAGGGCCAGGGTAAGCTCCACCGTGCCCAGCGACGAGGAAAGATGGCCGCCGCATACCGAAACTGTGTCAATGATCATTTGACGTATCTCATCGGCCAGCAGGTTTAGTCCCGGCAGATCCAATCGCCTGATATCATCGGGGCTGTCAACCGAATCAAGAATGCCCGTTAGTAATTTTTCCTTCATATAGTTTAAGACTTCCTCGCAAAAAGTCGGCAAAACGTGAGTGTTGGGACGGCTTTGTAAAAAGTTCGCAGGCAAGGCGCGCAAATCCTGAGTAATAAGGCGTACTTAAGGTACGCCGCAGTGACGAAGGATTTAGCGCAACGCCTCATCCGGACTTTTTACGAAGTCGTCAGTTTAAGACTTCCTCGCAATGATAAACCCGGCCAATTTTCGCAAGGGATCCGCCTTGCGGTCAAATCCGGCCAGCGCGGCGACCGCCTCCTCAGTGAGCCGGGAAGCCAGGTTTCTGGATTCCTCACAACCAAGCAGGGCCGGAAAGGTCGCCTTGCCCCGCTTTGCATCGCTTCCGGTGTTTTTGCCCAAAAGCGCCATATCTCCCTCCACATTCAGAAGATCATCGGCAATCTGAAATGACAGGCCGATTCGCTGTCCAAAACAAGCAAGGGCCTCCAATGCCGCCGCATCCCCGCCGGCCAGAATCCCTCCGGCCTTAAGCGCTGCTGCAATCAGCGCCCCTGTTTTGAGACCGTGCATCTGCTTAAGGGCCGTAAGCCCTATTTTTTGCCCTTCGGATTTTAGATCCAGCACCTGACCGCCGATCAACCCGTTCATACCGGCGGCAACAGCAATAATGTTGATTACCTGCAGACGTCTTGCGAAGTCGATGCCCACCATCAAATCCGGTCTCGAAAGAAGCTCGAAGGCCAAGGTAAGCAAAGCGTCGCCGGCAAGAATAGCAATATCCTCGCCGAAGACGCGGTGGCTCGTGGGAACACCCCGGCGCAAATCGTCATTATCCATCGCCGGAAGATCATCATGAACAAGCGAATAGGAGTGGATCATTTCCAGGGCGCACGCCGCCGGCATGATATCGTCATCTTTCTTGCCACCCCCCAAGGCCTCCCAGGCGGCGATACAAAGAACCGGCCTGATCCTTTTTCCTCCGGCAAATAAGCTGTAGCGGGTTGCCTCAAAGATGACCGCCGGGTGGCTCTTTGGGTTATCCAGATACCTGGCCAAGGCCTGCTCAACAGCAATTTTCTTTTCACTAAGGTAGGATTCAAGGCAAAAGGAGGCGCAGTCACTCAATTTCTTCCTCCCGAAATGGTTTCAGCAGGTTCTCGCCATCTTCTTTCAAAAGTAACTGCACCCTTCTTTCGGCTTCATCCAATTTTTTGGCGCAAACGCGAGCCAGCCGGATACCCTCTTCAAAAGACTTCAGCATCTCATCTAAGGGGAGGTCTCCCTGGGTCATCCGGGCCACGATTTCTTCGAGTTTAGCCAGGGCCTCTTCGTATTTTTCTTTAGCCATTTTCATCACCTCTAAATGTATCAGTAACCTTTGCTTCGAATCTTCCCCGGGCAAGCTGCACCTGCACCTTGTCTTCTTTTTCCAGAAGGGATGAATCCTTCAAAATCTGTCCCTCCGGGCAGGTCATGGCGATACTGTAGCCCCGCATTAACACCGCGAGGGGATTGATGCTGTTCAGCAGAGACACGTCTTTGCTCAAACCCGCTCTTTTCATCGCCAAAGCTGAAATCAAGGCGCCTTTCATATTGCTTCTAATGATTTCAACCCTATTCTTGCCTTGGACCGCAATTGACAGGGGCGATTTATGCTCCAGCCTGACGTACAGGTTCTCGATGTTCTTCTTTTCCAGGCTGAAGCGCTTCCGGCAAAGCATCAGGATCCTCTCTGACCGATCATCGATGTGAAAGCGCTCTTCCTGCATGATCCGTCGCGGGTCTCTCAGATGCTCCCTGGTCCGGGTCAATCTCTCTTGCTGTCCCTTCAGAAACCGATTAAGACTGTTGACAAGCCGAAAGCGGCGATCCACGAGTTCTTTCATTAAATCCCGCCTGATTGGCACTACCAGCTCAGCCGCGGCGGACGGCGTCGGCGCCCGGAGGTCGGCAACAAAATCGGCAATGGTAAAATCTGTTTCGTGACCTACTGCCGAAACAACGGGAACGCCGCAAGCAAAAATGGCCCGGGCCACCCGTTCGTCATTAAAAGGGGCCAGGTCCTCCAAAGACCCGCCGCCCCGGGCCAGGATGATCACGTCCACTTCTGGAATCTTCTGAATCGCTGCCAGCGCCCGGACTATCTCTTCGGCCGCGCCGGAACCCTGAACCCTGGTGGGAGACAGGTAAATATCTATCGTGGGAAATCGTCGCCTGGTTATCTGGAGAATATCCCGGATGACGCTCCCGGTGGGCGATGTAACCACCCCAACGGCACGAGGCAGAAAAGGAAGTGGTTTTTTGAAGCTCTTGTCGAAAAGCCCTTCCGCATCCAGCCGCGCCTTCAATGCTTCAAATGCCCGCTGCAGGGCGCCATAGCCGCGTGGCTCCAGCCAATCGATAACCAACTGGTATTCACCCCGCTCCTGGTAAACACCGATCTTGCCTGTGCAGAGAATCTCTGCACCCTCTTCCAGAATGGCGCTCTGATCCCGCAGTGCCAACTCACCCCTGGGACGGCTGTAGGAACGGAAGAGGACCGCCCGGATCTGACTTTTGTCGTCTTTGAGGGTAAAATAAACATGACCCGAGGCCGGGCGGCGGAGATTCGATACCTCACCTGCGACGCAAATTCTACTGAAGCCAGCCTCAAGAATGTCCCTAATCTCGGCGTTTAATTGTGTTACGCTATATTCTACTTTGTTTTCCATTTAGGCGCCAATTCAATATGGAACAGCTTCGGCCATAGTTTGCCGGTCACAAACAGCCGGTCCCCCTTTTCATCATAGGCGATGCCGTTTAAGACATCCGGCCGGCCACCATTGCCCAGACTGGCTCTCAAACCGGAAAGATCGATCCAGCCCAGCACCCGGCCGGTGCGCGGTGATATCCGGGCAATGAGGTCTGTATTCCAGATGTTGGCATATATCTCACCCTTCACATATTCCAGTTCATTTAAGTTGGAAACCGGCCCCATTTCGCCCTTCACCGCCAGGGCTCTAACGACTCTCAATGTCTTTAAATCCAGAAATCGCAACATACTGGTGCCATCGCTCATGATGAGCTGCCGGCCATCGCAGGTTAATCCCCAACCTTCAGTGTCATAGCTAAAGCTGCCAATCTTTCGAAAGTTTTCCGGTTCATAGATGAAGCCGACACGCGACTGCCAGGTCAACTGGTAAAGTCGGCCCTTGCAAAACGCAATCCCTTCTCCGAAAAGATCGGCTGCCAGGTGGTGAATGCGCTCCACCTGGCCGCTGGTAAGGACTACTTTTCTCAATGAGGACCGGCCATAAAGACCGGTCCCCTCATACAAGGCGCCGTCATGGAAGATCAGACCCTGAGTGAAGGCACTGGAATCATGGGGATAGCTATTGATTATTCGAAAGCCGTAGCTCTTTTCTCCGCCAGCCCCGCTGCGGACCCCGGGAACAAAAAAAATCCCCGCCGCCAGGAAAACCAAAACGAAACAAGAGAGGCGTCCGGGCTTTCTATTGAACATACCGCTCGTTCCTCAGGGTTTACAGCCAATAGACCGGGCATAGCTGAACTGATGGCGCCAGGGAACCCCCGAGTGAGCCTGGTCGATGGTTCCGGAACCAACCATTTTTATGGACTCCTCATCAATTGCAATGGGATGATAACCGCCGATGATTCCTTTATCGGGGGCAATCAGGGGGTGGCTGCCGCTGAGGCAGTCGCATTCCGCGGTAATATTTACAAGCATATTAATTAGAACCGTCTTTTTTTCAATCAGCCGCCATATAGCGGCGGCCGTCTCCACCAACTTCTCCTGAAAGACGTGGATGTCGGTTCCCCAAAGAACTCTCAGGGCCAGCTCCGGACACATCGCAATGCACTGGGCACAGCCAATACAGACCTCAAGGTCATAAACGGGCAAGGATTCATCAACCATTTTGGCCGCTCCGACCGGACAGACCTCAATACAGACCCCGCAGCGGCTGCACTTCTTCTGGTTCAACGTAGGTCGCGCCTCGGAATGCATCCGCTGTTTCTGCGCCCGGGATGCAAACCCCATGGAGATGTTTTTTATCGCGCCACCGAAACCGGAGACCATATGCCCCTTAAAATGGCTTAAGATAAGAAAACCATCCAGGTTTTGAAGCGCATTGGCCACCTGCACTGTTTCAAAGTGCTTGTACCCGGCTGGAATATCACTCACCTCCCGGCCATCCAGGCCATCGGCGATAATCACGGGGCAGCCAAGATAATCTTCCGTGTAACCATGTCCAGCTGCCGTTTTAAGAGAGTCGGCCCCATTGCGGCGTCCACCCGAATAGAGGACCGTGGTATCCACCACGCATGGTTTCATTCCCCGCTCGATAAGAAAGCGGGCGACCTCCCGGGCATAGTCCGGAGGAAGGAAAGTCTTATTCCCCCTCTCCCCCCAGTGCAGCTTTATTCCCACCCGGTCTCCCGACCGGTAGGGAAGAGTCAGCCTGGTTAAAACGCTTCCCAACTGAGCGCCTATCTCCGCCGTTGATCCCGATGCCTCTGTGAATAGCGTCTCCTTCATCTAATACCTCAAATCGTTTTCGTTTAGTTGTTTATCGTCACCCAACTCCTGGTACATCTCATTAAACACATCCTGGGATTCACGGAAAATCTTCAGCAGTTTCGGGTCAAAATGACTGGGGCTTGTTCGGTGGTCTCCTTTGGTCATAATCCAGCAGACCTCCTTATGACCATAGGCCCTTTTGCAAGATCTCGGGTTGCGCAGGGCGTCGTAATGATCCGCCAGACAGACAATCCGCCCCTCAAGGGGGATTTCATCGCCTTTTAGTCCCTGCGGATAGCCCGTCCCATCCCACCTTTCGTGATGGGTCAAGGCAATATTTGCGGCCATTTTCAACCGGGGGTGATCGCCAATTATATCTGCGCCAAAAAGTGGGTGACGACGATTTAATTCCCATTCGGCTTCGGTAAGGGTTCCCGGTTTCCTCAATATTTCCCGGGGTATCTTGACCTTGCCCACATCATGAACCCGAGACTGAATGGCAATGTTCTTCACAAATTGCAATGGCTGACCCAACCGTTCGGCTAAAAGGGCGGAAAATTGGCCTACCCGGACAATGTGGTTGCCGGTATCATCGTCGTTGAGTTCCGCAGCCTTAGCCAAAGTCTTTATTGTGTAGAAAAAAGAGTTTTCCGTTTCCCGAATGCGATCGGCCAGGGAGGACAAGAACAGGCTTTGCATCGCCAGTGACTTGAGGACCGAGGCGTCCACTGCGGAAACGGGCTCTTCATAATTGATGGCCGCCAAGAAAAGTTTGTTACTAGTGTAGGCCACCATATTTTTTACCGGGATGAACCGGGAACGGAAAAGCTGTATCAGCTGCGATGTGACAGGCACATCGAGTTCTCCTTCGTTGAAAAAGAAGCTTCGTCTCTCATTACCGAAAAGCTTGTCGTTTACATCTCCAATATCCAGATTAAGCTCGTTGCGCTGCAACTTCCCGAAAGCAGATTCATAGATGTGCCAATGCCAGATGCTTTTAGCATCGGGCAGGGCGATGACCACTCGCTCGGCCCTTCCTTGCGTCAAGCCGGAGCCGGCGATAACTTGCTTTACCAGCAGATCCATGCTGGCTAGATATTCGAAACTGAAAGGATCGAAATACTCAAGGAGCTCCTCGCCAAAACCCCTCAGTCTGTCGATGTTGGCAAGCGCCCCCTTAAGACGGCTTTCCGTATCCAACATCTTGAGCTTGGTTTCAATGTTGCTCCAGACTTCACCTTCATCAAATGGCTGGATAATAAAGCCGTCCGCTCCCGCAGCAGTTATATCCCGCCGGGAGTGCTTGGATGCATCGTCGGTGAGGATATATACTGGAATCGTCGAGTAGCGGTCGCACCGACGAATCTGGCGGCAGATTTCCAGGCCGCTTGTTCCGGACAAGAAATCCTGAATTATAACAAGATTAACCTGCTCATCCGCAACACTTTCCATAACTTCCATGCCGGAAAATGCTCGCCTGATACCCAGATCATTCTCCTGAAAAACCTTCTCTAAGTGCTCCATATCCGCGTTATAATCCGCCACTATCAAAACGTGCCTTTTTCTAGGGTTCATCGTTTGCTCCTATAAAAAATCGCCTGGGAGAAAATCCTATAGCAAAAACAAAATACCTTGGAAAGGCTTAAAAATGTGATAAGTATCAGCCCGCACAGTTGCGATTGTAACATATCAGCAACGAATTGAAATTTACAAGGAAACACCCGGCATAGTTTGCCTCAATCCCGATCTTTCTTGCATAAAGCCTAAAGAAGAGTATAATTGCTGCCCATGAATTGTGTACCCTCAAAAAAAGAATTAACAGCAATACATAACGTCCTGAGAAAAGCCCTCCGGCCCCCTTTTGCTCATTTTCTCTGGCCGCTAATTTTCCTCTTGGCAGCTACTTTTTTAATCGGCCTAACGGGCGCCGATTTGTTTTTATCTGGTCTCTTCTATAACCCCGAAACGGGCTGGCAGTTGGCTCGCAACAACCCCTGGGATTTCACCTACCATTACGGGATGATCCCGGCTTTTGCCCTGGGGTTTGGCGGTCTCGGAATTTTTTTGTCCGGCTTTTTCTACAAAAAATTGCTCCCTTACCGGAAATCAGCTCTATTTCTGGTCATTTTCCTGGTTGTCGGCCCCGGGCTGGTGGTCAATACGATATTCAAAGACCATTGGGGGAGACCGAGACCAGCGGATATTGTTAATTTCGGGGGCGATGCCCGCTATCAGCCCTGCTGGAAGTTAGGGGCGGCGGGCAAAGGGAAATCCTTCCCTTCCGGTCATGCTTCGATTGGTTTTTTCGTATTTGCCCCCTATTTCTTTCTCCGCCGAAAAAATCCCCGGATAGCCATTGTTTTTCTCGCCCTTGGGATCGCCTATGGCTCGCTGATGGGCCTGGGTAGAATAGTCCAGGGCGGACATTTTATCAGTGATGTTGTCTGGAGCGGCGGCATCACCTATCTCACCGGCCTGGCCTTGAGTCATCTCTTTGGGCTGGAACGGGAAGGTTGTGACCAGGAAACTTAAAAACTGACGATTTCATAAAAGGGCACTACTGCATTTTGCAACATATCTCATCGGGAGGAATACCATGCTTTTTGAACCAAGTAATATTAATGCGCTTAATCTCGCCAACCGTTTTATCCGTTCCGCCACCTGGGAGGGTCTGGCCACGCCCGACGGCCAGGTAACACCCGCCCTGGTTACGGCCATGACAGGGCTCGCCCGAGGCGGCGTTGGTCTGATCATCTCCGGCCATGCCTATGTCAGCCCAGAGGGCCAGGCCGGCCCCTGGCAGCTGGGCATCTACAACGACGACTTGATTGCCGGCTTGAAGAGCATGACCGCTGCCGTTCATGAATCAGGGGGAAAGATTGCCGCCCAACTCGCCCACGCCGGCCATTTTGCGGCTGAGTCATTTACCAATACGCCGCCTTTGGTTGTATCGAACTACGATGGCCTGGCCGGCACACCTCGCCAGGAATTAACGCCGGAAGACATCCGCCGACTGATTGGCGCCTTTGCCGCCGCCGCCAGCCGGGCCAAGAGCGCCGGATTCGACGCTGTGCAGATTCATTCTGCCCACGGCTACCTCTTGAGCCAGTTCCTTTCACCTGCTTTCAACCGCCGGACCGACCAATATGGGGGAGGAATCGAAAACCGGGCCCGGATCCACCTGGAAATCTACCAGGCAATCCGTAAGGCGGTCGGCGCAAACTACCCGGTACTGATCAAGATCAACTCCGAAGATTTCACTGATCCGGGACTGAACAGGGAGGATTCTCTGCGTGTGTGCCAAATGCTTTCCCATGCCGGCATGGACGCCATCGAACTGAGCGGCGGCCTGCTTACTGGTGGAAAACTATCTCCCAGTCGCACCAGAATAACTTCCGAAGAACAGGAGGCCTACTTCAGAGACGCCGCCCGGTTGGTTAAAAAAGAGATCGCCTGCCCGCTAATCCTGGTGGGCGGCATTCGTTCCCTTAACGTCGCCCGGCAATTACTCACAGAAGGGGTGGCCGACTACATCGCCATGTGCAGACCTTTCATCAGCGAGCCAGGTCTCGTCAACCGGTGGCTGTCAGGAGATATCTCGCCGGCCCGCTGCAAGTCCGACAACCTCTGCTTCCGTCCTGGTCTGCTGGGCCAGGGAGTCTATTGTGTCGTTGACGAACAGGAAAAATCTAAGAGTTAACATCCAAAACAAGCCACTTTAATGGAGGAAACCATGTCCGATGATACCTACCGGCAACTGCAACAACGGCTCGACAAGTATTCCCTGGGCTTTCCCGCCACCGATTCCGGATTTGAAATTGCCATCCTCAAAGAGCTTTTCACGGAGCATGACGCTCGCCTGTTCCTTAATCTAACCCCCCTGCTGGAGCCGCCTGAATCTATCGCCCAACGGATTGGCCAACCACCGGGGGAGGTAGCCACCCAGCTGGAAGACATGGCCCGGCGGGGGCTGCTTTTTAGGCTCCAGAAGGGTCTATCGGTAAAATACGGCGCCATTCCCTTTGTGCACGGGCTCTTTGAGTTTCAGGTCAAAAAGATGGGGGCGAAATTGGCGGGTCTTATGGAAAGCTATTTCCAGGCCGGGTTTAAGAAATCGATGGCCGAAAATGCTGCCGGCTTCCTTCGTATCATCCCGATTGAGCAATCCATCGCCTCGGAGCAGCGCATTGCGACTTATGACGATGCTCGGGAAATACTGGGCAAACAGAAATTGATTGTGGTGACTGATTGCGTTTGCCGGCAGCAGAAAAAAATTATTGGCCGGGGGTGTGGCAAAGCGATGGAATCATGTTTCATGTTTGGATCTATGGCCCAGTATTACCTGGACTATAATATGGGGCGCCGGGTCGATTTTGACGAAGCGATCAGAATTTTACAACAGGCCAAGGACGAGGGGCTGGTCACCCAGCCGGCAACCGCCCAGAACCCCAGCGGGATGTGCAATTGTTGCGGCGATTGCTGCGGTGTTCTCAGCTCACTTAGGGACTATCCCCGACCAGCGGATTTGGTGGCCTCCAATTTTATTGCCGCTGTTGATCAGGAATCCTGCAGCGGCTGCGAAGTATGCATCGACCGTTGCCAGATGGAAGCCATCAAATTAAATGGCGCAGGGGTTGCCACGATCAATCTCGGTCGCTGCATCGGCTGCGGGTTGTGCGTAACAACCTGCCCTGCAAGCTCTATTTCACTTGCACCCAAGCCGGAAGAGAAACGACACATCCCCCCTGAAACCGGTTTTGACCAGATGATGGCGCTGGCCAATAGGCGAGGTGTGGGGTCAAATCTTTACTCTTGATGACACTGTCATCAGCATGGTTACCGGGTCAAGAAGAAGGCTTCCGGTCAAGCCTGATCCCTTGAGGGGCAAAATGGATAATGTTGATCCTTCCTGTTTTATCTGCCATACCAGGCTAAACAGGTCGGCCAGGGGGCCGAAGCCTGGCGGCAATCCGTTGGGCAGCGGCGATTCGTTGCGGTGGGAATGGACGGTAAACCATATCTTCAAGCCGTGTCGTTGGGACAACTCCCGGAGCTCTTCGAGGGTGCCGCGCAGGGATTCAACAAAATGAAGGCCATCCATGATTATCAGCTCGGGATTAAATATCTGCTGTTCGATGAGCTCACTGAGCCTTTCCTCCAGCCGGGGAACACTGAAGCCATCAGCCTGGAAAATCATGATGAATCGGCAGGGCAGAAAATTACTCCATTCTGCGGCTGGCTTTAAGGCATCCCGGTCCAGCAGATTGTTGAACATCTCCTGGTACCACAGGTCAACCTTCTTTAGCGGATCATCCATGCTGATGTGGAGAACATGGCGCCCCCGGAGCATCTCAGCTAGAGCGAGTTGCACCAGCAGTGCCGTTTTCCCAATGCCCGCGTGGGCGATTACGGCGCCAAATCCCCCTTCAGGGATTTCTCCATTCCATTTATCGGCCACTGAGTCCAATAATTTCTTTGCCGCAGTTCTTGTCTGTTCCATCTTTGTCTTCCTAGTTGCAGTATTTTAAATACCCGGACCATAACCCGGGACAGTTCAAGCTCAGGCGGCAGACTTCTTTTTGGATGCCACCTCTTCGGCAATCTTAATGGCCACCGCGGCGGGAACCTGCCGATACTGAGAAAACTCCATGGTGAACTGGGCCTTACCTTGGGTAGCCGACCTCAGTGTCGTAGAGAAGCCGAACATATCCGCAAGTGGCACCTGGGCCTCAATGACACAGTGGGTGCCTTCGTCCTGGGCGCCAAGAATCATCCCGCGTCGCTGATTAAGCAGACCCATGACCGCGCCTTGAAATTCGCTCACCGTCTCTACTTCCACCTTCATAATCGGCTCCAGCAATACCGGCTTGGCTTTAAGAAACCCCTCCCGGAAGGCGCCCCTGGCTGCTGCCTGAAAGGCCATTTCCGAGGAATCTACCGCGTGAGAAGCGCCGTCGTTGATAACTACCTTCACGCCGGTCACGGCAAACCCCAGCTTGGGACTCTTGGACAGGCACTGGATAAACCCCTTTTCGCAGGCGCTGATAAACTGCGTGGGAATCGCTCCGCCGACCACTGAGTTTTCAAAAACATAATCTTCGGAAGTGGGTTCCACGTAACCTGCCACCCGGCCAAACTGGCCGGCCCCACCGGTTTGTTTCTTATGGGTATAATTGAATTCCGCCCTTTGGGTGATGGTCTCCCGGTAGGCCACCCTAGGGTTGCCAGTCTTCAATTCCACTCCATACTCACGGCGCATCCGTTCAATGTAAACATCGAGATGAAGTTCCCCCATCCCTTCAATAATTGTCTCATTGGTTTCAGGATCAACATGGGTTCTAAATGTCGGATCTTCCTTGGTAAACCGCCCCAGGGCCTTGGACATGTTAATCTGAGACTTGTTATCCGGGGCCGAGATGGCCAGGGAGATTACCGGGGAGGGCACAAACATGGAGGTCATGGCCAAATTCAACCCCGGGGACACAAAGGTATCGCCGCTTGAGCATTCGATCCCGAAAAGCGCTCCGATGTGGCCAGCCGGCACCGCTTCGATATCCTCCATCTGATCGGCATGCATCCTGACAACCCGGCCTATCTTGAGTTTCTTCCCATTTCTCGTGTTGACTATTGTTGCTCCCCGGGCCATAGTGCCTTGGTAAACCCGGACATAGGTCAGCTGACCATACTTACCATCTTCTAACTTAAAGGCCAAGGCAACTATTTCTTTATCCGGGTCGTTGGACAAGAGCACCGGCCTTTCCGCATCATCTAGGTTCAGCGCCACATTTTCTACTTCGGAAGGCGCAGGCAAAAAATTGTTTACCGCATCCAGCAGCAGCTGTATCCCCTTATTCTTGTAAGCGGATCCCATCACAACCGGCGTCATGGCACGAGTGATCGTCCCTTTCCGGATCGCCTCGATGATCATCTCCTCCGCTATATTTTTTTCTTCGAGAATCGCCTCCGTCAATTCATCCGAATACAGCGATGCCGCCTCGATCATTGCTTCTCTTCTTTTTTGGGCCTCCAGAACGAGTTGGGGGGGAATTTCCTCATAACGCAGCACATCGCCCTTGTCGCCATCGAAATAGACCGCCTTCATGGTAATCAAATCCACAACACCGCAAAAATCGTTTTCAAGACCAATGGGGATCTCCAAAGCAATTGCATTATGACCAAGCTTGGTTATAAGTTGTGAGGTGACCCGCAGGGGATTGGCGCCACTGCGGTCACATTTATTGATAAAGGCAATGCACGGGACCTTGTAGCGTTTCATCTGCTGATCTACCGTGATGGACTGTGACTGAACACCACCGACAGCGCATAAAACCAGGACGGCGCCGTCGAGAACCCGCAAGGAGCGTTCGACCTCGATGGTGAAGTCCACGTGCCCCGGCGTGTCGATGATATTGATATGGTGGCCATTCCATTGACAATAGGTGGCGGCAGAGGCGATGGTAATGCCTCTTTCCCGCTCGAGGTCCATGGAATCCATGGTTGCCCCAACACCGTCTTTCCCCTTAACGTCATGAATGGCATGGATGCGCTTGGTGTAGTAAAGAATCCTCTCCGTTAAGGTGGTCTTTCCCGAATCGATATGGGCACTGATGCCGATATTTCTGACCTTTTCGCTTGTGCTTTTCATCATTTAACCTATTTCCCAAATATTAATTTGCTGTCCTGGCTAACCTTCCTGAATGCGATTATTCGTCACTTAAGAAACAAAAAACCCTCGCCGGACAAACCAGCTGAGGGATTTACCTGCAGGCGCCTTTTGTTTGCTCGAATTTTTACCGGCTCAAGTATTTTTTGTCAAGATAATTTTTGAACGGTGTTGTAAAGATTCAGTCTTGAGGGTGGCTAATGATTTTCCCAGGCATAAAAAAGGGGGCTGAAATTTCTTCCTAACCCCCTGTTTTTATTATTGGTAGCGGGGACAGGATTCGAACCTGCGACCTTTGGGTTATGAGCCCAACGAGCTACCGGACTGCTCCACCCCGCGTCATTTTTTAATGTTAAACGCCTTTTAAACCACCGGACGCGGTCTGTCAAGAACTATTCCCAGGAAGGCAACATTAAATGGTGGGCGGTACTGGGTTTGAACCAGTGACTTCTACCGTGTGAGGATAGCACTCTCCCGCTGAGTTAACCGCCCGTGAGCACCCTATAGCCCAGCAGTCGGCAGATTTCAAGAAAAAAAACGGCTGGGCAATTGTTGATGACCTGGCGCCTACAGCCCCAAATAGGTCTTGCGGACAATCTCGTTTTCGAGGAGTTCCTGTCCGGTGCCTTCGGCGATAATTTTTCCGGCGGAAAGAACGTAGTTGCGGGTGGAAATTTTAAAAACTGCGCTGACCTCCTGTTCGACCAAGAGGATCGTGATTCCCATTTTCTTAATCTCTACTATCTTTTCAAATACTTCGGCGCGCATGATCGGCGCCAGGCCCGTGGATGGCTCATCGATGCAAAGAAGTTTGGGATGAAACATCAAGGCTCGGCCAATAGCCAGCATCTGCTGCTCACCCCCGGAGAGGGTGCCTGATATCTGCCGGGCCCGTTCTTTCAGCCGCGGGAAGAGGCTGTAAACCATCTCGTATTTTTCTGTCCGTTCTCTTTTATCAGTCACCAGGTAGGCCCCGGCGGCCAGATTTTCCTCTACGGTCATTTCTCGAAATGGTCGCCTACGCTCCGGGCAGTGAATCAGACCGCGCTCAACGATCTTGTGGGCGGGAAGATTTATGATGTCTGCGCCCTCAAAGATAATTTCACCGCCAATAGTGATTTCTCCTCCGGTCGAGCGGCGCTTCATCTCCTTTTCCCAGGCCACCAGGCCCGTAATGGCACGAAGGAGAGTGGATTTGCCGGCGCCGTTGGGGCCAACCAGGCTGACCAGTTCAGCCCGCGCCACATTCAGCGAGATGCCATTGATTATCATGGCCTTTTCATAGCACACGGTCAGGTCATTAATTTCCAGCAGCACTTTCTATCCCTCCTCCCCCCAGATAGGCACGGATTACCTCGGGGTTATTCACCACCTCGCCGGGCTTGCCATCGGCAATAACTACGCCAAAGTTGAGAACGATGATCCGGTCCACGATCTTCATCAGTTGCTGGAGCTTGTGCTCGATAATAATCATGGCCGGCCCCTCGCTGTGCAGACGTCCGAAGCGGCCTCCCTTGTGAAGTCTTTTTACTGATTTGGCCATCAGGTCCGTTTCTGCCGGGCTTAAGCCGCCGAAGGGTTCATCCAGGAGGAGAAGCTCCGGCTCGGTGGCAATTGCACGGGCCACCTCCAACCGCTTTAGATCCCCCTGGGAGAGGGTGGAAGCCTTCTCCAGCGCCATATCGGAGATCCCGGCAAACTCCAGGGCATCCATGGCCTTGGACTCGATCCTTTTGACCCACTCACCCCTTTTCATCGCCCGGGGACTCAAACAGGAGACCATGACATTGGCGATAATAGGCATTCTTCGAAAGGGCCGCATGTTCTGAAATGTTCCCGCGATCCCTTTATTGACGACATTCCAGGTCTTCTGGCCCGTAATGTTTTCCCCGTGAAAATGGACAGAACCCCGATCAGGCTTGAGTATCCCCAGGATAAGTCGCAACAGGGTGGTCTTCCCGGCGCCGTTTGGTCCGATTAACCCGATGATCTCATTTCTATCCATAGCAAAACTGACATTGTCAATGGCTTGCAGGCCACCAAAAGCCTTGCTCAGGCCTTTTATCTCCAGAAAGGATCCCTTCATTTACCCTTCCTCCCCCTCTTCCCTCAGTTCCCGGCGCGACACCTTGCCCACGTCGGTTTTCGGAAGCTCTCCCCGAAACTCGATGATTCTGGGGACCTTGTAGTGAGCCAAACATTCTTTGCAATAATCCACAATATCCTGTTCCGACACCTTACCCCGGGCTTCCGGCTGGAGAACCACGTAGGCCTTGATGTTTTGGCCAACTCTGGGGTCTGGTACGCCGACGACGCCTGCCGCCTTGATCTGGGGGTGAGAGTAGAGGACCTCTTCCACATGCCGGGCGAAAACGGAATACCCCTTGTACTTGATCAAATCCCGTTTACGATCGAAGAAATGGAAGTATCCTTCTTCGTCCATGCTCACCATATCACCCGTCCGAAGCCACTTCTTCCCCGCTATATCAATGAGCACTTTGGCATTGTCCTCCGGCCGCTTCCAGTAGCCCTTCATGATATTGGGTCCGCTCAAAATCAGCTCGCCCACTTCGCCGACGGGGAGAAACTCGGTGGAATCAGGATCGATGATGGCCGCCGCCACATTCGGAATTGGCACCCCGAAGGCACCCTTTTTGGGGCGATGGATGGGGCTGCCGTGACTGATCGCGGAAGTTTCGGTCATGCCGTATCCCTCGCGGATCATCGTTTGGGTGCGCTTCTGCCAGCCTTCAATCGTGGATTCATGCAGCATGTCGGCGCCGCAGCCGATAAGCTTCATCCGTTTCCAGTTTACCCGATCGGTCTTTTCATATTCCTTGAGGTACTCAAAAAGGGTGGGCACACCAAAGAAGGCGGTAACATTGTGCCTTTCCACCGCGTTTAAGATGTCTTCAATATCGGGCGTTGTGAACAGTACCAGGGTGTATCCCTGGGCCAGCCCGTTGAGCATAATAACCACCTGTCCATAGATGTGAAAAAGAGGCAAAAAGGCTATCAGCGTCTCTCCGCCCGGCTCAAAAATGGGCCAGAAATCTCTGGCCTGGATCAAGGCGGCAATCAAATTCCGATGCGTCAAAACGGCCGCCTTGGGAAGTCCGGTAGTTCCCCCGGTATAAGGGAGGGCGGCGATGTCTTCGTCCGGGGTAATCTTCACCTCGGGGGGATGGGGCGGATACTTGGCAAGCAAGCTCTTAAATTGAATGAGTCCCGCCTGCGAGATGTATTCCGGAGTGGGGATCCGCATCTCGCGGCTCAATTTACCAAAAGCGCTCTGGCCCAGAATCCTCTTGTAAAACGGAAGGTAGTCGCCGATGCCGGTAATGATCACATTTTTCAGGGCAATACCGGTTTTCTCCACATTGTCGTAGAGGAGATCCTGACAGATGACGGTCTCGGCGCCGCTGTCTTCCAGTTGATGTCTCACCTCCTGGCTGGTATAAACCGGACTCACCGGTGTTACCGTAGCCCCGATTCTTAAGATCGCAAAATAGGAGATCACATACTGAGGGCAGTTAAGAAGATAGAGGGCTACCCGATCTCCCTTTTTCACCCCCATATCAGCCAGCGCAGTGGCTAAGCGGTCCGACTGGTCGCCCAGCTCTTTATAGCTGATCTTGCGGCCATAAAATATCAAAGCCGTTCTATTTTTGTACTGCTGTCTGATTTCCGCGAAAATTTCCGGAATCGACTGGTTTGGTATCTCGATGGTCGCAGGCACTCCTTCGGGATAAAACTTCAACCAAGGCATTGAAAAATACTGGTCCCTCACATCCATAGGTTAGCTCCCTCAATGAAGATTTGTCGTACAGATACGGCAGATCCGACGGGTTGCCGCATTCCGGATCTTGCAGCGTGGACATTCCTTTTCAATCTTATCGCGCACCCAGGGA
The DNA here is from genome assembly GCA_947085375.1 of uncultured delta proteobacterium. GTDB lineage: Bacteria > Desulfobacterota > Syntrophia > Syntrophales > CAMTWB01 > CAMTWB01. The sequence continues at coordinate 51,172 of CAMTWB010000011.1, forward strand.
ATCAGGCCTTCCGGCATGTAAAGCAGGATGATAAGGATTACCACCGCATACAGGAGTATCCTTACTTCAGGCAGAATCCGGAGGAATTCCATCAGGGGATAAAGAATAAAAACCGCCGCCACCGGGCCATAAATCGTGGCTACCCCTCCGAAAACGGCCCAAATGACCGCCTGGAAGGAAAGAGAAACCTCTAGAACCGAGGGTCCCGCGATTCTCATCAGGTGAACATAAAGCCCCCCGGCCACGCCGGCAAAAAAGCCGCTCAAACAAAAGGCGACCAGTTTGTACCATACCGTGTTGATACCCGCCGCCCGCGCGGCAATCTCATCCTCGCGGATGGCGTGAAAAATGATGCCTGTTTTGGAAGTGCTGATCTTCCACATAACAAAGGTGAGCACCAGCATGACCGTTACGGTTATGTAATAATCGGTCAACCGGCTCTTGGAGAGGCGCGCCAGACCGGAGATACCCAGCTCTCCCCCGGTAAAACCCGGAAAGGCAAAGATAATTCCAAGCAGGATGATGGGAAAGGCCAGGGTGGTGAGTGCCAGATACGTTCCCCGGAGACGGAGACTCGGAATCCCCACCAGAAGCCCGGCCGCAACCGCCGCCAGAGCGCCCAGGGGGATGGTGATGAGAGGGGGAAGCTTGGCATGGATATTAAGGAGGGCCGCCGTATAGGCTGCAAGCCCAAAGAAAAGGGCATGGCCGAAACTTACCTGACCGGTGAAACCGGAAAGCAGATCCCAACTGGCGGCAAAAATTGCAAACACTGCCGTAAATATTAGAATCCGCAGCAGATAGGGGTCCTGGGTGAACAGGGGCAAGAGCAACAGGCCAACGATGAAGACAATCACCGTCACCCGGCTGGGCAACACCAGCACCTCGCCCCTGACAATAGTCAAAAGCTGCCTGAGATATGTGAGAATGATTTCCATAGCCTTATCGCTCCTCCTCAAAGGAGACCCCGAAGAGACCTTCCGGCCTGATTAGTAAGACGATAATCATGACGGACAGGGCAACCGATCCCTTCAAGAAAGCGCCGCCCGGCACGAGAAACACCACCAGAACTTCCGCAAAGCCCAGGATGTAGGCCCCCAGGAAGCTTCCCTTTACGCTTCCCAATCCTCCCAGGACGACAATGGCCATCGTCATGATGAGGGGGCTTAACCACATGAAGGGATCGAGAACAAACAGGGGCACCACTGTCGCCCCGGCAATGGCCGCCAGCATCACCGAAAGTCCCATGGTGATCATCGCCACCATCTCCACATTCATTCCCATGAGGTTGGCCATTTCACGGTCCTGGGCGGTGGTGCGGATGGCCAGACCCAGCCTGGTCTTCTTCAAAAGCCCCCAGAGTCCCGCCAACACAACCAGCACCACGCCAAAGGTCAAGAGCTGCTGGTTGATAACCTTAACTCCCGCGATGACGCTGAAACCGGGAATCAAGGGCGGGGTCCCCCGGTAATGACCCTTGAATAACAACAGAATCACCTCCTGAAGCACCATAGCGAGCGCAATCGTGGCAATCAACACCGCCGATTCATGTTCCCGGATGGGGCTGATCAAGAGCTTATAGAAGACCAGACCGAGGATGGTAACGATGATAATCGAAAGCAGCATGGAGGCCACCATGGGTACACCCATATTCTGAGACAAAAAGTGTATCCCGTACGCGGCGACCATGTAGAAGGCGGTGTGGGCGATGTTTACGATGCGGGCCACCCCGAAGATGAGGGAAAAACCAATCGCCAGGAGGGCGTAAATGCTCCCGTGTATCAAACCGTTAATTATAATATCCTGTACCATTTTCCCCCCACGATACAGAGGTTAAGGGTTCACGGTTCACGGTCATTCGGCTTCTGGCGGGGTCATGCTTCTCATTTTTGGACCCGGGCATCCAGGCGAAATACCAAGCCGCCAGTGTCACCAGGGCCTACTGCTATGCCATAACCGTGAACCGTTTACTTTGAACCAAGGTAGTTACTATTATTTACGATAATGCTCGATCACCCAGGGGGGGATTCGGTACGGAATTGCCCCTTCATAGGTTACCCCCTCCCATTGAAATGGCCAGACGCATTTTTTGTCGCCGTCTATCCACTGGGTACCGATTCCGGTTACAAAAGTAGGTCCAAAAGTTACATCATGAGTCTTATCGAAGACGAGCCTTCCTGCGGGTCCGCGCTGATCCGTCTTTTCGAGTTCCGTGACCAGTCGATCCGGATCAATAGTGCCGGCCTTTTCAATAGCCGAGGCGATAATATTGATTGCTTCATAGGTGCCAGAGGTATAGGTAGGCGTTTCTCCAAAGCGTTTTAAATAGGCATCGACGAAGGGGATTGTAAACTCCGTAATCTTCACTCGGGCGTAGGTATTCTGGGTGAGAACGAAGTTCCCCTTGCCGCCGGTTGCCGCCCAGAAACCATCCTTCTGAGCTTCCACATTGATGCCTAGCATCGCAGCGGGAATCTTCAGCTCGCCCCACTGTTTCGCAAAGGGGATCCCCACGGAGGCAGAGAAAAAGGCAAAGATGATATGGGCCCCGGAACGCTGAATCGCCGAGAGTTCCGCCGTTACATCCGTGGCCACCGGGGAGGGCCGCCAGACGCCGGCTACATCCATGCCCATCTTGGGCAGGCTATCCTGGGCGATAGCAACGATCGGGTCTGCCCAAACAGCCTTCTCAGCAACGATGGCGACTCTTATTTTGGGAATCTTCAGTTCCGTAGCCATCATTTTGGCCACCATTCCCAGCATTATGAAATTTACCCGCACTAAAAAGGTCGAGTTAATGGGCGAGACGCGGAACCAGTATTTGTAACGATTGTAATCTTTGGTCACCCGGGTGCACAGTTCAGGATGGGCAGCACCGACTCCCAGAAATATCTTTTTGTTGTCCATGGCAATGTCCTGCATTGCCATGACCGCCTCCGTTCGGAAGCCGCCGATAATAAAATCCACCCGGTCCCGACTGATGGCCCGCTCCACCGCATTGGTCGCATCGGTAAGGCTCAGGAACTCGTTGGTATCAACCTTTACAAGTTCAATCGGGCGCTTTGTTTTTCCTACCTGGATTCCCCCTTTTGCATTGATCGCCTCGGCTGCCATCAATGCGCCGTTCCAATGGCCCTCGCCCTGGGTAAACGCCATCGGTCCCGCTACGGCAATCTTGATCGGCTGTGCGTAAGCGTCTCTGTTTCCACTGGAGATTACAAGAAAAAGCGCGAGGATAAACATCAGGATACAACATAATTTTTTCATGGCTTTCCTCCCTACAGTTAGTGTTAAAAGAAAAAACCCACATAACTACGCTAGTACCGCTACTTGTCAGATTATCCGGTTAATAGTTGAATATTCGAGATCAGGACAGGATGGGCCACAGGGAGAAGAATCAAGCCTTTGGTCATGCCCCCTTGCATAAACCACTGGCCAATAATATTGCCTCGGTGTTACTGGCCTATATTTTAAGCGCCTTGCCCTGTCAATAATAAATTTATCACCTCCTCTATTTTGGCGAACTCATCAAAAATGCCTCCTCCGGCATATCCACCGCGACCTGGTCTTCTTGAGCGATAATATCCGTCTGGACGAAGGCCTGCGGCAGCACTTGATTCAGATAGTAACGGGCGCTGGCGATCTTTCCCTGGTAGAAGAACCGGTCATCAATACCCGCCGAGAGTTTCTCCAACTTCGACGCGGCAATCATAGCCTGCTCCATCAGGCATTGGGCCACCTGTACCTGGGCGCAGACAAACAGCGTCTTTACCGCATTTAATGGTATCAGCCGCCCCTTGCGGGAAAAGTTATCGAACCAGGAGTTGTAGAGGGATTTTAAGGTCTGCAAACAGGCGAACCCCCGTTGAAGGTTCTCCATCTCGCGTTCAAAGCCCAGGGCCGGGTGGTTTTTATCGATAAAATCGCCAATTAAATTCATCCAGTTTGTAAAGGGCGCACCGCCCTCCATCCGCATCTTGCGATTTACCAGATCCTGACCGTGAATATAAGAGGTGCCTTCCCAGATGGTAAGGATCTTGGAATCCCTTAGGTACTGCTCCACCGGATATTCCCTGGTATAGCCCACCCCGCCTAAGACCTGAATGGCTTCGCCAATCAGATGGAGGCTCATTTCACTGGCGTAGCACTTGACCAGGGGGGTGTAGATTTCCGCCAGGGCTCCTGCTTCACGGGCTCGCCGCTCGTCAGATTCATTGGCATGCAAATCGAGATAATAAAACCCCCTGAAGATCATCGCGCGAATGCCTTCCGTGTGGGACTTCATGTCGAGGAGCATCCGCCGAATATCCTCGTGCTGAATAATGGGCGCCCTTCGCGCATCATTGACGCCGAACGGCCGCCCCTGTATGCGCTCCCGGGCATATTGGGAGGCATAGAAATATGCGGCGGCGGCCTGGCAGTTGGCGTTGTGGCCCGTGCCAATCCGCGATTCGTTCATCATATGGAACATCATCGCCAGGCCCCGGGAACGCCCCTTCCCGTCCGGGGGCGGACCCATTTGGATGCCATAACAGGTGTCATTCTCCCCGAAATTGAGCAGAGCAGTGGCCTGGGCATTAAGCCCCATCTTATGCTCCAGGCTGACCGTGGTAACGTCGTTCAATTGACCAAGGCTTCCGTCTCTATTAACCCGGATTTTTGGAACGATATATAGACCCAGACCGGACGATCCCGGCGCGCCGCCTTCCGGACGGGCCAGCACCATGTGTATCGTATTCTCGCAGGTGCCGGCATCGCCACCGGTGATGAAAATCTTTGTGCCCTGGATCCTCCATATCCGGGGGTTGTCCGTCGGGAAGGCGCGGCTGGTGATGTCACCCACATCCGAGCCTGCGTCAGGTTCGGAAAGACACATGGTTCCCTGCCAGTCGCCACTGAGCATCTTAGGCAGAAAAGCGTCTTTGTCCTCTTGTGTTCCAAAAAGGGTAATCAGATTGGCCGCGCCACTGGTGAGTTTGATGTAAGAGGTGACGGCCGGGCAGGCTGCCGTATTCATCTCGTGGATCATCTTGTAGAGGATGAGCGGCATCCCCCCTTCGCGCCCAATACATTCGCTTCCTGAGCCCCAACCGTTTGCCTGAAGGAACCTGTAGACTTCTGCATATCCCGGCGCCGGTGTGACCACACCGTTCTTTAGTTTCACGCCAATTCTGTCCCCCGGGGCATTGATCGGGTTGACCACCTCGCGGGCAATCTCGTATCCGGCGTCGATTAAGCGATCCACATCGTCAACGCTGTAATTATTTTTGAACCTCTCGCAGGCCAAAACCTCCGCTGTGGGGAGCCATTCCTTGATGATAAACTTTAAATCTCTGATATCATACTTGAATTCCATTGCATTTTACCTCAAGAGCAGTTTCGGCAGCCACAGGGCGATCTCCGGGAAAATGATGACGATAATCAGTCCCAAGGCTTGGAGGATCACGAAAGGCACGATGGATTTATAAATATCCACCATCGTGACCGAAGGAGGAGCAACGGCCTTCATGTAAAAAAGGTTAAAACCAAAAGGCGGCGTTAAATACCCCATTTCCATGTTCATGATAAAGAGGATGCCGAACCAGAGGGGGTCAAACCCCAGGGATTTAATGACCGGGACAAAGACCGGGGTGCAGATCATGATTATCCCGGCGGGGTCCAGAATGCATCCCAGGAGGAAGAATACCAGCATCATAGCGGTTAGAATGGCATATTTCCCCCCGGGGATGGACAAGAGGATATGCTCCATCAGCTCATGGGCCCCCGTTCCGGTGTAAACTGCGGTAAAGGCGTACGCGCCGATGAGAATCCAGATGACCATTGCGGTAAGCCGGGCGGTCCGGAAGCAGGCTTCTTTCACCAGCGTCCGGGTCAGCTTGCCGTAGACAGCCGCTGAAATAAGCGCCCCGAGGCATCCCAGCGCGGCCGCTTCCGTGGCGGTAGCGACCCCGGCATAGATCGACCCCAAGACCATGACAATGATCATGACCGGCAGGGCCACCGCCTTGAGGGAAACTAATTTTTCCCGCCAGGTGGCCCTTTCATCCTTGGGGAGCGCCGGTCCCAGGGAGGGCTGAAAAAAACAGCGAATCCCGATATAGAGGCAAAACAGGAAAGAAAGGAGCAGACCGGGCAATATCCCCCCGGCAAAGAGCCCGCCAATGGACTCGCCGGCGAGCGTTGCATAGAGGATCATGGGAACGCTCGGAGGGATCAGTACCCCTAAGGCGCCCCCGGCGGAGATCGCCCCCATCGCCATTTGCTGGTTATAGCCCCGCTTGAGCATGGCAGGCAGGGCAATGATACCCATAGAGACCGTCGCCGCCCCGCTGATCCCCGCCATGGCGGCAAAAATGGTGCAGATCAGCACCGTGCCGAGCGCTAGCCCTCCCCGCAAAGGTCCCATCCACCGTTGCATCAGGGTGTAGAGGTCATCGGCCACTCCCGCCCGCTCCAGGATCATCGCCATAAAGATGAAGAGCGGGATGGCAAGCAGGGTAAATTTCCCCATCGCCCCGTAGGCCTGGGCGGTGATCAGGTACAGTCCCCGATCGCCCCAGAGGAGATAGCAGCCCACTACCCCCACACCTCCCAGGACGAAGGCCAGGGGCAGCCCCAGGGCGAGGAAAAGCACAATGGCGCCAAAGAGGAGAAGAGTGATCAGTTCAATACTCATGGGACATCCTCCTCTTCAGGGGAAACGGCCAGTCTTATCTCCTTAATGTACCTGCCCAGGCCCTGGAGGAGCATCAGCAGGGCGCCCAGCGGAAGCATTATCTTCATCAGATAGACCGGCGGGCCAAAGCTGGTGGGTGCGGTCTCCCATATCTTCAGGGAATCCCAGCTCACAAGCGATCCTTTGTAAAATAGCACCCCACAGAAGCAGAAGAAGAGGGGCCAGGTACAGAGGTTGACAATCGCCCGGGTGCGGGGTTTGAAGCGCTGGTAAAGAATATCCACGCTCACATGCCCTCCCTGCTTCATGACATACCCCCCGAGGAGGATAACGTAGGCCCCGTAGATCATTTGAGAGGTCTCATGGGCCCAGATAGTCGGGCTGTTGAAGAGATAGCGGGCCGTGATCTCATAGAGGAGCACAAGCATCAGGAAGATAATCAAATAGCTCACTACTCGCCCGGTCTGTTCATTGACCCAATCCACCGCTTGCAAAAATTTCTCCATCTCTTGACCTCTCTTCCGCTCTACGAAGATTTACACCCCCGGACCTAACCCGGGCCTATTCAATGTGACCAAGTTTTTTGAGATAATCTTTCAACATGACTATCGCCTTGGCGGCATCCGGATCTCTTGCCGCCACCTTATCCCATTGCCTTATAGATACCTCCAGCATCTTTTTCTGGTCTTCCGGGGCCAGGGTATTTACGGTGACCTTGAAATCCCTTTTCATCGTATTGAGAGCGGCCATCTCTTCCATGGTGTACTCAATGGTCCGTTGCGTGAGCCTCTCTTTGAGGGCCATATCGAGTATGATCTGAATATCCCTGGGCAGCGTATTGAAGGCATCTCTATTGATAATAATCACGTCCGTGCCGGCCATCGCCAGATCGGGCTGGATGTAGAATTTTGCCACCTCGTGCAGTTTCATGGAGAGCGCCCCGAGCGCCGCCCCCCAGTGCGCGCCGTCGATTACCCCGGTTTGCAGGGCCATATAAAGTTCTTCCCCGGGGATTAAAGTCGGCGCGGCGCCCAAGTCTTTCAGCATATCGGCGATCATCCCGGAAGAACGGATCTTGTATCCCTTAAAATCCTCCAGCTTCCGGATGGGTTTTTTCCCGATCAGCGCGGTGGGGAAAATCTTTTCCGTGTAGTAGAGGAGGTTGTGTTTGGCGTGGGCCTCTTTCAGCATATCTTCGAAGCCGGCCGAATTGTGAAAATAAAGGCCCTCCCAGGCATCCCGGAAGGTCATCGGCATGTTCGCCGCCACCGCGGCTATCGGCACAATGGTCATCCAGTAGGCCGGGCTTGCCACGGCCATCTCGATGGTCCCCTTGCGGCAGGAATCGAAGATTTCCCTGAAGGGAACCAGCGCCCCGGCCGGATATAACGTAACCTGCAGTCGTCCGTCGGTCAGCTTGGTTATCTTTTGTTCAAAGAAATCCTTCAAGGGTTTAAACGAGGCGCTTGCCGCCGGCCAGTGGGCCTGCATCTTCCACTTAAACACCTTTGGCGCTGCAGGCGGCTGAGCCATGGCAACCGCGGCCATCCCGGCCAAAAAAAATACCATCATCATTGCAATAACCAATCTTTTCATTTGACACCTCCTGTTTCGTTAAGGTTGACGACATCTGCAAATGGACAGGATAGTCCTTGCGACAGCTTTCGCAGTTCTCTCTTCAATATCTTTCCCACCGCGCTCTTCGGCAGGGCATCCAGGAACTGAATGCTCTTGGGTCTTTTGAACGAAGGCAAATGTTCCCGGCAAAAGGCCAGAAGGTCCTCTTCGCTGATTGCGCCCGGTGTCTTCAAGACCACGAAGGCCTTGACCGCCTCGCCATAGACCGGATCGGGAACGCCGATGACCCCTGCCTCCAGAACCTGGGGGTGTTGGTGCAGGATATTTTCAATTTCCTTCGGGTAGATGTTTTCGCCTCCGCGGATGATGAGGTCTTTTTTCCGATCTGTAATATACAGGTAGCCGTCTTCGTCGGCATAGCCCACGTCCCCGGTATGGAGCCAGCCGTCCCTGATGACCTCCGCCGTTTCGGCGGGCTTCTTCCAGTATCCCTTCATCACGCCGGGCCCCTTGATCACGATCTCTCCCGTCTGCCCGGTCGGAAGCTCCCGTTCGTTGTCGTCGAAAATCTTGATTGTATTGCCCTTTTGATAACACTTGCCGATTGAACCGTACTTGGGCGGCCGGCGTTGGGCGATATTGCCGCAATTGACCGTGGTCGCCTCGCTCAGGCCATACCCCTCCCAGATGTCGAGGCCGTATTTCTCCCGCCACAACCGGGCCACCTCGAGCGGCATCGGCGCGGAACCACAGATACATGTCTGGAGGGAGCTTAAATCGTATTTCGAGGCGGCGGGGTGGTTGAGAATCTGAATATACATCGTGGGAACACCGCGAAAATCCGTGACCCGGAACCGTTCGATGCAATCCATGGCCTCTTCGGCGTTCCAGCGACTCATGACTACCAGTTTCCCCCCGGTCAGATACTCGATGTTCACCGCGAAGACCCCGTAGCCGTGAAACAGGGGCAGCGTGATGAGCGAGATGCGATTCCGCCGGACGCCGAACACTTCCACCTCACGGCCCGACGTTTTCCCTTGCCGGGCGTCCTGTTCCTGAACAATTCCCTTAACCGAGACGCCCCAGGCGTCGAGCAAAACCTGTTCATAGTAGCCCGTCACATGGGAATACCAGTTGTAGTGAGTCAGCATGACGCCTTTGGGATTGCCTGTCGTGCCCGCCGTATAGATGATAACCGCGACGTCGTCGTTATCCGTATCCGCCAGGCAGAGCTCGTCTGGCTCTTGCCGTATGATATTTGCGAAAGACAAGGCGTCCTTCGGGATCGTCTCTGCGGTCAGAATGACGTTTTTCAGACAGGCGGCTTCCCGGCGGGCTTCCCCGATGACACCGACATATTCGACATTACTGACCAGCGCGAGCAGGCCGGCGTCCTGATAGATGTAGGCAAGCTCGTGAACCCGCAGGGCCGGGTTGATCGGAACTAGAATAGCGCCAATCTTGAAAGTGGCGAAAAAGGTCTGGATGAGCTCCGGACAGTTCAGAAGCTGGACGCCCACCCGATCCCCCTTCCCTACCCCCAGTCGTTTCAAGGCATTTCCCAATTGGTTGGCCCTGCGGTTCATGGCCAGGTTGGTATGCCATTGACCCTCGTGATAGACGAAGTCGTACTCGCCGTATCTCTCAATATTGTCTTGTGCCAGTCTTCCAAGATTCATTTTGGTCAATCCCTCTATCGTCTACCGCCAAAGATCGTTGATCATTGATCGTTGTCTCTAAGAACCTTTCGCAGAATTTTCCCCGCTGCCGACAGGGGGAGGGCCGAGCGGAACTCGATCTCCTTCGGCACCTTGTAGGGGGCCATGCTTTCCCGGCAGAAGGCGATGACCTCTTCCGCCGTGATTGTCTCCCCTGCTCTTACCACCACAAAAGCCTTCACCCTTTCCCCCTGGTAGGCATCGGGAATTCCCACCGTGGCGGCGTCCTTAATTTTCGGATGCCGGTACAGTACTTCATCCACTTCACGGGGATAAACATTGAAGCCGCCGACAATTATCATGTCCTTTTTTCGATCCACAATAAACAGGAAGCCATCTTCATCCTGAACGGCAATGTCGCCCGTATGGAGCCAGCCATCAACAAGCTGCCGGGCCGTTTCCTCAGGATTGTTCCAGTAACCCTTCATGACCGAAGGCCCCTTCAGAAGGAGCTCCCCGGGCTGCCCGTGCGGAACGTCGGTAACGCCATCGGCTATATCGACAATGCGGATATCGTTATCCGGCGCAGGCAGACCGATGCTGCCGGTCTTTTTCTTGCCCAGGATGGGATTAACCACGCCCAGTCCCGCCGTTTCCGTCATTCCCCAGGCCTCCGTGATGAACACGCCCATGTCCCGGAGTCGCTCGATGAGATCCACCGGACAGGGGGCGGCCCCGGAATTTATGATGTGGATCTTTCGTCCCAGATCGACCTCCGCGATCCGGGGATGATTGACCAGGGCGGTGAGCATCGTGGGAACAGCGGGGAAATAGGTGACCTCCTCGATTTTCAGCAGGAGGTCGATGACCTCGTCTGCCTGGAAGCGGGGCACGAGAATCTGCGTCAGGCAGTTGAAGAGCGACCAGTTAGCGATCAGGTTTCCATAAACATGGTAAAGCGGAACAATTATCAGGGAAGTGCGACGTTCCGGAGGGATAAACTGCATGATCGGAAACATCCGGGGAGAGGTTTGCAGCACGGCCGCAATCAGATTGGCATGGGTGAGTACGGCCCCCTTGGGAATGCCCGTGGTTCCGCCGGTGAACTGAATGACGGCGGGATCATGGGTATCGACCTCTCCCCTTGGCCGTCTCAGGTCGGTACAGCCGGCCAGGAGGGCCGAAAAAGAGTGCCACCCCTTGCCGTCGCAGCCGGAGACGCCTGGTCCCTTTTCCTTGGCATAATCCAGACGATTGGTCAGAATGATCCGGGGGATGGGAATATCCCTGTTCAACAGAGCGATACGATCGGCAACCTCGTCCAGCGTGAAGATTGTCGTGAGTCCCGTCGTCCTCACGATCATCGAAAGTTCTTCCTTGGAATAAGCGGGGTTCAGGTTCACCACAATCGCCCCGAGAGAAAGGGCGGCGTAATAGGCGATCAGATACTGGGGGCAGTTGGGAAGATGGATGCCGACACGGTCGCCTTTTTGTATGCCCAGCGATGTGAGGGCATTGGACATCCTGAGAACGAGCGCTCGTAATTCATAGAAGGTGATATCCGCGCCGACATAATGGATCGCGGCCTTGTCGGGAAGGGCATTTGCCGGGATCTGCAGCAACTCCGGCACGGCGATCCGGGGGTACCGAATCGTTGTTGGAACGTTGTAGTCGTATTGCCGATGCCAAAACCGGTCAAACATCCTCTCGTCCTCTTGATTATCGCAAGCGATCACGCTCGCCGCCGCTCGTCATGTTTTTACGTAGTCCTTACATTTTCCGCAATTCTTTCTTGAGTATCTTACCAATCAGCGATTTGGGCATCGCTTGGAGTATAACAATCTCCCTGGGTACAAAGAACTTTTTTAGTTTTCCCTGGCAATAGGCAAGAATTTCTTCGACTGTGGCGGTCTGCCCGGGCTTCAGGGTGACAAAGGCCCTGATATTTTCTCCGTAAACGTCATCTTTCATGCCGATGGCGGACGCTTCGGCGACCGCCGGGTGGGCGTAAAGGACTTCTTCAATGACACGGGGCGAAATGTTCTCCCCTCCCTTGATGATGATATCCTTCTTACGGTCGGTGATGAAGTAATATCCCTCGGCGTCAACATAACCGATATCGCCGGTATGGAGCCAACCATTGCGGAGGACTTCCGCCGTCGCTTCCGGCTGTTTCCAGTACCCCTTCATGACCATCGGGCCGCGTATCACGATTTCGCCTTCCCGGCCCTGGGGCGCTTCCTCCCCCATTTCATCCAGGATTTTCATTTCCATCCCCTTGATCGGCAAACCGATGGAACCGACCTTCTTGAGACCGGACAGTGGATTAAGGGTGTTATTGGCGCAGGCCTCGGTCAAGCCCCACCCTTCGGCGATTTCACCGCCGAACCGCTCCTTGAACTGTTTCCACGTCTCCACGGATAAGGGAGCAGAACCACAGATGTAGTATTTTACCGAGCTTAAATCATATTTAGCGTAATCAGGAAAGGCCAGCATATAGATATACATCGTCGGCACGGCCGCGACACTGATGACCTTATACTGCTCTATCGCCTCAAATAGTTTTTGCACATTGAATTGCCGCAGCACGACCGTGCAGCCCTTGGCGCGCAAAAAGCCGGCGTTCATGGCGCCGATCCCGTAGGAATGACAAAGGGGCAGCATGGCCATATTGACGGCGTCCGGGGGATAGGCAATCGTTGCCTCCACATTGATGGCGGTGTAATAAAGTCCATAATGCGTCTGCATGACGCCCTTGGGCCTGCTTGTCGTTCCGGAAGTATAAACCAGAGCCGCCACTTCGTCATCGTCCGTCTGAACAGGATCCAACAGATCCGAACTCGCTTCAACGAGCTTGTCATAGGACAGCGCCCCTTCCACCGGTTCAGCAGAGACCACCAGCACATTTTTAACACCCGGCGCTTTGGCTTGTGCCGCACGCACTCGCTCCATAAATTCCGGTGCGGTAATCACGACGACAGCGCCGGAATCCCGGTAAATATAGGCGACATCTTCCGCGCCGACCTGATAGTTAATGGGTACGGCAATCGCGCCGATTTTCCAGATAGCTTGAAAAGACTGGAACACTTCCGGACTGTTGGGCATCTGTATAATAACCCGGTCGCCCCGGCCGACACCAAGATTTTTGAGCGCATTCCCGAGCTTCCGCGAGACGCGATCCATCTCGACATTGGTGTATTGCCTGCCTTCGAAGATTATGCTCACATGTTCGCCGCCGGCCAAATTCTTTACGGCCAGTTCCGCTATGTTCATGCTGAATCCTCCTGATGATCAATGAACAATTATCAATGAACAATTATCAATGAACAATTATCAATGAACAATGAACCGTGAACCGTGAACCATGAACAATGAACCTGAGTGGGTGCTTTTATGTCGTCTTATGGGTTGATTTGCTCAAGGCCTCTCTGTCGCCGCCGCTCATACCGGCGATATACCGCACAAGTTTTTTCCGGGACTCGATATCGTACTGGGTGGTAATGGCAATCTGTTCCATGATGGGCGAGCCGCCGCCGTGGTAGGCGCCGATATTCCGGATGCCTCCCGTGGCGGAGCAGAGCCTGTCCCCTAAATAACGCCAGAACTGCGCCTGGTCTTCGACGGGCATGGTGGGATTGCGCTTTGTATATTTAAGGAGCGACTCCCCCGTTTCGGGATTCAGGAAGTCTTTCTCGTGGGGAAAGGTGGCCACAACGCCGCCGGCAATATCACAGAGAATCTCCGATTCGCGCCAGACGGCCTCGCCGGACAGGCACCGGCCCACATTACAATAAATGGAATGGGGAATGTAGGAGCCGGGACCGTAGGGAATGAAACCCTTGCCAGGCATGAAGACACAGGGCCCGCCCAGATCCGAGGCGGTATAGCCCGCGGCATAGCCCAGTTCCGTGACCATAATAATCTCGGCAAGCTTCTCCCGGACATGGGATTCCTTGTGGATGTTGTTCGCCTCCGCAGCCAGGGCGGCCATGCCCAGGATGACGTCGCCGATGGCCGGCTTGCAGCCTGAATAGGAGTGGCGATGAAACAAGGCGAAAAGCAAGGCGTTCACGCCGCCATGCTGGTATTCCCCGGCCAGAAAGACCCGCTCCCAGGGGACGAAGCAGTTCTCGAAGATGATGTAGGAATCCGTCGATCCCTCCATGAAGCCGCGCTGATAATGTTCCCTTTTTCTCAGGCTGTGAATGGTGACCACCTGTTTCATGTTGTCCCAGTCGCCGGGTACGGCGAATGAGAGTGCATAGTCCTTGTCCTGGGGTCGCAAGGCCCGGGTGGGAACCACCAGTATCTCGTCTGCCACCGAGGCCTCGGAGATATGCACTTTACAGCCCTCGACGATAATGCCATCCTTCAGTCGTTCCTTGATGTACACATAGGAGCCGGGGTTGGGCTGGTCCGCCGGACGGAGCAGCCGGTCGCCCTTGACGTCCGTCTGGGCGCAGCATCCGATGAGATCCTCCGTCTGAAAACGGATGAGCCACTTCTTGAAATTTTCATGATATTCGGTGGCGCCGTTGTTCATCTTGTCCGCTTCATAGGAGACGTTGTAGATGGCGTTGGCGGCGTCGATGCCCATGCAGCGCTGGATGCAGCCGCCCACCTTCTGGCAGAGCATGCGCGTCATGTCTTGCTTTTTGTGAAGGTCCTCCTTGTTCTGATGAATATGGTTGAAACGGTTGATCCGCTCTCCCGTCAGATGGGACGTGGCGGTCAGCAAGTCCTGGAACTCCGGTTTTTGCGCCTCGTCGTAGGTGGTTCCGATGGTGTTGATGCAGAGCATCTGCCGCTCGTCGGTCCGATCGATCTTCTGCCCGTCGAAATAGAGGTTCCGTTTCATTTTGGACAGGCCCTGAATATACTCTTCTTTTGTTCTCATGGTATGATCCTCTTTTCAGGAAAAGTATGAGCTTGGGTTAGAGTTGCAGGTTCTCGATCACTGCGGCCACGCCCTGACCGCCCCCACAGCAGGCGCTGAAGCAGCCGTAGCGATTGCCTTTGCGAATCAGTTCCCTCATGGTGAAGATACAGAGCCGCGCACCGGAGGCGCCATTGGGATGACCAAAAGCAATCGCGCCACCGTTGGGATTCCACTTTTCCATATCAACCTTTTCACCGCACTGTCTCTCCAGTTCCGCAATAACTGCCAGATTCTGAACGGCAAACGCCTCGTTGCATTCCATCACATCCATTTGGGAAAGTTTCAGACCAGCGCGTTTGAAGGCCAGGGGAACAGCATAAGCCGGGCCGATGCCCATGATCTTGGGGTCCACGCCGTAGTCGCCGCCGGCCAGCCATTTGGCCAGCGGGTTATAGCCGATTTCCTTGGCCTTTTCTTTGGTCATCATGAGCACAAACGCGGCGCCGTCGTTACGGCCGGATGCGTTTCCGGCGGTCACGGTTCCGTCTTTCATAAAGGCCGGGGGCAAAGCGGACAGGCCTTCCATCGTCGTGTCAAAACGGGGGAATTCATCCACCTTGAACTCCAGCGGCGGATTTTTCTTTCCCTGAGGAACCATGATCGGCATGATATCCCGGGCGCAAAAACCCGATTCAATGGCCTTTTTTGCCCTTATCTGGCTGCGGCAAGAAAATTCGTCCTGATCATAGCGCGAAATGTTATACATTTTCTGCAGCGCTTCAGCGGTGAAACCCATGTTCATGGTTGCCGCGTCTTTAGAAGGAGCGCTGGAAGAAGCAATGGGCATCGGGGGAATCATCCGGAAAGGTTCCTGGGCCATGGAAAAACGCGCGACGGCCTGGCTGTAGGATTCAAAACCGCCGGCGATCATGATATCGGCCTGACCGGCTAATATTCTCCAGGCGGCATGGTTGATCGAATCAATGGCCGAACCGCACTGCATTTCTACGTATGAGGCAGCGGTGCTGACGGGAAGACCGCTTGCAAGCACAGCCCAGCGCGCCGGGTTGATGGCGGAAGTGGCGCCGATAGCCGAGCCCATGAAAACAGCATCCACCTGACCGCCCTTTTCAATAATCTGCGATTTTTCGACCAGACCCTTGAGAGCCATGCCTGCCAGTTCTTCACCGGTAAAGTTACGCAGGGTTTTCCCCAGCGTACCGAAGGCTGTTCTAATGCAATCTACAAAGACAACTTCTCTGCTCATAATTCCTCCTGTACATCGTATTTTTACGAGGAAATCCTGATGCTTGCCTGAACAGTTACGAGTAAAACCCCTTTCCCTCTTTTGCCAGTTTTTCCAAGAGGGGCGCAGGCGTCCAGTATTCGGCGCCGACCAGATCGCGATATTTGAGGATCGCTTCGTAAACCTTTTTCAAACCCACCCGATCGGCATAGAACATCGGGCCGCCTGAATAAATCGGGAAGCCGTAGCCATACAACCACACGACGTCAACATCCAGGGGCCTCGCGGCGATCCCTTCTTCCAGAATTTTCGCGCCTTCGTTGATCATGGAGTAAGTGGCGCGTTCCATGATTTCCTGATCTGATATAAGGCGTCTTTCAATGCCCACCTCCCGGGAGTGTTTAATAATCAGTTCTTCTATCAGGGGGTCGGGTGTCGCGTTTCGCTTCTCGTCATACCGATAGAAACCCGCGCCGGTTTTCTGTCCGAAGCGTCCCAGCTCGCAAATCTGGTCGAGAATATTGCAGGCCTGCTCCCGCGGCATAAGGGAAGCAAAATTTGCCTTACGGTTGCGCCAGCCCACATCGAGCCCCGCCAAATCGCCCATGGCATAAGGCCCCATGGGAAAGCCGAAATCGTAAATAACCTTATCAATCTGCCAGGGGGTGGCGCCCTCTTCCAGCATAAATCCGCATTCGCGGCTGCGCTTCGCGAGCATCCGGTTGCCGACGAAGCCGTCGCAAAGGCCGACCAGGACCGGCACCTTGCCGATGGTCTTTCCGACCTTCATGGCCGTCGCATAAACTTCCGGCGAGGTCTTGGCGGCGCGCACGTTCTCCAGAAGGCGCATGACATTGGCGGGGCTGAAGAAATGCATCCCCATGACGTCCTGTGGTCGTTTCGTCGAGGCGGCCATTTCGTCAATATTGAGATACGAGGTATTGGATGCGAGTATTGCCCCTGGCTTGCAGACCAGATCGAGTTTAGCGAAAACCTCCTTTTTTATCGCCATATCTTCAAATACCGCCTCGATGACCAGATCGACATCCTTCAAATCATCATAAGACAAGGTCGGCTTGATAAGCGTAAGGCGCGTGTCCATGTCTTCCTGCTTGAGAGAGCCTTTGGCGACCGAGGAGGCGTAGTTTTTCCCGATCACACTCAAGCCCTTGTCCAGAAATTCCTGTTGTACTTCCAGAATCACGACGGGAATGCCGACATTGGCGAAACACATGGCAATGCCGCCGCCCATCGTGCCGGCGCCCAGAATGCCGACCGACCTGATTTCGCGCGTGGGCTGATCATCCGGCAAACCCGGGATACGCAGAACTTCGCGCTCGGCAAAGAACACGTGGCGCTGGGCCTTGGATTGGTCGGAAACGTACAAATCCATAAATATCGAGGACTCCCGTTTTATGCCTTCAGCGAACGGCAGTTCCACGGCGGCCTTGACCGCTTCAATACACTTAAAGGGCGCGATGAAACCGCGTGACTTCCGGGCGATGCCCCGGGCGAATTCTTCAAAGACCGCCGGGCTATCCACGGTTGCCGCAAGCGAGCTTACCCTGCGGATCGGAAGCCCTTCGTCAATCACCTTTTTGGCAAGGCTCAGCGCGGCTGTTTTTAAATCTCCTTCGACTACCTCGTCCAGAATGCCCATGGATTTAGCTTTTGCAGCGGAGACGGGATTGCCCGAAACGATCATTTCCAGCGCGGCCTGAACACCTGCCACGCGCGGCAGTCTTTGCGTTCCGCCCGCACCGGGCAACAGCCCCAGTTTTACCTCCGGCAGTCCGACCTTCGCACTGGCCAGCGCAATGCGGAAGTGACAGCCCAGGGCAATTTCCAGACCGCCGCCCAAGGCCGTCCCGTGAATCGCCGCGAGGACCGGTTTGGGGGAATCCTCAATATACTGAACCACTTCTGGTAAAGAGGGGGAAAGCAGCGGCTTGCCGAATTCCCGGATATCCGCACCCGCGATAAAGGTGCGGCCCTGGCACAGGATGATCATGGCTGTGACCTCCGGGTCGCCAATCCCCTTTTCCACGCCGGCCTTGATTCCGGCGCGGACGGCCTGGGACAGGGCATTGACCGGAGGATTGTTAATGGCAATCAAACCTATCGGGCCTTCTTTGGTAAACGTGACGACTTCCGGCATAAGATTATCTCCTTTATTTTATCTCGGCGTACCCTGCGTTTTCTGCGTAGAATCCCTTTATTTTGCCGTTACCGTTTCCGGCAGTTTGCGGGTGAATATATCCACCGCCTCTTCCACCATCTCTTCCAACACCTGGCGGGCGGGCTTGATCTCCGTGATGAGCCCGGAGACTTGTCCCGCCAGGCCGCCAACGTATTCCTCCTTTTTTGCTTCGATGAAGCTGGCAAGGAGGGCCGAAGAGAGCAGCACCTGGGTGGGGAAGGGAAGCGGCGCCAACCCCGAAGAGTCCCAGAGGTCATGAAACTTGTTGTAGCTCGCCCGGAGGGTTTTACCCGTATAGGCCTGGCTCACCCGCGTGTCTTCATCGCTGGATTCGAGAATGCGTCTTTTGTTTACCTCCAAGGCGCCCCCTTCGGTTGTGGCCAGAAAGCGGGTGCCGACCCAAACCCCCAGGCAACCCATTGCCAGGGCCGCCGCCAGGCCGCGGCCGTCGCCGATGCCCCCGGCGGCCAGAACAGGCAGGGGGGCGGCGGCATCGATCGCCTGCGGCAAGAGAGCCAATGTGCCGATGCGTCCGGTATGCCCTCCCCCTTCATACCCCTGGGCCACCAGCAGGTCGATGCCTGACTGCGCCAGCCTTTTGGCGTTTTTGGCGTTTCCGGTAATCGCCAGAACCTTCATGCCGTTCGCATGGGCATCGGCCACCATCATCCCCGGATTTCCGAGGCCGGCGCAAAACAGGGGAACCTTCTCTTCGATGCACACCTGGATGGCCTCCATTGGACGCATCGTGGTTGAGTTCATCCTCACCATTATCTCCACATCCGGTAAATTCATCTCTTCCCTTATCTTTTTCACCCATTCCTGATATGGCTTGGGCAGGGATTTCAGCATGGCGCTCAAGGGCATCTCGTTGACTCCCTGCTGTCCCATGCCTCCGCCCAGGTCAAGTTTTTGCGGCAGCAGCAGATCTACCCCGTAGGGCTTATCCGTTTTGGACTTGATTTCCCGGATGGCTTCCCTCAACCCATCGACCGTAAACCCCGCGCCTCCAAGGACCCCCATGCCACCGGCTTCAGAGACGGCCACGACCAGTTCCACGGGCGCTCCTGTTGTTTCGCCGATCAGTGTCGGCCCCATGCCCGCGCTCAGGATCGGATATTCAATTCCCAGCATTTCACAAAGTTTTGTTCTAAGGATTCGCCTGCCCATATCAACCTCCACGTGAAATTATATCGGATTTATCCGCTCGGTTTTCTTTATTAAATGAATAGTAATCGGGATCAGGGCTAAAAGCGCCCCGGCCAGGCTCGACTTCCATTCCGGAAAGGTTATGAGAAAGCCGCCGACAACCAGCAAAGGGCGCTCCCACCAGGCGAGATTTCCTATCTTTAAAAGGTAGCCCTCCATTCCTGCCGCAAGGAGAACTATGCCCAGAACACAAAAAGCGGAATAATATAACGCTTCCAAGAGAGTGCCCTGCATAACCAGGGCGGGGTTGAATACAAAGAAAAAGGGGATGAAATAGATGACCATCCCGAGGCGCATGGCCGTGAATGCGGTTTTCATCGGCGGAGCGCCGGCAATCGCTGCGGCCAAAAAAGCCCCGGCGGCAACCGGTGGGGTTATCGCGGCCAGCATGGAATAGTAAATGATGAATAAGTGGACGGCGATGACATTCAGTTGACCTAGTTGCATAACCGCCGGGGCCAGGGTTACGGCTAAAAAAATGTAGGCCACAATGGATAAACCGATCATTCCCATTATATAACAGGCAAAAACCCCGAAGAGGAGGGTTAAGTACACATTTCCCCCCCCCAGAAAAACCAGTCCGGCGGCAAATGAGCCGGAAACACCCGTGACGGTCAGACCCGCCACCACAAAGCCGATGGGAAAGATGATGGCGGCAGTCTGGGAGATCAAAATCCCCACTTGTGCAAGGGTCTCCACAATCCGACTGGGGGTCATCATGGTGTCTTTACGGAAGAAGGAAAGGATTAACATCACCCCTACGGCGTAAAAGGGAGTCATCTCTTCCCATCTCATATAGAGGAGCCCCCATAAAAGGAAGATGAACACGGCGATAAAATGCCAGCCTTCTTTTAAGGTTTTCTTTATCGGCGGCAAATCCTCTTGTGGCAAGCCTTTCAGGCCGGCGCGGGCGGCATAGGCGTCAACCTGCATGAGCAAACCCAGATAGTACAGGACGGCGGGGATCACGGCGGCGACCAGAACCGTGGCATAGGAAACTCCCAGAAACTGGCACATGACGAAAGCCACCGCCCCCATCACCGGCGGCATGAGCACCCCGCCGGTGGAGGCGCAGGCCTCTATGGCGCCCGCATAATGGGGGGGATAACCCATGCGCTTCATGGCCGGAATCGTGACCGAGCCGGTGGCGACGATGTTCGCAAATATGCTGCCGCTCAGGCTGCCAAAGAATCCGCTTGATATGACGGCAACCTTTGCCGGTCCGCCCCGGTAGCCTCCGCAGATTGCCAGGGCGATATTGAGGAAGAACCTGCCGGCTCCGCTGGCGATTAAAACCGCCGCAAAAAGGAGAAACCCGATAAGAATTTCCCCCAGCACCTTGGAGGGCAAGCCGATGAGTCCTGCTTCCGTAAAAACCATCGAACCGATATTTGCCACAAAGGGCTTGCCAAAACCCCAAAATATTCCCGGCATGTGGGGTGCGAAGAGCGGATAAAGTCCCAAAATGGCGCAGACGGCCAGGTAAGCAGTGCCGCCCACCCTTCTTCCCCCCTCCAGAATCAAAAGCCAGAGGATAACCCCCATGATGAAATGTAACGTCGAGGGGTGGGTCCACCCTACCCGCACAATCTCCTCCGCATGGAGGAAAAAGTAAAAGCAGAGCCCGAAGCTCAGGAAGGCCAAGAGGAGATCGTACCAGGGGATGCCACGGACTCCCTTGCGGGCCGGCAGCACGAGGAGGGCGCAACAGGAATAAATGGCCATGATCAGGAAATAATAGCCCACATCCAACAGGGCTTTCCCCTTAATGGTGAAAGCAAATAGATAGAAGATCGCAAGCCCGATGCCTGCGGTTGACAGGAAAAGGAAAATCGCCTTCACCGGCGTGGGCAGACTTTTATACCTGGTGGTTTCAATTTCTACCTGCTCGAGCAAAAGAACACCTCCCGCTTCCGTCGATGATGAACATCCTGGAGAGGAATAAACTCCGCCCCGTTTCAGTTGTTCTTCGGGCACCCTCGAGTTACTTTATCCTGACCTTAAACACGGGAATATCCTTGATCTGTCTGTTCCAGAGGTCCTCCCATTCTTTATTGTCATGGGCGATCTTGATCTTTTTTTCAGCGGCGCCGGCCGTGGCTGTTTTCCAGGCATCGACGTATCTGGTCATCAATTTTTGGGATTCGAGGTTCCAGACATCATCGGCAGCCGTCCACCGGCCGATCTCCTTCAAATATCTAATCGCCCCTTCATGGATCGGGACAGGTGAATAATTCAGGAACTCTCTGAAGATACCTACCGACATTCTGGGCATAATGTCATGGGCATCCTTGTAAGCCTCGAAATTCTGATCCCACCATTTGACGAGCTGATATACCAGTTCCGGGTCGGTCTGGGCTGTTGCCGCATAGACAAAATTAGACAACCAGCCCTCACGGCCAATGGCCGACTTCACTCCCAGGCCCATTTTGGCAGGAATGGCTGTCGGTCGCCATTTTATGACTTCGGCCCAGCCTTTTTTATCAGCAACCGGTTTATCCAGCCAACGAAGCCCCTGGGGATGCGCCTCGATCTCATGGGTCACCGCGCTAATGGTGGCGACCATAGCTATGTCCGCTTTGCCTTCGGCGATGCTTTTCACGTTGGCTGCATAACTACCCAAGGGGACATAGACAATATTCTTCATCAAATCCTCCCTCTCCAGGATTCCCAGAAAGGCGGGAAGGGCTTTTTCCACCCAGATCACCATGGATCCGGAAGAGGTATTAGCCGCTACTCTGACCTTTTTCCCGGCTTCCACCAGCTTCCTTATGTCATAAATGGTCTTCAACTCCGAGTCGCCCCGGACGGCCCAGCCCCAGGGAGTATCGACATGATGCCAGAGAACCCTCAGGTCACCCTTTGGCGCTGATACGAATGCTTCGTCCCCTTGCGTGTACACAGTCATTTCGGTCATGGTGACGGAACTGACGGTCAACTCCCCGGCAAGGAGGCGGCGCATTCTTGAACCCTCGGAACCTTCAGGAATCACCCTCACCTTCATCCCGGTCATTTTTTCCATGATTGCCCCCCAGGCCGTCGCCGAGGCATGGGTAGCCGCTCCCACCGCCGGCGTTCCCACGGGCAATGCGCCCGGCCATTTCCAGGCCTGCGCTTCGGCCTGGGGAAGAGAAATAACAAAGAAAATCAGTAACGCAATCGACAAAAACAGCACCCGCCATTTCCACAGATTATTCATGGTAACACCTCCTGATTTTAAGATCACCCGGTTATCTTTTGGTTAGTTGTCCTGGTTAACAAAAGGAGATAAACGAAAAATTTTGTATCGCCCTAAAAGTGGTCTAAAATGCGACCTGCTGAAGATGCGGCACTCGGGAGCTGCTTGTACCTAGATTAAATGGGGTTTGTGATTGCAAATAAGATTCTCAGATACGCAACGGAATTGCAATATAGAATAATTATCAGGGTTATATAAGTATAATTCTTATATTATGACAGGGTCATGAGGAAAGATCGGAGATTGATTTTCTGACAGTTCATCCCCAGTTTCTTCCTGATACCGTTGCGATGAAAATCGATTGCACCGGTAGAGACATTTAACAGTTCCGCGATTTCCTTGGTAGTCCTTCCTTCTTTGACGAGATTAGCCACCCGGAATTCTCGGGGCGTGAGGTTAAAGTGATTCAAGGTGAGATTGCGTAAAAAAGGTGACGTTATGTTCATCAAATTAGCTTCGATGGTATTGAGGCAGACGATCTGCTCGGCTGATAACGAAGTTTTTCGGAGTTTTTCGATGTAGGGGATGACAATCTCCCGTACATTAGACAGGATGTTTCTTTCCAGCTCAATCTTGTCCTCTTCTCTCTGCTTCAGCAGGACCTTAAGCGCCGTATTGGACTCAGCCAGCGAAAGTGACTTGATCTCCAGTTCCCGGTCTTTTATCCTCAGGGCTTCGTCGGCTAATTTGCGTTTAGTGACATCCCGGGCCACACATCTGAATCCAATCGGGTTTCCCGCCTGATCTTCGATCAACGAGGCCGACATTTCGCGAAACATCCGGCTGCCGTCCTTCCTTATGACCTGATAATCAAATATATCAGCAGACTTACCGGTACGGTAGATGGCATTGAAGATTTGATATATTCGCCTGGCAGCCTCCGGGGAAACATAGCGGCGGTAGTTCATCCCCATCAGTTCATCGGAAGTGTACCCCAGCATCTGTGACGCCGCTTTGTTAAAGAAGGTCAGGTTTCCGGCAAGGTCCAGCTCCAGATAGGCCTCTTCAATACTTTCCAGAATGGTTCTATAGCGTTCATCGCTTGCGCTCAGCTCCTTCTTAACCCTCAAGTGCTCATGCTGCAGATTATCCCATTCATTATTACTCTGGCGCAGCCCAGCCAATTCCTTAAGCGATTTATCTTTGCTATTTTCTCCTTCGCACATTTTAAACCTCCGCACCCAAACAGAACTTTTTACGAAGCCGCCCGTAAACCATCGTTTTTATAACTTTTACGAAGTCATCATATCTCAGCCGCAATAAATATGCTGAGTTATTTCTTCCTATAGATATTCAGTCCGATCTTAACCTCATCCTTTTCAGGAATGGCAACATTTCCTTCTGTCGAGGCAATGATGATGGTCTTGCCCGATGATGACGGGCCAAATGCTTTGGTAAGATCAACCTTAATGGTCAGGATGTTGCCTTCCACCTTCATCTCTACGTTCTTCATTTTTTACTCCTCTTGATGAATGACTATCTATTGGTTTCGGTTTAAATGAACTCCTCCGACTTTTTCTGAGCCGCCCCCTGTTTCGGAGCGATAAAGACGGTGATGGGCTTGACGGTAGGCTTACCGCCCTTCGGATAAGCAAATTGCTGTTGATTATCCAGGTGGGTCTTGTAGATCATTTCGAAGGCCTGGTCCTGGGTGAGGGCGCGTATTTTTTCATCCGACTCGGTGTGCAAGATGGGGTTGATCTTCTTGATCATCTGGTCTTGCTGGGCGTCGGCGATGGAGTAGTTGAAGAGGATGTCAGTAAAGTATTCATCCTGATTGTACGGGGTGCCGGTGAAGCCGATATGGCGTTTGATTTTCGGCTCCTCCCGGAGGAATTTCATCCAGAGGCGCTCGTTTCGTTCCTCACCCCGGCCGCCTTCTCCCTCAAAGAGCAGGTCCGTTTCCGTAAAGGTCAGATGGCTGTAAACGTGATGGACTTCGTCGGACAGGACAAGAACCTCGTCCGTCAGTGAGAAAAGCGTGTCGCCGATGGCGTTAGCATCCTTGTTGTAAACGGCGTTGATGTTCTCGATCATGATGGAGTAGTCTTCAGCCGGTTTTGTCTCGTCGCTGATCGTCACAGGGATATTCCGGTACTTTGGCGGCAGCTTGCTGATGAAGGTCGCGTCTTCGATGAACCGTTTGAATTTCTCCCTGAGGCCCGCCTCGATGATGGTGGAGGGCGGACCTAGGACGAGGACCCTTTTTGCCTTCTTCATCACGAGGGAAAGGTAGGCAACGGCGAAGATTACCCAGGACTTGCCCGTCCCGGTGGCCATGTGAATGACGCCGGAGAGGCGGTCCGGGAGGGGCAGATGCCGGAGGAAATACTCTTCCGTGAAGAACCGCTCCTGGATGGACTGTTTCCGTTTGAAGTTCTCCGCCGCCAACTGGCGCAGATTTTTATATCCCCCGCCCCAAAGATAGATCATCGTCCGCCGGATGGCGTCGTACTGATAGGTCCGCGATCCCGTCAGGGCCTTGACGTATTCCTCGACCTCCCGGAAATCGAACAGCTCATAGTTGCACTTCCGGACGTTGATATCCAGGGTGTGCTCCGAGAGATTCAGTTTGATGGCTTTGGGTTTTCGGGCCATGACCTATTTCACATAAACCGGTTTTGATTAATTGCCGTGACGGTCGATAGCGATGACCGCCGTCCTCTCCGTGACACCTTCCAGACCGATGCAGCCGTCTTCCCCGATTTCCTTCCGGTAAGCGGCCTTGTGAAGATTGAACACCTTTCCGTCATAAGCCAGATCGATCAGAACCAGAGACAGGCCCTCCAGCCCCTCGCAGGTCTTCCCTTCCCGGTTGACGATGGGGGTGGAGAAACGGCTGAGTGTCAAGCCCCCGGGTGTTTTCCGCGCTTCTATGGTAACATCGTCATGGAAGTAAAATCCCACCGACGAGACAAGGTTGTTGATATTGTCGGGTGAGTTGGGCTGTTCCTCCAGTGAGAAGTTCCGGGATGCTTCCTCCAGGATTTTGTAAGGGAACTTCAGAAGCTTGAAGGAGACGGGCTCGCCGCTCTGGTTTTTCAGCGTCAGATCGCCCACGATGGTGCAGGTCTCCGGGACGATGATCCAGTAGTTCCCCCGGATGCGGCCCCGGCAAGGATGACTCCTTCCTGCCGCTTTCCGGCATATTCCAGCGTCGGGATGCGGATGCGGTTCAGGGCCTCGAAATCGAACTTGCCGCCGGCGGCCAGCTTTTCCATAAAAGAGGGGAAGAGCCTTACCGCCAGCTCCGGCGGCGGTTCGGCGCCATCGTTCACTGCTTCCCAAAGCTTCGTCAATTCTTCTTCGGTGAGGTTGGTCATCGGTTACCCCTTGTCCTCGTCGTCAGGATCCGTCACGGATGAGCGCCTTGACGCCATCCAGGAAGCTTTCCGCCATACGAACACACACAGCGGCATCCTCCACGGAAGAGACCGCCAGTTCCCTATAGTCGGCTTCTTGTCGGGCTTCAAAGAGCCGATGGAGCAATCTTGAGTATTCCCGCCCCAGCCTTCCCGTATGAACGAATATCTTGTCGAACATCGAGATAATGCCGGAATGGCGCGATGACTTGAGTTCAACGTTCTCATAGATAATCAGGGCGTGAACGGCATAGAACACGGCGTAATAGGCCCTGTTGACGACAGAGCGGGGGCTGACTCCGCTATCGAGCATTTTGTATGCGTCGGCGAGGGTTTCCTCCGCCTCGTTCAATCGGTAGCGGAAGAGTGTTTCGCGATCGGTCATATCCGGTATCCCTCCTGCTGGATGCTTTTAACGATGGGCGATGATCGCAATGGAGAATTCTTCAGCTCTTCGCGAGAAAAAATGAGGGGAGAAATAACCGTGAGATTCTCAAAGCCGATTTCCCAGGCAATGTCCAGAATCCGCTCCTTGAGATTTTTATCGAGGGATTCTACTTCGATGAAAACATCCATGTCCGAATCCTCCGCCGCGTTCCCACGCGCCCTGGACCCGAAGACACTTATGGCAACAAGTTGAACCTGTTCCGAAAGCCGCTTTTTCAGCTCCATAGCAATACTAAGGTCTTTCTCACTTATCATGGTCTTTTCCTTTTTGCTTTTATACCACACATTTCTTTCAAAAACGATCTTCCAGCGCAGCTCACGCCACACAACTTGAAGTCACGATTTGTGACTTCAAGTTGTAAACGCCTGCACCAATAAACCATTCAGGACGTTCAATCTCGTCTGGCCCTGCTCTGCAGGCGCCAGGCTGAACTTGTTGATCCGCAGGAACCGGTATCCGTAGCTTTCCAGTTCGAGCTGCCGGCGGACGTCGTATTCCAGGTACTCCTCCCGGAAATCCTCCAGAGAGCGAACGACGGAGGGGTCTTTCGTATGGTACTCCAGATCAGGATGTCGATGAGGTCTTCTTCCATTGGAAAGTAGCGGAACAAGGCTTCCGGTTCGGCAATGATGCAGGCGAAGCTGGACAGGAGGAGCTTGGCATAATCCGTCGTGAGGCGCTTGCCATCGGACACGCGCGCCTTGATCCGCTCTGCGTCCGTTCCGTGTTGGAGGAGGTTTTTTAGGCGCAGGTCGTTCTGGTGCTCCGTAATTCTCTGCTGGATGCGGTAAAGCTCCCGGAAGGGCTCGTCTATCCCGAGAAGCCCGCCATCACTCCCGCTCAGTTTGGCATTGAGTTTGATGAGGTCGTACAGCTTCTGCTCGTCTTCGAGAAGGCTTCCAAGCCGGAAAAAAATGCCGAGGTTATTAAAATCGATGGACGCTTTCTTGAACAGTGCCGCGTAGTTTTGCTTGAGAGTGCTGAGGGCGTCCAGTATTTCCGGCTTCAGATCGGCAACGACCGGTTGAATTCCCGTAAGGAAAGTGAACAGGGCGGCATGGTCGAGTTCCGTAAGCCCGGTCGTCTTCTTGAAGTTTTCAACCCGTTCGTTCGCCGCCAGGTATTGGCCGGCAGAACGTATCCCATCGAGGGCGGTCCTGATCTCCCGAAGGGTCATATCTGCCGGATCGGCTGACTGGGAGATGCCTTCGATGAGCCCTCTGAACCGAATATGGTTAAGATCGGCGCGGGCCTTGGCCAAGGCTTCAAAGTCATAGGATTCGCAGCCGAGCCGGTACAGAAAGCCCTCGTTGTATGCCGTCTCCTTCTTCAAGATAGCCAACCGGTCAAGCCCGGCGGCGACATCCCGTTGGTGGTCGTTCCATGACCGTTTCCGTTTTTGCTGATATTCCTCGAAGGCAGGGAAGTCCTCTGTAAAACGGGATATTGCCTGTTCGTAATCCTGATTTTTCAGGATCAGGAGCTTGGTGGGTTTAAGATTTGCCAGTATGAAGTCGTTGGGGATCTGAAGCCGGATCGAATCCCCGTCTTCGCTGCCGAAGGCGACCTCGATGAAGAAAAGGGGATACTCGGCCTGGATATCTCCCTTTTCTTTTCCCGGATCCCCGCCGATGGAATCAAAGAAGAGATAAACGCTGCCAAGGTCGCTGGCGGAACGATAGCTTTTCAGCAGATAGTAAAGGTCGAACAGAACAAGTCCATAGTCACGCCCTTGAAGGTACGCGCTCAACTGTCCAAAGTAATCGTTCTCGTCCCGGGCGGTTTGCGCGATGCCCTGGAGGGTGCGGAAGATTTCCTGGGTCAGGTTCCTGAGATTGACAGACAAGGGCGGAAACTGGCGGATCAGGAAATCCGCCTGAAGCCGCTCAAGCGATTCCTTCTGAAGATCCCTGACGATCCCCTCGATGGATTTGCGAAGGGTCAGGTTGTACTGCCTGATCCCTTCGAGAAATATTTCCCGTTCTTCCGACGGTGGTTCAGGCCGGGGCTCTCGTTCAGCTTCCTGGCGGATAAAGCCTTTTAAAGCGTTCAGGTCATGACCGCCGTGGAGTTCGCTTTCCAATCGCTCACGAAAGGCCGGGACGGATAGCGGGATCGCGTATTGCCGAGGCCGGATGTCTACGGGTTTGGCGTCTGCCGAGGCAATCTTGTCAAGCCAGAGACGACGGAATTCGGGGAAAAAGGATACATCCAGGGTGAGGGAGGCGTCATTGGTCCACTGGTACTTCAGGGTGCTCCTGCTGGAGAAGCGCGTTTCGGTGAACGCCGCGTAGTAATTGAGGATATTTTTGAGGAAATCCTGCATGTCGTTCCCGTTCCGCTGGACAATGTTTTATGAGTAAAGCTGACGACTTCGTAAAAACCCTCCATGCCCCTTGGGTCACCACGAAGCATGAAAATTACTTGTTAAAAGTTCTTTATG
The DNA here is from genome assembly GCA_947085375.1 of uncultured delta proteobacterium. Taxonomy (GTDB): domain Bacteria; phylum Desulfobacterota; class Syntrophia; order Syntrophales; family CAMTWB01; genus CAMTWB01. The sequence goes on from CAMTWB010000011.1 coordinate 80,109, forward strand.
ATTTGCACGCCTTGCCTGCGAACTTTTTACGAAGCCGCCCGCAAACCAGCGTTTTTATGAGTTTTTCCGTGTGCATCAAGACCGGATACGATTGGGAATTATTTCGATCCAATAGCCATCGGGATCCTCGATAAAATATATGCCCATAGCCTTATTTTCATAGCAGATGCAGCCCATTTGCGTATGCATTTCATGGGCAGCGTTATAATCATCGGCAACAAAGGCCATGTGCATTTCATTATCACCTAAATTATAGGGTTTTTCCCAATTCTTAAGCCAGGTTAATTCCAGCTTGTGAGTCGTGGCGCCGTCCCCTAAAAAAACAAGAATAAAGCTGCCATCCGGTGGCTCATGCCTTCTGGTTTCTACCAGACCCAGTGCGTCCTTATAGAAGGCAACGCTCTTTTCAAGATTAAAAACATTAATGTTATTATGGGCAAAATGGAATTTCATAATCTTCTCCTTTAAAAAATAATTGGTATGTGCGGCACAACATGGCAGCCGGCATTTTTACTATCTCAAGAAACTACCTCAGATATTAAGTGAACCGATCAGGGAATTGACGTTATCCATGTTATGGCGGCGCAGGTATTCTTCTATCCCCGCGATTATTTTTATTGATGCCTGAGGATCAATAAAATTGGCTGTCCCGACCTCGACCGCCCGGGCGCCGGCGATCAGAAACTCCAGGGCGTCGTCTGCTTCAGCAATGCCCCCCACCCCGATTACAGGAATCGACAGCCTCCCGGCAACCTCCCAAACCATCCTTAAGGCTACCGGCCTAATCGCCAGGCCGGAGAGGCCGCCGATGATATTCTTTAGTTTTGGGATGCGTCTTTCCACATCTATCGCCATCCCCTTCAAGGTATTGATCAAAGATACAGCATCAGCGCCGGCCTGCTCCACAGCAAGCGCTATTTGCGAAATATCGGTGACATTGGGTGACAATTTAACAATCAAGGGAAGGTCGGTGGCCCTTCTGGCCGCCCGCGTAACCTCTCCGGCCATGTCGGGATCGGCGCCAAAAGCGATCCCCCCTTTTTTTACATTGGGACAGGAGATGTTAATCTCCAGCGCTGCAATCCCCCTGGCCTCGGTCAATAACCAGCAGATCTCGCCAAACTCCGCTATCGTTTCGGCATAGACATTGGCAATTACAGTGGCTCCCATATCCCGAAGCCAGGGCAGCTTGTCCCTGAGAAATGTCCTGACACCGATGTTCTGTAAACCGATGGCATTGAGCATACCGGACGGGGTCTCGGTTATCCTGGGAGGCGGATTTCCCGTCCGGGGCTGCAAGGAAAGGCCCTTGACAATTACCGCCCCCAAAAGCCGCAGTTCCAGCAGTCCCTCGTATTCCGTACCGTAACCAAATGTGCCGGAAGCAGTCATGACGGGATTTTTTAACACCAATCCCCGGCCAATATTAACCGCCATTTCAGGGCCAGCAATCACTTTGTATACCCCATTTTTCTCTGATGCCCCTCACCAGGATATTTCCCGGATGTCAAAAACCGGACCGTCACAGCATACCCTTCCGTACGAAATATCCTGCGGGTCGGCCTTCTTTACTACACACCCCAGACATGCCCCCAGCCCACAGGCCATCCGCTCCTCCAGAGACACCTGGCAGGGCAGAGGGCTATTTTGGAGCAGAAGGGCGAGCCGGGCCAGCATCCCCCGCGGACCACAGGCATACATATAAGTCCCGGCGCGGGCCAGATGGGGTAAGTCCAGTTCAATCAGTTCCGTTATCAGACCTCGCACTCCGGCAGTCCCATCTTCAGTGGTCAATTTTACCTGATTACTCGTCGCGCCGGACTGCGGGAATCCGATCCACTCCCCCGCCGACCTTACGCCCAGGTAACAGGTTATCTGACGCTCCCGATAATGCTCCCGGGCGAGAAAATTCAGTGCCGCCGCCCCCATTCCCCCCCCAACCAGCAACAGCTGGCTGGCGGAGTCGGGAACGTCAAAAGGACGGCCCAGAGGACCAAAAAGTCCCAGGGCGTCGCCTTTTTTCTGACGAGACAAAAGGGCTGTTCCCCGTCCAACAACCCGGTAAACAAAACTAATAACCCGGGTCAGCGGATCAAAGTCGTAGATGCTGAGCGGCCGGCCCAGCAGCGGATCGCTGCCGGTTAAAAATCTCAGGAGGGCAAACTGGCCGGGACGGGGCAGCGGGAAGTCATTGGTCACCAACATTTGCAGCTGGTGGCAATCATGGGCTATCTTCTCATTTGATACTATTTCCCCGCGGGTGTTAACCTTATCCAACATTTTCCTATTCCGTTCAGTATCCACCGGGAACCAAGCTTGACAGCTTCGTCATTCATATCATTCTGCCCAATACCAGGGCATCCTCCCCGGTTTCCCGGTAATAAGCCTTCCTGACTCCCAGCCTCCGGAAAGCAAACTTTTCGTATAGGCGAATCGCCGCGCTGTTGGAGGGGCGCACCTCCAGATATACCCATTGTGCCGCCTGCGCTCTGGCCAGCCGGATGGCGTCTTCAAGCAGAAGCCCGGCAACGCCCATTCTTCTGAATTCCTGCTTAACCGCAATGTTATGGATATGAGTTTCGGCGGCATATAACCATGAGATCAGATATCCTGCAACCGCCAGGCATTGCCCCTGCCCGGCCCTTGCCACCCGACAACAGGAAAGATGGGATTGCAACTCCTGCCGAAACATCTGCTCGCTCCAGGGGGCCAGGAAGGAAACATTTTCTATGGCCTGTATCTCCGGCAGATCAGCTTCGTTCATATCAGTAATTACAATTCCCGGATTCGGCATCACATTTCGTCTTTGCAATTAACAACTGGCCGCACCGGATATTCTCTACCGTAACTTGAGCAGGTACTCAAGAAGGATGATCGCTGCCAGTGAAAAAGCGGCAAAGATGGGCACTTCCCGCTTGAGCTTGACCATGTTCAGGCCGGAGGCAATTCCAATTAACGGCAAGAGGTAATAGGATAGCCGCAGAGGCTCAAATGACCAGTCGGGCAAGTTACGGTAAAGCAGGCACATAACCTCCACCCCAAGGGCGGTAGATACCAGGATTATCAGGGCCGGGACGACAAATGCCTTGACCAGCCCCCGGATATGCAGCCACTCTAGCATCTTGATATCCGGCTTTTCCGCCACAATCAGGGCCAGTTCGGTAAGCCTGTTGTTGGATTTAACAATCAGGCACTGAACCTTTTGCCCGGCCAGGGCCAAAGGTAAAAAAATTATAAAACTCAAGGAGATAATCTCGGGAGAAATAAATCCCAGCCGCCCGGAAACGGTGATCACAACAGCGGTAATTACAACTGCGGCCAGGGTGTCATCGGGTGGGATGTAGCCCCCGATGGGCACCCGATCAATCCATACCAGTTCCAGAAATGAGCCGATGATCAGGCCGGTGATGAAATCACCAAGAAGGGCTCCCAAAATTGGCGCTGCCACGACAGGCCTGGAAATCAACAGTTGGGGCGCGGTTTTATCCAGACAAAGGAGGCCTCCGATCAGGGTGATAATGAGATATTCCGTCGCCACTCCAGCCATTCCAACTAATACCGGCCGTCAGCGCCTGCCGGAATAAACTCTCGGAAATCCACCGATTTATCTTTAGGCAGTCCTCTTAGCTCCACCGACACTCCCTCCTCCATCAATAGTGCCTGTATCTCGCCTAGTTCTTTCTTTCCCAGACAGACAGCGCGGGAACAGCACAAAACGCAGTCCTCACTGTAAATATTGCCCACGTTCAATTGAGTAAACCGGAAACCCTGCTGGAAAGCCCTCAAGGCATCAGAAATATTGCCGAACAGAATTATCGTTTTCTTGCCTTCGCCCTTTTCAAACTGATGAGTCCTGGCAAATTCCTCCACTGTGAAAATATTCAATTCTATTTCCTTTGGGACGGCCATTCTGATCACCGTTTCCCGAAAGATATCGGCGGCCACTTCGTCGTTGACAATTATTAAAGATTCTGCGGCAAGGCGGGGAATCCATGCTTCAAGCAATTGCCCGTGCACCAGGCGGTTGTCCACCCGGACCAGAACTATGTTGAAAGGGGCCGGCACCGACTTACCCTTTTATTTTACGGGCCAATATTTCGCTAGCAAGATATATATTCTTCCTGCCGTAATCTGCAACCTGAGGGGCAATTTCCGTGAGGGCACATTTTTCCCTTATTTCAAAGAATTTAAGGATCATCGGCAGGTTAACGCCGGTAATGACCTCAACCTTGCGCTCTTTAAGATAGGACAGAGAAATATTGGAAGGTGTCCCGCCAAACAGATCGGTAAAGATCAACACCCCCTTACCCCGATCCAACCTATTGATGTCCGATAGCATTTCCCTGGTTATTTCTTCAACGCCCCTAGTCTGGTCAACGGACAGACTGGCGCAATTGTTTATTTTCCCCTTGATCATTTCGGCCGCTTTTAGCATCTCTGATCCCAGGTTGCCGTGGGTCACTATGAGCATAGCAATCATCTATGAACCTCCTGCCTTGGAGTATTTTCCCTGTCAGAGTAAGTTATTAATTGTCCACGTAGTATCAGGTTCCGGCATCCGAACGGGTTTGTCTGCCACGGGACCGCGACTTTCTTTTGACCTTGGAACGCGTTGGCGTCTTGCCGGCAGAAATGAGCCCAGATGGAGCGTCTAAATCCGGGGTCGGTAAAGGGGTTTGTAAACTCCGCAGGTAATAGTCGTCCAGAAGCATGGCAATCAAGGGATTGTCCTCTTCGGCCTCCGTCATGCTGCGACCCAGTGGAATAAACCGCCCGATTCGCTCTTTTTGCACGTTGTCCATAGTGCGCAACTTTGCCTCCAAAAGGGCGATAACCCTTTGAGAAACTATCGACTGGACATCCTCGTCAGCAGGAAGAGCCTTCTCCCGCAGGGTGATCTTATAATTTCTACAGATATCATGGAGTTTGAACTTCTCCATGCCGGCGACCAGTGAGATGGCAACACCGGTTGCCTCAACCCGCCCCGTTCGTCCGGCGCGATGTATGTATAGCTCCGGGTCCTCCGGCGGCTCGTATTGAATAACATGCGATAATTCATGGATATCTATCCCGCGCGCCGCCACATCCGTGGCAACAAGGAATCGCAACTCTCCCTTCCGAAGCCGCCCCATAACCCGTTCCCGCGCCGTCTGGCTCAGGTCGGAACTCAATTCATCGGCGTTATAGCCGAAGCGCCTGAGAACCACGGAAACAAAGTGGACCGTCGATTTCTGGTTGCAGAAAATTATCGCTGAATCCGGATTCTCCACTTCGATAATCCTGATCAGTGATCTTTCGCGTTGCATCCCCGGCACCTCATAGTAGGTATGTTCCGTATGGGGCGCATGTATATGCTGCTGACTTAGGCTGAGAAATTCCGGATTATCAAGAAAATTGCCAGCTAGGCGGATAACCTGCCCGGGAAATGTTGCGGAGAACATGCAGCCATTTACGCCCCGTTTGGGAATGAACTGCTGAATCCGCAGCATGTCGGGATAAAAGCCCATCGACAGCATCCGATCCGCCTCGTCGAATACCAGCATTTTCAGACTATCCAGCGAAAGTGTCTTTTTAATCAGGTGATCCAGAATCCGCCCTGGCGTTCCCACCACCAGCTGCGCTCCCAGGCGAAAGGCATCGAGCTGTGGGCCATATTTTACACCGCCATATACCAGGGCAGTCTTTACTCCGATGGCGCCGCCAAGAATTTCCGCCTCGCCAAAAACCTGCAGCGCCAGTTCCCGGGTAGGCACCAGAACCAGGGCCTGACAGACCTGCCGATCAAGATCGAGCCCCTGCAGAATGGGCAAGAGAAAGGCCCCGGTCTTGCCGGTACCCGTCTGCGACTCGACCATCAGGTTGCGTCCGGCAAGCAGATAGGGAATCGCCCGTGATTGCACCGGTAATAAATTTGCCCACCCTGCCCGGGCGCAAGCCTCCTGAAGCAAGAGCGGCAGATCGCTAATCATAACCGGCGGCAGAGAATTCTCCGGCTCTTTAATTCCGGCCGTCTCAGAACCAGGCAAATTGCTTCCGCTCTGGAGTTTACTTTCCGCGCTTGCCGCCTCCGAATCACGCAGCATATTTTCTTCGGACATATAATACTCTTCTTTCCGTTGTAAAATCTTAACAATAAGTCACTTTTTGAATCCGGCGAAGTATAGGGGCAGTAAGATTAACTGTCAAGAGAAATTGACTGCGCGGGTGAGCGACAAATTTATGGCTGTCCTAATCTGTCAGGGCCTAGCCCCCCCCTTTCCCAAAGGGGGGCAGGGGGGATTTTCCCAAAGGGGGGCAGGGGGGATTTTCCCAAAGGGGGGGGCAGGGGTGATTTATAATAAAATCAAGAGGTTATTGTTCGTTCGTCAAATCTCCCCCGACCCCTCTTTGGGAAGAGAAAAACCGCTCTACCCATAAATTTGTCGCAGACCCTGACTGCGGTTTGTAAAGATTCAGTCTTGATGCTGCGGTAAAAACTTGCCAAACAGGTGTATTCTTCGGAGGGACGAGCTTCTGCTCGTCCGCCCTATTGTATAGGCCTTGCCAAAAGGCAAAGCATTTTAGGGCCATGACGAAGCCTGGCCCTCCGAAAAACCCCTCGGGATACCTTTCGGAGTGAAGTCCAACATAACAATCAATCATTGTCGCGTGAAAAAAGTGTTGACTAAACCGCCTCGTTTGGGTAAAAGCGTAAGCCATGTGTGCAGTTCGTCATCCACTGTTTGAGTCTGTGCACCGTAACGCGTGTGGGGACCAACCGAAATAAATAAGGAGGTGCTTCATAATGGTACGGCGGATTTTCCTCTGGATGGGACTGATGGTCCTGTTCTTACCGTTATGCATTGTTGATGAATCGTCAGCACAGCAAAAACATAAAGTCAAATCCGGCGAAACCCTCTCCGGGATAGCCGCCAAGTACAAACTGGAACTCCCGGCACTCAAAAAAATGAACAACCTTACCGGTGACGTTATTGCACCTAATCAGGTCCTTGTGGTCAGCCAAAAGCCGGTTCAGGCAGCAAAAAAAATCAACCCCCCGCCCGCAGATAATGCCAATAAAGCGCAAACGCCGAAAACAACCCATGTGGTAAAATCAGGCGACACCCTGATTAGTATTGCCAAAATGGCCAATATGAGCGTTGATGAAATAAAGAGGATCAATAACCTCAAAAGTGACCGTATTACTGTAGGAAAAAAGATCCTGGTTGCCAAAAATACCACCAACGCGCCGGATCAATTGCCTGCAGTGGACCAATCTTTGGCTCTCGATGAAGAAGGTGACGGCGATTTACTTCCGGATGATGCCTGGGCTATTACCGAACGAGACAAACGGGAAGCTTCTGAACTCTTGGGCAAATGGCGCAACCCGCAGGAACGGGCCTCCCTGATCACAGCGGCAACCCTTTTCCTGGGCGCGCCGTATCGTCTTGGCGGCAACAGCGTCCGGGGCATCGATTGCAGCGCCTATGTCCGGGCAATCTACAGCATTTTCGGCATTCAACTCCCCCGCACCGCCCGGGAACAATCCTATATTGGCCTGGTCGTCAGCCGTGGCAATCTCAAAGAAGGCGACTTGGTATTCTTCAACACCCGCCGAGCATTCGGCCATGTGGGGATATATATCGGTGACAACAAATTCCTCCACGCCTCCTACCGGAGCAAGGCAGTCAAGATCGACAGTTTGGACACCCCTTATTTTAACCAGCGATTTATCCGGGCTGTAAGACTCAAGGACCTTGAAGGAGAAGGCCTGTAAGATACAAAAAGATGAAAGGTCTCGAGAGGTTTGCTTCGTCCCTTGTGAAAGCCTCCTCTATATACTTTTTGCCTTCAGCAAACACCTGAATATTTGGAGCGGATTAAAGATGAACCGCAAAGCCACCCTCCTAGCCCTCTCCTGTCTTACCATCATGATTTTGTCGTTGCCATTCACTACCACCTTGCTTTTTGCCGAACGGATAACCGAGACAGTCACAGCCGATGCGGCAAACGCTTTGGAACGGGGCAGGACACTGCATAGTCTTGGCGACTACCGGCAGGCAATAAAGGAGTATGACAAGCTCAACCAGCTTCTTCCCGGAAGGGCGGACACCTATTACCGACGAGGTATGGCCTATCATAATCTAGCCGACTTCAATCAGGCGATAAAGGATTACACCAAAGCCGTTGAGATCAATCCGAAACACGTCGAGGCCTTCAATAATCGCGGGGTTGCTTTCTATAGTCTGGGCAAATTCAATCAGGCGATTCCCGATTTTGACCAAGCCATTGGGCTCAGAGAAAGCTTCGCCGAAGCCTATAATAACCGGGGAACCACCTACGTCAAGCTCGACGAGTTGAACAAAGGAATAAAAGATTTCTTCACTGCAATTGCCTGGAACCCAAAGTTCGCGGAAGCCTACTACAACCGGGGAACCGTTAACGATAAACTAGAAAACTATAGTCAGGCGATCAAAGATTTCGATACGGCCATTGAGCTGAATCCGGCATATGCAAACGCCTATTATAACAGGGGGGTCGTCCACGGGAAGCTAGGCAACCATTCTAAGGAGCAGGAGGATTTTGCCCGCGCACTTTCACTCTATGGGAAGGACAAAACAGCTAGGCCCATGGAGGTATCCCATAAAATACCGGAAAAAACAAAGGAAATGCAGGAAATTGAGGCCATCAAGAAACGCCTGGACGAGCTGGCCCGGGATAATGAGCGATTACGAGTAAAATCGGCCGCACCCGAAAAAAGCAGCCGACAGCCAAACAAACCAACGAGGAAAATTGACCGGTCGACAAAGAAATTGCCGGCAGCGAAGAACGTCATAAAACAAGAGGAAACCGCGAGTGAGCAACCCATAATCGGGGCCACAGTCGCCGCTGCCGAACCGGCTAAATCTACGCGCGAGCCAACCGCAATCGAATGGTTCAGAAAGGGATACTCTCTAGCTTTGGCAGGGGATCACGAAGAGGCAATCGCTGCCTATGACCAGGCTATCAAGTCCAATCCCAACTTTGCCGAGGCCTATTATGTTCGAGGCACCGCCTACATCAATCTTGGCGATCCCCAACTGGCGCTGCGAGATATTGACAAGGCGATCGACCTTAACAAGGATCTTGCCAGTGCCTACTATGTCCGAGGACTGGCCCAGGATAAACTTGGCGACAACGACCAGGCCCTGGCAAACTATAAAATATCTGCAAAACTGGGATTCAAAACGGCGCAGGACTATTTGAAATCTCAAGGGATTGCCTGGTAGCCGCAAGAAACGAATTACCTGAGTCTGCGACAAATTTATGGGTAGGGCGGCTTTTTCTCTTCCCAAAGAGGGGTCGGGGGAGATTTGACGAACTAAAAATAACCCATTGCTTTTATTATAAATCCCCCCTGCCCCCCTTTGGGAAAGGGGGGGTCTTAGTGCCCCCCTTTGGGAAAATCCCCCCTGCCCCCCTTTGGGAAAGGGGGGTTCTAGGCCCTGCAAGATTGGACAGCCATAAATTTTTCGCACACCAGAATTAGCTGGCCGCCTTTATATGCTGATGCCAAGACAAGACTCGTCAATATTGGGCGAAAAAGGATAACAACAGTGGAAAAAAAAACAGGAATCATAAATTGCGTTATTTTCTTATCGCTCGCGTTTTGTTTTGCCGCCCCGGCGGTCGTTACTGCCTCCGATACTGACCAGGCAAAAAAGCTGATGGCCGAAAAACCCCTCCCCCTGCCATTACCCGCAACTCTGCCTGCCGAAGCTAAAGCAGTTGAGGAATCCGAAGTGGCGATGGTCAAAACCTTCAGCGGAAAGGTTGCGATTACGAGATTGGAAAAAGTGATTACGGTGAAGAAAGACGAAAAGATTTACGTGGGTGACACCCTCCAAACCGGCGGCGACGGAACCATTGGTATCACTTTTAAGGACAATTCAACCCTTTCGCTTGGCCATAACAGTACCGTCATCATTCAAAGCTTTCTCTTCTCCCCTGCTTACGGCAAACTTTCCATGGTCAACCGTCTGGTCAAGGGAACGGCGGCATTCATTTCGGGAGTAATCGCCAAGCTCTCTCCCCAGTCTGTTCACTTTGAAACACCAGTGGCCACGGTAGGTTTTAGGGGAACCACAATTTTAGTCCGGATTGAGGATGAAACTAAATGAGACCGGGCGCCATTAATACCATGCGGTTTCTCTTTTCATTGCTTGTGGTGTTTTTGTTGCAATCCTGCTGCCCAGTCAATAAGAATCTTTTTGTTTTGATGCCTGACCCGGATGGCACAACCGGTATCATTACTGTAACCAATCAGGGGGGGACCCAGGTCATTGACAAGCCGGGCCAGGTGACTACGGTGACAGATATAAAAACGCCCCCTGCTCCGCCTGTGCCTATTGATGAAAAAGAGATTTCCCGAATCTTCGGGGCGGCCATCTTAGCGCAGCCCCCCCAGCCGGTTACCTTTATTCTCAATTTTAAAACGGGCACCGCGGATTTGACGGAAGATTCTGCAAAAAAAATCCCCGATATCGTCGCCGCCATTTCTCAGAGAAATTCATCCGATATCAGCGTTGTCGGTCATTCAGACACGGTGGGCAGCAAACAGAGAAATTATCAGATTTCCTTGAATCGGGCGCTCAGAATGAGGGATATTCTTGTTTCGCTGGGGGTTGACCGGCAGGCCATTGCAACGGAATCCCACGGGGAAGACAATCCGCTCATCAATACCGGCGACGAGGTCGAAGAAGTGAGAAATCGCCGGGTAGAAGTGACCGTGAGATAGCCACGAGGGGTAGCGCTATTGTTTTTCCCTGCAAAAAAGAAAATTACGATCAAGAAGCCCGGAAATGGCAGGACCGCAATCTTGATCGCCGGCAGTCTGTTTACCTTAATTCTCTCCCTCCTTTATTTATATCAGCCGCGCTTTTTGCGTTTCCTGGACAGCAAGTCCTACGACACATTCGTGATGACTATCGATCGGGATTGGGCGAAGACAGAGGAGACACCTGTCATCATCGATATTGATGAAAAAAGCCTTGCCAAATATGGTCAGTGGCCCTGGCCACGCTATCGTCTCGCCCTTCTTTTGGACCGTCTGATGGAACTGGGTCCATCCAGTATCGGTCTCGATACCATCCTGGCCGAAGCCGACCGGACTTCCTTTAGCGTCCTGAAGCAAGATATCTATCGCGACCTGAAGATCAACATACCAATTGGACATATTCCAAAAGCCCTTCAGGACAACGACAAGACCCTCGCGGCAATCATTTCACATGGCCTGGTCGTATTGGGATTCTCGTTTACCTTTACTGAAAATAAGACACCCGGCAGCGAATGCCGTCTCCATCCGCTCAATGTCGCGGTCGTGGCTGATGATGGGGTAGCGCCCGACCCGCAGGCGCACCTCTTTCGCGCCAGCGGCGTAATCTGCAACCTTAGCACCCTCAGCGAAGGGGCGGCCGGCTCTGGGTTCCTGAACATCCCCCACGACATGGACGGCATTTTAAGGCGCGTGCCTCTCGTGGTTGAATACAAGGGGAAATTCTACCCGAGCCTTGCGTTGGCAACCCTGATGCGGGCGAAGGGAATAAATCAAGTTTTTTTGAAGATTAGCCCCGAAGGAATTGAAGCCCTTCGCCTCGATCACACCCTGATTCCCGTTGACGGCAAGGGCAATCTCCTAATTAATTATCGGGGCAGGGGGGGAACCTTCACCTATCTTTCAGCGGCCGACATCCTCGAACGGGCGGTAACAAAAGAACTGCTTGCGGGCCGTATCATCTTCATCGGGTCATCGGCCACCGGGATCGCCGATTTTCACCCCACTCCTGTCGATAACGTCTTGCCGGGAGTGGAAATCCATGCCACCGTTGTGGACAATATTCAAAAAAGAGAGTTTTTATCCCGACCCAGTTGGATTCCCGGCCTGGAGCTAATGCTGGTTGTCGCCGCCGGACTCCTCTCCACCCTTCTGCTAATCCGGATGAGCGCCCTCTGGAGCCTGCTATCTTTTTTTGCCGGTGCCTTGGGACTCTGGCTATCGTCGTTATGGTTACTTCAATACAGCGGTATTTTTGTCTCACCTATCGTTGCTTTGATTGCGCTCGGAAGCAATTTCACCTTGGTTACACTGCTCAAATTCTGGTACGAAGAGCGGGAAAAGAGGGCCCGTACTAAGGAAGTACTGCTTACTCAGGACTTCACGATCCGCTGTCTGGCCTCTCTTACCGAATGCAGAGACAGCGAAACCGGCGGACACATTCTGCGCACCCAGGCCTACGTTGCCGCCATCTGCCAGCAGCTGTCCACTGATCCCTCGTATGCGACTCTTCTTGACGAAGAAACCAGGGAACATCTCTACAAGTCTTCCCCGCTCCACGATATCGGCAAGGTGGGGGTGCCTGACCATATTCTCCTCAAACCCGGTAAACTTACCCCGGAGGAATTTGACGAGATGAAAAGGCATACGACCTACGGCCGCGATGCAATACAGCGGGCAGAAGAGAAATTCGGGATCGGTGACAGCAGCGAATTCCTTCGTCTGGCAAAGGAGATCGCCTATACGCACCACGAAAAATGGGATGGAACCGGGTACCCCAAAAAACTCAAGGGTGAGGAGATACCTCTTTCCGGAAGAATCATGGCCTTAGCCGACGTCTATGACGCTCTCGTCTGTCAACGGGTATATAAACCAGCTCTACCCCATGAAGATGCCGTCGCCCTCATTGTACAACTCAACGGAATAATTTTCGACCCCGGCGTAATCTCAGCCTTTCTCGCAGTTAATGAGCAGTTCAAAAAAATCTCGATCGAACTTGCCGACCACAACGACCACACCGAGGCGCTCGCCCGTGAACATCTGCAGGGGAATTAATTGACAGCAAGACAGACCAAATGGGCAACGCAGGTAAAAATTCAGTTACAAGGCAAGGCAAGATTTTTGACGAACGCTAAAACATCCGATTTCCCCTCCCCTGGTGCTGACCTTATAGACACACATGACACAGGGGGGCAGGGACACCCGCGCAAACTGCGCTAATCTGCAGCCCCAGCGGGGCTTACTGTGAAGATTCCCGAGTTAACCGAGTAAGGGAGGGGTAATATTTTCAGAATAGATTAACAGAGTGCAAGGGAATGTCGGTATAAGTGGGCCTCTCGTGAGAGAGGCCTTTTTGTTTTAGTAAGGGCGGTGTTACCTTGGAAGAGACACCTCCCTTCGATTAAGGTGAACTGGAATGTTCACCCCAAAGGAGGAGGGGATGGTAATGGAAGTGACTTGCGACGTCAAGGAGATAACTAACAGGATATATGTTCAGCGGCGCCTACGACAAGGTACGGTACCTGCGTTTATGTTCCGCCCCTCCAATTACTCCCTGGTTGACAATTTCCGCTGATTCTTCTAATGAAGAATCTGGCACGTTTATCTGGCCGGATCAAAAATAATTTTATAAGAGGTTATAGCGTTTTTATGTCGAAGAGTGATTATTTGAGTATTCCGATAGAGCACATTGATATCAAAACATTTGATGCCACCGACATTATCCGGGCGATGAGAGCCATGTCCTTTACCGCCCGGAACCTGGCGGCAGCGGCCGACATTTACGAAATGATGCTCAATGACCAGAAATGTTCTATTATCCTGACCATCGCAGGCAGTACCAGTGCGGGCGGCTGCAATCAGATTTACATCGATATGCTGAGACACAATATGGTGGACGCGATAGTTGCCACCGGGGCGTCTATTGTCGATATGGATTTCTTTGAAGCCCTTGGTTTCAGGCATTACCAGGGGCAGGTCAATGTGGATGATAGCCTTTTGAGGAGCCTCTACATTGACCGGATATACGATACCTTTATCGATGAGGAGCAATTGCAGATCTGCGACAGCACCATCAAAGATATCGCGGATTCCCTTCCTCCCAGGCCCTATTCTTCCCGTGAATTCATTCGTGAGATGGGGAGATACTTGACCAGCAATTCGAAAAAGAAGGATTCACTGCTCCAGGCTGCCTATGAGCAGGACGTGCCGATCTTCTGTCCCGCTTTTTCCGACTCGAGCGCCGGATTTGGCCTGGTGCTGCATCAGGCAAAGCGGCCCGATAATCACCTCTCTATCGATTCGGTAAAGGATTTCCGTGAATTGACGGCAATTAAAATCGAGGCAAATACAACTGGTTTATTTATCATCGGCGGCGGGGTGCCGAAAAACTTTGCCCAAGATACGGTGATCTGCGCGGAATTACTGGGAGTTAATGTGCCAATGCATAAGTACGCGATCCAGATAACCGTAGCCGATGTCCGAGACGGCGCCTGCTCCAGCTCCACCCTCAAGGAGGCCAGTTCCTGGGGAAAGGTTGATACAGTGCACGAACAGATGGTATTCGCCGAAGCAACATCAGTGTTGCCTCTTATTATCAGCAGTGCCTATCACTCCGGGGCATGGAAAAACCGAAAACCAAAAAGATTTGCTCAACTGTTCAAAAGCTAAAAAGCGGTAAAAAGCGGGGACACAACACTTAATTCTGATTTAAGTGTTGTGTTTGAATGCATAAGTAAAGAAGGTTGAAGCAAACCTCCAGGTGGTGCAAAATGAAGTCAGGTTGGGGTAAAAAACCACCAGGAATGTCAATCTTGGAGGTCAGAGGAAATCTCCGTTTTCCCCTTGATATTACTTATCATGGATGTCCCTGGAATTCCCACAGACCCTTGCCAGATTAAATATTGGTGGAGATGAGGGGGATCGAACCCCTGGCCTCGGCATTGCGAACGCCGCGCTCTCCCAGCTGAGCTACATCCCCACGCTGGATTATTGGAATTGCGGCCTTTACTAACCTATTGTGGTTTCAGCGTCAAGATTTTTTATAATTCGTATTATAAGCAGCGTCTCGCAGGGTAAAAGGCGGTAGGAAGGCAGGAATGACGCAATACCTTGCCACCTCGAACCGCAGGGTGGGGCAAGGTCTCCAGAATGGGGTTCCAGTAAGGGGTCGGGTGCTCAAACACACTACTGTCCTTTGTTGGTCAGGTTTAGATGGAACCGTCGAACTTTTTACCGCATCATCATTTATGGTTTCGCCGTTACTGGATTCATTTTTACCCCAGCCGAAATATTTCTCTGGTGTTGGCCAGGGTGGCTTCTCCTGCCAGCTCCGGTGTTGTCTCGAGGATGCCCGCCACGGCGGCCGCGGTATGGATAACATAGGCCGGCTCATTGCGGCGGCCCCGGTGGGGATGGGGCGCAAGATAGGGACAGTCGGTTTCCAAAAGAAGCCCCTCCAGACGAACATACTTGACCACTTCCCTGACCGTATCGGCTTTCGGAAATGTAACGACGCCCGGAATGGAAATATAGTAGCCCAAATCCAGGTACCGACCAGCCATTTTAGTATCGCCGGAAAAGCAGTGTAAAATGCCCCGCAGTCTCCCCCGCCAGGAGTTCAACATCTCCCAGACCTCCCGCTGGGCCTCCCGGCTGTGGATGATGACCGGCAGTTCCAGCTGTGCTGCCAGTTCGAGCTGTTCACCAAAACGGCTAATTTGAATATTACGTGGTGAATGGTCGTAATGGAAATCCAGGCCAATCTCCCCATACGCCACCACCTTGTCCCTACGGGCAAGGTCGATAAGTTTCGCGTAGGTATCCTTCCGCACCTCTTTGGCATTATGGGGGTGGATGCCTATTGCGGCATAAACACCATCATGTTGACCGGCCAGGGAAATTGCCTTGCGGCAGTCTTGTAAAGTGGTGCCGACAGTAACAATCAGGTTCACACCAGCTTCGGCCGCTCGGGTCAGGACTTCCGGCCGATCCTGGTCAAAATCAGCCATTTCCAGGTGGGCATGGGAATCGGCAAACATTTATTCCTCGTTATCGGAGGCGACATTAGTGCCAATCTCAAGCACTAGCTCTTCCGCATTGTTCGCCACATCCGGCAGGCCATCCAGATAGGATTTGAATTCATCAATTTTTATCGGTCTTATATTAATGACCCTTTTATCCTGAAATACCTTATAATCCTGCAGTAATTTATCCATGCAACCTCTGTTTACCTTCAAATTATACGTGTAATTTATTATACTTCTGCGATTTGTGCAATGTTAACCGGCGATGAGGGAGTGCCTGGTGGAAAGCAACGGGGGGAACCCCTGTCATTTTTTCCCTAAAATCCTCTCCAGGTGACCATCAACAACCTGGCAGGCCCGACAGACGATCTGCCCCTCCCTATTTACCAGAACGAGGCTGGGAACTCCCCTAACCCGATAGATGCCAGCGACATCCCCGCGCTCATCCAGGAGGGTTTGATAGGGCAGGCGATGCGTCTGGGAAAAACTTTCGGCTTTTTTTCTGGTTTCCATGATGTTGATATTGATCATGAGCAGACCGGATTTGCTGTGCTTATTGTAGAGCCGCTCCAGGCGTGGTATCTCAGCCACGCAGGATGGGCACCAGGTAGTGCTGAAGATTAACAGGATCGGTTTGCCCAGATGATCTCTCAGCCGAAATTTCTTACCCGCCAGGTCGGAGAGACTAAAATCCGGCGCTTTTTCCAGAGAAGCAAAGGCCGGCGCAGTAAACGCCAATGCCAGAATGATCAGCATTGGCAGCTGACGCCAGGGAAGATTTTGTTTTTTTGATAACTGTATCATGCTTTCCTAACCGATAAGTTTTCCGGTCATAATAAAAAAATATTGACCCGCGCCGATGAGGACAATGCCCAGGAATTTATCGACCCGGACCAGCCAGCCCCCGGATTTGGGCAGTTTGGCCAAAAGATTGCCGAATATTCCCAGTAAAACAAGAATTGTTCCCATGCCAAAGGCAAAGACAAAAAGCAATGTTGCGCTATACAACAAATTACCGCTTATGGCAACATACCCCAGAAGCACGGCCAGTACCGGGGCCGTGCATGGCCCCGCCGCCAGACCGGAGACAACCCCCAAAAGAAACGTTCCACTCAAGCCCCCAAGTATTCGCTGACTGAATCTCTCAGAGAAGTCGAAGGAGAAATTAAAAACCCCCAACTTGGCCAGACCCATGATCAAAAAAAGATTGCCCAGAAAGAAAAAAATCCACGGGTTCATCTGCCACTGGCCGAAAATGGAACCGGTTGCCGCTGCCACTACCCCCAGCAAGGCATAGGTAACTGAAATGCCAGATACAAACATTACCGAATGCAAAATACCGCCGCCACGCGCATCTTTTCCCCGGCCAACCAAAACTCCCAGCGTAATTGGAATCAAGGGGTAAACGCAGGGTGTAAGGCTGACCGCCAGGCCTCCTACGTATGCCAGCAGATACGCCCAAATGGATGGGGCCTGCGTCGTTTCGAGCAAGAGTTCGCTTAAGCTATCCAATATCTGCTGACCTCGTTTGGGGTGGAACGTGCCTGTCAGGCAACTGAAAGGCCGTTTTGACGGAGGTACTCCTTGACATCCCCGATGCGCAGGGTGCGAAAATGAAAGACCGAAGCGGCCAGCAGTATCTGGGCGCCCCCCTCGATAACAGCAGCAAGAAAGTGTGACAGTTGGCCCGCGCCGCCGGAGGCTACCACCGGCACCTGCACCGCTTGAGATACGGCCTTGAGAAAGGCGAGATCATAACCGGCGCGGGTACCGTCGCCGTCCATGCTGGTGGGCAGAATCACCCCGGCTCCCATATCCTCACACTCTTTCGCCCAAATAACCGCATCCCGATCGACCGGCCTGGTTCCCCCATCAATAACCAGCTCAAAGCCGGACGGCATTGCCTGGTTTCTCTTGCCGTCAATGGCGATGGTGACGGTAGCGGAACCGAATTGCCGCACTACTTCCCGTACCAAAGAAGGATTTTTTACCGCGGCGCTGTTCATGGAAATTTTGCTGGCCCCTGCCGCCAGGACCAAAGCGGCGTCCTGCAGACTGTTTATCCCTCCGCCCACGGTAATCGGAATATTAACCACGGCGGCAATAGCTTTTACCCACTCCAGGCGGGTCCGGCGGTTCTCCAGGGTCGCCGCAATGTCCAGTATGCCTAGTTCATCGGCGCCCTCTTCCTGGTAAAAACGAGCATTTTCTACTGGGTCGCCAGCATCGCGCAACTCAACAAAGTGAACGCCCTTCACCACCCGCCCGTCTTTCATATCCAGACAGGGCATAATCTTAATCTTTACCACAAAAAACCTCCCCGCATCAAATTTTGCGTTGGTATAAGCTTAATACCCGCAGGGCGTCTTAATACCCTCAGGACGTAAAAGTCAAGTCATCAAAGTAACAGATGATGACCCAGCACTTCGGCCCGCGAGGGGATTTTGGTCCTGCCTCCCAAGGCCAGGCTGACCTGAGCGGCGGCCCAGGCACCCAAATCCAGGCTCTCTGCAATCGTCCAGCCCGACGTGAGACCAAAGATGAATCCGGCGTGAAAGACATCGCCGCAGCCGGTGGTATCAAGCGCGGCGACCGGATAGGCCGGCCTCGTGATAAATTCTTTACCTTCACGGAGGGCGAGGTAGCCGCGCTCACCCATAGTAACCGCCGTCAGGCGCGGTCCCAGGTCGCGCAGAATTCGGCAGGCATCCCGGGAATCGTCGCTTCCGATGAGCTGCCGGGCAAAGACCTCCGATACGATGCAGTAATCGCTTAGCCGGACTAGGTCGAGCATCCCCGGCCGAAGGCTGCCGCCATCCAACACCACCGCCAGCCCTGCATCTCTGGCTTTACGGCAGGCGTAAAGGGCCGCCTCTATCGCAAGTCCATCGGTGTGGATTAGGCTGGCCTGCCGGAGCCGTGCCAGATCGATTTCATCGGGTTTCAGCGGAGAACCGGTGGGGCGTTGCCAGAAAATGGTCCTCCGGGCGGTTTGCGGCTCCGCCACAATGAAGGCCTGTTGAGAAAAACTTTCTGCTCTGACCACAACCCCCGAAGTATCGATGCCCTCCTGGTTAAGCGACGACAGAATCATCTCTCCCGCCTGATCGTCTCCGACTTGACCGGCGAAATAGCATCGTTTCCCCCAGCGGGCCAGGGCAACCAAGGCCGTTGCCACCGGTCCTCCCCCCTGGATGACAAGGCCTGTCATCTCACACTTCGCGTCGGGCGGCGGGAACTCATCGATCTGGCCGATATAGTCCAGCGAACATTGACCCAGACCGAATATCTCGCTGCCTCTTTCCATCAGATTCTGCCGGAACGTAAGATCGCGATGATCAGCCACAGCCCCATCAGGCCGGCAATGCTGAATCCAAGCAGGCCAAGCAGGGAAAAACCGAATAGATGGGGGCCTAAATCAGCGGTGATGATCAACGACGAACCGATAACAATGGCCGAAATAATCAGCGCAAACGATACTCGATTGGAGGAACGGTCCATTTCAAAAATCAACTTTTCCAGTCCGCGGTGCTCAAAGCCTATTTTCACCCGGCCCTGTTTAATCTGTTTCACGATGTCGTTTAAGTCCCCCGGGGTTTCGCTCAACAGCTGTCCCAACTCTTCGCCTGCCCACAGAATATTCTTAAAAAGCCTCCCCGGGCTTAATTTATCCATCTTGAACTGGCGGATAAAGGGCGCCAGCTTTCGGGACATGTCAAAATCCGGATCGAGCGCCCCGCCGATACTTTCCGTCTCGGCCAGGGCCTTGATCATAAGGAATATGTCCGGCGGCAGCCGCAGGCGGTGACGGGTAAAAAAATCCATGACAGCCGATAGCAAGAGGGCTATTTTCAAGTCCTTCAAGGGGCGATAGAGGTGTGTTTCTATCAGCTCCGAGATATCGCGCTCCAAAAGCTGGCGGTCCGGCTCATCGCTTACCGCAACCAAGCTTAAAATGGCCGTGGCAATCTTTTTTTCATCGCGCATTGTATAGCCGAAGATCATGTCGGCAAATTTTTCCTGGGCCGATTTGCTCACCCGGCCCATCATGCCGAAATCAAGGTAGCAGACGACATTCCCAGGCAGAATGTAAACATTGCCCGGATGGGGATCGGCATGAAAGAAGCGGTGTTTAAATATTTGCTCCAAAATAAGATCCGCCCCGCGGCTGGCGATAAGCTTACGGTCGTACCCCAGGCTATCGAGTTTGGCCTGGTCGGAGACCTTTATCCCGGCAACGTATTCCATGGTCAACAGGGTGGAGGTGGAAAGGTTTCGAAATATCTTTGGCACGTAAATGCTGTTGTTACCGGCAAATTGCTCGGCAAATCTCTCGGCGTGGGAGGCTTCGATTGCGTAATCCAACTCCATCTCCATAATCCGGGCGAACTCGTCCACGATTATGGTCGGGCGATATATCTCGGCCTCCTCCAGATACTTCTCCATCAGTTCCGCCAGGTGAAAGATGATCTCCATATCAACCGTTACGGTTGCGCGGATGCCGGGGCGCTGGACCTTGACAATCACCTCTTCACCGGAGTGCAAACACGCTCGATGAACCTGGCCGATGGAAGCCGCCGCCAGGGGCTCTTCGTCAAAACGGCAAAATAGCTGATCCAGGGGAGCGTTCAGTTCCCGTTCAATGATGTCCCTGGCCTGGGAGAAGGGAAAAGCTGGAACAGCATCCTGTAATTTGGATAGTTCCTGAAGCAATCTAAGCGAGATTAGATCGGGACGGGTGGAGAGGATCTGACCCATCTTTACGAAGGTAGGACCAAGTTCCTCGAGCGCCATCCTCACCCGCTCATGCCTGGTAAGACCATCCTTCGCACTGGTGCGCCTCCTGAGAATCAGCCTGCCGCCCAGGCGCAAATACCGGTTGACATGAAGACGCTCCAAGAGATCGTCAAACCCGTATTTGATTAGAACCGTCAGTATTTGCCGGTAGCGCTTGATGTGGCTGTAGGTTCGGGACAGAAAGCTGATCCGGCTAAGACGCATGGTCTTTTTCTTCCCCCCGTGGTTTCTCCAAGCGCTCAAGCCTGGCCCTGATTTCATCAATTTCCTCTCTGGTGGGAACCTGCAGACGCTGGAGGACGGCTGTCACCGCCTTGTTGACCCAGTCCTGCATATCATTTTTGATTTCTTTGGACTTCTCTAAAAGTTCCGAAACCGTCTCTTTGGCCTCCTTCTCAGAGATCTCGCCCTTCTTGACCAACTCGTCAAACAGTTCCTGAACCTTCTCCGCGGTCATGACCGCCAAACCAGCGCCAGCCAATATGGACTTCTTAACAAATTCCAGCATTACCTTCTCCTCCTTTCCCTTAGGTTGAGGTTTTGTAACCACTCTGCTAAACAGCCTGAATAATCAAAAGCCTTTAGCCTTCCTCCTGGCCGCCCTTTTGTTGGGATCTAGTTCCATCTTCCGCAGGCGGATGTTTTGCGGCGTCACCTCGACCAATTCATCCTCAGCGATGAATTCGATGCATTGATCCAAAGACAGGGGGCGCGGCGGTCGCAGGGTAACCGTGGCTTCCGAGGTTGAGCTTCTGATATTGGTCAGTTTCTTTTCCTTGGTAATGTTTACCGTCATATCGTCGGCGCGGTTGCGTTCCCCGATGATCATGCCGCCATAGACCTCATTTCCGACTTCGACAAAAAGTTCGCCCCGGTCAACCATGGCCAGGCTGGCATAGGCGGTTATCCGGCCGGCCCGGTCTGCTATAAGGGCGCCATTTGCCCGCTGGGGAATCGGCCCCAGCCAGGGTTCGTAACCCTCAAACAGGGTGTTCATTACCCCCGCCCCCCGGGTATCCGTCAAAAAATGGCTCCGAAAACCAATCAGGCCCCGAGAGGGGATGACAAATTCCATATTCGCCCGACCGCTGCCCTTATTGACGAGGTTCACCATCCGCCCCTTCCGGCTGGTAAGCTTTACCGTAACAATGCCCACCATATCCTCGGGAATATCCACAAAGACCCGTTCCATTGGCTCCAGGGTTTGATTTTTTTCCCGTCTGGTTATAACATTTGGTCTGGATACCATGAACTCGTAGCCTTCCCGGCGCATGGTCTCGATGAGAACCGCCATCTGCAGTTCACCTCGTCCGCATACCTCAAAGGCATCTTTTCTAAGCAAATGTTTCAGCCGGATGGCCACATTATGGGAGGCCTCCTTTTCCAGCCGCTCCAACAGATGCCGGGAGGTAAGAAATTTTCCTTCTCGCCCGGCGAACGGGCTGTTGTTGACATAAAATATCATTGAGACGGTAGGTTCATCCACGTTGATTCTGGGAAGGGGCCGCGGATCCGTAATCGAGGTAATGGTATCGCCGATGGCAACCATCTCCACCCCTGCCAGGGCTACGATGTCGCCAGCTTCAACCTGTTCCACCGGTTTTTTCTTCAATCCATAAAAGCTGTAAAGAACGGAAAATTTGACACCGGAAGTAACGGCTGCGGCGCCGCAAAGAGCGTACGACTGATTCATCGCCAGGGTGCCGTTCATCAGTCTTCCCACGGCAATCTGCCCCACGTAGGGATCATAATCCAGATTGGTGACCAGAAACTGAGGCGGATGCAGGTCAGAAGCGCTGGGCCCCGGTATTGTCTCGCAGATGGCATCAAACAGGGGGGCCAGATCCTCCGAAGTATCGCCGAGTTTTTTATGGGCGATGCCGAGCTTGGCGTTGGTGTAGAGAATGGGAAACTCAATCTGGTCTTCACCGGCATCCAGGTCGATGAAAAGATCATATACCTCGTCGACGACCTCATCGATTCGCGCATCACGACGATCGATTTTGTTGATTACCAGCAGGATGGGAAGCCCCCTGGCCAGAGCCTTTTTTACGACAAACCTGGTCTGGGGCAGCGGACCTTCACTGGCATCCACCAAAAGGATTGCCCCATCCACCATATTCAGACTCCGCTCGACTTCCCCGCCGAAGTCCGCATGACCCGGGGTATCCACAATGTTGATCTTGATCCCCTTATACCAGACGGCCGTATTTTTGGCCATAATGGTAATCCCCCGCTCTTTTTCCAGATCGAGCGAGTCCATCACCCTGTCGGTTAGCTCCTGATGTTCCCGGAAAGTACCGGTCTGCCTCAGCATGGCATCCACCAGGGTGGTCTTGCCATGGTCAACATGGGCAATGATGGCGATGTTTCTAATTGTTTCTTTACGCATAAAATCCTCTCCGATTCCCTGTCGTCAGGGAGCCGTTAAAAGTTCACTTCCCCATCACAGTAAATAATAGGTTTATTGCAGAGAAAGCCCGGTTAAACTCTATATCTCATCAAAAGCAAGACAACCGCCGACCCGGCCGCATTTGCTAAAATATCGCCGATTTCAGCCACCCGAACCTCCGTCAGCAGGCCCTGGGCTACCTCCAGGAGACCGCCAAACAGCGTGGTGAAAATAAAAGCCCAAACCCAGCGTCGGGTCCTTTTCACAGGGAGGATATCAAACGCCATCCCGGCAAGGAATGTCAAAATCCCATAGGCCAGCGCATGCTGCAGCTTATCCCAAGAGAAAAAATACGCATCGACACTTGGAGGAGAAGGCGTTAAGGAAAGCCAAGCCAGGACAACCAGCCAGGAAAGAAAGGGCGGCCACCAGGGGAGGAAGCGAGAAACGCCGGTTTTCTGCAATAGCACCTCTTGAGTAATCCGTGTCGTCCTAATATCTCCGTCCAAGACATCCATCCAAGACATCCGTTTTGCCGACTTCTTTCCAGACCATCAGTGATCAAGACATCTTGGGGCTTTAGTACCACACTAAGGCACGGGGGGCAACTCTTTCCCGGTATGCCCCCCAGGAAAGCAGACCCCCGCCCCGTCTTCTATTGACTGCTTCACCATTATGGACCATAATGGAGCATAACAGATCAGAGGAAATCATAGAATGGTTCAGAGCGATCGCTTCAAAAAACAATCATGGAAACCCGGAAACGTGCTATGCCCCCCCTGTAGATTTTCACATTAAATTGGCATTTTTTCCCTGATTATATGAGGTAGGTTGCCGGATTTTCGGGATTAATGGGCGGGGATAAGAGGGGGGCCGATGAGTGACACCGGCCCCCTTCTTTTAGGTGATGCTTAGAACGTTTCCGTGGAAGCGGTGCGGACGTGTTCGGCGGATACGGTTACGGATTGATCCTGCGCGGCGGCGATGAGCGCCCCTC
>CAMTWB010000012.1:0-45573 GCA_947085375.1 uncultured delta proteobacterium
CATAAAAGACTTTTTACGAAGTCATCAATATAAGCGGGTGTGCGACAAAATTATGGGTTGGGCGGTATTTCTCCCCTCTTTAGAAAAGATGGGTTGGGGGAGAGTAGACGGATAATAAATAACCTCTTGCTTTTATTATAAATCCCCCCTGCCCCCCTTTGGGACAGGGGGGATAAGTCTCTGCAAGAACAGGATACCCACATTTTTGTCGCAGACCCGACCGGCTCATTGCGCCTTGACTATTTAAGGGTTTTTTTATAGCGTCCGGTCGGGGGAAAAAGCAACCCCTGATTCAAAACGAGCGAGGAAAGATGTCACAAAATAAAGCTGCCATAAAAAAAGCCCGGCCCCAGTCTCGGGGGGAAGAAATAGCCAACAGCGTGAGCCATGGCATCGGATTCCTGGCAGCCCTGATCTCTGCGCCACTGCTGATAATTACTGCTGCGCGGCAAGGAGATCTGGGTGATATAGTCGCGATGAGTATCTTTGCGACAACAATGATGTTCATGTACCTGACATCCACCCTCTACCATGCCTTGCCACAAAAAAGTGTCAAGCGTATCTTCCGAATCCTCGACCATTGTGCGATCTATCTGCTTATCGCCGGGACCTACACCCCCTTTACCCTAGGCGTGTTGAGCGGGGCCTGGGGCTGGACTCTTTTCGGCCTGGTTTGGTCTATCGCCTTGGCTGGCATCATATTGAAGGCGGTTGGCGGCGTTCGCTATCCGAAGATTTCCACCGGCCTGTATCTGGTCATGGGCTGGCTTGTGGTAATCGCGGTGAAGCCCCTCTGGCTGACCATGCCGCATGCGGGCCTCTACTGGCTTTTGGCGGGCGGGATTGCCTACACAGCCGGAGTAGCCTTTTATGCCACTGGCGACAGGGTTCGCTATTGGCACTTTATCTGGCATCTGTTTGTCATCGCCGGCACGGTCTGTCATTTCGTCGCGGTATTCAAGTACGCCGTTTGAGCGCCAAAATGACGGGCGGCACGTCGTCAACTTTATCAATTTCCCCGGCAAGGATGATCCGCTGGCCGTGGCTCTGGCCGTAGTACAGGTGATCCATAACGGCTATTCAAAAGATCAGGCGGTGGAGTTTCTGATGAAAAACCGGGATCTCAATCTCGCTGCCCTGACCAAATATCTCTCGTGATTGCTCAGGCAAGTTGACGGGACCATTGAACAGGAGTGACCAGATGAGAGGGAATTGCATTATCGCCCAGAGCGGCGGACCTACGGCGGTGATCAACGCCAGCGCCTGCGGCGTCATCCAGGAAGCGATGAAATATCCTGAAATCGAGGGAATATATGCCGCCCACAACGGCATTCTCGGCATTTTGAATGAGAAGATTTTTGATCTGCGGCGGGAAGATCAAGCCGCTATTGAAGGCTTGAAAACGACACCCGCAGCAGCCCTGGGTTCCTGCCGCCACAAGGTAAATAAAGAGCAGGAATACAGGCAAATTCTTTCTGTCTTTCAAAAATACAACATCAGGTACTTCTTCTATATCGGTGGTAACGATTCCCAGGATACGGCGGACAGGGTAAACAAGCTTGCCTTGCAGGAAGGTTTTGACATGAGGGTTGTGGGAGTCCCCAAGACGATCGACAACGACCTGGACTATACCGATCATTGTCCCGGCTACGGCAGCGTCATCAAATACCTGGCGACAGCCGTTCTGGAGGCGGGGCGGGATACCGAAGCCCTCTATACGGCCGATACGGTAAACGTTATTGAAACCATGGGGCGCAATGCCGGCTGGATCGCGGCCGGTTGTGCTTTGGCGAAAAGGGACGAATGGGACGCGCCGCATATTATTTTGCTGCCGGAAGTGCCTTTTGACAAGGAAAAATTCAAGGAGCGCCTGCGGTATTTTCTTGCCAAAATCGGCTTTGCCGTCGTTGTGGTTTCCGAAGGAACTAAACAGGCCGATGGAACGTACATCTCCGAACAAAAAGGGGATTTTGCCAGGGATGCCTTTGGGCATACCCAACTGGGTGGGGCGGCAAACTTTATCAAGGAGATCGTGGAGAGGGAGGTCAAGGTTAAATCCCGGTTTGCCATTCCTTCAACAATTCAGCGCAACGGCATCCACTTTGCGTCCCAGACCGATTCCCGGGAGGCTTACCTGGTTGGTCAGCGGGCTGTCCAGTATGCGGTGGGCGGGGTATCAGGAAAGATGGTCAGCATCAAAAGACTTTCCGATTCGCCATATCTTGTTGATACCGATCTGGTGGACCTGTCGCTGGTGGCCAATGGGGAAAAATATTTTCCCTTGGACTGGGTGACGAAAGACGGTTTTTTCGTCACGGAAGACTTCATCAGGTACGCCAAACCATTGATTCAGGGAGAGGTCAAACCTTTGATCGAAGACGGCATTCCAGTTTTTATGCGGATGAAGAAACATTTTGTGACATTGTAGCAATGAGCAGCCTTATTGCTGCCGGAGGGGAGAAAAGAGATGGGCTTGCTATCCGACAATTTCCTGCTGGGCAATGAAACGGCAAAACGCCTCTATCATGACTATGCCAGGCAGATGAGCATTTTTGACTACCATTGCCACATTCCGCCCCGTGATATTGCCGAGGATCGCAAGTTTGAAAACTTGACCAGGCTCTGGCTGGAGGGAGATCATTACAAGTGGCGCCTGATGAGGGCAAACGGCATTGATGAGCGGTTCATCACCGGTGATGCCCCCGATGAGGAAAAATTCCTCGCCTGGGTAAAGACCATTCCCAAGGCGGTCAGAAATCCCGTTTACCACTGGAGTTACCTGGAATTGGCCCGTTATTTCGGCATCGAAGATACGCTGCTCGATTCCCGGACGGCCCGGACAATTTACGACCGTTGCGGTGAAATGCTTACGGGCGGGGAATTTTCGGCCCGCAAGTTGATCAAAAAAATGAATGTTGCGGCGCTGTGCACCACGGACGACCCCACGGACGATCTTAGTTATCACCGAAAAATCAGCGACGAGGGCTTTGCGGTAAAGGTTCTGCCCGCCTTCCGGCCGGATCGGGGGATGGCGGTGGAGTCACCGGAGGCGTTCAATCGTTGGGTTGCCCGGCTCGAAGCGGCCGCTGATCGGGAGATCCGTAATTATCAGGGGTTTATCGACGCGATAAAAAGCCGCCATGACTTCTTTCATGCCCAGGGCTGCCGCATCTCCGACCACGGAGTGGAAACGGCCTATGCGGAGGATTTCACCGCCCCGGAAATAGCGGCGCTATTTAATCGGGTGCGCTCTGGCAAGAGCCTTGACGCCGCGGAAATCGCCAAGTTCAAATCCGCCATGATGATCGAATTTGCGGTAATGGATGCCCAAAGGGGCTGGGTGCACCAACTTCATCTGGGCGCCCTCCGGAGCGTCAATTCCCGGATGCTCAAGATTCTCGGGCCGGATACGGGCTTTGATGCCATGGGTGATTTTGAAATCGCCAGATCCCTGGCCAGGTTTCTGGACCGGCTGAATCAACAGGATTGCCTGCCCAAAATGATCCTCTACAACATCAATCCCAAGGATAACGAGGTGCTGGCGACCATTGCCGGATGCTTTCAAGACGCATCGGCGGCGGGGAAGATGCAGTTCGGCTCGGCCTGGTGGTTTCTCGATCAAAAGGATGGCATGACCAGACAATTGAATGCGTTATCGAACGTTGGGCTCCTGGGACGTTTTGTCGGGATGACCACCGATTCTCGGAGCCTGCTTTCCTATCCCCGGCATGAGTACTTCCGGAGGATCTTATGCAATATCATTGGAGCTGATGTTGAAAACGGGGAAATATTTGAAGAGATCGATACCTTAGGCGGCATGGTCATGGACATCAGCTTCAACAACGCTGTTAATTATTTCTGTATTATGCCGGGTTGCAAAGGGTAGTATCTTCGCCCGTGACATAAGTTTTCTATCTGTTATCAGAAATTCCCGGACAAAATATTTCCTTGACACAACATAAATAATAGGCTATCGGTATCGTAAAAATATATAAGAAATATATCGTGTGGACTCAAGTAACTATAATTACTAATTAAACGTTTACATTGCACCATGGTAAAAATTAAGAAAAGCAAAAAAATAATTGTCTATGAAAATTTAAAGAGGCTGATAATAAGCAACTCTTTAAAGCCCGGGGACACGCTCAACGAAATCCTCCTGGCCAAGGATATGAAAACCAGCAAGACCCCGATCCGCGAAGCCCTCCAACAGCTGGAAAAGGATGGTCTGGTGGAAAACATCCGCGGCCGGGGGGCTTTCGTTTCCCGTTTTTCCTTTAAAGACATTCGGGAGCTGACGGAGATTCGGGAAATACTGGAATGCGATGTCATAAGAAAAGTGGCCGCCAGAGGAGAGTTTGATGCTTCGCAGGCCAGCGAGATTCGCCGCAAGTTCGAAGCGGGAGAAGCAAACGACAGCAAGGATACCAAAAGCTATATCAGTGCGGGCGACCAGATTCATTTATTTATCTTTGCCTCCCATGGCAACGCCCGCCTGCTGGAATATTACCGCCGGCTTCATGAACATATTACCCGCATCCGTTTCTACCAATACAATAAGGTGGATAAAGAGCGCGCCTTGGAATCTTTCCGGGAGCATCTGGAAATAATCGATGCCGTGATTGCCAGGGATGCCGATCGGGCGGAGCTGGCCATGAGGCGCCATCTGCACAATGCCTTGGAGTACCTCAAGAGCATAATATAATTGCCTAAGCTAAGAAGGTCTTATGATCCATGCAATAAATAAAATTTCTCGACCATCGTCTACGATAATCGAAGGTTTCGCAAAGATTGGCACGGCCACCGTCCACGAGGCTTCCGGCCGGCGGGGCTATATCGATTGCGGCATCAAGGCCATTGCTCCGGGTTTCCGGCTTTGTGGCCCGGCCTTTACCGTGGCCTGTCATCCCCTGGATAACCTGATGCTCCACAAGGCCCTGGAAATGGCTCAGCCGGGCGATGTTCTGGTGGTTAACACCGGCGGCCATTACGAAGGCGGATACCTGGGAGGTTTAATGGCCACCTCCGCCCGGGCGCGCCAGATCGGAGGGCTCGCGATCGACGGCTGCATCCGCGACTCCGAAGAGATAATCCAAATGGGTTTCCCTGTTTTTTGCCGGGGTTTTTGTATCCGGGGGACCTCCAAATCAGTTTTGGGGTTAATCAACCACCCCCTTGTTTTCGGTGGCGCCTTAATTAACCCGGGTGACCTGATCCTGGGTGACAACGATGGCCTGGTGGCGGTGGCAAGGGAAGACTGTGCCCTTGTGTTGGCCAAATCCATCGACCGAGTCGCGCTGGAGGAAAAAAAGAGCAAAGAACTGGCGGCGGGCGTATCAAGCGTAAAATTCAACAAGCTCGACCGGGCATTTGAATTTCTGGGATTGAAAGAGGAATAACCCGGCAATGAGATATTATGACTTCGTAAAAGTCCAGATGCGGCGTTTTGCTAAACCATGAGGATTAGCCATGAAGATTAAGGCACAGCTGCTTAAGGAAGCGGCGGTTCAGGTACTTAAGGGTCTCAACGCCAGCGATGATGAAGCGGAAATTGTGGCTGCGGCTATGGTGCAGGCCGATGCCCGGGGGATAGATACCCACGGTGTCTATCTGCTCACCCTGCTGGACGGGCGGGTCGCCGCGGGAATGATCAATATTCCCACAAGGGTCTCCGTCATAATGGACGAAGCGGCGACGGCGCTTTTGGACGGCGGCAACGGTCTGGGGCAGGTCGCAGTGCGACAGGCCATGACGATGAGTATTGACAAGGCCGCGATTTACGGAGTCGGTAGCTGCTCGGTAAGAAACACCAACAATATAGGGATGCTGTCACTGTACAGCCAACAGGCGGTGGCGGCGGGGATGATCGGACTTGTGATGGCCAATGCCGCCCCTTCCATGTCGGCCTGGGGCGGGGCCTCACCTCTCTTGGGAACCAATCCCCTTTCTATTGGTATTCCCGGCGGGAATGGGCCGGGGGTGCTTTTGGACATGTCTTCGTCACAGGTAGCCCGGGGAAAAATTCGCCGGGCCGCCCGTCAGCAGGAGCCTATCCCATCGGGGTGGGCGCTGGATGCCGAGGGTCGTCCGACTACGGATGCCGCACAGGCGCTCAAGGGCTCGCTTCTGCCTATCGGCGGTCCTAAGGGGTATGGTCTGGCCCTGGCGGTGGACATTATAGCCGGGCTCCTTTCCGGCTCGCAATATGGTCCGGCGATCAAAAGTTTTCATGAACTCCAGGGCCCTACGGGAGTCGGAGTTTTCACCCTGGCGATCGATATTAAGCGATTTATGCCGTACGAGCGGTTTGAAGACCTTGTTCAGTCCTATTTGTCAACACTCAAGGCCTCCCGCAAAGCACCGGGAGTGTCGCGAATTTACCTTCCCGGCGAAATCGAGCTGGAAAAGGAACAGGAGAGTATTCAACAGGGGGTAGAGGTAAACAAAGCGCTGGCCGATACATTAAACCAGCTTTTGGAAAGATTCGGCAGCGCCTTGAGGTTGAAGGAGAGCTAAAACATGCAGTGGATCGTGCGGGTTGATACCAGAAAAAGGGAAATTCAGAAAGTTCCCCTTTCGGAGGAAGAAAAAACCTGGGGCGGCAGGCTGGCAGTGGCCAGATTGCTCACGCGGGAAGTGCCGCCTGACTGCGAGGCCTTGGGACGATTAAATAAATTTATCGTGGCGCCGGGTCTTTTGGGGGATACGGCGATTACGACTAGCGGTAAGTTTTCCGTGGGCGGCAAAAGTCCCCTGACCGGCGGCATCAAGGAAAGCGACGTGGGCGGCGAAGCGGGCAAGAAACTGGCCCGGCTGGGGATCAGGGCCCTGCTGCTGGAAGACATACCGGCCGCGCCGGCCACTGATATCCTTATGATAACAGCAGGCAAAATGACGCTTATTGCGGCGCCGGAGCTAAAAGATAAGTATGTATCGGAATCCATCGCCATCCTCAGGGAACGTTTCGGCAGTCAGCCCGGGATCATCTGCATCGGTCCGGCAGGAGAGATGAAAATGGCTGGCGCCGGCGTTGCCGTAACCGGGCCCGGAGACATCCAGGTGCGCTATGCCGCCCGGGGTGGTCTGGGAGCTTTGATGGGCGCCAAAGGGATCAAGGCCATATTGGTGGATGATACCGGCGCCCTGCCAGAGGCCGCTTATGACGAAAAAATGCTCCGCGAGGCCGGCAAAACTTTGGTCGAACTGATCATGGCGGATCCCAAAACCGAAAACCGCCACCTCTTCGGCACCCCGGCGGTGCTTATGATGTGCAATGAGCTGGGAATCCTGCCTACCCGTAATTTCAGCTCGGGTCGGTTCGAAGAGGCCGAGGCGATTTCAGGCGAGCATATTGCCGAAGTAATCAAAAATCGTGGCGGGGAGGGCCGTTCCGGCACGCCCTGTGTCCGAGGCTGTGTTATTTCCTGTTCCAATGTTTTTCCTGACGCCCTGGGCAAGAAAATAGTCGCCTCCATCCAGTATGAAAATATTGCCCTTTTGGGTTCAAACTGCGGAATTGGCGACATTGACGCTATTGCCGAACTAAACCACCTCTGCAACGAAGTCGGAGTCTGCGCCATCGAAACTGGCGCCGCCATCGGGGTGGCCATGGAGGCCGGAGTAATTGCCTTTGGTGACTCCGAGGGGGCGAAGGACCTGATCCGCCAGATCGGCCGGGGAACTTTCCTGGGGCGTATTTTAGGCAACGGCGTGGCCGTGACCGGTCGTGTGCTGGGGATAAGGCGGGTTCCGGCGGTAAAGGGTCAGGCCATTCCGGCCTACGATCCCCGCGCCTTGAAGGGGAATGGGGTGACCTATGTTACCTCGCCCATGGGCGCCGACCATACAGCAGGTAACGCCCTGGAGACGGCACGAACCATCGATCCGCTGGGAAGGGACAAACATGTCGAAACATCCCGGAGGCTTCAGATGCGGGCGGCTATTCTCGATACCTTCGGGCTTTGTCTGTTTACCCGGCCCGCCTTCGTAAAACTGCCTGACCTCTTCGGTCGCCTCTTGAGGGGTCGTTACGGCTTTAGCCTAAGCTACGAAGACATCCAGGCGATCGGGATCGAGGTCCTCGAAACGGAAAGGGAATTCAACCGGCAGGCCGGCGTCTCAGAAGAATTGTTCGATGTGCCTGAGTTTATGAGAGAGGAACCTCTGCCGCCCAACGATACCGTCTATGACATTACGATGGAAGAGATGAGTAAAATCTGGGACGTTAAGATCCCGAATAATATTTTCTAATAGCGGAGGGTAAAGGAGAAGAGCATGTCGGAGTTGAAGGTAATTCACATCAAGGATGTAAAGGGGGAGCATCGCGATCCTCCCCGGACGTCATGGATACTGGTTTCCGAGAAGACCGTGGGGTCTCAAAACCTGGCCATGGGCGTGAACGAAACCTATCCGGGCGGCATGGTCCCGGAGCACAAACATGACCATGAAGAAGAGGTAATGTTCTTTTTGGCCGGCCGGGGCACATTTGTGACCGAAGACCGGGAGATCCCGCTGGAGCCGGGGGTATGCGTATACAATCCGCCCGGCGGGCTTCACAAGATCATCAACAACGGGGACGAGGTACTGCGGTTCGTCTGGATCTATTCCCCGCAACTGGCGGGTCACCGGAAGGCGTGACCTCAGATCACGGAAAGGAGCGCAAACATGGGAAATTGGAACCTGCCTCCGGAAGGCGGGCATTTGGACAAACCAAGCAAGATCTATTTTCAAACCATGACCAAAAAGGATGTGGAGGAACGGCTCGAAAAGAATGACATCATCATCATCCCGCTGGGATCCACGGAGAATCATGGCGCGGCAGGCCCCTACGGCGAGGATATCTTTGTGGTGACCCGGATGGCCGAGGAGATCGCCAAGGCCACAGGATGCACCGTGGCACACCCGGTAGCCTACGGCTCTCATCCGTATCACCATTTAGGCCAACCGGGAACGATAGTTGTTCCCGATAATGTCTTCTCCGATTATCTCCGGGCGATCATGGCGGGTTTCTGGAACACGGGTTTTCGGAAGCAGATATTCATCAGCCTCCACGGCCAGGAATATATCGTTCCCTCGGCGATCAATGAGTTCGGGAAGCGCTATCAGGTCCCGGCGATGATCATCTTTGTGGACGTGCCGCGGGTGATGGGCCAGACCCTCATGGATAAGGCCCATGGCGGACCTTATGACACTCCCTTCCAGCATGCCTGCGAGGCGGAGACCTCTCTCTCCATGGCCCTCTTTCCGGAGATGGTGAAACTCGAAGATGCCGAGGACAACACGCCCTGGGGTTTTCTGCCGCCGGGACATCTGGACCGGGGCGGAGACATTTATGGCAATCCCATTCCGGGCCACTGCCAGGTTGGTTGTGGCGGCATCGAATGCGTAATTTATCCGGAAGGGGTGATAGGGAAGCCGTCGCTTGCTGATCCGAACAAGGCGTACAAAAGCGTGGAGGTTTACCTAGATTATCTGAAAAAACTCCACGACGATATTCTGGCCAAATTCCCTCCGGGGGTATTGCCGGAGAGCAAATACCTGAGTCAGCGGCCCCCGGAGGAGGTGGAGGCGCTCCTGAAAGGGCCGTTGAAGGGTGGACGGCATCTCTATACGGTCGCCTTCCCGTCGTGACAGGTTTCCCCTCTCTCGTGCCTTGACGGCAGGAGAAAGGGGCCAAGTCATTGCACAGGGTGAAGGGTGCTTGAAAGGACTGAACCTTATAGTCGCTGCAAGGACCTCCAGGATTCATGAGAAGGAGATACAAAAGGGGATGGCAGTATGGGGAAATGGATAGATTGGCTATGCAAAGGGCTGGAATATGTAATTGCCCTTTTCCTCGCTGTGATGGTGGTTTTGGTTTTTGGAAACGTTGTTTTGCGCTATGGGTTTAACTCGGGCATTACGCTTTCTGAAGAACTGTCCCGCTGGCTGTTTGTCTGGATGACCTTCCTGGGCGCGGTGGTGGCTCTTAATCATGGCGGACATCTTGGCACCGAGGTGCTGATCAAGCGTCTTGGCATCACCGGGAAGAAAATATTTCTTACTATCGCGTATCTATCCATGCTTTTTGTTTGCTGGCTGATTTTTTCCGGCGCCTGGCAACAAACAATAATCAACCTTACCACTACCAGTGCCGTGATGGAGGCGCCGGTCGCTTTGTTCTATGCCTCAGGGGTCATCTTTGCGATTTTAGCAGGCCTGATTCTGATTCGAGACCTTTTTAGGTTGCTGACCGGGAAGACCAATGACGGGGATCTCCAAAAGATTGAAGAGTCTGAAGAGGCGCTGCCTGATTCTTTTAGTCAAGCGAAATAAGCAAGGAGACAAAAAATGATAATCGCGGTTTTTTTGGGCTCGTTACTGATCGCCATGGCGTTCGGTGTTCCCATCGCCTTCTCCCTGCTTCTCAGCGGCGCTGCCCTGATGTGGCATCTCAATATGTTCGATGCGCAAATATTGGGACAAAACATCATCGAGGGCGCAAATAGTTTTCCTCTCCTGGCGGTTCCATTTTTCATGCTGGCCGGTGAACTGATGAATGAGGGGGGACTCTCCCGTCGCATCGTGAATTTCGCCATGGTCCTGGTTGGTCATATCAGGGGGGGCTTAGGATACGTGACGATCGTGGCGGCCTGCGGCATGGCCGCATTGTCAGGATCGGCTGTTGCCGATGCGGCCGCTTTATCGGCCCTGCTCCTGCCGATGATGGTCACGGCGGGGTACGACAAGGCCCGGTCGGCGGGGTTGATTGCCTCTGCGGGTATCATTGCCCCCGTCATACCGCCCAGCATCGGTTTTGTCATTTTTGGAGTAGCCGCCAACGTATCCATTATGAAACTGTTTTTGGCCGGTATTTTCCCGGGCATCATGCTGGGAGCGGCCCTTTGGTTTACCTGGTGGTGGCTGATTCGCAAAGAGACGACCATGACGGTTTCTCCTCGCGCTTCTGCTGCCGACGTCCTTAACGGGGCAAGAGGCGCGGGCTGGGCGATGGTGCTTCCCGTTATTGTCGTCGGCGGCCTCAAGTTCGGGGTGTTTACGCCGACAGAGGCGGCCGTTGTGGCCGCAGTTTATGCGCTGGTCATTTCCCTGGTGGTTTACCGGGAAATCAAGATCAAGGATCTAGTCCCCATCTTTATTGCGGCCGCGAAAACCAGCTCCGTGGTGATGTTCCTGGTGGCCGCAGCGATGGTTTCGGCCTGGATAATCACCGTGGCCAATTTACCGGCCCAGGTTGTGGGGCTGATGGAACCCCTGCTGGATAATCCGAAGCTCTTGATGTTTGCCCTCATGGTGCTGGTAATGGTTGTGGGTACGGCCCTGGACATGACCCCGACCATCCTGATGTTGACGCCGGTTTTGATGCCCCTGGTGAAGGCGGCCGGCATCGATCCTGTTTACTTCGGGGTGTTGTTTATCATCAACAACGCGATTGGTTTGATCACGCCGCCGGTGGGCACTGTTTTAAACACCGTGGCGGGCGTGGGCAAGATTGATATGGATGCTGTGACCAGGGGAGTCCTGCCCTTTATGATCGCCCAATTTGCCATCATGTTCCTGATGGTGTTATTTCCTGAACTGGTCACTGTGCCGGCCAGGTGGCTCATTGGCTACTAGATGTTATCCCGGTGGGGGCAGCTTGCGGGCGTGAGGTGTACGCCACGACCGCGGGGTTTTAATAGGCGTACAGGGCAATTTACCTATAATTTAAGAAGGAGGTTGGTCATGAAGAAGCGTCTGATGTTGAAAAGCTTAGTGGTAGCGGTGGTCATGGTGCTTGCTGCTTTTGGTCTGGCATTGGCTCAAGATATCAAGGAACGCACCATAAAGTTTGCCACCCAGAACCCCAAGGGGCACCCGATAGTGATGGGGGCGGAGAAATTCGCGGAACTTGTCACGGCAAAGACCGGCGGGAAAATAAAGGTCAATTTATTCCCCGGCGGCGTCCTGGGGAGCGATGCCCACAATGTGTCCGCGCTCCAGGGAGGCACATTGGAGATGGTCTCGATGAATGCGGGCATTTTGGCCTCACAGGTAAAGGAATTCGGGATCTACGATTTCCCCTTTATGTTTGCCAGCGGGGCGGAAGCGGACGCGGTTGTCGATGGACCTTTTGGCCAGATGATGTTCGATAAGCTAGATGCCAAAGGTATTGTCGGACTTGCCTATTTTGAGCTGGGTTTCCGCCATATGACAAACAGCAGGCGGGCAATCAATAGAGTCGAGGACATCGCCGGCTTGAAGATCCGCGTCATACCTAACGTTATCAACGTCGATTGGGTCACTGCTCTGGGCGCGAGCCCCACGCCACTTGCCTTTCCGGAACTCTATGCCGCGCTCGAGCAGAAGGCGATAGATGGACAGGAGAACCCCTTTACAGTGATTTTGGCCAATAAGTTTCATGAAGTGCAGAAATTTCTGGCCATCACGAACCACCAGTATAACCCTCAGGCAGTCATGATCAGCAAAAAATTATGGGATGCGCTCTCGGCCGACGAGAAAAAAATCCTCAGGGATTCAGCCCGGGAAGCGGCAGTTTTTCAGCGGAAATTTAACCGCGAACAAATGGGAGCGGCGCTCGATGGCCTGAAAAAAAGCGGTATGCAGGTAACGGAATTCAGCGCGGCGGAGATGGCCAAAATGCGTGAAAAGATGAAACCAGTTATCGATAAACATTCTGCGATAGTTGGTCGGGATATAGTGACTGCGCTGCAGGCCGAGCTTGCCAAGCTGCGCAAGTAGGCTTTTTTGGGGGCCCGGGTGCAAGAACCCGGGCCTATTTCATTGCAGGTGACGTCACGGTAATACCCCCCCCCAATTTGTTATTTCGCCAAGCTGCCAGCAGATGGCGCTGCTAACGCCCGATGAACGGGACATGTTGGAGGGCAAGGAAGGTCTAGCCAGGCAAAAGGCAATGGAGCTGCTGGTAAAATACGCCGAAGGCCTTGGTGCGTACCGCCTTGTCGCTACCAAGAACTTGACGATCAGCGGCGGCTCCATTCCCGATATCAGGATCGCGGAAAAGATAGTTTCTATAGACCCGGGTCACCAAAGAAGGCAATCACCAAACCGCCCGGGGCGCCCTGGTCGCACGCGTCCCGGCTGTAACCGAGTTCGATCAGGACCCGATAGAGGTGATCGCTACCGGAGACTGGGTAAAGGTCGATGCGGATCGAGGGCTTGTTGAAATTACGAAGAAATAGCAGAAGGAGAAGGTATGACGAAAGTGCGTTTGGGTTTGATTGGCATGGGAATGATCGGGAAGCTTCATGGCGAAACCATGAGCAGGATGAAGGATATTGAGTTCGTGGCCGCTTCTGACGCCGATGCGAAACATCAAAAGACGGCCTTGGAGCTCGGAACAAAATTTTACCAATCCTATGAGGACATGATCGGGAAGGAAAGGCTGGATGGCGTGGTGATTGCCGTTCCGAACGAGCTCCATCTGTCGGTGGGCGCGACCTGCGCGAAGAAAGGGCTGCATCTCCTGATGGAAAAACCCATCGCGGCCGACCTGGAATCGGCAGACCGCCTGATTGCGGCAGCCGACGAGAACAAGGTTCACCTGATGGTCGGACACCACCGGCGGCATAACCCGCTGATCGAAGAGCTCCGGCGTATCGTCAGGGGGGGAGAGATCGGGAAGCTTGTCGGCGTAACGGTACTCTGGTCACTATACAAACCCAGGGATTATTTTAAGGGACCCTTTACCTGGAGGGCGCAGCCGGGAGGAGGTCCGATCCGGATCAACCTGATCCACGAGATCGACAATATCCGCTACATCTGCGGCGACATCACGCGATTGTACGCAGAGGTGAGCAATGAGGCGAGACAATTCCCGGTCGAGGACACGGTCAGCATCAGTCTGCGCATCGCAGGCGGCGCCGTGGCCAATATTTTTCTCACCGATACGGCCCCCGGTAATATCGGGTACGAGGCCAATACCGGTGAGAACCTTTTCTTCTACCACAGCCCGGAGAACTGCTACCACTATTACGGGACGGAAGGAGTGGTAACCTTTCCGGGGATGAAGAAATTCTTCTATCGGGACCCGGCCAAAGCGGGATGGCAATACCCCCTCTGCGAGGAGGGGATCAAGATCGACAAGGAAGATCCCTACACCCGGCAGATCAGGAACTTCTGCGGGGTCATCCAGGGCACGGAAACGCCGAAGATCGACGGAGTGGATGCCAGAAAAACGCTGGCGGTTGCCCTGGCGATTCAGACATCAGGAGAAACGGGACAGCCCGTCGTTTTCTAATTCAGTCAGGAGATTAAGATGGAAAAAGTAAGAATCGGTTTGATCGGCTTGGGATTAATGGGGGTGCCCCATGCCAGGATCCTGAAAAAGGTCGAGGAGTGCGACCTTGTGGCCGCCGCTGATGTGGATGAGAAACACAAGGGGGTAGCAGAAGAACTGGGAGTAAAATTCTACAAAAATTATGAGGAGATGATCGCCAGGGAAAGCCTCCAGGGGGTAATCCTTGCCGTTCCCAACCATCTCCATGCGCCGATAGGCATCGCCTGCGCCAAGAAGGGACTTCATCTTTTTGTCGAAAAGCCTATTGCCCAGAGCGTCTCCGAGGCCGACCGCCTCATTGAGGCGGCAAGAGAGAATAACGTTCGCATTCTGGTGGGGCATCAAAGGAGATTCAGCAGTGTCGTGGAAAAGGCACGTGAAATCGTGACCGGAGGCGAACTGGGCAGGCTGGTGGGGGTCAACATCACCTGGGCCCTGCTGAAGCCTGGGCCCTATTATGAAGGTCCCCTGTCCTGGAGAAGGGAGAAGGGCGGCGGACCGATCCTGATCAATCTGATCCACGAGATTGATAACCTCCGGTATATCTGCGGTGAGATCGACGAGGTCTATGCCCTGGTGAGCAACAAGATCAGAAACTTCCCGGTCGAGGATACGGCCGGCATCTCCTTGCGCTTCACCAACGGCGCCCTGGGGACGATCTTCCTGTCCGATTGCACGCCTTCCCTGACCTCCTGGGAAGGGACGACCGGGGAAAACCCGTTGCTCTACAGCGATTTCGGGAATTGCTACAATTTTTTCGGCACGGAGGCCTCCCTGTTGTTCCCCCAGATGAAGAGACGCTACTATGCCGACCCGACGAAAACCGGGTGGAATTATCCCATCACGGAGCAGGGATACAAAATAGCGCGGGAGGATCCCTACATCAAGGAATTCAGCCACTTTTGCCGGGTAGTTTTGGGGAAGGAACTTCCGCGGATCTCCGGAGAGGATGGGAAGAGGACCCTGGAGGTGACCCTGGCGATTAAGCAATCCGGAGAAACAGGTCAACCCATCCGGTTGTAACAGTCTAAATGAAAAGGAGATTTTCAACATGAAAGCCATAGTTAAAACGAGTCAGGAAGCAGGCGTCTTTGAGATGAAGGAGGTTCCGACCCCGAAACCCGGGCGGGGCGAAATCATGGTACAGGTGAAGGCGGCCAGCCTCTGCTACACCGACGTCGCGATTTTGAACAACAAATATAAGGGACGAAGGCCTGTCCCCATCCCGATGGTCATGGGCCATGAGGGGACGGGGGTGGTTTACGAATTGGGAGAAGGGGTGGATAATGTTGCAGTGGGGGACCGCGTCGGCCTGGAAGTGGTTTATGGCTGCGGCGCCTGCATCAATTGTCTCAACGGGAACAGCAACATGTGCGGGAACTGGAGGCACATCGGCATCACCTACGATGGAATCTTTGCCGAGTATGTGGTCGTTCCTTCCCGTGCCGCCCACAAGCTTCCGGATAATGTGTCTTTTGTCGATGCCGCCTGTCTTGAACCGATCAGCTTGACCGTCCGGACGCTGATGCAGGTGAAACCCCTGGTTGGCGATACCGTGGCGATCTTTGGGCCGGGGGCCATCGGTCTCTTTCACCTGCAGGCATTCAAGGCGGCTGGGGCAGGGCAGGTGATCATGATCGGCATCGAGCAGGATCAAAAAAGATTCGAGATAGCCAGGGCATTGGGGGCCGATCACATCATTGACTCGAGCCGGGAAGATGTGGTGCAACGGGTAAGAGATGCAACCGATGGTCTCGGGGCTGATATCGTTGTGGAAACAGCCAGCTCTCCTGCCGTTATCCCCCTGGCGATGGAGGTTGCGGCGGCCCGGGGTCGTGTTTCCTTGTTCGGCCTCTATCCCGAGGCCACGGTAAGCCCCCTTACCATCAACCGCAGCGGCTTGCAGATATTTGGCGACGTTGGCTCTTTACCTCGCTATTTTGTCCGGGCGGTCCGGTGGCTGAAATATGGGAAGGTCAAGGCAACACCCCTGGCCAATCGAACTTTCCGTCTGGAAGAAGCCAAGGAGGCCCTTGAGGCCGCCCGGCTGGGAGAAGTGGCGAAGGTCATTTTTGAGCTATAGCGGGAGCGAACATGCAGGAATTGTATCTCGAAAAACCTGGCGACTTAACGATCCGGGAAAGTGGACCGGTCGCGACGCCCAAAGAAAATGAGGTAAAAGTCAGGGTGATCTACGGGGGGATTTGCGGCTCGGACCTGAGGGTTCTCAGAGGGACTATCCCTTATGCGATCTATCCTTGCCGTCCCGGCCATGAAATTTTGGGGACGGTCGTTGAGGCGGGGGAAAAATCGCCGTACAAGGTCGGGACCAGGGTAGCGTCTTTTCCGAATACCTACTGCGGCCAATGCGAATTCTGCCTGCAGGGTAAAACCAATATCTGCAAGAACAAGAAATCATTCGGGGTAACCTGCGACGGTCTGTTTGCCCAGGAGATTATTATTGACTCCGAGTTTGTGGTGCCCATTCCTTCAGATCTCGCGGCAGAGAGGGCCATCTTGGTCGAGCCTTTTGCCGTGAACGTCCATGCTTTGAAAAGAACCAATATTAATGGGAAATCGGTGGCCGTAATCGGTTGCGGGACGGAAGGCTTGCTGGCGATCGCCCTCCTGAACCATATGGGCGCGGATATAACGGTGCTGGATATCAATCCGCTCAAAATGGAAAAGGCGAGGAGTTTTAATCAAAATATAAAAGCAATGTATCCTGCTGATGTTAAAGATCAAGTATATGATGTCGTGGTCGAAGCGGCCGGCGTCAAGGCCTCAATTGAGCAGGCGTTCCAAATAGTGAAACCGGGCGGGGCGGTAATCGCGCTGGGGATTATCGGAGATGAGATCAGTTACCCGGCCCTGCGTATCACGCGCGGCGAGCTAACCATTTACGGCAGCATTATTTACACAAAAAAAGATTTCGCGGATGCAATCGCCCTCCTGCAAGACGCTACATTTAATGTTGCTCCCGTGCTTTCGAAGATAGTCCCTTTCACCGAATACCGGGAAGCATTCACCGAGGCATTATCAGGTGACTTCGTGAAGATAGTTCTCGATTTTCGGCAGACGTAACGCAGAAATTAATTCTCGCCAAAAAGAAATAAAAGGAGTAAGCCTGTGCGAATCGGTTTTTGCACCAATTTGATTGCTACCCGGGCAGACGGTACAGGCAGTGAATGGATCGAAAAGGGGCAGGAGGCAGGGTTCGATTATGTGGAGTTGCCGCTTGCGCAAATGGTGGATTTAAAGGACGAAGAGTTTTCCGCCTTAAAGGAAAGAGT
The DNA here is from genome assembly GCA_947085375.1 of uncultured delta proteobacterium. GTDB lineage: Bacteria > Desulfobacterota > Syntrophia > Syntrophales > CAMTWB01 > CAMTWB01. The sequence goes on from CAMTWB010000012.1 coordinate 17,593, forward strand.
GGGTTTATCCGGGCTGAAATGCGAGGTATGCAATAACTTCTTCCCCGGCAGTATCCGGCTGACGGGCAATGCGGTGGATTATGGGAAAATTGAAGGATATCTTGATAAAGCATTGGGACGAGCCGCGCAGTTGGGAGTGAAAGTGATTGTGTTTGGCAGCCCCCAGGCCAGGAATGTGCCTGAGGGGTATCCGCTGGATAAGGCCTGGTCCCAGTTGGTGGAGTTGTTGAAGTATCTCGACCCGTTGGCGGGGGCCAAGGGCATAACCATCGTCATCGAACCGTTGTGCCAGGTGGAGAGCAACATTATCAATACTGCCGGTGACGGGCTTCGGCTCGTCAAGGCGGTGGACAGAGAAAATATCAAGCTCCTGGTGGATTATTACCATCTTGTCATGGAAAAAGAAAATCCGGGAATCATATTGGATGCCGGACCTGATATTAAACATTTCCATATCGCAAACCCTGTCGGCAGGGTATATCCTGTTGAGGCCGAGGATGGCTGTATCCGTTTTATGAATCTTCTGAAGCTTATTGGTTATGAAGGCAGAATAAGCTTTGAGGCTTATACAAATAATTTTGATCATGATGCCAGGCGCTCCGTGGAGATCCTGAGGCAAATTGCCCGGTAATGGATAATTGTTGAACAGGATGCAAAGACAACGGTGATAGAGTTTGCCGGGAAGTGGCAACGGGAGATAAAAATGAAAGTATGTGTGCTGGGCGCCGGGGCGATGGGCAGCAGCATCGGCGGGTTGCTGGCGGATGCAGGAGCGGATGTCTATTTAATAGACACCTGGACCGAACACGTAAATACGATAAACAGCCAGGGACTGAAGCTCAGGGTCGGCTCAATCGAGAGATTGGTAAAAGTCCGTGCGGCCACAGACTGCCTTGGGATAGGGTCGGCGGATCTCATCATCCTGCTGGTGAAATCCTTCAATACGAGGGAGGCCATTGAGAATGCCGGTCCGACCATCGGGGACGATACGGTGATTATGTCTCTCCAAAACGGTCTCGGCAATGAGGAAATCATTGCGGAGGTTGTCGGGAAGGATCGCGTGCTGGGCGGGAGGACGTTTGCCGGCGGCTCGTTGCCGGCCCCGGGGCATGTTATCGCAAACGTGACGGGCAAACCTACCTATATAGGTGAGCTTGATGGGCGCATTTCAGAAAGAGCGGTCCGAATAGCCGAGGAGTTCAACAGGGCCGGCCTGGCGACCGCCGTAAGCGCCAACATAGTGGGGACCATGTGGGACAAGCTGCTCGTCAACGTGGCCACCAGCGCCCTCTGCGGCATCACCAGACTGCCTTATGGCGGGCTGTACAAGATGCCGGAGCTCAGGGATTGTGCACTCGATGCGGTAGCGGAGGGAATCGCGGTGGCAAAGGCAAGCGGCGTAGAGTTGTCTACGAAGGACCCCAGGGAGGCATGGTTAAAAGCGTCCGAAGGGTTGCCCGAAGATTTCAAACCTTCCCTCCTGCAAAGTTTGGAAAAAGGATTGAGAACCGAGATCGATTTCATCAATGGAGCGGTCGTCAGGTGGGGGGAGAAATGCCAGGTGCCGACGCCCGTCAACAAGACGCTGGTGGCCGGTATCAAGGGAATAGAATACTGGATGGAACATTACGCGAAGAAGGCATAGCGCTGTTGGGACGCGTCGTTGACGGGAGATTTTCCCGAATGCCCTCGCTGTAGGATTGATGAGATGAAAAGGCTCGGCTACCCAGGATAGGCCGATAAGAAGGAATTGGTAAATGGGAGCGGAAGGTCATCACGGAGTACGACAGCCCTGCCTCTATTACGGGTGGATAGTCGTTTCGGTCGGCATCATAGGCATGACTCTGGTTTATGGCGTCCGTCATTCCTTCACTGTTTTCTGTCTGATCTTCTGGGTCGCCGCTCCCCGGAAGGGAATCAGAACCAGACCCGGCTATTTATAACAAGCGTAGTGGTCATCGCACTAATTATGGTTTTTTGGTTCAGTGAAAATGAGGGGGATGTCGCGAGCGTGGTTACGGCGAGGATTAAAAGTGAAACTTACGGCATCTCGGGGATCGACAATTTTTTACAAAGGAGGCAGTAAGATGAAGAACAAGAAGATGTTATGGGTAATCATAGGAATGGTCCTGGTATTCCTGGTGTCCGGTCAGGCGTTCGCCTTTCCGACGAAGGACTTTTCCGGTGTGATCATGTGGGGCGCCGGCGGCGCCACCGACAATGTCGCCCGGGCCGTGACGCCACTCGTGGAAAGGCACCTGGACAAGAAGATCGTCCTGACGAACCGGCCCGGGGCCACCGGGGCGGTGTCGGTTCAGTGGGTGGTGAACCAGCCGGCGGATGGTTACAACATCCTGTACGGGGCGGAAAACCCCCAGGTTTACAAGGTCCTTGAGATTGCAACGCTCGATTACGGAAACTTCTACCCGGTAAACATCCTGGCCCGGGGGGTTGGCGTGGTAATCTGCAACAACGCCATGCCCTGGAAAACGATGAAGGAATTGTTCGACGAGGCGAAAAAGACCCCGGGGCAGGTTAAGCTGGGTTCCACCGGTCCCGGCGGCCTCCCCCACGTGGTCAGCACCATGTTCCGGGCCATTGACGGGGTTACCTTCAACGCCATTCCCTTTGACGGCGAGGGTCCGGCCATGACCGCCTTGCAGGGCGGCCATGTCCAGTTCATGGTGGCCGGTCTTACCGCTGCCCGGGAGCACATCCGCGCCGGCCGCGTCCGGGCGCTGGCCGTTATTTCCGATACGCCCATTCCAGGTCTGGAGCAGATCCCCCTGATTACCGCGACCAACCCGGGCTACCGAAAATTTCTCCCCTGGGGACCCTATTACGGGGTATTCGTGAGAAAGGAAACACCGGATGATGTGAAGAAGAAATTAGTCGAAGCGTTCCAGAAGGGGGCGGCGGAGGAAAAGTTCCAGAGCTTCATCCGGGACTTCGGGGCAATCTACATGGGCATCGCCGGTGATGAGGCGGAGAAGTTTATCCGTCACTCGCAGTCGGTGACCACCTGGATGCTTCAGGAAGCCGGGGCCACCAAGGCGTCGCCGGAGAAGTTCGGGATTCCCAAGCCATAAGATGATATGATAGCCTCCGGCCGGGATTGCCATCCCTGCCGGAGATCAAGAGGAGTTTATCCCCATGAGCGAAAGACAATCTGCGAAACCCGGAGAAAGACAGTTCCTGTGGTTTCTCGTTGCCCTTAGCCTTGCCGTTCTTATCTACGCATTTACGCTCCCCCATGGGAACCTGTCTTCCCCGGGCTTCTTTCCCCTTTTGATCGGCACCCTACTTTTAGCAACGGCCCTGCAAATCCTCTGGGTGAAAAGAAGGTCCCGCGGAAACATCACCATCAGGGAGAAACTACGCCAGGCGGGAAGCCTGGTCTTTCCGCAGACGGTGACGATCTTTACGCTGATTTTGATCCTCTACATCCTGCTTCTGGGGCCGCTGCACTTTATCTTCAGCTCCTATCTCTTTCTCGTGGGGTCCTTCATCTTTCTGAAAGGGACAACTTGGCCCCGGGCCTTCCTGATCGCCGCCCTGGTCCTGGGGGGCATCTTTCTGCTCTTCCAATATATCTTCAAGGTTATACTCTGGTAAGGGAGTTTCGCTAAACTATGGGAACATCATTGGAATATTTCCTGCTGTCATTCATGAATCCCAAGCTCATGCTGCTGACCGCCCTGGGGACTTTATCCGGGATCTACATCGGCGCCATCCCCGGCCTTTCGGTGACCATGGCCGTATCGATCCTCATCTCCTTCACCTTTTCCTGGGACATCAATCCGGCCCTCGCGCTCATGGTCGGCATCTATGTGGGGGGCGTCTACGGGGGCTCCCGTTCCTCCATTCTGCTCAACATTCCCGGCGCCCCGGCGGCCGTGGCGACGGCGTTCGACGGCTATCCTCTGGCCAAGCTGGGCGAGGCGGGAAAGGCCATCGGGCTGTCCACTACGGCCTCGGTTATTGGCGGGTTTATCGGCGTTATTATTCTGGCCCTTTCGGCGCCGACCATTTCCGAATATTCCCTCAAATTTGCCCCCCGGGACTATTTTCTGCTCGCGATCATGGGGATTCTCCTCGTGGGCAGTCTTTCAGGGGAATCTCTGGCCAAGGGGGTCTTTGCCGGCGCCCTGGGAGTTCTGCTCAGCATGGTAGGGATGGACAATTTCACCGGTCAGGGAAGATTCACCTTCGGCAGCATCGCGCTCATGAGCGGTATCCATTTTGTCGCGATCATGATCGGGCTCTTCGGCGTATCGGAGGCGCTGATGCAGATCCATGACCTGCATCTCAAGCCAATCAAGCAGGATGTGAGCAAGATTATCCCCTCCTGGAGACTGCTTTGGAAGCACCTGCCCCTCATTATCAAGAGTTCCCTTATGGGAACCGGGGTAGGCGCCCTCCCCGGCACTGGCGGCGATATCGCCGCGCTCCTGGCCTACGGCAGCGCGCGGAGAAGCGTTAAAAACCCCTCCCGACCCTTCGGCCAAGGGGCCTATGAAGGGGTGATCGCGCCGGAGACGGCGAATAACGCCGCCATCGGCGGGGCCTACATTCCTATGCTGACGCTGGGCATCCCCGGCGACGCCGTGACGGCTGTCATTATCGGCGCTCTTTTCATCCACGGTTTGCGGCCAGGCCCCATGCTAATGATCGAAACCCCCCACCTCTTCTGGTTCACGGTGGGAAATCTGACGCTGGCCAATATCTTTCTGCTCATTTTCGGTCTCACGGGAGTGAGGATTTTTGCCAAGCTGGTGGAGGTTCCCAAAGGCCTTCTTCTCCCCATCATCATCATTATTTCCGTGGTGGGAACCTACGCGATCAACAACAATGTGGCAGACGTGTACTGGATGCTCGGCTTCGGCATCTTCGGCTATATCCTCAAGGTGTATGGGTTCCAGGTCGGGCCGGTCGTCCTGGGCATTATCCTGGGACCGCTCATGGAATCCGGATTCCGGCGGGCGATGATGGATGTCCAGCACGATATTCCCGCCTTCTTCTTGAAGCTGATTGTTAATCCCATCTCGCTCGCGCTGACCATTTCGATCCTGGTGATCCTCATCGGCCAGACAGATATCTGGACCCGTTTGCGGGCAAGGATCGGGAAGGGGATGTTCAAGAAGAAGTCGTAGGATGAGGAAAGCCATGGATAGTATGGCCGGGGCTGCCAAGTAACCATAAGTGCATGAAATAATGTTGGTATATTTTGTTCGGGGGACGCGCTCCGTCGCGTCCGCAGCAGGGAGTGCCCGATCCATAGTCTTTCGGCCACGACGGAGCGTGGCCCTCCGAACTTCCCATATAAGTTACTTACGACGGGGGCTTTTTTAGAAAGGGTTTCGGCAATGAAGAGGATTCTTGTTTTACACGGCGTCAATCTCAACATGTTCGGCAAACGCGATCCGGCCCAGTACGGGACGGTTACCCTGGCCGAAATCGACAATAAGCTCGTAGAATTGGGAAGGGAACTCGGCTGCGAGGTAGAGACCTACCAGACAAACCACGAAGGCGCGATGGTGGAGAAGATCCACGCCGCCCACCAGGAGGGGGTAGCCGGGGTACTGATCAATGCCGGCGCCTGGACCCACTACAGTTACGCCTTAAGAGACGCCCTGGCGATTCTCAAGGTACCCATTGTGGAGGTTCATATGTCCAACATCCATGCCCGGGAGGAGTTCCGGCATTATTCAGTAATAGCCCCCATTGCCAAAGGCCAGATCGCCGGATTCGGTCTGGACAGCTATCTTTTGGGACTCCGGGCGGCGGTAAATTTGATGGCCTAACGGGTAAGCTCCTGTTAATTGCCTTTGCGTGTTGCGCCACAGATAATCAGCTAGCCAAAGTGCAAGAAACAAGACTTGAACCCTACCTTCATTCACCATCTCCCCTCCTTTTATTTCGCCCCCGCAGCTGTGGCACTTAATTTGAATATAGCAATTGACTACTGCTGGAGGGTGCGGATATGCTTGGCGTAATGCAAAGAGTGGTCAATAGGCTGCTGGCGTTTGTGGGGATATTGCCCTTTATTTTCCGGCCCATTGATTTCAGGCTTCTCAATCAGCACATGCAAAGAATCAATATGTCTCGAAATATCAATGAAATCATTGCCAGCATGGCCAAATCGATGAAAGAGGTTCTCGATTATGAGGTGTTTGGTTTTGCCTTACGGGAAGGCTCCTCGTTGCAAGTATGGCTGGATCCACGAGCCTATAGCGACTCGATGAGCAACCGGATACATTCCGACTTTCCCTGTTATAAAATTGACGGAACATATTATTTTGACGCCCTGCCAACTACGGAAGGCCAGAAAGTAAAGATACCGGACCGCATCCTCCAGACATACCGTTTGGTTGACAATGACGTATGGACAGGAGTTGTCTATCTTATTCCCAAGATGATGACAAATAATCATTGTGGGGAGGCCATAGAAATCATTTTGGAGTCGACAAGGGTTGCCTTGGACAAGATTATAACGATTAAGAAGCTGGAAAGGGATGCCGCTCACGATTACCTTACCGGCTGCCTCAATCGGCGCGCCATGGAAAAATCTCTCGATCATGACATAGCGGTGGCCGAGCGTTATGACAGCCCCCTGTCGGTAATCCTTTTTGATATTGATCATTTCAAACGCATTAATGACACTTATGGTCACCTCATCGGCGACTGCGTCTTGACGGAGATAGCAGGATGCATGGCAAAGATGATCAGGAAAAGTGATTACCTGGCGCGTTATGGCGGGGAGGAGTTTGTTATGTGCCTCCCCAATACGCAGCTGCATTATGCGGTCCGGCTGGCGGAAAATATCCGCCTGTACCTGCAGAAAAACCCAATAGTTGTGGGCGACGAATCCATCGTCGTGACGGCCAGTTTTGGGGTGGCGACGTTGCGGAGGGGAACATATCGTAAGGACCTGCTCAATGAGGCAGACCGGATGCTTTACCGTGCCAAGGCTTCCGGGAGGAACGTGGTTTTCGCTGCGGGGAGCGAAGAAAGGTTGGCAGGGAAGAAATTTGACTCCTATCGGGTGCTGCCCCAGGATGTGGAGGATACAGCGGTCGTTGCGAAGCGATAGTGGGGTATTTGCGGATGAAATTTGAGTTTACTTCCCGCCGCTCACCGGTTTTCGGGCGGCGGGGGATGGTGGCGGCTTCTCAGCCGCTTGCCGTTGCAGCGGGTTTGGAAATTTTGGCTCAAGGAGGCAACGCCGCTGATGCGGCAGTGGCGGCGGCAGCGGTCCTAAATGTCACCGAGCCCACCTCGACTGGAATCGGGGGCGATTGTTTTGCGCTCTTCTATGATGCGGAATCCGGGCAGGTAACGGCCTTAAACGGTTCTGGACGGGCGCCGGCCGCGCTGAGCCTGGAGCGGCTGCGGCGTGAGTGCTTAATCAGCCTGCCTCCGTATCATCCCTACACCATCACCATTCCCGGCGCGTGCGCGGGATGGTGTGATTTGCTGGCGCGGCATGGACTCAAGCCTCTCAGTTCAGTGCTGGCGCCTGCGATCCGGCTGGCCGAAGAAGGGTTTCCGGTTGCTCCGGTTGCGGCCTATTTCTGGCAGCGGGGCGTAGAAGAACAGTTGCGAACTGCGCTGGGCGGCCGGGAAATGACCATTGACGGCCGTGCCCCCCGTGCCGCTGAAATATTTCGTAACCCAGGACTGGCCGCCACGTTCAGGGCAGTGGCCGAGGGTGGGAAGAGGGCTTATTACCAGGGAAATATTGCCGAAGCAATTGCCAGGTCGGTTCAAGAGGCAGGAGGCTGTCTGACGGTCGATGATCTGGCGCTGCATGAAAGCACCTGGGAGGAGCCCATCCACACCACATACCGGGGCTGGAGAATCTGGGAATGCCCGCCCAATGGGCAGGGGCTGACCGCACTTATCGCCTTGAATATTTTGGAAGGTTTTGATCTTACGGAGTTGCCGCCTCTTTCGGCCCAACGGCTGCACCTGGAAATAGAGGCTCTGCGCCTGGCATTTGCCGACGCCCGCTGGTTCGTGGCCGACCCGGCAATCCATCCGGCTCCGATCAGTCAATTGCTGTCGAAGGAATACGCGGCCCAGCGCCGGAGCTTGATTCATCCCTACAAGGCAAGCCTTGACTTTGGCCGCGGCAGTCCGGTTACGTCATCTGATACCGTTTATTTAAGTGTCATCGACGGCCAGGGAAACGCCTGTTCCTTCATCAACAGCAATTACATGGGTTTCGGTACCGGCATCGTGCCGGCCGGCTGGGGCTTTACCCTGCAGAATCGCGGACATAATTTCAGCTTGGAGCCGGGTCATCCCAATGCCCTGGCTCCGGGAAAACGACCTTACCATACCATCATTCCTGCCTTGGCTACCCGTCCGGCCAAGGGGGAGGGAAGGGGGGAACTTTGCGCCAGCTTCGGCGTGATGGGTGGGTTTATGCAGCCTCAGGGACAGCTGCAGGTTTTAACGGCCCTGATTGACGACCGCCAGGACCCGCAGGCAGCTTTAGACCGGCCAAGGTTTTGCATTGAAGACGGCACTTCGGGAGGTCACGTTGGAATCGAGGAGGGAATGCCGGCAGAGACAGTGGCAGAGCTGGCCCGCCGGGGGCATTCGCTGCGTCTGGTGACCGGCTATGAGCGGGCCCTGTTTGGCCGCGGGCAGATAATTCTGCGCGATCCGGAGAGCGGCACCCTGACTGCCGGCAGCGATCCCCGCGCCGATGGTTGCGCCATGACGTATTGACGCTCTTGTTGACGCGCCAGGCGTATCCAGAATGATCAAAGGCAATTTTACTGGGGCGGCGTCTTGGTTTTACGGCTTTTCGGACGTCCCTGGGAATAGCTGAACTGATCAATGACATTTCCCGCCGGGTCCAACAGGAATGCCGTATCCTGCTGTTCGTTAAACTTCATTATCCCCGGCCAGCGGAACACCACCTGGCTGCTGCTTAAGTCTATGTCCGCAGCGGAAACAATAACGGAGTAACCAGGCGCCAGGGTAAATCGCGGCAAGACGAAGCGGTCGCCGGCTTCATTGGCCAGGACATGGCCGGCCAGTTGCAGGGGCCTGTCGGCCAGACAAACCAGGCGCAGGTAGGCCGAAGGCCGGGATGGGTTGTAAGGATGGAGGGAGGTGATCTTGAGCACCTTGGCCCTTGTCCACACCGACCACAGGGCCTTGCGTTTCTTTTTGGCTTCGGCCTGGGCGGCAAGCAGGCGACGTTCGTACTTGCTGCTTTCCCCGATGATCATCACATGAGCCAGACCTTCGCTAAGCAGTTCTTCATTGAGCATGGAGCGGCCGGCATAAACATAGGCCAGAAGACGGCCATAGCCGTCCTCCCCGTCCTGCTCGTATTCCAGGCGAACCTCCCGATCCCGCACCCGCGACTCAAGAAAGCGTCTTGCCTTGTGGTAATACGGCTCCCGCCTCTCCGGACTGTTGATTCCCAAGAGCCGTACCTTACGTCCATCGACGAGCTTGATGGTATCGCCGTCGATAACCCGGTCAACCCTTACATTTTCATCTGCGAAGGCTTGCAAACAGGAGAAGAGGACGGCCAGAAAAAGGGCGGCAGGGATTAGCTTGCGAAAAGATATTGCTGTTGTCATTAGTCTTGTCCAAAATTGGTATTATTCGTATCTCAAGGCTTCGATGGGATTGAGCTCCGATGCCTTGTAAGCCGGGTAAAAGCCAAAGAAAATCCCTACCAGACCGGAAAAACCAAAAGCCAGGAAAACTGAAACAGGTGAGATGACTACGGACCAGCCGGCAAACTCGGAGATGAGCTGGGAGGCCGATATTCCCAGGATCACGCCAATCAAGCCGCCGATGATTGCCAGGGTCAACGCTTCGATCACGAATTGCAGACGTATGTCCCAGCGACGGGCGCCCACCGCCATCCGGATGCCGATTTCCCGTGTTCTTTCGGTCACCGAGACGAGCATGATATTCATGATGCCAATCCCCCCCACCAAAAGCGAAACCGAAGCTATGGCGCCCAGAAGCAGGGTCATCACCCGGGTGGATTGCTCGGCGGCCTCCATTATCTGGGTGAGATTGCGAACGGAAAAGTCATTATCCTGGCGGGGGCCGAGCCTATGCCTTTGCCGGAGTAGCGAAGTAATCTGCGCTTCCGCAGGTTCCAGATCTGCTGCGGAGTGGGTCTTGACGGCAATAGAGCGCACCATACCCGGAAAGGCCGTTCCGAATATTTTTTTCTGGGCGGTAGTTACGGGAATATAGACTGCGTCATCCTGGTCCTGGCCCGTGGTGGACTGTCCTTTGCGGGCCAGCACGCCAATCACCAGAAAGGGGATTTTTTTTATCCGAATCATCTGCCCCACCGGGTCAAGGGCTCCAAAAAGGTTATCAACGACGGTTTGTCCCAATAGCGCTACTTTTGTCGCCGATTTGACATCCTGATCCGTAAAGGGCTGTCCCGACTCGAGGGGCCAATCCCGGACGAGTAAAAATCCCGGTGTGGTGCCAATGACAGCGGTGGACCAGTTGACATTGCCCGCGATCACCTGGGACACGCCATTGAGGTTGGGTGCCACCTCCAGAACCGCGGGACATTCCCGCCTTATTGCCTCGGCGTCGCTAAGCGACAGGGTGGGAGTAGCTCCCATCCCCATCCGGACGCCCCCGGCCGTAGTCGTTCCGGGCAGAATAATGAGCAGATTGCTGCCCATGCTGGCAATTTGCTCGCCGATTTTTTCCCGGGCGCCGCCGCCGACCGCCAGCATCGCGATCACCGCCCCCACGCCGATGATGATCCCCAGCATAGTAAGGCCAGAGCGCATCTTGTTTACCCTAAGGGCGCGGATGGAAATTTTGAAGGTAGTAGGGATTCCGATCATGATTTGATACTTGACGACCTCATCGTCATATTTGGTTGATCGCTAACCACCTTGCCATCGACAAACCTGATAATCCGGCCACAGTAGTTGGCTATATCCTGTTCGTGAGTGACGATGATGATGGTCCGGTTAAAATCGCAATTGAGCTTAACGAAAAGGCCCATGATCTCCGCGGAGGTCCGGGTATCTAAGTTTCCTGTCGGTTCATCGGCGAAGATCACCGCCGCATTATTGATGAGCGCCCGGGCGATAGCCACCCTTTGCTGCTGCCCCCCGGAGAGCTGGTTGGGATGATGCTTTTCCCGCCCTTCCAGCCCGATTTCATTCAGGATGGCAAAAGCGCGCCTCCGGCGCTCCTTGGGACTGACGCCACTGTAAATCAACGGCAACTCCACATTCTCCAGGGCCGAGGTGCGGGCCAGAAGGTTGAAGCCTTGAAAGACAAAACCGATCTTTTTATTCCTCAACGCCGTCAAGTCATCCCCCTTCAGCCCTGCGATATCGATTCCTTCGAGCAGACATTGACCGGACGTTGGATGATCCAGGCAGCCGATGATGTTCATGAAGGTCGACTTTCCTGAACCGGAGGGCCCCATGATTGCCACAAATTCGCCCTGTTCAATAGTTAAATCGACCCCGCAGAGGGCGTTTACTTCAACCCCGTCCATTTTGTAAGTCTTGCGCAACTCTCTGGTTTCGATTAGCGGCATGTCTAACGAATAAACCCTGGAGACCCGATGGGCCTTTCAGTTTTCTTCTTGGTTTGAGCGCTTAACGACTCGACGATAATGTCCTGACCTTCCTGCAAGTCACCGGATATGACTTCCGAATAATTGCCGTCGGTGATGCCGGTAATCAGTTTGACCCGCGCGGGCTTCCCCTCACGCATTATCCATACCCCCTGACCACGGTCCAGGGGCGGCCGCTTGCCACTTGCCGGTTGTTCCATTCTGCCGGCCGGTGGTTCCTTACGTCCCGCGCCGGTGGGGGGGGTCCGTTCCGTAGCGGCTCCCTTTTCCTGGAGGCGGAAGCGCAGGGCGGCGTTGGGAATTGCTAAAACTTGTTCTTTTTTGGCCACAATGATTGAGGTGTTGGCTGTCATGCCCGGTTTGAGTTTGAGATCCGGATTGGCGACCCTGATGATCACATCATAAGTAACAACATTCTGAACCGTAACCGGCGCATTCCTGATCTGGGTTACCTGGCCTCTAAACTGCATATCCGGATAGGCATCCACGGTAAATTCCACCGGTTGTTCTTCCCTGATCATGCCTACATCGGCCTCAACGATACTGGCATTGATCTGCATCTGAGTCAGGTCTTCGGCAATGTTGAAAAGGGTAGGGGTCTGAAAGCTGGCAGCTACTGTCTGGCCGACATCCACATTTTTGGAGACCACAATGCCGCTGACCGGAGAGGAGATATTGGTGTAGCGCAAGTTTACTTCCGCTTGTTTCAGCGCTCCTACGCCCTGATCGATTTGCGCCTTTACCGCCTTTACCTGGGCTTGCGCCGCTTTGAAATTCGTTTCCGCCACCTCAAGATCATTTTTGGCGATAAAGTTTTGTTCGTAAAGAATTTTGCTCCGGTCCAGGTTTCTTTTCGCTTCCGCCAGGGAGACTTCCGCCTTCTCCAGGTTGGCCTGGGCAAAGGCGATATTGGCGCGGGCCTGCTCCACCTGGGCTTCCAGGGAAGAAGAATCGAGTTTTGCCAAGAGCTGCCCCTTTTTGACCTGGGAGTTATAGTCCACGAAAATTTCTTTGATCGTTCCTGATACCTGGGTGCCCACCATGACGGTCTTAACCGCATTGACGCTTCCCGTGGCGGTTACGGTGGAACGGATATCTCTTAAGGCGGCCTTCTCCAGTTTAAACTTGGGCGCCTCTTGACGGCCCTTGTAGAAATAATAATAAGCACCAGCGCCAAAAAGGCCGATGATTACAAGCGCTGCCAAGATTTTTTTCATGTTAAATCAACCCTCATTTATTCATCCTTCTTTCCTTCCTGCCTCGCCAAGAGCCTATTTCTCTCCCATCGCCTTTTCTAAGTTGGAGCGGGAGACCTTACGGTCGTAAAGCGCGGTCAAGTGGGCCAGCCGGGCCTGGTTTAAGGCCAAAAGCGCATCCGCCACCTCGATGGGATTGCCCACGCCGTGGGTATATCTTCCCGTTGCCAAATCGACATTTTCTTCCGCCTTGCGGATGGAAAAACCGGCCGCAGCGATCCGCGCTGCTGCATCCTGCAGGTTGAGATAGGCCTGAACAACCTCCAGGCGAATGTTTTGCTTCAACATCTCGATTTTGGCATCCAGCACGGCGGTATTGGCGGCGGCTTCTTCGATTTGATTCTTTACCAGAAAACCACTGAAGATGGGTAATGTAAAGGTGCCGCCGACATACCAGTTGCTGTCCAGCGGGTACTTGTCGCCAACCAGGGAGTAGTTGGCATTGGCGGATACCAGGGGATAATGGCCCCGTTTGGTCAATTCCAGTGTCTTGACGGAGCTTGCTTTTTGGGTCATCAGAACCTTTAAGTCCGGTCTGTTTTGAAAGGCCAAATCCAGCGCCTTCTCCATTTCTAGGTTTTCTTTTTCCAGAGCTAAATCATCAACCAGTTGAAAATGCGCGACGTCAGTCACACCCAAAGCGTTTTTCAGGAGTACCCGGGCCAGCAAGAGGGCGTTTTCGGCCTTAAGCATCTCCAGCCTGGCATTGCTCAGATCAACTTCGGCCCTTGTTACATCGTATTTTGGCCTAAGTCCGTAGAGGTAAAACGCCTGGGATTGATCGACGTGCTTTTGAAACAAGCGTACCGTGTCCGCCTGGATGTTGCGCTTTCGTAGCGCCAAGAGTTCACCTGCGTAGGCAAGTTTGACATTATGGACCAACTGGTTTTCGGTCCCCGCCATTTCGTGCTGCCTGACTGACAGGGCCAGGTTCTGAATTTCCACCCTCTTGTTTGTCCGGTCAAAGTCATAAACGTTTTGACTGACGGACAAGACGTTACTGTAGTCATCCCATGTCCCGGTTGGGCGCAGAGCTGTTGTAATGCTGCTTCCTTTTTTACCGGCAGCGGAAGAAAGGGAAAGCTGGGGCCAGTAACTGCTCTGACTCTGTCTGACCAGGGCTTCCTGTGCCTTGATACTGCCCGCGGCGGAGGCGATGGCGGGGTGGTTGCGCCGGGCGATGTCGATACATGTTTTCAGATCGAGTTTATCGCCGGCCTTAATATCCGCCGCCTGCGCTTGGGCCGGCATTGGGACGAGCATAGCTACGAAACACAGGATGGCCGCCATGCTGAGTCGAATATAAAAGCGGGTTGATGAAGTCGTCATAACGGATGCCGCATATCATGGAGACGCCGCGCCTGCATCATGAAAACCTCGAGCTTGGCGTTGATAATCTGGGGAAAGGGGTTGCCGTCGCTTTCAATGGCCAGAAACGGCAGTTCCTCCAAGTCGGGGAAATCTTTTTTTATCCCTTCTGACCGGGGCGATTCCTGCCAGGCCTGTCTCATTTCCGTGGACAAAATCGCCTCGGCGATCTGGTTGGGCATGCAGCCGAAGGGGCCGATTGCGATTACTCCCGAGTAATGGCGGGGCACTTCCGCCAAGGCGCCGCCAACAGTCAGGATCGCCTCGCCGGTCAGCCGCGGGTCGATTACATGTGTTGCCTTGTTGATCAGCTTATCGACATCCTCCAGATGACAAGGCAAGAGGCCTTTTTCAGCCATTATTTCTTTAAAATCCTTCTCATACCGGCGCATGAAGAAACTTCTGAGGGCGAGCCTAGCCACATTCTTCAAATTGGTTGGCCGGCTGTCGATTTTTTTTCTGACCAGCCAGTCGGTGTAGTAGATCCACTCCATGATACTGGACACTTTGGTAATAAAGCCCGCCGCCGCGAGTTTTTCCACCAGGTACTGGCGGGATATTCCGTCATGACGGACATATATCTCGCCGGTAAGGAGTACCGCAGGTGTCTCTTCCCAGGACCTTCGGAGTGCAACCCGAGCCAGTTCACCCCTGGCTCTTTTTAACGCCTGCTTGAGGTTGCGGTGGCTGGGGGAGGTCTCCTGAATCATGATCAACTGCCGCCACTGGCACTCCAAGGCCTGAAGGGCGGCCGGAGGATCGACTGCGTTGACCAGAAAATGGGAATGCAGATCCTCCATGATTTGGGATAAGATTAGTCCGGACCAGAGCTTCAACGTCACGTCATCGCCAAATCCGCCGGAATAGCTGGTTTCGGCCGGCAGGGAAAATAATGCGACATTCTCTATCCCCATCCGTTCGATGTAGGACGTGATAAAGGTCGAATATTGGCCAAACCGGCAGGGGCCAGCGGCGGTTGGCATGAAATAAACCAGCAGCTCGTTGTCTTCCTCACGGTCACGAAGATACTTGATTAAACTCCCCAGGGTAAGTTGCAGCGGAAGGCATTCCTTGCAGCTGGAGTTGCCCCGTCCGAGTTTGAGCACTTCTTCATCTGCGGCCGGCAAGGCGCTCGCCTTGATCCCAATTCCGTTGAATACCGCCGCCGCCGCTTCGTTTACCCGGGCGCCCATCGAGGGAAAGATTAGATGCACCCGGGGATCGTCAAAGGCATGTGAATGCCCCTGGGAGTCGATAAAAACCCTCTTTTCGGCATCGTAACGGGCGGGACGCGGCTTGATTTTTGCCGGCCGGGGAATTTTTTGTCGTTCCAGTTGGCGGTAATTTCTGATGATATCCAGGAAGGCCTCGATCCTTGTCTCCAGGCCGGCGTCGGCGACATGGCTGTCTAATTCCAGCAGAATAAAAGGTTTGCGTCCCATCTGCTCCCGGAAGTATCCTCCCAGGAAGGAATCGGGTCCGCAGGAAAAATTGGAGATATAACAGGGGAAGAGTTGGGGGTGACGGGCTACCAGTGCGGCTCCCTTGAGGATCGACTGGCCGGATGACCAGTACATGGATTCCGTGACCTTCTCCTGGGCCAGGGGGAGGAAGTCAAAGGGGATTACCTCAATGCCGCGGCTGGCGATTTTCTGGGGGATGCCCATATTGGCCTCCGAAACGAACGCGTTATAAGGGCGGCCGAAAATTACCACGGCAAAGCGTTCCGGGTCTTCATCCAGGCGTGACAAAAATTCCTGTCCAATATCCGCCCGTTCTTTTTGCAGTCCGGCAAAAAGCTCAAAGGCCTCATCAAAGGCGGCGCGTGCGGTCCCGTTGGTTACGCCTATCTGACTGGCCAGTTCCGAAAAGGTCTGTTTAATTAAATTGGTGCTTGCGGAAAAGTTCAACACCGGCTTGAGTAATCGTCCCTCTGCGGTAAGCCTCTTGATGGTCGGATGATTCGAAAAGGTGCTGCTGAGATAATAGGGCTCTCCCTGCGAGATGGGACAGGTGCAATTATCCCTGGCGCCCCCCTCCACGAGGGTTCCTTTGACCTGGGGAATCACCAGATAATCAGGCGCCTTATCCAAAAGATTAAGAAAAAAGCCGTGTGCGAGTTCCGCCGGATAACAGAAGGCCGACCTCTTCTGGTCGATGCCGGCGGCGGCCGGGCGATCGGGCAGGATCACCTTGAAACCCAGGCGGGAAAAGAAATCGTAAAAAAGTGGGTAGTAGGCATCCATGAAAAATGATCTGTTAAGTCCGATGGTCTTTCCGTTGGTCGATAAGTCAATCTGGTGTGTGCGCGAAAAATTAAAAGTCAAGTCCTCGTGTTTCCGGACCAGGTTAAGTCGGGCCGCATCCATATCGAGGTTGTAGCGTTCGTTGTACCAGCGGTTGCAGGCGCCGCCGAAGGGATATATCCGGCCTTCGATTCTGATCCTGCTGATTTCGCACTTGCGGTCGCACTTCTCCTTGCCCCCGTGGCAGGTAAAGCTTTTTTCGTGATCTATCTCGCGGTCCCTTAAAGCATGAAGGGAAAAATTTCCCGCTGCGATTAATCCGCTTTGCAGCCGTTTTTTAATCTCCAGGGCTACCCCAAAGGCGCCGATCAACCCCGGATCGGGAGGGACCACGATCTTTTTACCCGTCAGCGCGGCCATTGCCAGCGGAACCGCCCGATTGTAGCAGACGCCGCCCTGCATGAAGATGTTATGGCCGATCTCCCGGTTTCCCTTTACCCGATTATTGTAGTTCTGACAGACGGAGTAAACCAAACCGGCGACAATATCCTCCTGGGAGAGGCCCTCATGGGAGGCAGTTTTAATGTCCGAACTGATGAAGGCGGCACACTGGTCGTTGAAGTTGGGAGGGCGCAAACCCAGGAGGGCAATATCGGCGATGCTTTCCATTCCCAGTCCCATTGTCTCTTTGGCTGCTTCCTCCAGAAAAGAACCGGTGCCCGCGCTGCAGGCATCGTTCATCGCGTAGTCGGATGGCACTCCCTGGCGGATGAAGGTGTACTTTGCGTCTTGGCCGCCGATTTCAAAGATGGTATCAACTTCGGAATCAAAAAAAAGAGCGCCGGTGGCATGGGCGATTATCTCATTGATAATGCCGTCTGTCATGGCATGCAGGCCGGCAATTTGCCGGCCGGAACCGGTCACCCCGACTGCTTTGATTTGCAAGGTGTCGGCAAGCGGGCCAAGCTGGTCCCGCAGGCGGGCGTAGCATTCGCGTGATGCCCCCACCGGGTTGCCCTGGGTGCGCAGATAAACGGAAGCAATGATCTTGTCGTCGGAAAGCCTCAGCAGCACCGCTTTGGTAGTCGTAGATCCTACATCGAGGCCGATGATACATTCATCGCCGGCTTGGGCCTTGCCATGCGAGGTGGTCTTAAAATCCACCAGGTGGAGAAAATCCAATAATTTCGGCTGAAAAGAAAAGGAGCTTTTGACATCTTGGAAAAGCTCATCCTTGTTGGGCGGGGCTTTCGTATCATTGTCCAGCCCCCACAGAGCGGCCCCGTAAGCCTCAAAATAGGGAGCTTCGGCGGGCACAAGCAGATTTTCTATTTCCTTGCTGAGAAACTCCACCATGATCGGATTTTGCGCGGTTCCCCCGATCAAAACAAGGCTGTTGCGCGGCGTCTGTTTCAGAATTTCCAGAATTTTTCCGGCCATCATTTCGCAAAGACCGGCGACGATCCTGCCTTTTGGCACCCCCTTGTTAGTTGCATGGGTGCAATCGCTCTTACAAAAAACACTGCAGCGGCCTGATACTTTATAGGGGGCCTCTCCATTGGCCTGGGCAAACGAATCTTCAAGCTCAATGCCAATCCTGCCCAGCTGCTGGACAAAAAAATCGCCGGTGCCGGAGGCACATTTGTTGCCCGTTTGAACTGAAGATATCCTGCCGTCTTTGCCCAAAAGATAGACTAAAAAAGACTCTGCCCCGGCGCTGACTACGGCGTTAAAGCGCCCCTGCCCGCCGGTGACGCGCTCTAGCGCCTTCTCTATCGCCTCCACCTCGGATATGGAGGTGAGGTTGACAAGATGTCTGAATTTCCGGCCGGTAACGACAATCCGCTGATAGCTGCCATAATTAATTTGCTGCAACAAGTATTTAAGAGCCAGACGAGGATTTCCGTGGTGGGGCTTTATCTGGAGGGAGTTAATAATTGCTGAATCATTATCAGAACTTTCAATGCCTACGGCCGATAAAGTGGATGCACCGATGCAAATTCCCAGACTGTTCATGCCGCTCCTCACGTTTGCGATTAATATCGTGCCTGGTTGCCATTTGACGACTTTTTACGAGTTTGTCAAGATTTTCAGTATGGACTCTTTACAGTGCCATCAGAGATATTCACAAAGCTCGCGGCATTTACTTATGATTCCGCTCGCGCCGGCCGCCTGCAGTTTTTCTCTCAAGCTCTCCGGGTCAGAGGTCGAAAACGTCACCCCTACACCCAGGTAGCCTGCCCGGGACGACCGGGCGGCCTGCATGTCATCTGGCATGTCACCCACGTAAAAGCATTTTTGAAATGACCTTCCCAAAAGTTGCGGTATTATATCCAGCATGTAGGGATGAGGTTTGCTAAGGTTGACCTTCCGTCCACTCTGTTGCAAGAGTCTTTTCTCCTCTGTCAAACAATCGTCAAGAGAAACGATCACCCGGAAATAACTTCGGATGGAGAATCGGTCCAGCGGATAATCCGCTTCTATGGCTGGCCTCCCGGTGGCAATGGCCAGGGTATATCTCGTTGCCAGTTCTTTTAGCGTTTTTTCATCGATCAAGAGTTTTTCCTGATCGATAAGTCCATCGCCTAAATGATAGAAAGGCTTGATCCCGTAGATGGAAGTGAATAGTTGCCTTCCTAGGTAAATCTCCTGAAATATCTGTTTAACCAGATTTCCCGTGCCTACATCGCCTTGCGACCAGGCCAGGACAAGGGGGGAGGCTACCTTACCCTGTCGGTCCAGGACTTCTCCCAGCGGATTGGGATGATGGGCGAGGAAGTCAATCAGCGGGGAAATATCGCAGCCAGCGATGGCTTCGGCAAAAGAAACTTCTGGGGGAGCGTAGGTGTCCGGAACAGTAACTTTGGTGAAAAGAAGACTCAGGGCTTGGACGGTGAGATCCCAGTCGTTATTCAGGCCGCCGGTTTGCTTCAGCCGGGCCAGATCGTCCAGAGGGAAAAGGGGATCGGGCAGGCGGCCAGCGTCCCTGGCGCCGGCAAAAAAAAGGCGGACGGTTTTACGCACCGCTTCCCGGTAGGAACGGGAAACATCGACAATGACCCCATCGAGGTCAAAAACAAGAAGATTTTCTGCTGCCATGAGACGTTAAGCCCTATAATGCTGGTGTGCTTTACCGCGGCATCCTTGTCTTCGCAAGGGTGTTTTTTGGCGCCTCCTTATCACATAGCAGAATGCCCAAGTCAAATATAAACCTCATGGTGGGCCTGCGACAAAAAGGTGGGTATCCTGTTCTTGCAGAGACTTATCCCCCCTTTCCCAAAGGGGGGAAGGGGGGATTTATAATAAAAGCAAGAGGTTATTTATTATCCGTCAAATCTCCCTAGAACCCCTCAATGCTCAAGAGGGGAGAAAAACCGATTTCCCCATAAATTTGTCGCACACCCGTCTCCCCGCCTTTACAAGAAGCAGCAAATGCCATATAGCAGGTTGGAAGCTAAACCGGTTGCGAAGGAGTTTGAGGTGGAAATAACCAGGGCGGCGCTAACTCGGGGCTTGATTTTTACGATCGTTTCGGCCTTCTCGATGGCGCTTTTGGGAATTTTGGGTAAGCTGGGCTATCGGGCGGGGATGACGGAACTGGAATTGCTCCAGAACCGATGGTCCTTTGGAGCGGCAATTCTCTTTGGCTACCTCTTTTTCACCGACCGTCGTTCTCTTACGGTGAGCGGTCATACCCTGTTCAAGACTGCTCTTTTGGGAGCAGTCTTTCAATTTTTGGCGGGTTTCACCTTTTTTGCGGCCATCAAGCATATTCCTGTTTCTACCACCTTGCTGATTGTATATTTCTACCCCGTCGTAGTAACTCTTGCGGCAGCATATCTTTTCAAGCAGCGTCTGGGCGGTGCCGTACTTTTGTCGCTGGTCCTGATCCTTGCCGGTTCATCTTTGGTCTTTTTCGATGCCTTTACCCAAAGGCTAAACTCTCTAGGAATAATATATGCCCTTTTGAATATGATTGTTTTCAGTGGTTATATGATCCTGGCGCATGTTTTTCTGCGGGGCCAAAAGCCCATCGTCATGACCTTCTACATGGCCCTTTTTGCGGGACTTACCTTCAGTATATTCCATAACCCATTGAAAATTCTGGATTCCGGGGTGGAACAGCTCATCATCGGCCTGGCTTTGGGGCTGATTCCGACCGCAGTTTCCTATGTCTTTAATTTTAAAGCATTAGAAAAGGTCGGTAGCAGTTATGTTTCCATCTTTTCGACTTTTGAGCCTGTTTCCGTAGTCATTGTCGCCTATCTACTGCTGGGGGAGCAGATTTTCTTTAATCAGATGTTAGGAATGGTTCTGATAATCAGCGGGATCATTTTACCGAACTTAAGAAGCTTTACTGCCAGAGGTGATAGTGCCAAGTAAGACAAAAGTCTCGGCCCCCGTCATTTTAATTCTTAACTGCCGCCTGGCCGGGGGTCTGCGACAAATTTATGGGTAGAGCTGTTTTTTTCCCTTCTTTAGCAAAAAGGGGTTCTAGGTAGATTTGACGGATAATAAATAACATCTTGCTTTTATTATAAATCCCCCCTGCCCCCCTTTGGGAAAGGGGGGATAAGTCTCTGCAAGAACAGGATACCAACATTTTTGTCGCACACCCCCTGGCTGGAATTGATTTGACAATCTTACTTTTAGAAGATAAAAAGTGACGGCAAAATACGGCTTAGGACCAATGCCCTGGGGGAAGCAAGTTAAGGTAAACGAGCAATGATTGCTGATCAAGAAAGTCAGAACCTCGCGCCCAATCATGCGGCAACAGGGCTCATTAGTTTCCTGGGTTCTGCCTTGGCCGCTTTTGGCAGGGCAGCCTTGGGCTGGGTCAATAATACAGGCGCAGCAGGGATTTTTTTTATCCTGGCTTTGCTGAATGTTATAAGACCAAAACAATTCTCTCGGGTAGTCCAGCAGACCTACTATATCGGGGCCAGGTCGGTACTGATCATTCTTTTGGTCGGGCTCTTCACCGGCATGGTTCTCGGGCTGCAATCATACCACGCCCTGGTGCGGGTGGGCGCGGTGGGCGCCTTGGGCACTCTGGTGGCCTTGAGCCTGATTAGGGAGTTGGGACCGGTGCTTACGGCCATCATGATTGCCGCCCGGGCGGGATCGGCGATTGCCGCCGAGATCGGCATTCTCCGCATTTCCGAGCAGATCGACGCCTTGGACACCATGCGTATTGATCCCATCCGGTATCTTATCAGCCCGCGTATCGCCGCCGCCATCATCAGTTTCCCCCTCCTTACGGTAATGTTTGATCTTATTGGCATCGTCGGCGGCTACATTTCGGGGGTGGTTCTCATGGGGGCCGATGCCAGCGCCTATATCTACCGCGTTCAGGCCAGTGTTGATATGAGGGATATTATCGATGGTTTGGTAAAATCCCTGGTATTTGCCATTCTCGTTTCCACCGTTTGCTGTTATCAGGGATATTTTGCCCATTTACGTTCCGACAGCCACGGGGCCAAGGCCGTGGGTCTGGCCACAACTTCGGCGGTGGTCATCTCCTGCGTCCTGATTCTGATTTCAGACTATGTCGTGACATCATTGCTTATATGAGGCCGTCATGACAGCACCCTTGATCGAATTTCGGGATGTAACGAAACGCTTCGATGGCCGGCCGGTCCTCGAAGGAGTGAACCTGCAGATATTTGAGGGAGAGATAACAACCATTATCGGCCTCAGTGGTTCCGGTAAAAGCGTCCTCCTGAAGCATATCGTCGGTCTCATGAAACCCGATGAAGGCTCGATCTTGATTCGGGGCCAGGCTCTTGAGGACATGAAAAAAAGTGCCCGATTAGATCATTTACGCAAGATAAGCTACATGTTTCAAAGTAATGCCCTTTTCGATTCCATGACGGTCTATGAAAATATTGCCCTTCCCTTAATAGAGACGACGAACTTGAAAAAAAAGGAGATCGACCGTAGGGTTATGGTTCGGATTAAACAGATGGAACTGGAGGAGGCCCGTGATCGTTACCCGGCGGCACTCTCGGGCGGAATGCAAAAACGAGTGGCCCTGGCCCGGGCCCTGGTGACCGATCCCCAGATTGTCCTCTTTGATGAACCCACGACCGGCCAGGACCCGGTCCGCAAGAACACCATTCTCGGGATGATTGCCCAGTACCAGAAAAAGTTTGCTTTTACGGCGATATTGGTGAGCCACGAGATTCCCGATGTATACTTTATATCCAACCGGATACTGGCCCTTTATGACCGCAAAATCGTATTTCAGGGTTCACCGGAAGAGCTGGAAAATTTTCAGCATCCCTTCCAGGATGAGGTGATCCATAGTCTCGAGGCTCTGCAGAAGGAATTGACTGGACTGTATTCAATTCGACAGTTCAAATCCATGCATCATGCCCAGTTGAAGCCCAGAAAGCAGGAAGGCGCCTATACACTGGTAGTTTTTACCCTGAACTGGCCGGGAAGCTCGCAGGCAAGGCTTAATCATGCAACGGCCGAGCTCTTGGTCCGGGCGGTCAGTGTTTCCCTAGGAAGGCACTTCGGCGCCATAGGGGGATTTTCCACTCGCCGCCAGGCCAATGAGTTTATAACGGCCCTTCCTTATTCGGATCTGGCGGAAGCCGAAATGACGATCAGGGATTTTGTCGCGGACCTGAAAGCAAATGCCATTTGCGATATCCTGGACAAAAATACTAAACAACATAATGCCCAAGAGCACTTTGAGTTTACCATTCATGCCGGAGTGGCCCAGGGCCACCCGGCTGCCGACATAGATCAGGTCATTGCGAGGGCAAGAGCGGCCCAGAAGGAAATTATGTGTCATCGGTGTAGCGGGGGAGGTGAGGCAACTAAATGAAAAAATATTCCATGGAAACCACGGTGGGCATTTTTCTCGTTTTTGGGCTTTTGGCGCTGGCCTACATGACGGTCAAGCTGGGAGATATCTCTCTTTTTGGCGACAAGGGCTACCCGCTTTTTGCCCGCTTTACCACGGTTACAGGCCTGCGGGTCGGCAGCTCGATCTATATTGCCGGCATCCGGGTAGGACAAGTGCAAGAACTAAGTTTTGACCAGGAAAATAACAAGGCACTGGTGAAGCTATGGATTCATTCGGGGATCAGAATTTACGATGATGCCATTGCCTCCATCAAAACGGAAGGACTGATCGGCGATATGCACCTGAGCATTGATCCCGGCGGCAGCGGGGAAATTCTTGCAGCTGGCGGCATAATAACCGAAACGCAGCCGCCACTGGATATTGCTGATTTGGTAAGCAAGTATGCGTTTGGTGAAGTGAAGAAAAAATAAGACGCCCTCTTAAGGGAGGTAATGCCATGAAAAGATACCTGATTGTATGGGTGACGATTGCGACTCTGGGGATGATGTTATTTGCTGCTGCCACTTGGGCCGGTCCGCCGCTTGATGCGCTGAAAGATACGGTGGACAAGGTTCTCGATATTTTACGCGACCCCAAGCTTAAACCGGAAGCAGCCAAAGAGGCGAAAAAGGAAAGACTGCGGGTTCTCTACGAAAAGATGTTCGATGAGGTAGAGCTTTCCCGACGCGCACTGGCCAGAAACTGGAACAATCTCAGCGTCCCCCAGCGTAAGGAGTTTGTGCCCTTGTTTCGGCAGATTCTCGAGAAGGCTTACGCCGACAAGATCCTGGACTATACCAACGAGAAGATTATCTTCGATCGAGAAACTGCGCTGGCGGAAAACCAGGTGGAGGTACAGACGAGGGTCGTTACCGCATCCAAAGAAATACCGATTATTTATCGGATGATCCGCAAGGACGGCGTCTGGAAGGTATATGATGTTGTGGTGGAGAACGTGAGCCTGGTCCAAAATTACCGTACTCAATTTAATGATATTCTGGTAAAAAACACCCCCGAACAGTTGCTGGAAACTCTTCGCAAGAAAGTAAAGGAACAGTGATAGCCTTCTTGCCATGCTCTTTATTACTGGAATGGAGGATGACGGACAAACTTGATGCCTAAACGGTTCTTGTTTTTTACTCTCTGTTTCATTTTTATTGCCGGGGGCTGTGCCCATAAGCAGGCCGGCAGCGCTGCATCGTCTGTTTTGCCGGCAGTGCCTGCCCCAAGGGCGACGGAGACTGTTTCCCTGGCCCAGTCGGTTATTCCCCCGGTCCCAAAACAGCCCCAGGGGGCTGAAACGCCCCTTTCCGACGAATATAGCCAGGGTTATGACGACGAATACGGTGATATCGAACATTTTGATGATCCGGACGAAACCGCAGATAAAAGTAAGGAAAAACTTACAATTGCCGATCCTCTGGAGCCGTTCAACAGGGCCATGTATCATTTCAACGATCGGCTGTACTTTTGGGTTCTCAAGCCCGTTGCTCAGGGTTACAGCCGGGTAGTCCCCGAACCGGCCCGAATAGGCGTTGCCAATTTTTTCTCCAATCTGGCCTTTCCCATCCGCTTTGTCAACAGTCTCCTGCAGGGCAATTTTCGGGGGGCGGCAAACGAACTGGGACGTTTTGCCGTCAATACGCTGTGGGGAGTCGGCGGCTTGCTGGATCCCGCTTCCCGTAAAGATATAAACCTCGCCAAACAGGATGAGGATTTTGGTCAAACCCTGGGCGTTTACGGGTTGGGCCCGGGATTCTTCATCAACTGGCCCCTTTTCGGGCCATCCAGCCCGCGGGATACTCTGGGGATGGTAGGGGATTTTTTCCTCCAGCCCCTGTCTTATCTGCAACCCCAGGCCGCTCAGTCCGGCGCCCGGGTTTTGGAACGGGTAAATCACGTTTCACTCAATATCGGCGATTACGAAGCCCTGAAAAAGGCCGCAGTTGACCCCTACATTGCGTTGCGCGACGCCTACGTTCAGTACCGTTTCCAGAAGATAAAACGGAAGAGTACGAAAAATCTGCCGCCTGGTGATTAGCCACAGCGCGACAAATGACCCCAAGGAGGATTTACTACGAAAGCTTTCAGAGGCATTTTGATAGTTCTTTTGGTCTGGTTTTTTTACGGGGCGCCCGGTGTATTGGCTGGCCCCTTTGGTCCCCCGCAACCAATAACCAGGGGGGAGAAGGGGATACACACCGGCCTTGGCTATTGGTTTCACGAGGGGATATATCGTAACGACTTCGAACTGGTGCGGCGGGAGAATCAGCTGTACTCGGAGCTTGGTTACGGCGTTGCCGATCGCTTTGAGGTGTATGGCCGTATCGGAATGTCCGGATTGAAAATAAGCGATGCCTTCAGTTCGACCCACCCGGCCACAATAACGAAGAAAAAGGATTTTACCGACGCCGGGGGATATTTTGGTACGTTAGGAGCCAAACTGTTCTTCCCGCTGCAAAGCAATTTCGGCGTAGGAACTTTTGTTCAGGGAAGCTATTATTTCCGCAGCTTCGAAGATTATGTTTCCGGCTCCCGGGGGGGTGTTCCTTTGGGGGAGAAAGTTAAAATCCAAAACATATGGGAGGCAAATTTCGGTCTTTCGTTCCAGACGCTTTTGCCGCAGGGGATAAAGACCTACATCGGTCCCTGCCTCCAATATTCGGAGGCCAGTATCAGAGCTGCTTCCAATCTCTCCGATGTTTTGCTGACGCAAGGTTTGATGACCAATAAGGCGGCGCTGGGAGGTTTTGCCGGATTTGAGGTGCCGTTAACCCGCGGGTTTAGGCTCAACGTGGAGGGACGGTATCTGGACCGGCTGTCCTTCGGTTGTGCAGTAACCTATTCCTATTGAGAATAATTTTTGTGATGAGCGAAACGAATTACAAGAGCTATCTGGACGAGTTGGCGCTTTTCAACGTCAACAATATCAATCTGGGGCTGGCGCCGATCAGTTGCTTTCTGGAGCGTCTCGGCAATCCCCAGCGGGCCTATCCCTCGGTTTTGATCGGAGGGACCAACGGCAAGGGATCGATATCCGCCATGATGGCGGCGATTATCAAAGAGGGCGGCTGGCGGGTGGGGCTCTACACTTCTCCCCATCTGGTTGATGTCCGGGAAAGAATCAGGATCAACGGCCAGATGATTTCACCGGACGACATGTCGGCAATTGTCTCTCTGCTCAAGGGCCGCCAAACGCAAGAGCTGACCTACTTTGAATTTATCACAGCCGCAGCCTTTGTCTATTTCCAGCAACAGAAGGTGGACATTGCGGTTCTCGAGGTCGGGATGGGGGGGCGCCTGGATGCAACCAATGTCGTGACCCCTCTGGTATCGATAATATCCAACGTTGCCCTGGACCATATGGAATATCTGGGCAATACCGTAGTTAAGATTGCCGGGGAGAAGGCCGGCATCATCAAGGATGGGGGCCTATGTCTTACGGCAGCCAAAGACAGCGGGGTGCTGGATGTGCTGGAGAAGACTTGCCACCAGAAAAAGGCTCGCTTGAAACGACTGGGGCAGGAAATTAAGCTCGTTCGGCACCGGGATGGGACATTTTCCGTTGGGGATGAAGGCGCAGCCATTCGCAGGCTCAAGTGCGCCCTGATTGGCAGGCACCAGCAGGAAAACGCCGCTTTGGCGGTAGTGGCAAGCCGGGAGCTGGCGGCAAGAGGATTTGTCATCCACGAGGAGGCGATTCGCTCCGGGCTGGCTAATGTCCGCTGGGAGGGTCGTATGGAGCTGGTTAATGAGCGGCCGCAGATCCTGCTTGACGGCGCTCATAATCCGGCGGGGGTAAAAATTCTCTCTGCCACCTTGAAAAGGGATTTCTCCTTTAGCAGACTGATCGTCATTTTTGGCGTTTTGGGTGACAAGGATTACCGGCCCATGCTTCGGATGCTGGCCAAAATGGCCGACAGCCTCATCATTACCAAACCTGACTCGTCCCGGGCGGTATCGCCGGCTTCTCTTTTACAGCTTGCGGCGCCCCATTGTCGGGAGGTCCTCGGCATAGAAAATCCGGCCCAGGCGATTGCAATGGCCCTTTGCCGGGCCAGGCCGGACGACCTCATTGTAATTGCGGGCTCGCTGTATCTTGTCGGTCAGGTTAAAAAAATGAGCCAATTGCAAAAGTCTCAACTTGCGACGAATTGAGAGTTTTGCAATTGGCTCTGTTTTATGTGAGTTTGGGATTGGGCGGAACTTCGTTTTACTTTCCGTGTTTGCCCCTTAATATCTGCCAGCGGCGACCTGGAATTGCATTAAATCTGGCGGTACGAACATGATGTGTGACGTAATTGAGTCTTCTTCCCTGGAAATAGATTTCCTGAATCCGTGGCATAATATGTGCTTACTGTCTCAAATAGCCAAAAAGCGACACCTGACTCCGCCGCCTTCAGCAGAAGACAGGGTGGTCTGCATGTCAACCGGCGTTAAACGAGGTGTGTGATGCTTCAAGTCGTCAAAAATACTGAGAATAGGCATTTTTTAGACGCACCCCCCCCTCTTTCTGCAAAATCTTCAATGAGGAACTCGGAAAATCGCCCTCTTACCATCTTCCTACATAATGGGGATCATAAACCCCCGGTAAAGATTTTGCCAGACAGCGCCCCAAGGATTGTAACGACCGAAGGACAGATA
>CAMTWB010000013.1:0-29558 GCA_947085375.1 uncultured delta proteobacterium
ATGTAGTACAGTGCGCTCATGGAAACCTCCTTGTGGTTTGCTTCTGGACGAGACCATCTCGATCCAGCTTCTTGCTTCAAGCATTTTGCACCACCTGGAGGTTTCCTTCAACCTTCTTTACTTATGCATTCTAACATAATATAGATTCCCGGCAGCATGACGACAATTAATCTCATTATGTCCCCCGATTCCTCACACTTGACAAATAACACCATTATTAGTATCAAAACAAGCATGAACAGCGCACAGAGGAAAACCCTATCAGCGATCTTTGCCGAGCCGCCGCCGCGAGCGCTAGAATGGTGCAGGATTGAGTCGCTGCTTATCGCTGTGGGCTGCGAAGTTATCGAAGGGGCAGGATCAAGGGTGGGTTTCAAGCGCAACGACCTGCGGGCCGACTTTCACCGCCCGCACCCGGGTAAGGAAGCCAAGCCATACCAAGTTCGCGCTGCTCGTGAATTTCTTGAAAAATTGGAGGTGAAACCATGAGTAAACCAATGATGCACAAAGGCTATTCCGCCCAGATCGAATACAGCGACGAAGACGGCTGCTTTGTGGGCCGCGTGGCCGGCATCAGCGATTTGATTACCTTTCACGGAGAATCGGTACAGGATGTGCGCCAAGCATTTGAGGAGGCGGTTGATTTCTACCTGGCAAGCTGCTCCGAGCGGGGCGAAGCGCCCAACAAGCCCTTTACCGGTCGGTTTTATGGTGCGCATCTCGCCGGAGCTGCATAGTAATCGGAGTAATCGGGGACATAATATTGATTCCCGGCAGCCTGACGACAATTAATCGTATGATGTCCTTCGATTACCAAGCAGGCAATACAGGCGGATGATTTCGGCGATGCTCCAGGCCTGAGATATGCAGCCTTGTGGCTGGTGGGGTTGATCCCCGGAGAATATTTCTGAGACGGTTCCGATACCCGCAACCCGGAATTGTTCTTTCAGCAGGTTGCGCAGCAGTTCCAGGAGAAATTGCCGGGCATTTTCCCGATCCTCAGAAACCCTCAGCCAGGCCTCGCCGAAAGGCCCCAAAAGCCAGGGCCATACTGTTCCCTGATGATAGGCCCGGTCTCTGGTTGCCTGATCCCCCCCGTAGCGGCCCTGATAGTAGGTCGAATCCGGAGCCAGGGTGCGCAGACCTACCGGAGTCAAGAGCTGTTCGCGCACCGCCGCCACAACGGACCTCGCCTGCTCGATTTTAAGCGGCGAGTAAGGCAGGGAAACCGCCAGAAGCTGATTCGGCCTTAAGGCGGGATCAAGCCGGCCGTCGTTGCAGACATCGCCCAGATAGCCCCGCTCTTCCAGCCAGAAGGTTTCGTGAAACGCCCTTTGGAGCTTAGCAAACAGCTCCCTGATGTGAGAATCCTCTTCTCCGAAGCAATCCGCCAGTTCCAGAAAAAAACCAAGGGCATTGTACCAGAGGGCATTGATTTCCACCGCATAGCCATGACGGGGGGTGACCGGGATTCCCCCGACGCAGGCGTCCATCCAGGTAAGATGGGTGTTTTTGTTCCCGCCGTGCAACAGGCCTTGCGCGTTTACATAAATATCGTAGCTGGTTCCGGCTAGAAAGGCCTGGATGATCCTCTTCATTACCGGCCACAACTCTGCTTTCAACACCTCCCGGCTGCCGCCGAAAATAAGGTACTGCTGGCAGGCCCAGAAAAACCACAGCGGGCTGTCAATGGTATTGTATGGATTTTCCGGGCTGTCTTCGGAAAAGTAGTTCGGCAGCAGTCCTCCCTTTTCATGCCGGCCCAGTTGCGTCAAAATCTCCAGGCCCTCGTCCAGGCGACCCTGACAGAAGGTCAGTCCGGGCAGGGAAATGAGGGTGTCCCGGCCCCAGTCGGTAAACCAGTGGTACCCGGCGACGACTGCCGCCCGTCCTTCGGGGGTGCGGATGACGAATTGCCGGGCAGCCCGGATCAGTATTTTAAGGTTGGCCTGGTCTATCTGGTCATATCCCACAAGCAGGGTGGAAAGGCGATCCTCTTGGCCCTGGCGCCTTCTGTCTTCCTCCCGCCAAAGATTAGCCGGTTCCATGACGGGCGCAATAAGGGATATCGCTACCAAGACCACACTGCCCGCTACAATCGGAATTTCAAACAGCCCCGGCTGATAAAGATCCTCCCGCCAGTCGTAACCCCGGTTTCGTTCTTCGGGGTACTCAAAATTATAGTACCAGCCGGGTGCGGAGACAAACTTAAACGGTGTGTTTATGGTTATGAAAATCCCGGGTAAATCCGATGGAGGCGTAATGAAACGTCCGTTTTTTATTTCCTCGATTTTCCAGTTGCCGCCTTCGCTTGCCCTGGCCAGGCAATGATAGCCACGGCAGGCAAGAAAGGGGCGCAGCCGCAGCACACCGGAATCAGGCGCGGCCAGGATTTCATATCTAAGCAGGGTTTGGTCTTGACCAAAAACGGAGACGATCGACTTGAGCACCTCGATCCTGTCCTTTTCGTAACGGAAGCTCGGATACAGGCCTTGTCTAAATTCCTTCAGTGGAAATTTACCGGGCGGGAAATTAAAGCCTGGGTAATGGTGCGCAGAAAGGAATATCTCGGAATCACCAACTCTTACACTGTCTTCAAACTTGGACAACAAAACGTGTCTTCCCCGTGGCTCTTTGAGATTGGCCACCAGAAGACCGTGATATTTTCTCGTGTGGCACATCTGGATGGTGCTTGCGGCATAACCGCCCCGGCCATTGGTTTCTATCCACTCCCGGGGGGTATCTTCATTTTGCAGATCCAACCCGGTCAGGTTGATTTCCATGCTGCTTCCTTCCTGCCCTTGTGAGCCGTTATGGTTGGACAAGACGAAAAGAAAAGCGCTCAGGGCAGAGAGACGGCCTCCACTCCC
This sequence comes from uncultured delta proteobacterium, assembly GCA_947085375.1. Lineage (GTDB taxonomy): Bacteria > Desulfobacterota > Syntrophia > Syntrophales > CAMTWB01 > CAMTWB01. Next base: position 2,871 of record CAMTWB010000013.1, read on the forward strand.
TTGGGTACAGTAAACCTGAAAAGGCGGTCCGGGAGTTTCGAATTGATCACCAGGTTCCGAAACTCGATTCTCGTGATGTTGCCGGCAAAGTCGCTCATGCTGAATTGGAGGATGGAATAGTTTGTCTTGTCCACGACAATGGTAAGGTTATCAATTTCCGGGCTGGGTTCCCTGGGATTCAGGGTCAAGAGATAATTTCCTTCCCGGTCCGTCTTTTGCGAAGTGCTGAAGCTCAGCTGGAAATCATCGGTCAGACGTCCCACACCGGTGATGAACTTGATTGCCAGACGAGACTGAAACATCCTCTCCGCGTCCTGAATATAGACCAGACGATCCTCCGGCAGATACAGCCAGGCCTTCTCCGGACTTATAACCAGAAGCTTGCCTGGGGGTCTCGTGTACTCCCATCTCATCCGCTTGGGTTTCTTAAAATAAACCGTTCCCTCTTCCTTCTCTACTCTATTGACAGCTCTGAGGGTTGATTCCTGGACGAAGTGGGCTTTAAAATCAATGGTCCTATCGTATCTGTCCTGGACTTCTTTTATGACGCTCTCAAGCGACACGGCACTCGCCGGCAGGCACCAAAAGGAAACCAGAAGAAAAACGACTGCCAGGTAAGTTAAGGCAAAGATTTTCCTGGCCTTTATGCTAAGCAAACAAATATCCCAAAAATTTTTCATAACGGTTAACTTTGGCATGAATTATAATTGGATAATAACAGGCGTTTCATTTGCCCCTCTAAGTTGCTAAAACGTCAATGCATCGGCCAAGCACTTGAAATTACTTATCTATTTGCCTGCCTAAGCCTTAGGCAATCTGTTAAAAAGATGACTGATTCGAAGGCTTGGCCGGTTTATCAACATAGTTATCAACAGCCATTTCCACAATATTGTGGATTGCAAATCTATGAGAGGGTAATCATGGAAGATACCGCGTTTAGACAGTATTGACGACGCGGTAAAAAGTCAAAAGGCCCGCTCTCACTTGAGGGGAGATGAGGATAATAGTCGATATATCGAATACTTACATCCCCCTCCCCTTGACCCTCCCATCGGGGGAGGGGAAATCGGAGTTATTACCGCCTAGTCAGCATTACGGCCAGATCTTCACGCGCCAGCCGAAGGGATCATCCTTGCGGCCGTACTGAATATCCATCAGTTCGTTGTAAATCCTTTCGGTCATGGCCCCGGTCTGGCCCTGGTTGATCGGGTAATCAGCGCCCCGGTAGTGGATGAGTCCCACCGGGGAGACCACTGCCGCCGTGCCCGATGCAAAAACCTCTTTTAATGATCCGTCCCCCTGGGCAGCGATCAACTCTTCAATCGTGATCATTCTTTCCCGGACGGTAAGACCCCAGTGGCGGCAGATTCGAATTACCGAGTCCCGGGTAACCCCGGGGAGGATTGTGCCGGTCAGAGGCGGAGTGATTATCTCATCGTTGATGATGAGAAAGATGTTGCTTGTGCCTACTTCTTCGATGTATCTCCTTTCCACCGCATCGAGCCATAGCACCTGCGTAAAACCACGGGCGGCGGCCAATCTGCTGGCATAGAGACTGGCGGCATAGTTTCCCGCCACTTTGGCGCTTCCCGTGCCGCCGGGGGCAGCGCGGACATATTCTTCGCTTACAAATATCTTAGTTGGGCTGAAACCTTCGGGGTAGTAGGCACCCACCGGACCCGTCAGGATGAAGAAGAGGTACTCATTGGCCGGATGCACTCCCAGGGCTGCCTCGGTTGCAATCATTGTCGGCCGGATATAAAGGGAAGTTCCCTTGCCTTTAGGTATCCATTGTCGTTCATGAATCACCAGTTTTGTCAGGGCTGCCAGAAAAATATCCTCATCGATGCCAGGCATGCAGATCCTCTCCGCTGAGGCATTCATCCGTTTGATGTTTTCCTGAGGTCGAAAGAGGTAGATGGAACCATCCTCTCCCCGGTAGGCCTTTAAACCTTCAAATATTTCCTGTCCATAGTGAAGGCACATGGCGGTTGGTTCCAGTGACAGCGGACGGTAGGGCTCAATTACTGGCTCATGCCATCCCCGGTCGCTATGATATTTCATGGTGAAAAAATGATCCGTAAATAGCTTGCCAAACCCCAGTTTCGATTCATCTGCCGGCTTGTCCTTTTTCAGCTCCGACGGCTGTTCAATTATTCTGATCTCCATTGCCTTGCTCCCCAAGATTATTTTCCAGTTCAACTGTCTTTATGAACCGCCATTATCACTAAAAATTACATCTATCAAGATTTCTGTGTGCTTTCAGCAGCTAAATTGCTGCTCATCGCTGCCCCGGGAGTCCCATCGTCTTTCTTTTTATCATCGCCGCCAGGTGAACTATTTCCTCGCACTTGAGAAGATAGGCCGCAGCAAGGAAGCCGCCCAGCCCCCCGGTAATCGCCAAAAAGAGATATGTTGCCCGCTGGCGGAAGCCGGCCTGCAGATCCCAGGGGAAAAGAAGGCCAACCAGAGCAATCACCCCCCACATTACCAGGGAAGCGGAAACGATCCTGACCAAAGAACGGAAAAAATCATTCTGAAGGAAAACGCCGACCCGGCGGCGTAAAATTACGTAGAGGGTAATCACATTCACCGCCGAGGCCAGGGAAGTTGCCAGGGCCAATCCCGCATGTTGCAGGTAATACATCAGAGCGAGGCTCAAGACAACGTTTACTCCGAGCGCCAAAACCGCCGCCCGCAGGGGGGTGCGCATGTCCTGGAAGGAATGGAAGGCGGAAACTACCACCCGGATGCTGGAAAATGCCCAGAGGCCCAGAGCATAGCAGAGCAGTGCCTCATTTGTTTTGACGGTATCGAGGGCGTCAAAGGCGCCCCGTTGAAACAGGACGGAAATAATGGACTCGCCCAGCAGGATGAGAGCCACCGTTGCCGGAATAGTTACAAAAAAAATCAGCCTCAGCGAAAAAGCCATGGTTTTTTTGAATTCTCCCATATCTCCCTGGCTTGCCAGACGCGAAAGGCTGGGCAGGGCAGCGGTTCCGATGGCGATGCCGAATATTCCCAAGGGTAGTTCCACCAGTCGATCGGCATAGTACAGGTAAGAAACGCTGCCGGAAGGGAGCAGCGATGCCAGGATGGTGCCGATTAAAATATTTATCTGATAGACGGCCCCGCCGAACATGGCCGGCAGCATTAGCAGGCCGATCCTTTTTAGACCCGGGTGGCTGAAATTGAAGTTTGGTTTCAGCTTGACCCCCATCTTCAAGAGAAATGGCCACTGCATCGCCAGTTGCAGCGCACCACCGGCCATAACCCCCACCGCCAGGGCGTAAACGGGCTCGGAAAAAAAATCCTGCAGCAATATGGTCGAGGCGATCATCGCCACATTCAACAAGACCGGAGAAAGGGCGGGCGCGGCAAAGTGGCGCAGGGAATTGAGTATCCCCATGCACAGGGCGACCAGAGAGATGAAAAAGATGTAGGGGAACATCAGGCGGGTAAGAAATACCGCCAGGTCGTATTGGACAGCATGGCTGACAAAACCAGGGGCCATGACAGCGACGATCAGCGGTGACAAGAGCACTCCCGCCAGGGAGACCAGTACCAGGACTATCGACAGGGCGGTGAAGACCACATTGGCCAGCTCCAGGGCAGCTGTTTTTGATTTTTTTTGGAGATATTCGGTGAAAACAGGGACAAAGGCCACCGTGAGGGACCCTTCAGCCAGAAGACGCCTCAGCAGATTCGGTATCCGAAAGGCAACGAAAAAGGCATCAGCCACCAGCCCGGCGCCGAAGTAAGCCGCAACCACCATGTCCCGAAGGAAGCCAAAAATCCGGGAAAGCAATGTGGCCGCGCCGACTATCCCCGCCGCTCGCACTACCCGGCCATTTTCGGTTGGTGGCTTTTCACCTTCTGATTCCAGCAGTGGGTTAGCTGCCCCGCTTAAGTTCAATGACTGCCTCTTTCACTTGAGTATGACAAAGAGCTGTTTCATCAGGACGAGAAAAAGGCCCTGCAAGATCATGATGGCTACAATGGCCAGCATTGGGGAAAGGTCAATGCCCGCTGCCTGCATCGGCAAAAGCTTCCTGATGGGAGCCAGCGCCGGTTCGGTCAGGCGATAGATAAATCTCACCAACCGGTTATAGGGATCGGGATTTACCCAGCTCAAAAGCGCCCGGATAATGATGAGCCACATGTAAATATCGAGGGCAAAATTGACTATCTTGACCAAGCCAGCCAATAGTGGATATATCAGACTGCTTCCCGAAACTTCTTCAAACATGGCTTCTTTCCTGTAAGCTGATAAATTCCCGCAAAATACGATTAAACTCCACCGGCTCTTCCAACATCACAAAATGACCCGCCTCCGGGATAAGAGAAAGGACCGCCCCCGGAATATGATCCTTGAGATATCGGGAAAGATCGGGATGGGTCAATCGGTCATCGAGCCCGCAGATGACCGCTGTTGGCAAGGTGAGGCCGGTGAGCTTGCCGGTCAGGTCAAAACGGCTGCAGGCCAAAAGATCCCGGTAGAGCACGCCGGGCCGGGATCTGCTTAGTTGCGCGAGTAAAAAGGAGGACAGCCGCTCACGGTTCCTTTTGGCTAGGGCTACCGCACCCACCAAAGAAATGACTTCGGCAGGATTGGTCTGCAATTTATCCAAAAGCGCTTGATCCACCATAAACCTGGCGCCGCCGGCGACCAGGACCAGCGCGGCAAAGGCCTCCGGGTTTTTGCAGGTCGCAGCCAGGCAAACCGCCGCGCCCAGTGAGTGGCCGATGAGAATGGGCCTTGCCAGGCCCAGATTGTCGCAGGCCCTTTTGATCCAGGCGGCATAGGCGAATACATCTTCCTCAGCCTCCCCCCCGGATTCGCCATGACCGGGAAGCTCTACTGCCAGAGCGTCGCTTTCGCCTTTGAAGCTGGCCAGCTGCTCCCGCCAGGAGGTATAATCGCCCCCCGATCCATGCACAAAAAGAAGTGTGCCGGCCCCGCTTGCGGACAGTCGCTTCTCCCGCCAAAAGCTAAGCGGGGTTCCGTCAATGATAACCTTCTGCTGCATGAGGCTCCTCCCCATTTCAGTATGGTTTTAGAGCCTCCTGGCTATCACAATTGGCAGCAACTTGGCAAACGATGTTTGATGACTTTTTACGGCTTCGTCATGTTTTCCCTCGTCAACAGAGGGAAGAATTTAAAAACGTTCCGTCACCGATTTGCCCTGCAGGAAAAGCAGGAGATATTCCCGGCCTCCTGCTTTGGAATCGGTTCCACTCATATTGAAGCCCCCGAAGGGCTGCACCCCTACCATAGCCCCGGTGCATTTGCGGTTGAAGTAGAGATTGCCTACATGAAATTCCCGCCGGGCATATTCCAGACGTCCGCGGTCAGAGGAAAAGACCGCGCCGGTCAAGCCGTATTCGGTGTTATTGGCAATTGCAATGGCCTCCTCAAAGTTGCTGGCTTTGATGAAAGCCAAAACCGGCCCAAAAATCTCTTCCTGGGCGATTATGTCTCTGGGTTTTACGTCCTTGAAGATCGTTGGCTGGACAAAATAGCCTTCTCCCGCCACTGTTTCACCGCCGGTTACCAATGTGTTTTCCCTTTTGGCGATAGCGATATATCGCAGTATGCTCTCCCGGGCAAGAGCGCTGGAGACGGCGCCCAGGCTGGTCTGGGGTTTTCTGGGGTCATCTATGACCAGCGATTCAGCCAATAGTTTTACCCTCTCCAGAAGCCGGTCGTGGACATTTTCTATTACGACAACCCGCGAGCAGGCCGAGCACTTCTGGCCCTGGTAGCCATAAGCGGAAGTGCAGATCTCTTGCGCCGCCAGATCGAGATCCGCGGTTTCGTCCACCACGATGGTATCTTTCCCACCCATTTCGGCAATTAGACGCTTGATCCAGATTTGTCCTTTGTTGATTCTGGCGGCTCGTTTTGCTATCCGAAGACCTACTTCCTTGGAGCCGGTAAAGGCAATCATACGGGTCAAAGGATGATCGACGATCAGATCCCCGATTTCAGCGCCGCTGCCGCAAATGAAGTTGAGGACTCCAGGCGGCAACCCGGCCTCGTGAAAGATATCAGCAATAATTGCGCCAATGACCGGCGTAATCGAAGCCGGCTTTAGAACCACTGTGTTGCCCGTGACAATGGCCGCAGCGGCCATTCCGGTAAGGATTGCGCAGGGAAAGTTCCAGGGCGGGATTACGACACAAACGCCAAGTGGCTCCCAATACTGGCAGTTTTCCTCGCCCGGCCAGGGTTCCGAATGCTGGATGCCAGCATAGCCCATCATTGCCCGGGCATAGTATTCCAGAAAATCGACGGCCTCCGCAGTATCTGCCGCGGCCTCAACCCAATTTTTACTGGCTTCAACGACTAGCCAGGCGCAAATCTCAAATTTACGACGCCTTATTATTGCCGCGGCCTTAATGAGAATACGAGCTCTTGCCTCCGCGGGAAAAAGCCGCCATGATTTTGTGAAGGTTTCGTGGGCCACTTGGATCGCTTGCTTTGCCAGTCGCGCATCGGCCTGGCAGACCCGGCCCACCACTTCGGAGGGCCGGGCCGGGTTTAGCGAATCGATCAGCCGGGTGGTCCTTATTTTACGGCCCCCGATGACCAGCTCGTAAGTTCTGCCCAGTTGCGAATTAACCAGGGCGAGCGCCCTTTTCATCTCCTGTTGTTCTTCCGGCGTATTAAATTGGTTTATTTTCTCGTTAAAAAAAGGCGGCAGCATGGTCAAGCTCCTTATTTGAAAATGAATGTCAAAGATTTGCCCCCTGTTTTTGCCAATGGAAAACCGGGGGACACCCAGCGGCATCCCCCCGATATATTGAGTTCATTAAAAAGAGCAGATTCCCGTCAATCGTAAATAAGCGCCGGCAGCCAGGTTATTATCTTGGGAAATACTATGCACAGTGTCAGGCCGATCAGTTGCAGGATAACAAACGGAATCACCCCGCGATAGATATGGGCCACCTCGACCCCCGGGGGCGCAACACCTTTCAGGTAGAAAATAGAATAGGCAAAAGGCGGCGTCAGGTAAGAGGTTTGCAGATTGATACAAACCAAGAGGGCAAACCACAGCGGGTCAAAGCCCAGCGACTTGATGATGGGGGACAACACCGGGATGAGGATCAGCAAAATGGCAATCCAATCGACAAACATCCCCAGGACAAAGACGATAACCATAACCAAGGCCAGGATGCCAACCGGCGGAAGGTTCGTGTCCATCAGAAACGATTCGATAACCTGCCCGCCGCCCAGAGCCAGAAATACGCCGGTGAAAATGTTGGCGCCCACCGTGAGAATCAAAATCATGGCGGAGGCCTTCATGGTCAGATAAACCACGTCCTTTAAATTGGCCCAAGTGAGCTTGCCGTAAACGGCGCACAAAAGCGCGGCGCCGAACCCTCCCATGGCCGCCGCCTCGGTCGGGGCGGCCAGTCCAAAGAAAATAGATCCCAGGACAGCTAAAATCAGCAATACCGGAGGCAGGAGGCTTACAGATAGTTTCTTTATCAACTGCGCTTGGGTCATTGTCCGCTGTTCTTTCGGCAAGGCTGGTCCGAGTTCGGGCTTGAGCTGGCAGCGGATGGCAATATAGGCAATGTAGAGCCCGGCCAAAAGAAGCCCCGGCATTATCGCCGCGGCAAAAAGTCTGGCAATGGACAGGCCCGCCATCGGGCCGTACAGGATCAGCATGACGCTGGGAGGGATAAGTATTCCCAATGTCCCTCCGGCCAGAATCGTCCCCGTGGCCAGCGGTATATCGTAGTTTCTCTTGAGCATGGGGGGCAGGGTAATCAAGCCCATCATGGTTACCGAGGCGCCCACCACGCCGGTAGTCGCCGCCAGGATGGTTCCCAGTGCAACCGTGGTAATGGCCAGCGAGCCTTTCAATTTTCCTAAGGCCTCCTGCAATGCCCCGAAGAGCTCATCGGCAATGCCGGAGCGATCCATCATGTAGCCCATGAAAATAAACAAAGGCACCGCCACTAGGGCATCGTTGGCCATGATCCCAAAGGTGCGGGAGGCCATCTGATCAAACACCGCTGTTCCCCAACCGGCCATGCCAAAGATCAGGCCGGTGCCCATTAAGACAAAGGCGAGGGGAAAGCCGGAAAAGACGCCCAGCAGAAGGACAAAGAACATTATCAGCGCCAGATATTGTAATTCCATGCTAGTCTTCCCTCCTTACGGCAACTTGCCAGGTGCGGATAAATTCTACAACACCCTGAAGGATCAAAAGAAAAGTCGCCAAAGGCAGGATTGCCTTAAACGGCACCAGGGAAACACGCCACATGGTCATACTTGTCCGCTCGCCGATTTCCCAGGCATAAGCCAGGTGCTGGATACCAATTATGAAAAGAACAATCATGGCGGGAAAGAAAAAAATCGGATAGAGGCATACATCAACCCAGGCCTGCTGCCGTGGGGAGAGGTAGCGAAAAAAAACGTCGATCCGAACATTTCCTTTCAAGTGCAGGGTATAGGCCGCTCCCATCATGAAATGGGCGCCGTAGAGCATGTAACTCAGATCCCAGGCCCAGATGGTCGGGGCATTGAAGAGGTATCTAGCCACGACCTCGTAAACGATGGACAGGGTCAGAACTACAATGATCCAGGCGAATAGATTACTGCTTTTTTCGCTCAATTTATCAATAAACGAAAAGAACTGCTGCAAGGTGAATCCTCCCTAAGGGCAATCCACCTGGGAGTTCTTCCGGGTGGATTGCCGTTTCAACTGCTGTTTTTTTTACAATATTACTGCCACTCCGACAATTCACCAAATCCCCCCTGCCCCCCAATGCTCACGGGGGGTAAAACCAATCTTACTATTGTCCTCTTTGGAAAATTATCTCTCCAACTTGTCCCCCTCTTTGGGAAAGAGGGGTTAGGGGAGATTTGCTTAACTAAAGCAATCGACACGTCCATCTGGTGCCGCACCATAAAGAATATTTGTCGGAGTAATATTACTTAACGGGCCAGTAATAATCCGCCGTTATCCGGTAATCGGGATAGAAGCTTCGCTTGTAGGGCACCATCCGGCGGGCAAAGTCCCGCTGGGAGGCATACACCTTGGCGAAGAAGGGGTTGGCTGCCACATAACGGGCGGCAACCCTATCCCATGATTTCAGGATCTCCACCAGCACCTCTTTTGGTGTTTCCACCACATTAACACCGTGTTTCGCTTTGAGTTCTTCCAGGTCGCGGACGTTTTGGTTTACCAGATCCAGCCAGGCACGGAACATATTTTCCCGGGAGGCGGCATCGATAATGGCTTTCAGATCGGCGGGCAGTTTATCATAACTGTCCTTGTTTACCAAAAGCTCCAGGATTCCTGCCGAACGGTGCATCCCCGGGGCGTGATAGTATTTGACGACATCTTGGAATCCCAACTGCCGGTCGGTCGTGGGACACATGAACTCAGCGCCGTCGATGATCCCTCTTTCCAGGGCCGATACGATTTCACCGCCGGGAAGGGTGATGACCGACATTCCAAACTCTCTGTAGATTTCTGCGGTAATACCTGATGCCCGGAACTTGATCCCCTTGAGATCAGACACCCCCTTGATGGGTTTCTTGAACCAGCCCAGCGGCTCTTCGGCGATGATGTCAGAGGGGAATACGATAACCTTCATCTTCAACACGTCGGCGTAAAGCTCCCGATAGAGCGGAAGGCCCCCGCCATGATAGAGCCAGATGGCGTAATCCACATTGTCCATTCCGAAGGGACCGCCCGCGACGCTGGAGAAGAGATTGGCCGCGGGATGCTTGCCGATCCAGTAGGCGGACCAGCCATGCCCCGCATCCAGCGTTCCCCGGTTAACGGCATCAAGAACCTCAAAGGCCGGAACAATAGTTCCCGCCGGGGTCACATCGATTCTAAGCCTTCCACCGGAGAGTTCACCGATCCTCTTGGCCAGGGCTACGGCACTGGCATGGAGGGCCATACCCGCAGGCCAGGTGGTCTGCATTTTCCAGGTGATGGTGCCTTGGGCCTGGGCCGAATTGACCGACGGACCGGAAAGGGATAAACCAAAGACCGTGAAAAACAATATTAAACTCAACAACTTCAACCTTTTCATTTTCTCCTCCTTCACTGATTGTGTTTTCAAAAAAATAACAGATTGATTCGCAACAATGACCAGCCAGCTTGATTAAAACACAAAAATGTTAATTTAACTGCGTTATTCCTCCCTTCCACGGCCCTGCTGCGGCCACCTTTAATCCCGATTAAGGGCAAAAAAAAAGTAACTACCAGGTAGCCACTTTTTATCATTTACATCTCTCAGGCAAGCCTGGCAAAGGCCAGGGGCAAATTGCAAAGGTCAATTCACGATTACTGCTCCCGGTTTCTTGCCTCTGACAATCAGCAACGCAGCAGAAGGTATGCTCCAATTTACTTCTTCCCCGGTGATATCCTGATGACAACGCAACAGTTCGTTTCCACACTAAACGGGCGTTTTTTGTTACCGGTTGCTCCCAAAACACCCCTGGGGCGGTTTTTCCCGCACGATATTATTATTTAATCTTAATTCCAGATGCGGACCTTTTGTCAAGAAAAAAATCAAGCAACCGGATTGCCGGATGTGCGACAAAAATGTGGTTCTCCTGTTCTCGCAGAGACTTATACCCCCTCTCCCAAAGGGGGGCAGGGGGGATTTGTAATAAAAGCAAGAGGTTATTTATTATCCGTCAAATCTGCCTAGAACCCCTCTTTTCTAAAGAGGAAAGAAAAACCGCTTTACCCATAAGGATGTTGCAGACCCTGGATTGTTTTCTTGACAGACGTTAGCCTAAGCGTATATAAGCAGATACTCAAAAAACGTCCCCATCGTCTAGAGGCCCAGGACACTGGCCTTTCACGCCGGCAGCCGGGGTTCGAATCCCCGTGGGGACGCCAGTAATAAAAACAAGGGGGTCAGAAGAGATTCTGGCCCCCTGTTTTTATTCACGGTTCGTCATACACGATAAGGTAACAGCGCCCTTACTCGGTTAACTCGGTAATCGACAGCAAATCCATCCTGACCCAAACACTCCAATCTGTTCCGCCATTTATTCAGCATCGAGTAATGGACAGCCGCTATCCGCGAAGCCTCCTTAATCCAAACCTCCTGCACACTCTTGCAATTGCCGGCTTCTGCTCCTGATTAAACTGACCACACCTTTCCATCCCACTTCCTCCTTCTCAAATTGTGGAGAAAGTGTTACCCTCTGGCAACTCAAATTTTCCGGTTTCTTACGTAGCACATGCATTTTACAAAGCCATTCGCAAGCTTACGTTTTGCCGTCACTATCCGAGGCCGTCATTTATGACCAGCACTTTTGATCCCCTGAAGGCAAGCCTGGAAGGAGCCGCCTTAATTGAGGCCAATGCCGGCTGTGGTAAAACCTGGGCCTTGACGGACCTCTACTTGCGGCTGATTCTGGAGAAGAATCTCGCCCCGCGCAATATCCTGGTGGTGAGTTTCACCCTGGCGGCAACCGATGAACTGAGGGACCGGATAAGACGGCGCCTGGGAAGCGCCCGGGACTGCTTTGCGGGAATCAAGGTTGATGACCCCTTGCTCGAAGATATGTCAGCCGCCCATGAAGAGGCAGGAAAAAAGTCCGCCGCTCTAAGGCGCATCATCAATGCCATAGGCAGCTTCGATGAAGCGGCAATCTATACCATTCATGGCTTTTGCCTGAGGATTCTGGCCGATGGCGCCTTTGAGTCCGGCAGTTATTTTGAAATTGAAACGTTGGATGTAGCGGAGGAATTTTTAGACGAAATTATCGATGACCATTACCGTCGGAGTTATTATGGAGAGAGGCCGGAATTTGTCGGCTATGCCTTGCGGGAAGGAATCAGCCGAAATGTGCTGCGCGCTGTGATCAAAAACGCGCTCCAAAATCCTTTTCTGGAGATTATACCGCAGGAGGGCGCCATAACCAGGGAAGAAGTTAATTACCGTATCGATTGCTATTACGAATTGCTTACGGCCTTTGGCCTGGATTGGGAAGTAAGCCACAATCGGGTCAAGGAAAAACTACAGAGCCCTTCTTTACACCAGGGTGTATATGCTCCCGGAAAGACAAACGCGCTCGTTGCCGCAATCGATGCTTTTCTAAACGTCCCCCAGCCCCGCTTTCCCTTGCCGGATGATTGGGAAAAGATCACCATCCCTTACCTGATAATAAAGACCAACAAAGGGAGGCAGACCCCGGAAGATAAGATTTTTAACCAGGCTTCGGAGTTGCATCTTGCCAGCAAGGAACTCAAGCAGGCCTTCAAAGAGTACCTGCACAATCAGACCCTGGGTCTGATTAAAAGGGCCAGGCGGGAGGCTGCCTGCCGCAGGGAAGGGCAGCAGAGGCTGAATTTTGATGATCTCTTGCTAAAAGTTCTTCAGGTTCTCGAAAGTAAAAACGGCCCAACTCTGGCGGCCGCCATCCGGCAGCGGTACAGGGCCGCCCTGGTTGACGAGTTTCAGGATACGGATGAAATTCAGTATTCTATTTTTCGGAAGCTCTTCAGTGAGGCCGGGATCACAACTTTTTATATCGGGGATCCCAAGCAGGCGATCTATGCGTTTCGCGGCGCCGATATTTTTTCCTACTTGAAGGCCGCACGACAGACCGCGGTAAAATACACCAAAAGGGTAAACCGCCGTTCAGATGGCCGTCTCATCGCGGCGGTTAATCGTATCTTTAACAACCGCCCCGCGGCTTTTGTCAATGAAGATATTAACTATGAATCTTCTTTGGCCGAGGAATGCACACAAGATTGCGCATCTGGCGCGAGGCTGGAATTGACCGGCCTGTCGCCCGCGCCGCTGCAAATTTGGCATTTGCTGAAGGAATCAGAGGCCAATGATGGGCCGGCGCCCTTGATCGGCAGCACCCGCGGCCGACAAAAAGTGGCCGCAGCCGTGGCCGGGGAAATAAACCGCCTTTTGTATCTGGCTGGGGAAGGCAAGGCGCGCATTGACGGCAGGCGTTTAGAAGCGCGGGATATCGCCATTTTAGTGCGTAAAAACCGGGAGGCCCGGCTGATGCGGGAGAGCCTTGCCAGTCTGGGGATAAAAAGTATCGTTTATGGAGTGGGCAGTGTTTACAGGACGACCGAGGCCCTGGAGATGGAACGCCTGCTTGCGGCAATTGCGGCGCCAGGAGATGAAAGCCGCCTGCGAGCAGCGCTGACCACCAGATTTTTTGGACTCGACGCCCTGGCTTTGGACAGAATTCACAGTGAAAATGACCTGCGCGGAGTCTGGATGCCCAAGTTCAGAGCTTTGAGCGAGATTGCCCAGAGCCAGGGATTCATCATCTTCTTGCGCCGTCTCCTGGAAGAGGAGGGGTCGCGGGAAAAAATCATTGCCAGCGGAAACGGCGAAAGGGCTTTAACCAACATTTTTCATCTGATGGAACTACTGCACCAGGCTGAAAGAGAGCGCCGCCTTACACCTTCCGGGCTGGCATTTTTTCTTACCGAAAAGATAAGAGCGGCCGATTCCAATTTCTTAGCCGGTGGTCAAGAGAAGGAGAGACAGCAGCAGCTGCGCCTGGACAGTGATCGCAGCGCAATTCGGATCGTTACCATGCACAAGAGTAAAGGTCTTGAATATCCCGTGGTATTCTGCCCTTTTTCCTGGAGCGCCGGCAAGTCAAGCAAAGATTTCTTCTCCTTCCACGATCGGGAAAATGATTGCCGGCCAACCTGTTCGCTTGCCGCCCCGCCACTGCCCCTTCACTGGGAGTGGGCACGCGATGAAATCCTGGCTGAGGAGTGCCGTCTGCTTTATGTGGCGCTCACCCGGGCTAAATATCGCTGTTATTTTGTCTGGGGCCGTTTTAAGAATGAAGATCAGTCCGCCCCGGCCTATCTGCTGCATAACGGGCTGATACCGGATGAAGAGGCTTTTCGGGCCGACCTGGAGCGGCTGGTCCACGGGCAGGGCGACTGCATCTGTCTTACGGCGCTGCCGGAACCCAACAGCGCCCTCCGGCTTCAGTGGAACGCTGAGCCCGCCATAAGCCTCGACTGCCGCCGCTTCCAGGGGGAAATAGACAATTCCTGGCGCGTCACGAGTGCCAGCAGCATAATGACCGGCTCCTCAAACTTAAGGACGATGGAATCCCCCGATTACGATGACCCAGTGGATTTTCCCGGGCCAGCAGGCGGCCCCGAAGACGAAGATACGGGAGAATTTACCGGCCAGGAGTTGCTCTACACAATGCCCAGGGGCGCCGAGACCGGGACGATGCTGCACGATATCCTGAGATCTGTCGATTTTGCCCACGTAAATTCCTCTTCAACCAGAAAAATTGTGGATGAGAAGCTCTTACTTCATGGTTTTGAACCGGCGTTGGCAGAAGAGATATTAACAATGTTAAAGCGCGTGACCACCCTGCCGCTCGATGGCCGGGAAATGAGACTCAGTTGTATCGCAAAGGCTGACCGGATAGATGAAATGTCCTTCTGTTATCCGTTGGAGAGGCTGGATAAAGAGCTGCTTTGGGCAATATTCAATCCCTATAAGGAGACTAACCCCATCTTCATCTCGATCCTGCCTAGGCTTTTCCTGCAACCGGTAAGCGGTTTTATGCGCGGTTTCATTGACCTGGTCTTTTTTTTCCAGGGTCGATATTATCTTGTGGACTGGAAATCTAACTTTCTGGGCGCCAGGACAACCGATTACCGGCAAGAAATCCTGGTTAGGGAAATGGTGGATTCACTGTACGTTTTTCAGTACCTGGTCTATACTTTGGCGCTTCATCAGTACCTGGAGTCAAGGATTCCCGGCTACCGCTACGAGGAGCATTTCGGGGGCGTGTATTATCTTTTCCTGCGGGGTATCTGCCCCCGCTTGGGGCCGGATTTCGGGGTTTACTTCGACCTTCCGCCCTCGGAATTGATTCAAAAGCTGCAGCGGCTACTGGGCGGGGCGGGTGGATAGTCTGTAGGGGGGTAGTCTGTAGGGGAGTAGGTTAACGGGCCGATGAAGTTGCGATTCTCACCTGAATTCGTTTTTTGCGAAGTCCTAACAGGCTACAGCCTAACCAACCTAAATAGTTACTAATCATGAACTCAATGCACCTCTCATTTAGCAGGATTGATATCCATTTCGCCCGTTTCATGAACCGTTTGGCGAAAGGCGGGGGATCGCCCGCAATTTACGCCGCCGCGATTTTGGCAAGCAATGCCATACAGGAGGGAAACATCTGTCTCAACCTGGAGGATAGGGCAGGCCAGAGGGTAATCGATCCGCTTGCGGCACTGGATATCATCCTGCCTGATGTCAATCAGTGGCGTAAATTACTCTTAGACAGCGGGCTTACGGGGATGCCGGGTGACTGGCGCCCCTTCATTCTGGACGATTCCAACCGCCTCTACCTCCATAAATATTTTGAATATGAAAGATCGCTCATTGAAAATATTCGTCGTCGCCTGCCCCGGCCCGGCCGCGAAAGACTTCCGGGATATCTCAATGATGTTGAGGTTAAGCGGGTAAAGGATTTAATTAAATCAGTATATCCGGATACCCGGGTGGGCTTTGGCGCATTCCAGAAGGTTGCCTCCCTCTTGTGTGCCGCCAACCCGCTTGCGGTTATTTCCGGCGGGCCCGGTACGGGCAAGACCACTGCAGTAATCAGAATTATTTCTTTTCTGCGGCAGTTGGCAGGCGACAGCTTATCTAAGATATTGCTTGCCGCCCCGACGGGCAAGGCCGCGGCCCGTCTCCAAGAGGCGCTAAGCAATAACTCCCCCCTGCTTGCTTGTGCCAACCCGGGCATGGATAAACGGGCAACCACCGTTCATCGACTCCTGGGCCACCGGCGATTGCAGACATCGTTGTCTTCTGCTGGCAATGACCCGCTAGACTGTGACCTCTTGATTCTCGACGAGGCTTCGATGCTCGATCTGCCCTTGATGGCCAGACTTCTTTGCGCCCTGCCGGATTCGGCCTCGCTTATCCTCTTGGGCGATCCCAACCAGCTGGGATCTGTTGAGGCCGGGTGCGTATTGGGCGATCTTCATGGTTCCAACGATAATGCCTTCAACCAGGAAACCTATGAACTGATAGGAAATTATCTTGATGAAGAAGACCTCAAAAGCATCATGATCCGCTCTGGTCCCGCCATTCAGGATGCCATGATCGAGCTTAAAGATAATTACCGCTTTCCAGCTGCAAGCCCAATCGGCATGTTGAGCCGGGCCGTAGTAGATGGCGATGCATCGTCTGCTATTGGCTTGTTGAAATCGCATTCCACGGCTGAACTGGGCTGGGAAGAACTGCCTCCGCCCAAAATGATCTCCCGCCGGCTGGAAAGCTTTTTTTTGCCGCAGTTTCGGGCCTATTTTGCGGCCATCCAAAAAGGCGCCCCGCCCGGGGAGGTCTTTGGTCTTTTTACGAATTTCACCATTCTCTGCGCTTTAAGACATGGCCCGTACGGAGCATTGGCCTTCAATCAGCTAATAGAAAGCATTCTGAGAAAGGAAAAAATTTGTATCGGCCCGGGGCAGTCTTACCCCGGCCGTCCGGTTATGATTACGAAAAACGACTATGCGCTGGAACTGTTCAACGGTGACGTGGGGATTATGCTGCCGGATGTGGAAAACCAGCGCGGCCCACTGAAGGTGTTTTTCCCCGATGGCGATCATCAGAAGGGGATGCGGCGGTTTTTGCTGCAAATTTTACCGGAGCACGAAACCATTTACGCCATGACGATCCATAAATCGCAAGGCTCCGAATATGATCATGTCCTGGTGGTCCTGCCGGATACAGATTCGCCAATTCTCACACGGGAGCTTCTCTATACGGCCATCACCCGGGCAAGGCGCACGGTTTCGATTTGGGGAAAAGAAGAGGTGCTTAGGCGCGCCATCGAACGAAGAATCAGCCGTTCTTCGGGTCTCAGGGAGGCGCTATGGGAGAGGGAAAAATAGGGACAGATACCAAATTTTCTGGCGAAAATAAAGTATCTGTCCCTATTTTTCCGGTGTTTACGATTGGCCTTGCTATTAAATCGTCGTCTGTTATATATTGCCATAAATTCAACGAAGCGGTGAGATATGCTGCAAGGCAGAAGGATACTCCTTGGTATAACCGGCGGCATTGCTGCTTATAAGGCGGCGGAGCTGACCAGGGAGCTTATCAAAAATGGGGCTTTGGTGAAAATTGTAATGACCGCCCATGCCACGGAATTTATTACGCCCCTGACCATGCAGACCCTTGCCCGGAAACCGGTTTACCTGGACATGTTTCAACCCATCGTACAGCTGGACGTGGAGCACATCTCGCTTGCCGAAGAGGCGGAAGTTGTCGTAGTTGCTCCCGCTACCGCCAACATTCTGGGTAAAATTTCCTCTGGCATTGCCGATGACCTCCTTTCCACCGTTATTATGGCCACGAAGTCGCCGGTCATATTTGCGCCGGCTATGAATAAAAATATGTGGGAAAACCAGATTGTGCAGGGAAATATTGCCAAACTTAGGAAGTGGGGATATTTTTTTGTGGCGCCAGGGTATGGCGATTTGGCCTGCAGTGTGGAAGGGGAAGGGAGGCTTGCGCCCATTTTTGATATTGTGGAAGAGATCGAAGGCGTGCTCTCTCGCAAGGATCTCTGCGGCCAATCGATCCTGGTTACCGCCGGTCCCACCCGTGAGCCATTTGATCCGGTCAGGTTTATTTCCAATAATTCATCCGGTAAAATGGGCTACGCCCTGGCCCGAGTGGCCCAAAGGCGCGGCGCCGCTGTAACTCTCGTCAGCGGTCCGACATCCCTGCCTGCTCCCCCAAAAATTGATTATGTTCCGGTGACAACGGCGCAGGAAATGCGGCAGGCCGTCTGGGATCGGTTCCACGAGGCCACGGTTATTATCAAGGCTGCCGCGGTTGCCGATTTTTGTCCCGACTGCTATTCGGATCAAAAAATTAAAAAGGACGAGACCCAGCTTAACCTTTCGCTGAAGCGCAATCCCGATATCCTGGCGGAGTTGGGTTTACGCAAGGGGGAACGGCTTTTGGTGGGATTTGCCATGGAGACCGTTGATCTGATTGCCAATGCCCGACAGAAGCTCCACCAAAAAAACGCCGATCTCATCGTGGCCAACGATCTGGGAGAAGAGGGAGCGGGATTTGCGGGCGATACCAATATCGTCACGCTGCTTTATTCTAACGGGACGATGGAAAAACTGCCCCGGCTCGACAAGCTCCAGGTTGCCGAAAAGATACTGGACAGGGTGCGGGATCTCCTGGACCAGAAACGGGGCCGCTGATGACGACATCCCACGAGTTGAGATTGGAACTTAAGCGCCTGGTTGGCGCCCTCTTGGTTAATATCGAGGAGGCCCGGGAAAGGGGCGACGATCTATCTTTTCTTAAATTCGACAAACCTGCAAAAGTGATCGAAGAGGCTACTTTACACCTTGCGGCCTCGCCCAGGCGGCCGAGTCTTGGCTTGACCCTTCCGACCATCAGGAAGGAATTGGGAGACTGCCGGCGCTGCCTGCTTTGCCGGGGCAGGCTGAATATTGTATTTGGTGAGGGCAATGACCAGGCCGACCTGGTTTTTGTCGGTGAAGGGCCAGGGGAGGATGAAGATAAAATGGGCCGGCCTTTTGTCGGCCGGGCGGGCCAGCTCTTAAACAAGATAATCGCCGCTATGGGCCTCTGCCGGGAGGAGGTTTATATCTGCAATATCGTAAAATGCCGTCCTCCCGGCAATCGACCTCCCAAAGATGAGGAGATTGCTGCCTGTGAGCCTTTCCTGATGAAGCAACTTGAAGTTATCAAGCCCAGGATTATCTGCGCTTTGGGTTCCAGCGCGGCCCGGACGCTTCTGAAGACCGACCAGCCTATCTCGCTTTTGCGGGGCAATTTTCATTCCTATCAAGGGATTATGGTCATGCCTACCTATCATCCGGCCTATCTCTTGCGGAACCCCGGCGCCAAGAAGCAAGTCTGGGAGGATATGCAGCTCATTATGGGGAAGCTCAAAGGAATGACATCCGTGAGTGGCGATTAGGTTATTCAAAAAAGGGGTTTTTCATGCTGATTAGGAAACTGAAACGATATGGCCGGGTAAAAGGCCCAGCTCTTGTCTTATTCCTGGCCGTCGCATTATCCATCCTGACTGTTTTTTTTGGCCCGGTCGAGGCTTTGGATCGGCCGCTCTTCTATAATACCATAACTGTCAAATCGGCCATTACGCCGCCGGTTGCCGAGTATATCTTAAAGAGCATCCAGGATGCCCACAAGGAAGGCGCCCAGGGGTTAATCATCTATCTGGATACTCCGGGCGGACTTGACCTGGCCATGCGCGATATTGTGAAGGGGATTTTAAGCTCGGCGGTGCCGATAATTGTTTACGTCCATCCACCCGGGGGCCGGGCCGCGTCAGCGGGATTGATGATCACCATTGCGGCCCATGTGGCGGTTATGGCACCGGGAACCAATATCGGAGCTGCCCATCCTGTCTCCATTGGGGTGGGAGGCAAGGGCATGGATAAAACCATGACGGACAAGGTGGTCAATGATGCGGTCGCCTATATTAAGGGTATTGCCCGGAAGATGGGCCGAAACGAAGAGTGGGTCGAGAAGGCGGTGCGGAAAAGTGTCTCCATTACCGCCGAAGAAGCACTGCGTCTGAAAGTGATTGATTTTGTCGCGGCAGACACAGATGATCTCTTGCGTCAGATCGACAAACGGGAAGTGACTCTTTTGTCCGGCAAGAGGACTATCGCCACCAAGGGCGCGGTATTGATGCCGAAAGAGATGACCTTTCGCAACAAGATATTAACGGCAATTACCGATCCCAACATCGCCTATATCCTGCTTTTGATTGGACTTGCGGGGCTCTATTTTGAATTCAGCAATCCGGGAGCCATTGTTCCCGGGGTTATCGGCGGCATCTCACTGCTTTTGGCTCTCTTTGCCCTCCAGGCCCTGGCAGTGAATTACGTAGGGGTCATCTTAATACTGCTGGCTATTGTTCTGTTTGTCGCGGAAATAAAGGTTGTAAGCCATGGGGTTCTTACAATAGGTGGGGTAGTAGCACTTCTTTTGGGGTCACTTATGCTTTTTGAAGCTCCGGATCCAACGATGAGGGTATCTTTTGATGTACTTATCCCGGCGGTAGTTTTAACTTCGCTCTTTTTTGTAGTGATAATTGGTATGGCCCTGAAGGCTCAAACGAGAGATAAGCAGACCGGACCGGAGACGCTAATTGGGGCAGAGGGGGAGGCCATGACGGATGTATTTCACAGCGGGACTGTCTTCGTCCGGGGGGAGTACTGGCAGGCCAAAAGTGAATCGCCGATCCCAAAGGGCAGTAGAGTGAAGATAGTTACGGTAGACAGGTTACGAATGAAAGTACAGGAAATTAAATAAATAAAAGGAGGTGCGAGATGGGTTTATACACGACGTTTGTTATTATTGTTTTGGTGGCGATGTTTTTGTCATCCGCCATCCGGATTCTCAATGAGTATGAACGGGGCGTCATTTTCCGGCTGGGGCGGATCATCGCCACCAAGGGCCCGGGCTTGATTATCCTCATCCCGGTAATTGATAAGATGGTGCGGGTGGATCTCCGGACGGTGACCCTCGATGTGCCCACCCAAGACGTCATCACCAAGGATAACGTATCAGTAAAAGTCAATGCGGTTATCTATTTCCGGGTGCTTACTCCCCAGTCGGCGATCATTGAGGTGGAAAATTATCTCTATGCCACGTCGCAACTGGCGCAGACAACGCTTCGTAGCGTCTGTGGTCAGGTGGAACTTGATGACTTGCTGTCCGAGAGGGAGAAGATCAACTTGCAGCTCCAGGAGATTCTCGATAAAAGCACTGATCCCTGGGGAATCAAGATTTCGGCGGTGGAGGTGAAGCATATCGACCTGCCGGAAGAAATGAAACGCGCGATGGCCAAACAGGCGGAGGCAGAAAGGGAGCGGAGGGCCAAGGTGATCAACGCGGCCGGTGAATTTGAAGCGGCCCAGAAGCTCACCGAAGCGGCGATTGTAATGGGCGAACACCCCATTACTTTGCAGTTGAGATATCTGCAGACCCTCAATCAGATCGCCTCAGAAAACAATTCCACAACCATTTTCCCCATTCCGATGGACCTCTTCCGTCCCTTCTTGAAGATGGTCGAAAAGAGCTAAAGCCGGACCAGCCGCCACCCTTTGTCTTGGAAATTTCAGGAATGAAGGGTGGCGTTTTTTTAGGGTTTATATAATGAAACAAAAGGCTTTTCCCGAACTGGGGGATAAACTTGGGGATAAAGTTCTGGTGCTTTCCGATTTTGACGGTACCGCCTGCACCATCGATTTGGGCAACGCCTTCCTGAGCGCCTTTGCCGAAGAGGGGTGGCAGGAGATAGACCGCTCCTACAGTGCAAGCGAGATCGGATCGCGCCATGCCTATGGCCGGGTTGCGGCCTTGATCAAGGCATCTAAAGGAGAGATACTCGACCACGTTCGTCATCATGGCCGGCTTGATCCCCATTTTGCAGGATTCTACCGGTTCTGCCGCCAGGAGGGAATGGACCTTAAAATCGTCTCCGACGGACTGGATTTTTACATTGATGCCGTTCTTAAGATGCACGGGCTCGACGAGATACAATATTACTGCAATTATGCGGTGTTTCTTGAAGGGAATAAAATGCGGGTGGAATTTCCGGATGTAAGCGATGACTGTAGTCGCTGTGGCACCTGCAAAACCACGATCGTGAGGAGTTACCGGCAAGAGTATCAGCAGATTATCTACATTGGCGACAGCTATTCTGATGTGTGCGCGGCCAAAGAGGCGGATCTGGTTTTTGCCAAAGATATCCTACTTGAGAAATACCGGGCCAATGGAACAGCCTGTATTCCCTTTGTGAATTTTCGCGATGTTGAGGACTATTTACAAAAAATGATGAGGCAGGGATAAGTGGCTCAAAGCACAATCGCCAGGCTATCCGCCAGGGCCATGCCCCGCCTGGTGGGACGGATAATGCTCCCTTCTTGGATCAAAAGGCCCTCCCTGAAAAGCCTCGCCAAAATCTCATTGTCTTCGAAGATAATTTCAGTGCCATAAGTCTCGGCAAACCGGGTGGTATCTATTCCCCGGCTGGTTCGTAATCCCAGATAAACGGCTTCCAGTCTCAATTCTTCTTCGCTCAGAGTTTCCCCAGGCGAGGCCGGGCTGATATCCCGGCTCAGGTTATCCAGGTACTCAGGGAGGGAAGGAGGATTCCACCAGCGTTTGTTTCCCAGGAAAGAGTGGGCACCGCAGCCAATGCCCAGATAGGGAATGTGTCTCCAGTACTTGCTGTTATGGCGCGATTCGTGGCATTGGCCCCGGGCGAAATTGGAGATTTCGTAATGCAGGAACCCCCTTTCTTCCAGGCAGCGGGAAATCTCGTAAAAGAAGGTGCTCTCTTCAGATTCCGGGGGCAACCTGAATTCACCGGCGGCAAGCCTGCTGTTTAGGGGAGTGTTTTTTTCGACAGTCAACTGGTAACAAGAAAGGTGGGTTACCGGTAGATCGGCGGCCAAAGTGAGGGAGCCGAGAAAATCTTCGCAAGTCTCGGTTGGGGCGCCATAGATGAGATCGATGCCGATATTTTCGAACCCGGCCTCCCGGGCGGCAGCGATTGCTCTGGTGCCGTGGGCGGCGTCATGACGCCGCCCCAGAAAATTAAGGGTCGAATCGTTAAAAGACTGGACGCCCAGGTTGATACGATTGAACCCCAGGTCGAGCAGCTTACCGTAAGGGATAATGCCATCTCCCGGGTTCATTTCAATGGTGACTTCGCTGTCGCTTGCCAGGGAGAAGTTTTCGTTGATTTTTTGCCAGAGAAAGTCAAGCCCGTCCCTGCCCAGCAGGGATGGCGTTCCCCCACCCAGATAGACCGTGTCGAACCGGGGGAATAACGTGCGATATTGAATCATCTCTTTGGCCGCTGCCTTAAGAAAGGCGGGAATAAGAGCCAAATCGGTTTGCGAGTAGAAGTCGCAATAGGGGCATTTAGCAAGGCAAAAAGGGAAATGAATATAGAGTCCCGGCAATGACTTATTGCTGCATCCCGCTGCATTCATTTTGCCCCGCCCTGCTTTCCGCCTCCCCGATAGCTCTGGCCCAGATAAATGGAAACCCCCAGGTGGTCCATTTTTTCGCCGCGAAAGGAGGGGCTGTAGGAGCTGATCTTTTCCAATTGCTGGAAATCTTCCCGCAAGTGGGCGAGGACGGCTTCAGATGAGTTATGCAGGAGGATAACTGCGTTTTTATTTTTCAAAGCGGCCAGATCAGATAAGAACAGGTAGCGCTGGGGGATATTGGGATCAAAGCCGATGTAATTCCCGGGAGTATAAAAAAGAGCCGAAGCCAAAGTGGTGCCGCGGTCGGCCAGCAAAAAATGACCATCCTGATTAGGATCAGCGGTGATAATTTTATTTATTTCATGGCCCAATCCATCCCAGCCGTGAAATTGGTGGGTGGGATCGATTTTGGGGGCAATCGGCAGAAAAGGGTGGAGCAAATGCAGATGAACCAGGAGGCTGACGACAAGCGCCAGCCCCAGGGCAGAGGAGATAAAATACCGGTGCCACTTATATTGTCGTCCGTATTGATGGTAGAAGGTTAAAATTAAAATAAGCAAGGCGATGTAGGCCGCTGCCGGCCAGTTGGCTTCGGCAATTTTGCCCAATAATGTTGAGGCGGCAAAAAAAAGCAAAAGCGGCCAGGAAAAGACGATTAGAAAGAGATAGGAGTTGAAATCCTTCTTGTTCACCCTTTTTATCGCCACAAATGAATACCAGCAAAAGGCAATAAAGATGAGGGGGGTAACTACCGCCGCCTGCCCCCCCAAGTATTCCAGCAGTTTCAACAGTTTGCTCATCCCTTTGGGAGAAAACCCCTGCGTGAATTGGTAACCAAAAGAGACCCAGTCATGCCGCCAGTTCCAGATAATCACGGGTGAAAAAACGGCAAAAGCCAGCAATAGCGCGAGATATGGTTCTTTTCTGGCAAACCAGAAGCGATGGGGGGGCGAAACCAGGAAAAAAAGGACGAGGCAAAAGGGGAAGATGATCATGGTGTATTTGCTCAAGAGGCCAAGACCGAAAAAAACACCCAAGAGGTACCACCAGTAAGGATTACCGTCCCGGATGATAACAGCTGCGGCATAGAGAGCGGCGGACCAGAAAAATAAAAGCGGTGTGTCGGGTGTTTGGACGATGCTGCCGGCGGCTAAAAGCAGGCTTATATTCAACAGCAAGAGGATTTGCGCAACCGGGGGGTGATTCAGCGGGAAAAGTGTGCGGGCAGTAAGGATGATAATAATCATGGCGCCCAGGGAAAGTACAAACCCGCCCAGGCGGACGAAAAGCTCGGTTGATCCTCCCAGATAGGTCGAAATCGCCATGACATAGGCCACCATTGGCGGGTGGTCATAGTAGCTCAAATCCAGATGTTGCGACCAGTACCAGTAATAGGCCTCATCAGGCGCCAGCCCCACGGTGGCGGCTATTATCAGCCGGATAATGAGAAAAAAAGCTATTATGAGATAAATGGCGAGATTTCGGAAATTCACAATAAAAAGCCCGGGAAAAAGCTTATGAAAATATATTCTCCGCAACCAGTGGGGAGTGTTTGCAATCCAAGGCGCAACCTATATGATATTTATGGGTAACAGACAATAGCAAAAAACCGGACAATGTAAAGATTGTTACGGGGGGATGCGACAAAAAAGCGGCTGTCCTCATTATTGCAGAGCCTGAACCACTTGGAAAAGGGGGGCAGGGATTGTAAATTGATTTTCAGGCAAGAAAAAAGGGGCCGAAATTTCTTTCTACCCCCTGTTTTTATTTATGATAGTCCCAAGGGGATTCGAACCCCTGCTACCGGCGTGAGAGGCCAGCGTCCTAACCACTAGACGATGGGACCATGGCAACGGTTACAAATAACTGCATTTCCACAAGCATTAACCCGTAACAGCCGCAGGCTACCCCTGATAATTATTAGAATAACGGCTAAAAGTCAAGTTTTAATTGAGTCCGTTTCGATATACGCGATTGCATTGTGCATCCGGCGAATCGTCTCTGCTTTACCCAGCGTCACAATGACCTCATCGATTCCGGGGCTCACCGTCTTTCCGGTCAGGGCAACCCGCAGGGGGGGGATGATTGTCTTTAGTTTAAGCTCGCGGCGTTGGGCAAAGCCGCGCAGAAAAGAGTCGATTGCCTCTTTAGAGAAGTCTTCTTGAGAGGGCATCTCTGCTATCAGCTCTCTCAATATTTTCACTGCCTGAATGGTCAGAAATTCCCCGGCAGCTTTTTCATCATAGCGCACATCACCTTGAAAATAAAAAGCCCCGGCGTGGGCCAGTTCCACCAGGGTCTTGACCCGTGGTTTCAAATCGGCCACCACGGCGCGGGCGAACTCTCTGGTGCGGGGCTCTAAACCCAGTTCTTTCCAAAAGGGCTTCATATCATCAACAATCCGCTCATCAGCGGCAGCCTTGATGTAGTGCTGGTTCAGCCACAAGAGCTTCTCCGGGTTGAAAATCGCCGCCGACTTACCCACCGCCTCCAGAGTAAAGAGTGCGATGAGTTCCTCCCGGCTGAAAATCTCCTGGTCCCCATGTGACCAGCCCAGACGAACCAGGTAGTTTAGCAGGGCTTCCGGCAGATAGCCCATTTCCTTATAGGCCATAACCGATGTCGCGCCATGACGCTTGCTCAGGCGGGTCTTGTCCGCCCCCAGGATCATGGGCAGGTGGCCGAAGAGCGGAACATTGCAGCCCAGGGCCTGATAGAGGAGTATCTGGCGCGGGGTATTGTTCAAGTGGTCGTCGCCGCGGATCACGTGGGTTATCTCCATCAGGGCGTCGTCCACCACCACGGCAAAATTATAGGTGGGATAGCCGTCGCCCCTTTCGATAACGAGGTCGTCGAGCTCCTCATTGCTGAAGGTCACCCGTCCCTTGATCAAATCATCCACTACCGTGACCCCTTGATCCGGGCAACGGAAACGAACCGCGACCCCGGGGCCCCTCTTAAGGCCCCTTTCCCGGCAGTGTCCCCCGTATTTTGGCTTTCGTCCCTCTGCCAATGCAACCCTTCGCTGTTCCTCGAGCTCATCGGGGGTACAGTCACAAAAGTAGGCCTTGTCTTCTGCCAGGAGCTTCTCTACCATCTGCCGATGAATGTCAACCCGCTGTGCCTGAAAGTAAGGGCCTTCATCCCAGTTGAGGGTAAGCCAGGTCATGGCATCAAGGATGGCCCGGGTCGATTCTTCCGTCGAGCGGGCCTGGTCGGTATCTTCAACCCGGAGGATGAAGTCACCCCCGTGACGGCGGCTGTAGAGCCAATTGAAAAGGGCAGTTCTCGCGCCGCCGACATGGAGGAATCCGGTGGGCGAGGGGGCAAAACGGGTTCTCACTTTTTTTTCAATCACTTGTTTTTTTCCCTTGATAATCGAAATTACAATGCTATTCCCTCCGGCCTTATATTGTCTGGGGATATTTCTGTCAAGAAGCAATTCCGCAGCCGTAAGCGACATATCACCAGAAGGCTCCTCGATCTCTTAGCGAAATGGTAAGCGATTTGGAAAAAGAAGTGCCTAAGTAGTTACTTATTATGGTGTGCGACAAATTTATAGCTGTCCAATCTTGCAGGGCCTAGCCCCCCCCCCTTTCCCAAAGGGGGGCAGGGGGGATTTCCCCAAAGGGGGGCA
>CAMTWB010000014.1:0-51666 GCA_947085375.1 uncultured delta proteobacterium
CAATTACGCGGACCCAAAAATGAAGAAGAAAAAGATCGAGTTAAGGCAGGTGGAGGTAAATAACCACCAGGAGTCCGTCAATCCGGGAGGTCAGGGGAAATCTCCGTTTTCCCCTTGACATCACTTATCATGGATGTCCCCGGAATACCTAATAGGTCAACCACTGAAATATTTCGGGCATGTTGGAAACAAAGCCAGATTTGATATATCTACGTATCACTGCCTTTATTCTGAAATACCATTCTGGTGCGTTTTTGTACTTTTTTTTTCCAATTGAAACAATTTTGTTTCATTCTTGACGACTTCGTAAAAACTCCGATTCCCCTTCCCCCGGTGGGAGGGGGCAGGGGGAGGGGGATATAAAGATTAGTAACTACTCAGGTTGTTTAGATGGTTATCCCCCCTTTTTACCTAAACACCTACAGACTATCCACCTGAGTAGTTACGTCCCAGGTGGCGAGGCATTGCGGCTGGTGTTTTTTTCGAACTGGCACGTTCTTCGCTAGATAATCTAAACCTTATAGCGCAGACATACCGGCGATGCCCAGTATTTCAGTAGAAAGGATAAATGGCTATGTGCAGATTATTGGCGATTACAAGTAATGAGCCCCTGTCCCCGATGGTGGCCATCCGCGCGCTGAACGTCATGAAAGAGGGTCACGATGGATCGGGATTGGGGATTTTCCTGACCGATCTCGCTGGAACTTTTGAACAGTTTCGCGGTGGTCCGATTCTTTCGGGCATCTTCTCCAACAGTGGGATAAAGGCCCTCGATCGCTACATGCTCGACATGGACTTCATGACCAAATACAAGTTGTCCTTCCGGCCGACAAAGACCACTCCCCCGGGCACGCCCCAGCGCGACAACTACCTGATCCGCGTTTACGAATATCCCCCGGACTGGGAGAACCTTTCCGAAGAGGAGGTTCATCGCCGCCTGCTGACTTGCAGCCTTGAACTCCGGAAGATGGGCGAGGAGGACTCTTCAATGTTGATTTTCAGCTTCTGGCCGGACGTGATTATGATCAAGGAGGTGGGGGATCCGATGGCCCTGGCGGAGTATCTTGATCTTAACCGCAAGGAGCTTCAGGCGCGGACGATCCTCGCACAGGGCCGCCAGAACACCAATTATGAGATCAACATCTACGCCTGCCACCCCTTCTTCATCCAGGGAATGGCCACCATGACCAACGGGGAAAACACGGCATTCCTGCCGATTCGGGATTTTCTCATGTCGCGTGGTGAACCGGGGTACGTCGGCTACCAGTCGGATTCGGAGGTGTTTACCCATATCCTGCACTATGCCAGGAAGCGCCTGGGCCTCGATCTGGAGAGCTACAAGCACATTGTCACGCCGCTTACGGACGACGAACTCGATCGCCACCCCAACGGCCTTTGGCTCAGGCTGCTCAAACATAGCTTGCGGCCTCTGATTATCGACGGGCCGAACTGCGTGATTGGTTGCCTGCCAGATAAGACCCTCTTCATGCTGCAGGATAGCAAGAAGCTTCGTCCCGGTGTGGTGGGCGGAAATCCCGGGATGTACGCCTTTTCTTCAGAAATGTGCGGCCTGGATGCCGCGATACCGGTGCGCGATAAGAGTAAGGATTTTCAACCAATGAAATATGACACGGTCTTTGTCGGGCCGGACAGGAAGGGGATTGGGCGATGGAACCAGATGGACAGCTTAAGCCGTCTACACTAAGCACGAAAGATTTGCCCTGGCAGATCCTCTGGAGCAAGGAGAAATGCAACCTCTGCGGCCATTGCACGGCGGTCTGTCCTATGCGGGCGATTGGGCTGGGCGTCCATAGGAAAAGGGTGCTTCAGGTGCAGTTGGGACTTGCCGAAAAGCCGGGAAACCTCTTTGGCGTCTATCACGGTATCCGTCAGGAAACGGACCCCGCAAACGCCTGCGTCGGCTGCGGTATGTGTACCCTGGTCTGCCCCAATGGGGCGATTGCGCCCATTCACAACGACGAGCCGGACAAGTTGAAGTTCCATCTCAACCAGGGGGGCGCCCCGCGGCAACGCGGCGGGCGCCGTAACATTAGCGGGAGCCTGTTAGATCAGATTAAATTCATTCGAATTTCCATGTTGACCGATCCCGCGCTGGATGCCGGCCGGCATGAATTTGAACTACGAACCCTTTTGGGCAGGATACTGCCGCCCGAAGAGGCCCTTCGCGTCAGCCGGGAGGGGGGATGGATCCCTCCGGTCCGGGAAATCTACCCGCTGATCATCGGAAGCATGTCCTTCGGAGCCCTCTCCCCCACCATGTGGGAAGGGCTCCAGATGGGGGTGGCCTATATCAATGAAGAGTTGAAAATACCGATCCGATTTGCCACTGGCGAGGGCGGCTGTCCGCCCCGGTTGCTCCGGTCGCGCTTTCTCAAGTACATCATTCTACAGATCGCCAGCGGCTATTTCGGGTGGGATGAGATCATCCACGCCCTGCCGGAGATGAAGGAAGACCCCTGCGCCATCGAGATCAAGTACGGCCAGGGGGCCAAGCCCGGGGATGGGGGTCTGCTGATGTGGTACAAGGTGAATAAGCTCATCGCCTCGATCCGCGGCGTCCCGCCTGGGGTCAATCTCCCCAGTCCGCCCACGCATCAGACGAAGTACTCCATCGAGGAGGCGGTAGCAAAGATGATCCAGTCGATGTCCATGGCCTGGGGTTTTCGCGTGCCGGTCTATCCGAAAATCTCCGCGACTTCGACGGCGCTTGCCGTTCTCAATAACCTGACCAGGAATCCCTATGCCGCCGCGCTGGCAATGGATGGCGAGGATGGCGGGACTGGGGCGGCCTACAACGTCTCCTTGGACCATATGGGCCACCCGATCGCCAGCATTGTCCGCGATGCCTATTTAAACCTGGTCAAGATCGGACGGCAGAACGAGATTCCCATCTTTGCCGGCGGCGGCGTGGGGAAGAACGGCAATCTGGCAGCCAACGCGGCGGCCCTGATCATGCTGGGGGCAAGCGGCGTCCAGGTGGGCAAGTACATTATGCAGGCTACGGCGGGATGCCTGGGGTCTGAAACGAACCGCTGCAATATTTGTAATATAGGTCAGTGCCCAAAGGGTATTGCCTCCCAGGACCCGCGCCTGTACCGGCGTCTTGACCCTGAGCGGGTGGCGGAGCGCCTGGTTGACGTCGTTTTGTGCTTTGACACGGAGCTCAAAAAGATTGTGGCGCCGCTCGGCCGTTCCACCTCGCTGCCAATCGGAATGTCCGATGCCCTGGGAATCGCCGACCATAATGCCGCAACCCGCCTTGGGATCCGGTATGTAATTTAAATGCCCGGGTTGTTCAGCCTTCTGTCTGAACACCTGATTAATTACAGGAGCGGTCATGTTCCAAAAACCAAGCATAATCATCGCCGGGTCTAAAAATGGTTTCCGGGTGGATTCACTCCTCCTGGAGGAGCGCATTCAGAATGCTGTTAACGATGGACACCGGCACATCGAAATCATTGCCCAGGGCCAGCACGGGATTGGCGGCCGCCTTTGGAAATCTGGCCAGGAACCGGTATTGGTGCGTGTTCTCGGAACGTCCGGCCAGAGGGTCGGTTCCATGGGTTTCCCGAATACGACTATCGATGTCGTGGGCGCCGTTTCCGATGACGTAGGTTGGCTCAACGCCGGGGCGAAGATTATCGTGCGCGGACAAGCCGCCAATGGCGCGGGAAACGCAATGGCACAGGGAAAGATTTACATCGCAGGGGATATCGGGGCGCGAGGGATGACCATGACCAAGCACAATCCGCGTTTCGATCCGCCACAACTATGGGTTTTGGGCAGAACTGGCGATTCCTTTGCGGAATTCATGGCCGGTGGTGTCGCCGTGGTTTGTGGATTCAGATCGTCTGCGACCGACAACGTCCTTGGGCATCGGCCCTGTGTCGGGATGGTGGGGGGCAAGATTTTTTTCCGCGGCGGCCACGGCGGATACAGCGACAAAGACGCCCGTCTGACAATTCCGGACGACGATGAATGGCGCTGGCTCACCTCGCAGATGAAGATCTTTCTGGAGGAAATTGGCAAGGCCGAACTCCTGCCAGAACTGACGACGGACCGTGCCGCCTGGCAGATCCTCGTTGCCCGCAGGCTCTATGAGCAGAAGGGCGCCGGGCGTCGCAGCATCAGCATTTTTCGGGGTGAAGTATGGGACCGCGAACTGGGTCCGGGCGGACTGATTGGCGATCTGACCGACCAGGATCGCAGTCCCATCGAACTCGTCGCCAGTGGGGATCTGCGCCGTTTCGTTCCTATCTGGGAAAACGAAAAGTACCTTCCCCCCTGCCAGGCCCACTGCCCGACCGGAATCCCCGTGCTGCGGCGCTGGGAACTGATCCGGAAGGGACAGTTGCAGGAAGCTGTGGACCTGGCTCTCAGATACACGCCCCTTCCGGCGGCGATCTGCGGCTACCTCTGTCCGAATCTTTGCATGCAAAGCTGCACGCGCGAGCAAGCGGGCCTTCCGGCGGTCGATGTGACGCTGCTGGGCCGGGCCAGCATAAACGCGGCCAGCCCCGTTTTCGCTCCCGCCACGGGCCGCAGGATTGCCGTCATCGGAGGCGGCGCGGCGGGGCTTTCCGTTGCCTGGCAGCTCCTGATGAAGGGCCATGAGGCGGTAATCCACGAGATGCGCCAGGAGCTGGGAGGGAAAATCAGTGAGACGATCCCCAGAAGCCGGATACCCGATGAAGTGCTCAGTCATGAACTAGGGCGCCTGGAGGACCATATCCCCCATAAACACCTGGAACATCCCCTGACGGAGGCGGAATTCCGGATGATCCACGAAAAATTCGATCTGGTCGTAATTGCGTCTGGCGCACGAAAGCCCCGACTGATCCCCATTCCCGGCCACGAGCGGGCTGTTGCCGCCCTTGATTTTCTCAGGGACAGCAGGCTTGATCAGGTGAAGGTCGGACAGAATGTAGTTATCATCGGAGCAGGAAACGTTGGTTGCGACGCCGCCGTGGAGGCAGTCCGGCTGGGGGCTAAGACCGTTACTTTGATCGACATTCAAGAGCCGGCTTCTTTCGGCGTGGAGAGGAGGTCAGCGGAGGCCGCCGGGGCGAGGTTCCTCTGGCCCCGCTTTACGAAAGCGATTACAGATGAATCGCTGGAGCTGACCACGGGCGAGGTCCTGCCGGCCGATACGGTGATCATGGCCGTAGGCGACCAGCCCGATCTGAGCTTTCTGCCCAATGATATCCGCATCGAGAAGGGTTTTATTGTCGTAAACGAAAAGTTTCAAACAAGCGATCATCGGGTTTTTGCCATCGGCGACGTCGTTCGCTTGGGACTCCTCACCGAAGCGATCGGGGCAGGGCGGGTGGCCGCCCGGGCAATAGACGACCTGCTTAGGGGGAGGGAAGAGACTTGCGATCAACTTGCTCCGGTTAATCCCGAACGGGTAAAACTCGAATACTACGATCCGCGGCTGCCCGCCTTTACCGATACCGGCAGCTGCGCTGCCGGCTGTGCCTCATGCGGGTCCTGTCGCGACTGCGGACTGTGTGAAACCCTCTGCCCGCAGAATGCCATCTCCCGGCAGGCCAAGGGAAGCGAGGCATATGAATATGTGGTTGACGCAAACCGCTGCATCGGCTGCGGTTTCTGCGCCGACGCCTGTCCCTGCGGCATCTGGCTGCTGACAGAAAACGAACCGTTGGAGTAGCATTAGTCAGAAAGGATGCTACACTGTAAAGATTCAGTTACACGGTCAGACAAGATTTTTGACGGCACGCTAAGGGAGACGGAAATTACTAAAGCACCGCTGGCTTACGCTAAAACGGTATATTTGTAAGTTCCATCACGCTAAACTTTCTGATTTCCCCTCCCCTGGTGGGAGGGGATAAAGGGGAGGGGGAGAAAAATGGTTAAACCAGCTATTTGCACCCTCACCCCTGCCCTCTCCTATTAAGGGAGAGGGGGGGCTTGGGTCTGCGACAAATTTATGGGTAGAGCGGTTTTTCTCCCCTCTTTAGCAAAGAGGGGTTGGGGGAGATTTGACGGATAATAAATAACCTCTTGCTTTTATTATAAATCCCCCCTCCCCCCCTTTGGGAAAGGGGGGATAAGTCTCTGCAAGATTACGATACACACATTTTTGTCGCAGACCCGGAGGTCTTTCTGCCCGGAATGAAATTTTTTGGTACGGTCGTTGCGTTGACAGTAATAAAATGGGTGGTAGCACTAATAAAAATAACTAATTTGTACCAAAGAAAGGATGGAGCCATGTTTGAACTAAAAACCCAAAAAGATGTGTTGAAAGTTGTCAAGGAGCATAACGTCAGTTTTATTCAGTTCTGGTTCACCGATATTCTGGGCGTCCAGAAGATCTTCAGTATCACCCCCTCCGAGCTTGAAGAGGGGATGGCGGAAGGAATGGGCTTCGACGGCTCCTCCATTGCCGGATTCTGCCGGATTGAGGAGAGCGACATGATTGCCATGCCCGATCCCACGACCTTTCAGATTATCCCCTGGCGGCCCTCCGACCGGCCGGTAGCGCGGATGTTTTGCGACATTCAGAACCCGGACGGCACTCCTTACGAGGGTGACCCCCGCTATGTCCTCAAGAGGGCATTGAAGAAGGTAAACGACCAGGGGTACACTTTCTACGTCGGTCCTGAACTGGAGTTCTTCTATTTCGCCTCCGATAGGGCCCCCGAATTTCTCGACACGGCTGGCTATTTCGACGGACTGCCCGTTGACCGGGCCACCGACCTGCGCCGGCAGACGATTTTCGCCCTTCAGGATATGGGGATCCGCGTGGAGTACAGCCATCACGAGGTGGCCCCGAGCCAACACGAGATCGACCTGCGCTACAACGAGGCCCTCAAGATGGCAGACGACGTCATGACTTACCGGACTGCGGTCAAGGAGATTGCTCGTCAGAACGGCGTTTACGCCTCTTTTATGCCCAAGCCGGTCTTTGGTCAGAACGGCAGCGGCATGCACACCCATCAGTCCCTCTTCAAGGAAGGCAAGAACGCTTTCTTTGATGGCAGCGACAAATTCAACCTATCAAAGATGGCCAAGCATTACATTGCCGGCATCATGACTCACGCGCCGGAGATCACCGCGATCTGCAACCAGTGGATCAACTCCTACAAGAGGCTTGTTCCCGGCTATGAGGCTCCGGTCTATGTCGCTTGGGCGCGTCGCAACCGCTCCGCAATGATCCGCGTCCCGATGTACAAGCCGGGCAAGGAGAAGGCGACCCGGATGGAGTACCGCGCGCCCGATCCCGCGTGCAACCCCTACCTGGCATTCGCCGTGATGCTGGCTGCCGGGATGAAGGGCGTCGAGGAGGCCTATACCTTGCCCGCTCCGGTAGAAGAGGATATCTACGAGATGGACGAGAAGGCGCGAGAGAAGGCGGGGATTACCTCGCTGCCGGGGAGCCTCCACGAGGCCCTAGTGCTCGTGCAGGGAAGCAAACTGGTCCGCGAGACCCTGGGCGATCACATCTTTGAGAAATTCATCGAAAACAAGAAGGTGGAGTGGGATCGTTTCCGCACCCATGTCAGTCAGTTCGAAATTGACCGTTACCTGCCGATGCTGTAGTCGGCCGCTGATGTCACAGGTCTTTGAACAACGACTCTGGGAAACGCGGGGAAGGGATGTATTCTTAAAATGCTGACAGGAGAGGCCTCTCGGGATGAGGACGGTAGGCCCCGGGAGGAATGCGGAGTATTTGCCGTTTACGGGCATGAAGATGCGGCGCGCGTGACCTTTTTCGGACTCTTTGCGCTTCAGCATCGCGGCCAGGAAAGCGCGGGCATCGCGGTGGCCGACGGCTGTCGTATTCGAGAGAGGAAGGGAATGGGCCTCGTGTCCGAAGTCTTCCGGGAAGAATCCCTGCCCCGGCTTCCGGGCCGCCTGGCTATCGGCCATGTCCGTTACTCGACCACCGGGGCATCCGTCATTTCCAACGCCCAGCCGTTTCTGGTCCACCATGCCGACGAATACTACGCCTTGGGCCATAACGGCAACCTGATCAACGCCTGCCTCCTGCGGGCCGAACTCGAAGATCGTGGAGCCATCTTTCAGTCCACGATGGATAGCGAGATATTCATCCACCTCATGGCGCCGCACCTTAAAGACGGTCTGGAAGAGGCGCTGATCAGGGCGCTTTCGAGGGTCGAGGGGGCTTACAGTCTGGTCATGCTGACGAGCAGCAAGGTCATCGCCGTCCGCGATCCGCGAGGGTTCCGGCCGCTGTGCCTCGGCCGGTTCAACGGCGGCTGGGTGGTTGCCTCCGAAACCTGCGCGCTCGATCTTGTCGGCGCCGTTTATCTTCGCGATGTCGAACCCGGGGAGATCATTGTCATCGATGAGGTGGGACTGCACAGCCTCAAGCCTTTTCCCAAAGTCAAACCGGCCCATTGCATCTTCGAGCTGATCTATTTCGCCCGGCCCGACAGTCAGATTTACGGTCAGAATGTCTATCTTTGCCGCAAACGGCTCGGTCACAGCCTTGCCCGGGAGTACCAGCCCCAGGCGGATATCGTTATGCCGTTTCCCGATTCGGGCAATTACGCCGCTTTGGGGTACGCCGCGGAAAGCGGCATCCCCTTTGAAATGGGGATGATCCGGAACCATTACGTGGGCCGCACGTTCATCCAGCCGACACAGGCCATGCGTGATTTCGGCGTGCGCGTCAAGCTCAATCCCGTTCGGCCGCTTTTGG
Organism: uncultured delta proteobacterium; assembly: GCA_947085375.1. Classification (GTDB taxonomy): domain Bacteria; phylum Desulfobacterota; class Syntrophia; order Syntrophales; family CAMTWB01; genus CAMTWB01. The sequence goes on from CAMTWB010000014.1 coordinate 8,711, forward strand.
CCGGAAAAAAGGTTGTGATTGTGGAGGATTCCATCGTCCGCGGCACGACGAGCCAGAACCGCGTCCGTAACCTGCGGGAAAGCGGGGTAAATGAAATCCATATGGTCGTAAGCTGCCCGCCCACACGCCATCCCTGTCCTTACGGCATCGATTTTTCTTCACGAGGGGAACTCATCGCCGCCCAGAAGGGGAGTGTGGATGAAATCGCCCGCTTCATTGGACTGGATTCTCTCCATTACCTGAGCGTTGAAGGTATGGTTGCCGCAACCAACCTGCCGGCTGATCATTTCTGTCTGGCCTGCTATTCAGGTGACTATCCCCTGACGCCGCCAGAGGACACCGGTAAACACTGTCTCGAAAAGGTTCGGGGGGGGCTCAGGTCTTGACATTTCACATTCGACAAGTCAATAAAAGGGTGCAATACAAAGGTTGGAATGTCACAAGTGACGACACGGTAAAAAGTCCGGATGCGGCGTTGCGCTGCATCCCTCGTCACTGCGGCGTACCTCTAAGTACGCCTCATTCCTCGTGATTTGCGCGCCTTGCCTGCGGTCTTTTTAGCGCGTCGTCCCCAAATTACGGTTTTGCCGACTTTTTACCGCTTCATCACAAGTCAAGACCTGATTCAGTCGCTCCCAAAACGTCTTGATGTCATGGTTTTTATATGTTACATGGCCACCGAAGGTAGAAAAATGGGTGAACCTGCAAAGCGTTCCACTTATGGAATCGTGACTACCCCATGAAATTCAGTGAACTTGTTAGATTATTAGAACAGAATGGCTTTAGGATTATAAAGGAAAAGGGTTCCATCCGGTATTATGGAAAGCCTGGCTGGGACAATCTGGTTCGGATAGATTATCACGGTTCCAAGGAAGTTCCCCAAGGCACATGCCATGCAATAATAAAAGCTGCCGGGATCAAGTAATATAGAGGGAGGGGATAGAAAATGATAGATATAGAATATTCTTTGATTATTGAGGCAACGAGAGAACCGGATTTCTTTGGATTCTATTCACCTGATCTATCAGGCTTTTCTGGCGTGGGGCATTCCATTGAAGATTGTGTTTACAAAGCGAAGTGGGGAATGATCGAACATGTCAATTTACTGAAAGAGCAGGGTTTGCCAGTTCCCACAAAAAATCAGAATCCGAATATTACTATTCATAATGAGGCTACTTCAATAGCTGCCTGAAAAGGGGACATGCTCTAATCGTGTCCCAATATTTTTAAATAGGGCGCTGTCACTATTTAACAGCGGAGGATAGGGAATGAAGGAACTGAATATAACCATTGAAATATGGCGTAAAGGAAACACCTATTTGGCAAGTTCGCCGGAGCTGGATTTTATCTCCCAGGGCGCAACTTTTGAGGATGCTAAAAAAAACTTACTGGAAGTCATTGAGATTCAATTCGAAGAAATGACGGAGATGGGGACGCTTGATGACTACTTGCTGGAGTGCGGCTTTCTCGTGGAGGGAAATAACTCGTGTCCGTCAAGGTGCATACCGCATCCTTTACGAGATTCAAGAGGATGCGCTTTTGGTTACGGTTGTGAAAGTCGGACACCGAAGCAATGTTTACCACACCCGTTAGCACATGGAACGGATAAGGGGACACGCTCTAATCCTGTCCCCCGATCATGGTTGGAAAAAGGAGGACAATTAATAGGGCGCTGTCCCTATTTAAATAAGGGGGTAAATGCTATGCATAATGAATTCACGGCTATAATCGAACGGGATGGTGACTGGTTTATCGCCTACTGCCCGGAAATTCCAGGTGCAAACGGACAGGGCAAGACGAAAGATGAATGCTTGAACAATTTATCGCAAGCAATTGATTTGATTCTGGAAGATAGAAGGGAAGACGCCTTGCGGGGCATTCCGGCAGATGCCTCGCGTGAAATGGTCTCTGTGGGATGAAAAGAAATGCCCTGCTTAAACATCTCCGTCGATATGGATGTTTCCTTAAGCGCGAGGGTGGCGCGCATTCCCTTTGGACAAATCCAAATACCGGAAAGGTCGAGGCTGTTCCACCGTCACACTGAAATATCCGATCGACTCGCGCTGAAGATATGCCGCGCCCTTTCAGTTCCAGACCCCCAATGACAGTCGCTATTTAACCCGTTGTTGCAACATTTTTTGGAGATCGGTCTACAATATGTTGTTGTTTTGGAACACATGGAGCCGCAGTAACGCTAGAGGCTTGCGGAGGGCCACGCACCGTCCGAGCCGTCTAAGCCCCTACACCCCAATAAAACAGGGAAAAACGCCACGATGGACTGTTGTGGCGGGACAATTAACACGTACCTGCTGAATAACCAAAAAATGGCACCAATATTGCTTTGTTCTCCGCAGCACGTCAACCTGTTGCGGCGTCTGTAAGGGCAGTTACAAGGAAGAGTCAAAAAAGATGAAGCGGTAAAAAGTCGGTAAAGCTGTAAATTTTGGGACGGCGCGGTAAAAAGTTCGCAGGCAAGGCGCGCAAATCACGAGGAATGAGGCGTACTTAGAGGTACGCCGCAGTGACGAGGGATTTAGCGCAACGCCGCATCCGGACTTTTTACCGTGTCGTCAAAAAAGAACTTAACAAAAACCAACTAAGGAGGAGAGAAAAATGAAAAAAAGTGTTTTGAGAAATGAAAGAGGTTTTACTCTGATCGAGATCATTGCGGTTTTGGTCATTTTGGGGATTTTGGCGGCGGTGGCGATACCGAGGTATATTGATATGCAGGCGGAGGCCCGGATCAAATCGGCACAGAGCGCAATTGCTGAAATAAAATCCAGGGCCAGCATGGTATATGCGAGAACACTTATGAATCTAAACGGGGTGAATCCAACAATGGCTCAAGTTACAGCCAATATGACGAATAACAATGTTGGTCCCGACTACAACCTTACCGTTACTAATAATGCCACTCACATCTTGATTAATGTCACGCATGTTCAGGGTACGGCCATCGCCAATGGTGTCGTTGGTAACTGGGTATTACCTACACCGTAAACTGCAAACAGCTAGATTGGGGACAGCCACTAATTCTTGTTTACCACATTTCGGTAGTTCCCATTTCTTTGCTGGTTCAATCTTTCTGAACCATACCCTGATTGATTCTTTTAGTGTGCAAGCTTGAACCTTCAAGAACACGCAAGAGCAAGTCCGCTCGGGAGGAGTGGGGAAGTAAGGGGATGTCTATTATACGGCCTTTGCGATGAGGGGAGGCGAAAGCCTCCTTTCATTTATATGTGGTTGTGTACATTAAGGGAGCAACAGGATAACGCCCCGAACTACGCTGATTTTTTAATCCTTGGTTCAATTCAAAACTTCCGGATAATATGATTGATGAAGCCCTGCCAAACCCCCAACAACGCCTTATCCGTTCCTTCATTCTGCTGATATGTCTCGCTACACTGCTGATGACCTGCCTGCGTGTGCTCGGGCATGGCTACTCTCCCAGCGATGACGCGCTCCGTCATGTGGCCATGGTGGTTTCCGGAAAGGCCTGGGCGGATATCCTGGTCATCCGCCCGGAAATGATCATGGACAGCCATCCGGGGTGGCACGTGATTTTACGGGGGGTGCAATCCCTGATGGGGGGCGATAAACAGTTATTACTAAACTTTTCTGTGCTCTTCCTCTTCCTGGCCTTCACCTTGCCCCCGGTGTTGTATTTTCGACGGGGCGAAGCCTGGATCGCTTCCCTGGCCTTGGCGACTATTTTTTCCGGCGCCGTCTATCGGCTCTTTTATGGCCGTCCCTTTGTTTTGAGCATGACCCTGATCCTGGTGTTTTGCTTGCTCTGGACAAGGATCAAACATAAACCAAAACCGGTGCTGGAGCTGATGGTTTTTACCGGGGTGACGGCGCTTGCCACCTGGGCGCACGGTTCCTGGTTCTTGTACGGCCTGCCCCTCGCTGCCCTGTTGCTTGCCCGGGAATACCGGGTCTTTGCCCTGATGACCCTGGCCACCCTGGTGGGAATTGTCCTGGGCGCCCTCTCTACCGGCAGCCCGTTCATCTTCTTACATCAGTTACTCTTTCAGACAATTAACGCCCTGGGCCAGCATGACTTCCACCGGCAACTGGTGGGCGAGTTGCAACCATTTGCGGGCGAGCCTTTGATAGTGATACTGGTAGGTGGGCTCCTTCTGTGGCGCTGGGTGCGCGGAGGATGGGACGTCAAAGTCGTGGACAATCCCGTTTTCTACCTGGCCACGATCGCCTGGATATTGGGGTTTAGCACCGTCCGGTTCTGGACGGACTGGGGCTGGCCGGCCCTGGCCTTCTGGGTGGCCCTGGAGCTGCAGGAAGTCTTTGAAACGTATCTTAAGAAATTCAGTATGCGAAGATTTATCTTGTGCATTGCCCTGTGCCTGGTGTTGTTCCTGTCCCTGACGAATGACCGGGGCAGTCGTTGGTCGGGCGTCATGTCTGAATGGCCAAATATGGAAAATGCAGCCCATCGGCCTTGGCTACCCGCTGAGGGTGGTATCCTGTATAATGACGACATGTCGCTCTTTTACCAGGTATTCTATCTTAATCCCAATGGTCCCTGGCGCTACACCCTGGGTTTCGAACCGGCCTGGATGACGGAAGACAACCTGAAAATCTACCGGCATATCCAGTTGACACGAGGTAAGAACGAAAGCTACGCCCCCTGGGTGGGCAAAATGACTGCCAAGGATCGAATGATCCTGGTGCGCGGCGTCAAGCCGCAAATTGAAGGTCTTGAATGGCACGAAGTAACCCCCTCAATCTGGAGCGGAAGAGTGGTAAACATCGCAAAAAAGACGGATGTTAATCCGGAGCATATGAATTCAAAAGAGGTATGCTCTGCTTGTGAAGATCAACTGCGAAAGGCATCTAAATGAAAATCGCCGTCCTGATACCCTGCTACAACGAAGAAGGCACCGTCGCCCAAGTGGTGACGGACTTCAGGAAACAACTGCCGCAGGCGGAAATTCATGTCTATGATAATGCCTCGGATGATGAAACCGCCTGGAAAGGCCGGATGGCAGGCGCCATCGTGACAACCGAACCAAGGCGCGGGAAGGGGCGCGTTATCCGCTCCATGTTTCGTGATATCAACGCCGATCTTTATGTTATGGTGGACGGGGACCAGACCTATCCGGCGGAAGCAGTTCATCAACTGATAGAGCCGATCCTCACCGGGCAGGCCGACATGGTGGTGGGCGACCGACTCACCGGTGCGGGCTATGATAAAACACAGCAGCGCCGGTTCCATCGCTTCGGGAACCGGCTTGTACGCGGGCTAATCAATCGGCTCTTCAACGCCCGGATGCATGATATCATGTCTGGTTATCGGGCATTCACCTCGGTTTTCGTCAAAACCATGCCGGTTTTGAGCAAGGGGTTTGAGGTCGAGACCGAGATGACCCTCCACGCGTTGGATAAGGATTTCAAAATCAAAGAAGTTCAGATTGACTATCGTGAACGGCCGCCCGGCAGTGTTTCCAAACTCAGCACTATTAGCGATGGCATGAAGGTTCTTAAAACCCTTTTTTGGGTATTCAAGGATTTCAAGCCGCTCCTGTTTTTCTCGGGGATGTCGTTGCTGTTAATGTTGCTGGGCTTGGCAGCGGGACTGCTGCCGATCCTGGACTACTTGCAATACCGGTATGTGTACCATGTTCCCCTGGCCATCCTGGCGGTGGGGCTTATAATCCTGGCCATGCTCTTTTTCTCCGTAGGCCTGATTCTAGATACCGTCACCAAGTTTCACCGCCTGGAATTCGAATTGCATTTAAGTCGTTACGTCGAAGCACAGGGGTCCCATGCGCTGTCTCGCGAAGGGCAACAGGCTTATCTTCATGATTGACTTCGTCCGCCAAGATCAAATCCTCATGTCAGCCGCCTCCAATTACCTCCGTTTTCAATTTGACCTGCTGTTGCCCTATCTGAAAGGCGATGTGCTGGAAATAGGAGCTGGTATCGGCAATATGACCACTCAGCTACTTAAGCAGGCGGCGCGAATAACGAGCCTGACCTGCATCGAGGCCGATCCTGATTGTTACGCTGAGCTCGCCCGTGGCAATTTCCCGTCCCGCCTTGAAAAAGAAATCATTCAGGGATATTTTCCAGACACTGTCCCGGAAAATCGCCTATTCGATTTGATCTACCATTTTAATGTGCTAGAACATATCGAAGATGACGAACGAACGCTTGCTGCCTGTTTCCAGCTTCTCAAGCCTGGAGGGATTCACTTTATTTTCGTGCCGGCCTTTCAAATTCTTTACGGCTCGATGGATCGTCTGCTCGAACACCATAGGCGATACAGACGCAAAGACCTGATAAGAAAGCTTCAACAGAGCGGTCACAGGGTTTTGCAAAGCCGCTATTGTAACCCAATCGGCTTTCTGGGATGGTTTGTAAACAATCGAATTCTGAAAATTCGCGAACAGCAAAGCAAACAGATCCGTTTTTTTGACCGCTACATCCTGCCTGCACAAAACCGCCTGGAAAGACGACTGCCCATGCCTTTTGGCCAAAGCCTCTATATTGTGGCAACAAAGGGAAATATGGGGGGAAAATACTGATTTTCTGCTGAATATATAGCATCACCGAATTTTGATGCCCTCGTAATAAGTCAGGGTACAGGCAAAATGCTTTTCGTGCTTCTTGCTGATTCTCCGGTGTCTTTTTCGGTGCGTTACGCTCTGCTAACGCACCCTGGGGCTCCCCCGGGTCAGATATCCGGTGGCTTTTTCAGGGAGGACACATCGATTCCCAGTTTCTTGACACGATGCCAGAGGCTCCGCTGGTTGATGCCAAGGAGTTGGGCCGCCCGGGCCTGCACCCCTCCGGCACGGTTGAGGGCCTCGATGATCAGACCCTTCTCGATCGCGACCAGGCGGTCATCGATGGTCGCCCCCGCAGCCGCAGGCAGGCCTTGCCCGTTTAGATCCGGCTGCATACCGGCAGGCAGATGGAAAGCTTCAATGACCCCCTTCTCCGCCAGGATCGCCATCCGTTCGATCACATTCTGCAATTCCCGCACATTTCCCGGCCAGGGGTGGCACAGCAGGAGTTGCATGGCCCGGGAAGAAATCTCCGTCGCTGCCGTGCCGGAAAGAAAGTGCTGACAGATGAGGGGGATATCTTCCCGCCGGGCCCGCAGAGGGGGGAGGGCAATGGGAAATACATTCAGGCGGAAATAAAGATCCTCCCTGAACTCCCCCTTTTTTACCAGACTCTCCAGGTCCTTGTTCGTGGCGGCGATAAACCTTACATCCACCTGGATGGTCCGGATGCCGCCGACCCGCTCAAATTCCTTTTCCTGGAGGACCCGAAGCAGTTTGGCCTGGGTCGCAAGGGGCATATCCCCGATCTCGTCAAGAAAGATGGTCCCGCCCCGGGCCAGCTCGAATTTGCCCTTTTTCAGCGCCACCGCGCCGGTAAATGCCCCCTTTTCATGGCCGAACAGTTCACTCTCCAAGAGACCTTCCGGGATCGCAACACAGTTGATTTTAATTAAAGGTTTCGCCCTACGCAGACTGTGTTCATAAATCGAGGTGGCCACCAGCTCCTTGCCCGTGCCACTTTCACCCGTAATAAGGACCGTGGTGTCCGTTGGGGCAACCTTTAGCATTTGACCGAAAAGGTGCCGCATCACCGTGCTCTGCCCCACAATCCGGGGGAACAGTTCCCGGGCTTCTACCTTGCCGAGGAGATCCGTCACCTGCGCAAATACCTGCGAATAATATTCCGGATTGGCCTTTGCAAGCTCCGGCAATCCTGCCGGCGAGGGGGGCATGCTGGGCATCTTTTCACTGTCTCTCACAAACTTCATGACGGGTTTTAGTACCCGGGAAAGGACGAGGAAGCTGCAGGCCAAGGTAATAACCACCATGGCGATGAACCACCAGGACAGGACCCCGAGGGAGTTGGCGCCGCCCCTCAGGTAGTATATTGTTAAGTAATGGGAAAGGATGGCGCTGATCAGAGAGATGCCGCCAAAAATCAGAGGGACCAGGATATAGAGACTGATGGGTATTTTTCGGCTTCTCATAGGTTTTGTTCAGGTCATGAGGATATTAGGCTAAAGGCCGTTAGGGACTTTCAATAGAGGCAATTCCAAAGGTCTCGCAAATCCCTTCTCCCCTTGTGGGAGTGGGCTTAAGGTGGGGGGGTAATAATAAGTATTATCTATATGTTTTATCACACCCTCCCCTTAATCCCCTCCCATCAAGGGGGTGGAAACAGACTTTTGCAATTGGCTCAATAATTAATGTTTTGGTTTAATCTGCAAGATTTAACCAGCCCAAGAAATCCTATTTGGCAATCTTGGTCAAGTCCCACATGGGCAGAAAAATTGCCATGGCGAAGAAGCCGACCACTGCCGCCAGGCCAACCATCAGAATCGGTCCGATCGCTTCGGAGATGGCCTTGACCTCGTAATTAACCTCGTCATCATAATGGGCCGTAACCTCCCGCAGCATCTCATCGATGTTTCCCGACTCCTCGCCGATGGCAATCATATCTACAACCATGGGCGTGAAGTATTTGGCGGAACGTAGAGGCTGGGCAAGCCCCTGTCCTTCCCGCACCTTCTCTCGGACCTGATCCAGTTGATTAGAGATGGCCTTATTGCCGATGGTTGCGGAAACGATTTCCAATGCTGTCATCACATGGACTCCACTGGCCTGGAGAATAGCAAAAATACTGGCAAAACGCGACAGGGCTGCCTTCTGAAAAAGAGGCCCTACCAAGGGGAGTGCTAAAAGCAGCCTGTCTAGGAAAAGCCGCCCGCCCACGGTTTTGAAATAACTCCGTAGTGCGAATACGGCCGCAATTGCGCCGCCCAGCAGCAATGCCCAGTAGTTATTTAAAAATTCATACATTGAAATTGCGATTTTGGTCGGTACGGGAAGTTCAAGTCCCGCTCCTTTGAATATCTGGATGAATTTAGGGATGACAAAAGTTAAAAGGACGATGAATGCTACCCCCAGGGCTACTAAAACGGTGGCTGGATATTGCAGTGCGGCCTTCAAGTCGGATTTGATTTTGGCCTCATGTTCGATGATGTAGGTCAGACGTTCGAGGACCTCCGTCACGGTGCCGCTGGCCTCGCCGGCTTTGATCATGCTTTGGTACAGCGGTGAAAATATCGCGGGATGCTTCTCCATGGCACCGCAGAGGGTCGATCCTTGCCTGATGTCGGCGATCATTTGGGTAAAGGCCCTGCGCAGGGTGGGATTTATGGTCTGGGCCTCCAATACCTGAAACAATCGGACGATGGGAACGCCGGCCTTCATCATCGAGTGGAACTGTTTGGTGAAAACAATGAGTTCAGTGACCTTGACGCTGTTCATGCTGGCCTGAAGGCGGCCCCAAAAGCTACCGCTGGCGGCATAGCTCTTTTTACTCCTGGCCATTACTTTGGTGGGGATGTAACCTTGGGCAGCGAGGATGTGCTCGGCTGCTTCGGGCGAATCAGCTTCTATTGTTCCCTTCACGGTTAGGCCGTTATCGTCTATTGCTTCGTAGGAAAAAGCTGGCATGGGTGTCCTCCTAAACCATTACCGCCGACGCAGCCTCATCGAGGGTGGTGATCCCCCGCGCAACCTTATCCGCCGCATCCTCTTTCAGGGTTCTTAGCTTTCCCAGCGCTATGGCGGCTCGGCTAATAGCTTGCGCTGACTTCGACTTCAGTATCTCCAACTGCACCTCTTCATCGTTTTGCAGGACCTCGAAGATTCCTGTCCGGCCCTTGTAACCGGTCTGAAAACATTGATAGCATCCTTTGCCTCTCCGGAAGTTGGGATTTTCCACCCTATCGAGTCCCCAAGCCTTGAGTGCAGCAGCGGGTGGCTGGTCCGGTTCATTACAGTAGGGGCAGATGGTACGGACGAGCCGCTGGGCAAAGGAGACCAAGAGGACTGATGCTACCAGAAAGGGCTCGACTCCCATGTCAATCAGCCGTCCGACTGCGCCCGCGGAATCGTTGGTGTGCAGCGTACTTAAGACACGATGGCCAGTCATAGCCGCCTGAACGCTGATTCCGGCCGTTTCGGCATCTCTGATTTCACCTACCATGATGATATCTGGATCCTGGCGGAGGATCGAACGAAGTCCATCGGCAAAGGTCATGCCGGCCCGCCGGTTCAACTGGACCTGGCGGATCCGCTCGATACGGTACTCAACCGGATCTTCCAGGGTGATGATATTGACATCGGGGGTATTCACCTCGGATAATATAGAATAAAGGCTCGTGCTCTTGCCGCTGCCGGTAGGCCCCGTGCTTAAGATCAGACCGTAGGGTTTGCGGATCATGCTGTTTATCTTTTCCGCATCTGCGGGCGCCATGCCCAGCCTGTCAAGGGAGTAAATGGCAGCGCTCATGTTGAGGAGCCTCAAAACAACGTTCTCTCCGAAAATGGTGGGCAAGGTAGAAACACGGACATTAATCTCTTTGTTTTCCATTCTCAGGGTGAAGCGGCCATCTTGGGGCATCCTGCCCATTGTGATGTCGATATTAGCCAGGATCTTGATCCGGGCCACAATGGGCATCAGCAGAGCCTTGGGCGGCGAGGGGACTTCATGAAGCTTTCCGTCTATCCGGAAGCGCACCTGAACATTGTTCTGCTGAGGACTGATGTGGACGTCGCTTGCCCCCTCACGTATCGCCTGAGCAAAAATTGAGTTTACCAGGCGGATTACCGGAGCTTCTCCGGCCATATCTTCCAAGGACGAAACCTTGAGCTCTCCCTCCCGGATATCAGGGGTCTTTTCTGCTTCCGTCTGGCTTACTATCTCCACACTATCCATTATGCCGGACAGTCCGGCCTGTGCGCCATAAACACTATTGATCAGCTGATTAATATCGTATTCGGAGGCTACCACCGGTTCGACTTCCGAATTGGTCATTATTTCCAGGCTGTCCAAGGTGAAGATGTCGAGGGGGTCGGTCATGGCCACAGTGAGCAGCCGGCCTTTTTTTCTCAAGGGGCATACCAGGTGTTTTTGGGCGAATTCGATCGGAATAAGACTGGATAAAAGAAGATCGAGGGGATACTTATGGGGGGAAAAGCTGTCAATCTTTAGCTGCCGGCTCAAGAGCTGTACCAGTTCCTGCTCTCTGATAACATTGCTCTTGACCAGGTGCTGTCCCAGTTTGAGGCCGGTTTTCTTCTGCTCCACCAGAGCCTGATTCAGTTGTTCCTCAGTAAGGAGTTTCTCCTCCAGGAGCATTTCGCCGAGTCTTTTCTTGATTGCCATTTTGATAGTCGCTCAATAATAATCAGAAAACGGTAAAAAAAACTGTGTCGCTATCCCATGAATCAATCACCCGGGCCCTGGCTGACCAATTCGCGAGCTTTTCCACTGCTTTGGTTGCCGAAAGCTCATCATAATAAGTTTCTTTCAGGTGAAGAGCAAACACGGTTCCCTGCTTGGGGTTCCAATAGGCAAATAATCGCATGGGCGGCAAATCGCCTGGTAAATTAACCAACTGGTGATACGCTTCCTCCAGACTGCCGGCCGTAGCCGCCTCCACCAGGTATGGCTTGTCCCGGGGAGGGGCAGTTTCGACCGGCAAGGCAGGAATCGTAATTTTCGTTCCCGGCCGGACATTGTTGCTGTTTGTTATCTGGGGATTGTATTTTATTACCGCCTGCAATCGCCGGTAGGTATAAGCACCGTAAACCCTCTGAATGATGTCCGAGAGGGTGCCACGCTGCATGGTAAGCAGGCCCAGGAGTTCCGGCGCCTTTCCTTTCTCGGAGATGGTTGCCGTGGCGGTGGGTAAGGTTTTACCGACAGCGGCGGGTGATTCCGCCGGCGCCGCTGCTTCGTAAAGTGGGTCAGGGGGGGTGGCGGCAAGCGGGGGAATCGGAATAGCCGGTTGAGGCAATGTCAATTCATCAGTTTTAGATTCGGTACTTTTTGACCTCGAAAGATACTTTCCTATATCTGCATAGTTGAAGTCCAGGCTATAGCCTGCAAAAACAAGAGCAATAATGACCGCGGCGGCCGCGGTAATGGGAATCAATGGGATTTTTTTGGTCTTGTGGACCGGCAGATAGGCGGCTGCAGCCCCGATGAGCGAGGGTGTGGCCCTCTTCTTTTTAGAAATAATCAGGGATAGCATTATCTGGTGGCACAAGCTGATGATTCGGCGTGGGTATCCGCCAGTTTTTCGCCATATTGTCCAGAAAGACCAGAAATTGAAGAATGACGAAATGCTTTCTTCGCCACCGGCCACCGTCAGCCGATGTCGTATCAGATTTTCCGTCTCGCGCAGGCTCAAGGGGCTTAAAAACAGGAGCTGATTGACCCGGTCGGAAAAATTATGGTGTTCGTCAAGGAGTTCTTGAAATTCGTTCTGAGCAAAAATGACAATCTGGAGCAGCTTGAATTCGTTGGTTTCGTAGTTTAAAAACTCCCTTAATTTTTCCAGGCAAAAGGGTGGGAGTTTTTGGCCCTCATCGATCAGTAAAACCACGATTTTCCCTTCTGCAACTCCCTTTTGAAAGAGATAACTCTTGATACCTTCCTTTAAATGCCATTCCGACGGGTTGTCTTCCTCATAAGCGATACCAAAGCCATCCGCCACGGTACGCAGGAATTCGAGAGGAAAATTAAAATCAGGATCCAGGATCAACTGGGTCTCAAATTGGTCGGCGTTGCTTGAGTTTTTAAGTTTGATAAGAAATTCGCGGCAGACAGTAGTTTTTCCGGTTCCAACCTCACCCAGAACCACGCTCAATCCGCGCCTGACCCGGACGGCAAGCTCGATTTTTTGCAGGCAGTCCCAGTGGTTTTCAGACAGATAGAAGAAATCGGGGTCCGGTGAATTTGAAAAAGGTTCTCTCTTGAGGTCTAATATTTTGAAATATTCCATAGAAAAGAAATCCTGAAGCTACTTGACCGCTGGTTTTGTTGCTGGCGGCGCCACTGTCGCCAACCGGGGTGGCAGTATCGACGGAGTGATGAATATCAAAACCTCTTCCATAGTGTTATGTCTGCCCTCCGCCTTGAAAAGCCATCTCAAGAAGGGAATCTGCATTAAAAAAGGTATGCCGGCATCGGCATCCTCTCGTTTATGCTTTGTCAACCCGGAGATCACAATCGTTTCTCCGTCGTTTACAATCAAGGTGGTTTCGGTCAGCTTTTTCACGATGAAGGGATTGCCTTCCACCGTACGGGAACGATCCACCTCGTCTTTCTTGATCAGGATTTTCATCTTCAGGTTTTTACCATCAATCACATGGGGAGTGATCTCCAGTCTCAAAACGGCATCCTGGAAGCTCACTGACCTATTGCCTTCTTTATCCGTTGTCACAAAGGGGATCCTCTCCCCGTTTTCCGTGAAGGCCTTCTGATTATCCAAAGTGGTGATGGAAGGAGATGAAAGTATATTCACCTTCCCGTCCTTCTGCAGGGCATTGAGCTGAATTTCCAGGATGTTCCCCCCGATTGCGCCAAACATCATTCCTAAAGATCCGGAAGCAGCTGCTGTTGCGGCTGTCACGGGGAAGTTTACCCCGAAGCCCTGTCCGCTTATTCCCATGTTGCCGGAGGTGGGGTTATATTGGCCCGAAAAGGCCGAGCCGGGGGGGACGGCCGAGCCTCCTGCGCCGCCGGGAGTAATCCATAAACCTTGATCGCCGATCTTTTGACCCCAGACACCACCCCACTGGATGCCAAGATTGCGCGCCGTCTCTTTCGTGGTTTCAACGATATTGGCCTTGATCAGAATCTGGTAGGCCGGTTTATCAATTTTTTCGATAATGGGAATGATTCGCTTGATATCATCTCTGATAGCCTGAATTATGAGGGAGTTGGTATGTTCGTCCACCCGGATGGAGCCTCTGGTTTTGCCGGCGACATCTTTGGTGAGGAACTCCTGGATATTTTCCTTGAGGAGCTTGGCATCAGCATAGTCAATATTCAGCATGACGGTAATCAGCGGCTCAATGAGCCGGACTCCCTGCTGCTGAGCCAGGCGTTTTTCGTTGGCTGCAGCTATGCGAAGATCCCGTTCCATATCTTCGATGGTCATTACCCGGATTATTTCTCCCTCCCAGGCGTAGCTGAGTCCCTGGCTGCGAATGATGCCCAGGAACGCCTGGTCCCAGGGGATATCCTTGAAGTTGACTGTGATGGGCCCCTTGATCTCCTGATTGATCATCAGGTGTGTACCGCTGATCCGGGCCATGGCGCGCAAGACCGCCTTGATATCGGCTTGATTCATGCTAAGGTTTATTTTAAGCGTGGGCAGTGGTTTGGGAGGCGGCTCTTCTGGTGTCTTGATCTCCGGGATTTCAATTTCCCTGATCCGTGGCCCCGGGGAATGGCCTTTTGATTCCTGGGCCATGGTTTCCCATTTTTCCAGAAAAGGATCCTTTAGGGCTGAAGCTTCTCTGGTTGCCTGTTTGGTAGAGCTGCAGGATATGTTCAGCAGGAGAAGCATCATAACGGGCAGCAACCATTTACAATTTTTCTGACAAAATGTCGCTTCCAAAGCATTACCCTCCGTCCCTAAACAGTCTTTGCGAAATTATTTTCCGGTGTCATCATTCTTCATGAAGCGGTAAAAACTCCGGTTTCCCCCTCCCCCGGTGTGAGGGGACAGGGAGAAGGGGATGTAAACATTCGATATATCGACTATTATCACCCTCTCCTAGAACCCTCTCCCATCAAGGGAGAGGTAGGTTTTGACTTTTTAGCGCGTCATCATTCTTGCAGGGGCACTTCAAATCTCTGCCTTTTTGCTTTATCTTCAATGACTACCTTGTCGGGAAGTACTTTTCTTAGTATATACCCTTCTGTTTCTAAATGTTCATCGATGTTATATTCCACATTATTAATGATCGCCATTACTTGAGTCCCGGAAACGATATAACCGCTATAAACAAAGGGGACCTTCTTCGGCTGTGTTTCTTCCGCGGCTATCCCTTCCGCTGACCGTTTTAAAATCAACTCCCTGTATTTAGACCGTTCGATAAAGGGGTTTCTTGGCCATCCCGCTTCGGCCCGGGCGATCAGATGTTCATATTTTGCAGGCAGCATCGTCTGTGACATCTTGGCAACTGTCGCGGTCAACAAATCCTTCAACTCCGGCTGGTTTTCCGCTTCCACGGCGGTCTTGACATTCTTGGGTTTGGAGGGAAAAAGCAACAAATCATAGACGGCATACAAAACAACAACCGCCAAAATGGCAAATATTACTTTCTGGCTTTTTGTCAATTCCGGCATAAAGGATCTAGCTTACCTCGACATGGAACTTCAGTTTTAAAACCATCCCCGCTGCTGTTTGCCTGATTTGCATTTCCGTCAAACCGCTAAAATAAGGCAAGGTATTTAAGGCGATGAGGTAGCTGCGGAAATCAAACAAATCCCCCTTCATCTCTGTTGCAATCAATGGCCTGGGTGCGCCCGTTATCCAGGCGGTGAGATCCGGTTCAATCAGGACGACAGTAAGATTATTTTTTTTCGCCAATTCCTGAATAATTAGCTTTACCTTGCCTAAGTCATCTCGGGATATTTTGCCCGGGGCAGGGAAGGGCAGCCTCTGGGGCGCTTTGACATCAAGTCTTTTCTTCAGATTTTGGTACAGGGGCAGGGCTTCTTCCTGGACCGCAATCTGTTTTTTCAATATATTAATTTTAGCCTCATATTCCCGGGCGACTCCGAAAAGGGGAAGCAACCCGCCGAACACATATATGGCAATGCCGGTAAGACAAAACAATAGGTAGATCAGACTTTGTCGTGTTATTTTCAACTTAAGCTGCCCCATCGAGACTATTCAAACTTGACGACGCGGTAAAAAGACCGGATGCTGCGTTGCGCTGCATCCCTCGTCACTCAAGGCGTACCAAAAAGTACGCCTCATTCCTCATGATTTGCGCGCCTTGCCTCAAGGCCTTTTTACCGCGTCGTCCACAAATTACAGCTTTACCGTCTTTTTACCGGATCATCAAACTTTAATCGAGACTATTCAAACTTTAGCTGAAGGCTGAAATGCAAAATATTATTTTTCCCCGAGGTCTCCATAGTGCTTTTCTGAATCACCGCCTGACTGAAGAGCGGTGATTTTTCCAGCCTAAGAGCATATTCGGCCAGTACCATATCCGGAATCTTGCTGGCGCTCTTTACTAGGCCTTCTATTACAACATTGCCCTGTCCTGCTGCAACCGTCTCCTCCTTTTTTTCCGGTCCGGCGGGAGCGGCTGATTTCGTCGCGGCTGTTTCCGACGCCGTGGCAGGGTTTGGGAAAGATACTACTACACTAATCAAATTAACCTCGAGCGGAGTCAGGGCAGCCAGTTCCGCAACCATGGCCAGGCTGAGGTTTCTGTCGCCATAGGCCTTGTTCTGTAGGACTCTTTGCTGCAATTCGGCAAACTGCTTTGAAATAATAGTCTCGTCCACGGGTGGGTTTATTTGTTGTATCTTTTTCTCCAGCCGGGCCCAGGATGCCTTGCTCTCAGCTGCCGCTTTTCCCAGATAGATATATAAGGCCGTGCAAAAAACGACAATGAAAAGAAAAGAGATTAATATACCCTTGTTTACTTGGTCGGTATTCTCCCTTTCGATCTTGTCTTTATAGGTGAAGATCATGTTTGGTGTATGGCGATTGTCGGCCAGGGCAAGACCGATTGCGACCCCGTAAGACACACGGTCGAAAACGCCTGCTTCGTCCAAACCCGTCTTGTCCCTAAGCGGCATCGGGGGATCAAGAAGGTCGACTTCTAGGCCAATCTGGGAGTTAATATAGGTTAGGATTGGCCTATAGGCGCCGATAGGACTGGAGCAGTACAGTGCTTGAACCCGGTGCCGTCCTGGTGAGGAAGCATAATGGTCAAACGTCCTTTCCACTTGCCTGGTAAGGCGATCAAGGGCGGGTGTGATCAAGGGGAGAACGTCCCCCTCCGTAAGGTTGTAGCTGGCGCTAATGCCGGCCATCAGATTATAGCCGGAACAGAGATTTTCAAGAATTTGTTTTGCCGTCTGCTGGTCCATTGCCAGTGGCGCCATTTCCGCTGGGCTTGGGGATGGATGAGGGAGTTTCGTATTATATTCCTCTGATAAAGACTCCGCCAGGCTTGTTGTTCCCGCCTTGATACCCCGGGTCATCAAAAGCTTGCCCCGGTCGTAGATATCGATACGGGAAAAATCATTGCCGATAAAAAGAATGGCTATGGTATCGGCCTCGGTCTTTAGCCAGCTGGTTCTTAAGAGATTTTGAATGGCAAAAGGAGCAATGGTAACCCCGGTCAGCGCCCAGCCGGACTGAGCAAAAAGTTGTTTTATCTCCTCGACTTCCTTGGTCAAGGCAGAATAAACCATTACGGATAGTTTAGGTTTTCCCTGGTCGAATATTTCTTCATAGACCTCATAATCAAGGATATTCTCTTTGTCGTCCACGGGCAGGCCTTCTTTTTTGGCGTGCCAGTAGATGGTGGTTGGGATTTGTTTTAAGGGAACTCTCGGTATGAGGATTGAGCGTACGTCAACATTTATAGCGGGCAGGCACGCCCAGATATTAACCTTGGCGCCAATGCCGCAAAAGGCGCTCAGACTGGCCGCAATCAGCTTGCTTAATTGCTGACGGTCCTTGGCTACCTCTGGCGGGAGTGGTACCATCCGATAATCCAGTATCCGCCGTTTTTCCTCAGCACCCGCTGCAATCTTCACCAGCCGAAGCGCGTTGTGATTGATGTCGACGCCGACAGTAGCGCGAGAATGCCAATAATTAATCGAGAAAAAAGGAGATTTTAATATTTTCTCCGGTCTTGCTCTTACCGGAGTGCCGATGGGCGTATATTCAGACATTCCCGGGGATATTGTTGAGTCAACATCGCGAATGATATCAAGTAACTTTTCTGTTGACGTTACTTCTTTTCGTCTTGCCACTCCGAGCTCCTCATAAAACCAGTTAAGTCACACCACCCAACCAGATGCAAATCTGACAAAAAGCAGCAAAACACAGACGGCGTAAACATAAACCGTACTTGCTGGTACCGGCGCTTTTTAACTAAGTAATCCGGTATTCTCCCATCTGGGCAATCAAATCCTCCAGATTGACGGCATCATCAATCTCATACTGATTGTACTGGCTCGTATCGGAAGAAGGGGGCGGCAGGGTTGTTTTTTTCGTTTTTTCATCAATCTGCGTCATTAACAGAACATCATGCACGGCATCATAATCAATCAGCGGCGACAGATAATCTTCCTGGAACGGTTCCCCCTGGGAGCTGCGGAATACTTTATAGGGCTGCGTTAATGTTGTATCCTTGGCGTTAATGAATTCATCCCGATAACGTTCCATCGTGAACATTCCATCGCTCCTGCCGGTATGCATGGCCATTTCAATCTGGGCTAACTTGTTTTCACGGATTAGAGTTTTAATGGCGGGTGTGCCCCGTAAAATAGACAGGACGGGAACACGGAATCCAAGGTGATTGATATAAACAATTTGTTGCACAATAAGCCAGCAGACGGTCGAAGCAATCTTGTGACGAATTAATCCTTGCGTTTCACTGGTGGATGAGCTGCTGAGGCGATATATGGCATCCTCCGCATCGGTTGCATGGAGGGTGGAGAATATCAGGTGGCCTGACTCGGCCGCGCTCAAAGCCAGCCTGATTGTTTCCGTTTCCCTAAGCTCGCCTACCATAATTATGTCCGGGTTTTCCCGTAGCGCGTCGGTAAGCCCCTGCTTGAATGATGGAACATGTTTTCCGATCTCACGCTGTTCAATAAAGGACTTCTTGCACTGGTAGCGATACTCGATGGGATCTTCCAGGGTTATTATGTGCGCCGGCCTGGATTGATTTATCTCCTCTAAAATGGCGGAAATTGTAGTCGATTTGCCGGAACCGGTAGGGCCGCAAATCAGCACGAGGCCTTCTTTAAGTTGTGCGATGGACTGCAGGGAAGGGTGCAGATTAAGTGACCGGATAGACGGAATAGCCTCCGGAAGAAGGCGAATAGCCAGACTCAACCCGCGGGTTGTATTGAATACATTGGCCCTCAGGCGTACCCGGTGTACTGTAAAGGCGACATCTATGGACCATCGTTTTCTCAACGTTTCCTTTTGCCTTTTGCTCAGTATGCCTGCAACGATGGCGTCTATTTCCCTGGGGCCCCAGGGAGGTGAATTATCAAAATAGATGATACCTTCCTTCTGGTAAACGTACGGCATGCCGCCTGTCAGGTGGATATCGGAGTATCCGTTGACAACCGCCGTTTTTATCAGCTCTTCAAATCTGTTTATGCTCATAAAATTAAGAGGTAATAGCTTTTCGTATAAGTATCCAGGCTATATCGGGCGGGACAAGAACAACGTCTACTGCAAGGGCGTCACAGTGCCAACAAGCATCGGCAGGAATGGCGTCTCATAGGGATGGTCTCCGGATTCGAACCGTCGCCGTTGATATTAGTGTGCTGTCACCTTGGCATTGAGTTACGCCCGCTTGAGTCAACAGACTACTTGGTTCCTTTATAGGAGAACATTTTTTGTGTCAACGCAAATATGCTGACTACTTAGTCCTTATTTATTTCTGGATAGTCGCAGATTGCGCGTGAATATAGCTCGACTTTCGGGCAAGAAACAGTTAATGGGTACGCCGATTATAAACTGCCTGTTTCTGCTGCGGTGCTATTGAGTATATAGCCCTGCCGTGGTATTACTAAAGTATAAACGCAGGCGGCGGGACATCGGCCCTTCTGCAACATTCTTGCGTTGCGGCTCCGGGGGTGATTGCTTTGGAATCAGTTGTGGCGAAGCGGGGAAAAAACCAATGAGCATTGTCTTTTCGGATGGACGAGGATAAGCCACGTTCGTTGTATAGCGTTGGCGGGAGCAAATGGCAACGTCCACGCGGCCATGACGGAGCATGGCCTTCAAAACCCTAGGGATTTTGCAGAGCAGTGCAGCATAACCATCCGGACTTTTAATGTAATCAAACTAACCGAGGGAATCTCATGACGGTGAAGATAGAGGTTAAGGAGCTGACGAAGGTTTATCCATCCCGTAACGGGCCGGTGTGCGCCCTGCACGACTTCTCCCTTCGCGTGGAGGAAGGGGAATTCGTCTGCCTGGTTGGTCCTTCCGGCTGCGGGAAATCGACCCTTCTTCGAATTCTGGGGGGGCTGATCACGCCTAGTTCCGGTCGGGTTGAACTTTTCCCGCGGGATGAGAAGGTGCCGCTTCAGAACATCGTCTTTCAGGAATATGCCATCTTTCCCTGGAAGACGGTCCTGGACAATGTTGCTTTTGGCCTGGAAATGCGCGGTGTTCCGAAGATTGAACGCCGGGAGACGGCACGGGACTGGATACGGAAGGTTGGTCTGGCCAAGTTTGTCGATGCCTATCCCCACCAGCTCTCCGGCGGCATGAAGCAGCGGGTGAGCATCGCCCGCGCATTTGCAAACGATCCGGAGATTCTCCTCATGGACGAACCCTTAGGCGCCCTGGATGCCCAGACCCGGGTGATTCTTCAGGGAGAGCTGATTCGCCTGTGGGAGGTTTCCCGCAAGACCGTGGTCTACATCACGCACAGTATTGAGGAGTCGCTCCTACTGGGAGACCGGATCATTTTGATGACAGCCCACCCCGGCACGTACAAGACCGAATTTTCCGTACCCTTTGAGCGCCCCCGCAGTTTTGAGCTGACCAGTGCGCCCGAATTTGCGCGCCTGAGTTACGCCATCTGGCAGGAACTCGAGGTTGAGGTGAAGCGCACCATGGAGAAACAGCTATGAAAGGATATCGCTTGCCTATGGATTCCCGCACCCGGGATCGGTTCCTTTCCATTGGTTTTCCGCTGGCCCTCCTGATGCTATGGGAAATGACAGTGCGGCTGCAGTGGCTCGACGGGCGCTTCTTCCCCGCCCCTACGACCGTCTTCGTGGCCCTCTGGGAGCTCACGGTCAAGGGTGAACTTCTGGGCAAATTCTGGCTGCTGCCAGGATTGATAGCCGCCGGAGACTTGTCGGGCATCCGGAAGGTGTTCATGGAGGGGCACGTCTTGGTGAGTCTGTTTCGGATCTTTTCGGGATTTTTCGTGGGCGTCGTTCCCGGCATCATCCTCGGGGTCGTCATGGGGATGAACCGGACGATCCGGGTTGCGCTGGACCCAGTCGTTTCCGCGGTTTATGTCCTCCCCAAAATCGCCATCCTGCCCCTGGTGATGCTGATCTTCGGTATCGGCGAGACGAGCAAGGTCGTAATCGTTGCCATTGCCTCTTTCTTCCTTGTTTTGATCAACAGCATGGCGGGCGTGCGGGACATCGAACCCATCTTTATTGAGGCAGGCAGGAACTACGGGGCGAACCATCGGCAGATGTTTTACCACATCATCATCCCGGCGGCCCTGCCAATTATTTTTTCTGGCCTCCGGCTGAGTCTCGGCACTTCGCTTATTGTGATCATCGCGGCCGAATTTGTGGCTGCCAATTACGGCCTGGGCTACCTCGTCTGGTTTTCCTGGCAGACCCTGCTTACGGAAAACATGTTTGCTGGCCTGGTGGTAATCATGATTCTCGGGGCTTTGTTTACGAGCGGTCTGCAGGCCTTGGAACGGCGGCTCATGCCCTGGCAGCGGGAGGAACTGCCGGCTTCCGCCGAGGGGGAGGCGAAGGGAGTAAGGGTCATCAATCCATGACGGCTGCTCATTTTAAGAAACGGGCGATTTGCATATTCTTTTTTGCTCCCCCCTGCCGAACCGGTTGTTGGAGGCGGCGGACGCAGGATAAAAACGAAAACACCGAAAGAATACCAAGGAGGACATTATGAAACAAGTAAAAGTGGTCTGGGGCTGGATCGGCGCTGCTGTGCTGCTGATCTTTCTTGCTGGCCCGGCGGTCGCCACCGACAAGGTCAAGGTTGCATACGTTGCTATCATGAACTTTGCACCCCTCTATGTGGCGCTCGAGCAGGGGTTCATGAATAAGCAGAACATCGAGGTGGAGATGCTGAAAGTAGCTTCCGGAGCCGAGGCAATGGCGTTTCTTGCCCAGGGTTCCCTCGATGCAGGGGGGGTCGGCATCGGGGCATCAACCTTTAACGCCTTCCACAAGGGATTTGACCTGCGTATCGTCGGATCGGCTGCACTTCAGCCCCTGAAGGACGGACCAACCATCATTATCGTCCGCAGTGATCTATGGGATTCCGGGAAGGTGAGGTCAGTGGCTGATCTGAAGGGAAGGAAGGTCGCCGTGGCCGGCGGGCCGGGGACGACGGGGGCGTACTTTGTTGCCAGGGCGCTCAAGGATGCGGGGCTCACTGTGAAGGATATCGATATCGTGAATCTGCCTAATCCCGACATGCCGCTGGCCATCGAGAAGGCCTCTGTGGATGCGGCTCTCGCCGGGCCTCCCCATTCGGATCACATCCTCTCCGGGGGAAAGGGCGTTATGCTGGCCAAGGATTTGGCGCCCGGAGCCATGACAACCGTTTTCATGTATTCGGGAAAATTCATCAAGGAGCGTCCGGACGTGGCCCGGCGGTTCATGGTAGCACTGGTCCAAGGGTCCCGGGCGATGCAAGGAAACAGATACCTCGACCCGGCCAACATGAAGGGCTATCTCCGGTATGTAACCTCCACGGAGGCGGCCATCCGGACCGGAAGACCGCAGGTCTATGATCCCGATCTCAGGCTTGATCTCGACAGCATCAAGAACATGGAAGAGATTTTCCGCTGGGCCGGCTGGACGAATTATACAACCGAGATTGCCAATGAGAAAATGGCCGACGCGTCTTTTGCAGCCCATGCGCTGAAGGTACTGGGACCGTTCAAGCCCTGACATCAAACACGGGGAAACACCGGGACGCTGTGAAGTTATTCCTTGACAACGGGGCAACTAATGTCTACTAAAACAGCGTGCCGAGAGGATCACGCATAGATGCTGCCGACAACGTCCACCAATATCATGGTTCGCGGTATCGAACGGAAAAAGATATTCGACGGTAATGCTGATCGGGATCAATTTCTTTCAGATTGATTGGAAGTTAGTAAGTTAACAGCGTCCCCTTGTGTTGGGCAGGAGATAGAACTGATGAAATGTAAACAACTGGTCCTAGTGTATTGTCTCGTCATGTTCATATTACTCCTGGGCTGCAGCGACAAGTACGGTCAAATGGGAGAAAATCTCCCCACAGTCACCGTGAGGGATGCGGTTTTGAAAGCTGACCTGGCAGGTAAAGAGGTGAAAGTGGAAGGCAAGATCATTACCCAGTGCCTCTCCAACGGCTGTTGGTTCATCCTGCAGGATGCTACAGGAAAAATGCTCATCGACCTGAAATTCCTGAATCTTGGCCTTCCCTCCCGTGCGGGTAAAAAGGTGGTGGTATCGGGCATTGTGACTCGCCAGGATGACGGCCAGGTGACGATATCTGCCCGGGGGTTGCTGATTTCCTGAGATGACCTTCTTTACCCTCGCCATAAAAAATCTGCTCCGCCACAAAACGAGAAATGTGCTCACCATGGTAGGCATCACCACCTCTGTGGTGGTACTCTATTCTATCCTCTCTTTCAATGAGGGGTTCATCACCAATCTCAACGCCGAACTCGACAAGACAGGCCTCCATTTCATGGTGGTTCCCGCCGGGTGCCCCCATGAGGTGGCCGCGCTGGTGCTCCATGGCTCGGTGACACCCACCTACCTGGACGCGCATATCGGCACGACCATTTCCCGCGTGGCCGGCGACCAGATCGAGATTTCCACATCCTTTTTGGTTTTTCAGCAGGCGAATGAGAAAAATCAACGGCTGGACTTGATATACGGCATGGATTTCACCACGGCGGCGCAACTGAAACCCTGGTGGCGCATAGAGGGGAAAATGCCCTCCGGCGCCAATGAAATTCTCCTGGGTCACGAAATAGCCGCCCATGATAAACTGAAAGTGGGCGATACCTATCAGCTCACAAACTCCGGTACCACCTACGTCGTCACCGGCATTCTGGAAAAAACCACCACGAAGGATGACGCTTTCGTCTATTTCGATCTTGCCGAGGCACAGCGACTGGTGAACAGACCCGCTTCCGTTACGGCGGTGGGGATCAAGCTGAAAAATCCGGCCGGCATGGGCGCAGTGACGGAAAAGCTATCGAAGCAAATACCGGGGATACAGATTGTCACCATCAATCAGATACTCACCTCCATCTCCACTCTGGCAGCTGCCGCCCGGGTGCTGAGCCTCTCCGTCGTGGCCATTGCCATCCTGATCAGTGCCATCGGGGTGATGAACGCCATCCTCATGACCGTCTTCGAGCGGACCCAGGAAATAGGCATGATGCGCGCCATTGGCGCCTCGAAATTCCACATCTTCCACCTGATTGTTAATGAATCGGCCATATTGACCAGTCTGGGCGGCGCCATAGGCGTCCTCATTGCCATTTTCTTCGCCCCCTTTATCGAGGAGTTTGTCAAGAGCTTCATGCCCTATGTGCCACCGGGGACGATGATCCGTTTCCAAGCTCTCCTCGCATTCGCCTGTTTCCTCTTTGCCGTCGTCCTGGGTATCCTTTCTGCCATCTATCCGGCCGCTAAGGCAGCCAGGATCAGCCCCATCGAAGCCATCCGGAGCTGATATGCAGGCATCAATCACCACATTAAATCTTAAAAAGGATTACAAGCGGGGGACAGAAACCGTTCATGCGCTAAGCGGGATCAGCTGCTCGCTCATGAAGGGTGAATTTACCGCGATCGCGGGGCAGTCCGGCTCCGGAAAAACCACTTTGCTTCATATTCTGGGCTGTCTGGACCGGGCCACGAGTGGTGCAGTGTATCTGGACGGGGTTTCCCTGAAGGACATGGATGACAAGTCCCTGGACCGGGTAAGAAGGGAAAAAATCGGGTTTGTCTTCCAGCAGTTTTACCTGCTTCCCGGACTCACTGTGGCGGAAAACATTACGTTACCCCTTCTTTTCAACGGCAAAAAGCACGATGAATCAGCGCTCGATGGGCTGTTGAAATCGGTGGGCCTGTCTCACCGGAGAACCCATCTGCCCCGGGAGCTCTCCGGCGGGGAAATGCAGCGGGTGGCCATTGCCCGGGCGCTGGTCAATAACCCCGAGTTCATCATGGCCGATGAACCGACGGCAAACCTCGACAGCACCAACAGCCTTAAAATATTTGATCTCCTTCAATCCCTTTCGGAGCGGGGGATCACGGTCATCGTGGTCACCCACAATCCCAAGCTTGCCGAGAGGGCACAACGGCAGATATTCCTCAAGGACGGAATGATCGTTGACGGAATCTGATTGAAGTTGTGGAGGAGGATTGTTTTAGGAGCGCAAAAAAAGTATTGACAAACTGAAAAATCAACGTGTATGTAGCAGCCATATTGCGATTCGAGTTGATCCTCCGCTTCACAAAGACTACCTCCCTCTCATCTGGCGCGTAGCAACAGCTGTCTGTTATCAGGTCGTCCTTTTTTTCACATTTAATTTTTTTCGTCCACTTCTCCGCCGCGGGGGCTGGCCTCACGGCCTTTTTACGAAGCCGCCCAAAATTGAAGGCTTTTGCGACTTTTTACGAGTTCGTCATCCTTTGTCAACCATGAAGAGATTAAGGAGGGAATGGTTATGCTAAAAAAGATTTTAGTCTTAGTGTCTGCCGTTTTTCTGATTCCCGCCGCAAGCCAGGCAGCAACGGTGGATGGCGTGACCGACACGGAAGTAGTCATCGGGATTACCAACCCCATGTCCGGGCCGGCGGCTCTCTGGGGCACCACCGCGCTGGGGGCCAAGGCTTGGGCGGACTACATTAATGACCGGGGCGGCGTACACGGCCGCAAACTCCGGATACTGATCCGGGATGATGGGTACAACCCGGCCCGGGCGCTCGCCAATATCATGGAAATGAAGGGCAAGGTGTTTGCCGTGGTGGCCCTCCTGGGTACGGCCGTTGTTCACACTACGAAGGATTTCTTCGCGGAAAACAGGGTCGTCTGTATTACCCCCTATGGCGATGTCCGCATCTTTGAGAAGTATCCGAAGGACAAGTTGCGCTGGATTTTCGTCGCCTACCCGGATTACATCAACGAGGCGGAATTCATTACAACTTACGCCGTAAACAACCTGGCCGGCAAGAGAGTTTCCCTTTTTTATCAGAACGACGATTACGGGAAGATGGGCTTGGAAGGGGCGAAACTGGCGATCTCGAAACTTCCTGCCGGCCGGGCCTCCCTGGGTGTGGCCATTCCGTATGACGTTACCGAAAGGGCTCTGGCCACCCATGCCCTTAAATTGAAGGAAGGCGGTGCGGATACCATCCTGATTTATGCCACCCCCACCCACGGCGCCCTGATCCTCAAAGAGATGGCCAAAATTGACTATCGCCCGAAGGTTTTCACCTCTTTTCCCCTGGGTGATCCGATTATGTATAACATTGCCGGCGCCGATGTCTGGGAAGGCGTCTATCCGGCAGCGCCGGCGAACTCGAGCATCCCCGGTGAACCAGAGGCTGATAAGATTATTGATATTATCAAGAAATACGACCCGCGGATTGTCGGCAAGGAATACCTAGGTCTATTCGGCGCCATTTCGATGATGCACGCCGTGGAAGGCCTGAAGAATGCCGGTCGGGACCTGACGCCGGAATCCATGATCCGCGGAATGGAGATGATCAAGAACTGGCGGCCCGAGGGACTGGGAGCGCCGGTTACTTATGCACCGGATCGCCGGCACGGCCTCAACGGTTCAAGGATGATGCGCGCCGAAAAGGGCCGACACATACCAATTTCCGATTACGTCATCTACAAGCCTCTCTATTGATCTATGGCAATAATAGAAATTAGAAACCTTTCGATCTGTTTCGGCGGGATCATGGCCTTAAACGCCATCGATCTGGCGGTTGAGGAAAACAAGATCCTCTCCATCATTGGCCCTAACGGTTCTGGAAAAACCACTCTCTTCAACTGTCTCACCGGCATCTATCGGCCGGATCGAGGCGATATCAGGTTTAAGGGGGAGAGCCTGCTGGGGCAATCCCCCGATGCCATCGCCATCCGGGGGCTGGCCCGCACCTTCCAGAACCTTCGTCTCTTCATGAATATGAGCGTCCTGGATAATTTGCTGCTGGGCCGGCACATTCATTTTCAAAAAAGCCTGGCGGCGGCCTTTTTCCGACGGCGCCGGGAAGAAGTGCGCCACCGGGCGCACGTGGAGGAACTGATAGATTTTCTTGACCTGCAGGCCTATCGGAAATCCCGGGTGGCCGATTGCCCCTATGGGGTGCAAAAAAGAATTGAGCTGGGGCGGGCGCTGGCCTTGGAGCCCAGGGTTCTCCTTCTGGATGAACCCATCTCCGGTTTAACTTCGGAAGAAAAGGAAGAGTCGGCCTACCGGATTAACGAAATCCGGGGCCGTTTCCAAATTACCATCCTCCTGGTGGAACATGATTTGAAGATTGCCTCCCGGGTGGCTGATTCGATGGTGGCTTTCAACTACGGCCAGAAGATCGCCTGGGGGACGCCGGCAGAGGTGCAACGGAATCCGGAAGTGATCCGCGCCTATCTGGGGGATGAATGAAAAGGGGAATGGACTACGTATTGTTTAAAGTGGAAAATCATATCGGCCTTGTCACTATAAACAAGCCGCCCGTTAATTCTTTCAATCGCCAATTATATAAAGAAGTCGGAGAGACGTTCCAGGCCATCAGCAAAATGGATGAGGTCTGGGTCGTCATTCTCAGAGCCGAAGGGAAAAACTTTTCTACCGGCAATGACGTCAACGATTTTATAACCTTAAACACCCCCGAGAGTGCCGTGGCCTATGCCCGGTTTGTCAGCGATTGCGCGGCTTCCATCTACGAATGCCCTGTGCCGGTTATCGGTGCGATCAACGGCAAGGCGCTGGGCGCCGGCCTCGTCATGGCATCCTGCTGCGACATCCTCGTGGCTGCGGAAAACGCCTTATTCAGCCTGCCGGAAATCAAAGTCGGCATCGTTGGCGCTGCCTGTTTTCTGGCGCGGATGCTGCCGCAGCAACTCGTCCGCTACCTGTCCTTTTCCGGAGACATGATGACGGCGGAAGAGCTGAAACATTATGGCGCGTTACTGAAAGTAGTGCCAGAAAATCAGCTCCGGGAAGCAGCAATGGAGATAGCCCGGCACCTTACCAAAAATCCGCCTTTGACCCTCCGTGGCTTTAAACTGGCCATGAACGAAAACGAAAATGCCCGGCTGCGGGAGAAATATGCCCTTGAAATCAGTTACGGGAAGGAATTGTTTGAAACTGAAGATATTAAAGAGGCGATAGGCGCTTTCCTGGAAAAAAGGAAGCCTGTATTCAACGGGAGGTGAAAATTCTCTATAGCAGGATTAAGGAGAAATTGATCATGGTAAAGAAGATTTTAATTATCTTAATGTTTACTGTGTTTCTCGTCCCCGTCGCAAGCCCGAAGGCGGCTGTTGACGGCGTCACCGACACGGAAGTAACCATCGGGATGTCCGGCCCCCTTTCCGGCCCGGGGGCCCTGTGGGGTGTGGTTCTCTTAGGAGCGAATGCCTGGGTCGATCACATTAACGAACGGGGGGGCATTCATGGTCGTAAGATTAAGGTGATCATGCGCGATGACGCTTACAACCCCGCCCGGGCCCTGGCCAATCTCTTGGAAATGAAGGGCAAGGTGTTTGCCGTGTCGCCCCTCATGGGTACGGCCATTGTCCATGCCGCGAAGGACTTCTTAGCGGCAAACAGGATCTTCTGTATTAACCCCACTGTTGATGTCCGTATCTTTGAGAAGTATCCCAAGGACAAGCTGCGCTGGTTTTTCATCTCCTACCCGGATTACATCAGCGAAGGGGAATTCCTGACGGATTACGCCGTAAAGAACCTGGCGGGCAAGAAGGTCTCCATCTTCTATCAGAACGACGATATGGGAAAAATGAGCCTTGAGGGGGCGAAACTGGCCATCTCTAAGCTTCCCGCCGCCCGGGCCTCCCTGGGGGTTGCCATTCCCTACGATGTTACCGAGCGGGCACTGGCAACCCATGCCCTCAAATTGAAGGAAGGCGGCGCCGATATTCTTTTGCTTTCCGCCACCCCGACCCACGGCGCCCTGATCCTCAAAGAGCTGGCCAAGATTGACTACCGCCCGAAGGTACTCACCTCCTTCATCTTGGGCGATCCTATCATGTACAGCATTGCCGGCGCTGATGTCTGGGAAGGGGTCTATCCGGCGGCGCCCGCCAATGCAAGTATCCCCGGTGAACAGGCAGCGGACCGGGTTATCGAGATCATCAAAAAATATGATCCCAAGATTGCCGGGAAGGAATACCTGGCACTTTTCGGTGCCATTTCGATGATGCATGTCATCGAGGGTTTGAAGAACGCCGGTCGGGAGCTAACGCAAGAGTCCATGATAAAAGGGATGGAGATGATCAAAAACTGGCGGCCCGAAGGCCTCGGCGCGCCAGTTACCTACGGTCCGGACCGCAGGCATGGTCTCAATGGATCGCGGCTGATGCGCGCCGAAAAGGGGAAACATGTTCCCGTTACCGATTACGTCATCTACAAACCGCTTTTCTGAGCTTGGCAGCAGGGGGGAAGAATGACCTCTTTTCTTAAGATCTCCAATATCGAGACCCTCTACTTTGATCGGATCTACGCCCTTCATGGACTGTCTCTGGAAATCAAAGAGGGGGAGATATTTGCCATTCTGGGTCCTAACGGGGCCGGGAAGACCACCCTGCTCAAGACCATCGCCGGTCTCCTTAAGGACCAGCCCAAAAAGGGAATCATAGAATTCCAGGGTCGCCAAATTCAGCGATATGCGCCGGAGCGGGTATCTTCTTTAGGCATTGTCTATGTGCCGGAAGACCGGGGCCTATTCAGGGAATTGACGGTAAAGGAAAACCTGGAGCTTGGCTGCTGGGGAAGGAGCGACAAGGGGATTGTCACAGACCTGAATTATATCCATGATCTCTTTCCGATCCTGCAGGAGAGAGAAAACCAGCAGGCAGAAACTCTATCCGGGGGCGAGCAACAGATGCTGGCCATCGCCCGGGCGCTTTTGCGCAAACCCAAACTCCTGATGCTCGACGAGCCT
Source organism: uncultured delta proteobacterium (assembly GCA_947085375.1). Lineage (GTDB taxonomy): Bacteria > Desulfobacterota > Syntrophia > Syntrophales > CAMTWB01 > CAMTWB01. The sequence goes on from CAMTWB010000014.1 coordinate 38,732, forward strand.
TCCCTGGGACTGGCCCCGATGATTGCCCGCCATGTCTGCGACGCCCTGGTGAAGATCAGCCAGTTGGGAACAACCATCCTCCTGGTGGAACAGAATGCCAAACTGGCCCTTAAGATCGCCCATTACGGCTATATCCTGGAGGCCGGACGGATTGTCCTTAAGGGTACCTCCCAGGAATTGATGGAAAACCCCGATGTGCAGGAGCTCTATCTGGGCCTGGGCGGACAGACGGCCTCGCCCAAAGGCTGGCGATTGTACAAGAAACGAAGGAGCTGGTAATGCGAGCAGAGAATTTCCCCAGTCTTTTTTTTCAGCAGGCCGAACGTCTCGAGGATCGGGTTGCCTTGCGCTACAAGGATTACGGCATCTGGCATCGGATTTCGTGGCGGCAATATGCACAATCAGTTCGAGAGGTGGCGGCTGGTCTTATCTCACTGGGCGTCGGCCATGGCGACCGGGTCGCCATCCTGGGGGAGAACCGTCCCGAATGGCTGATCTGCGACCTGGCGGTGATGACCATCGGCGGCGTCACCTGCGGCATCTACACCACTTCTGCCGCCGAGCAGGTGGCCTATATTATCGGTCATTCCGAGTCGCAGGTGATCTTCATTGAAAATGAGGAACAGGTGGACAAGATTTTGCAGATCCTGCCGGAAGTCAACCTGAAGCGGGTGGTCATCTGGGACCATAAGGGTTTGTGGGGTTTTTCTCAGGAGAAGCTTACCTTTTATACGGATTTTCTTAAAGACGCGCAGGAATACCTGAAAAATAATCCAACCTGTGTGTCCGACCGGCTGGCGGCGGTCCAATCAGACGACAGGGCCATGATCATCTATACCTCCGGCACTACGGGGCGCCCTAAGGGGGCCATGATTTCCCACCGTAATGTGCTGAACCTCACCGAATCCATGGCCAAGGTCACCCCGGCGTATGAAACCGACGAGGTGGTATCCTATTTGCCCCTGGCCCATATCGCGGAAAAGTTTATCTCCCTGCTTCAGTCCATCTGGTCCGGGGGCACGGTGAACTTTGTGGAGAGCCTCGATACCCTGCCCCAGAATCTCCGGGAGGTTTCACCCACGATCTTCTTCAGTGTTCCCCGGCTGTGGGAGAAGTTTGCCTCCGCCATGGAAATACGCATGTCCGATGCCCCCCCTTTTAAAAGGGCCATCTACCGTATCAGTGTCCTGGTGGGGATGAAATATGTGCGGGCCAAATCAAAGGAGCGCTTCCTCTGGGCCCTCCTTTACTGGCCCCTGTATTACACTGTGCTTTATCATCTGAAGAGGCAAATGGGGTTCGAACGGGTCCGCTGGGCCATGTGCGGCGCCGCCCCGGCGGCGCCGGAGTTATTCGAGTATTTCAACGCCCTGGGTGTCCCCTTAAGAGAGGTTTACGGTCAGACCGAATCCAGCGGGATCATTGCCATCCAGCGGCTGGACCGTCCCCGCTGGGGTTATGTGGGGGAACCCATTCCCGATCTGGAGTTAAAAATTGCCGCGGACGGCGAGATCATCACCCGGGGACCGGGGGTATTTCAAGGCTACTTCAAGGATCCCGAACTGACCGCTGAGACCATCAAGGATGGTTGGCTCCACACCGGCGATGTGGGCGCAATGGAAGAGGGTTACCTGAAGATCATGGATCGGAAAAAGGATATTATTATCACCTCCGGCGGGAAGAATATTACCCCCGCCTTTATTGAAAACAAATTGAAGTTCAGCCCCTATATCCAAGATGCGGTAGTCATCGGTGACGGCAAGAAATATTTGGTTTCTCTGATCCTGATTGATGAGGATAACGTGACCAAGTATGCCCAGGATCATCGCATCCCCTTTACCACCTTCGAGGATTTGACCACCCGGGCGGAGATAAGAAAACTCATTGACCAGGAGGTCGCGAAGGTAAATGCCACCCTGTCCCAGGTGGAATCCATCAAGAGGGTGGCTCTCCTCCCCCGCCGTTTTTATGAAGAGGATGGCGATGTTACCCCGACGAAAAAGGTTAAGCGGCGTTTCTTGGAGCAGCGTTACGGCGATCTCATTGCGTCCCTTTACAAAGGCGCTTCCTGAACGAGGTTATTCGGCATGGATCTGATTGAAAGCTATCGACAAGAACTGTGGCTGGTCAAGAAATTCTGGACCGGCCTGGGAATCGGCCTCATTGTCCTGGCCCTGCTGATCCTTCCTTGGCTGAGACAAGACTACCTGGTTCATATCGCCACGGTGGTCTTTATCTACGCCATCGGCGTCCAGGGCCAGAATATCCTCATCGGTTATACGGGCCAGATCTCCTTTGGCCAGGCCGGGTTTCTCGCGATCGGCGCCTACACCTTCGGTCATTTATCCGCCCTGGGCTCTCCCCTGTTTTTCAATATCCTCCTGGCGGGAGTAGTCGCCGGGGCCTTTGGCCTGCTGGTGGGTTTTCCATCCCTGAGGCTCAAAGGGCCCTACCTGGCAATTGCCACCATGGGTTTCGGTATCGCCGTTTACCAGATACTGCTCAATTCCGAACTTCTGTCCGGGGGGAGGATGGGCCTGATGGTGAAGAAGCTCCCCGCTCTCTTCGGCCTTACCCAGCAGGTAGCCTTCTATTATCTTGTCCTTTTCCTGGCCATTGTCTTCACCATTCTTTCCTACAATCTGATTTCGTCCTACGCGGGCCGTGCCTTTATCGCCATCCGAGATAACGACATCGCCGCCGAGGCGATGGGGGTAAACCTGGGGCGGTACAAGCTCCTTTCTTTCGCTATCAGTTCCTTTTATGTGGGCGTTCAGGGGGCCCTTTTTGCCCTCTTCACCGGGTATCTGGAGCCGAACCTCTTTACCTTCATGGAATCCATCACCATTTTTGTGGCGGTCATCATCGGTGGGCTCGCCTCTATCGGCGGCTCCATCATGGGGGCCGCCTTTGTGATTCTAGTGCCGCAGGTATTCAGCGAGGCGCGGCAATTCGTGCCGGTAATCTTCGGCGTGACCATCCTGATCATCCTGATCTTTGAGCCCCAAGGAATCGCCGGACGCTGGCTTAAGATTCGGCTTTATTTCCGTAACTGGCCCTTCCGCTAGCGTTTAACAAGGGGGAGAGGGTCATATAGATAACATGACCAAAAAAAGGGGTTTAATCCGCAATCCACAATCCAAAATCCGCAATAATACATGGGGAGAAAGTGATGGAAAAATTTCTGCAATACGTCATATCAGGCCTGGCCACGGGGAGTATCTACGCCCTGGTTGCTTTGGGACTGGTCCTCATCTACCGTTCCACCAGAATTCTCAACTTTGCCCACGGCGATATGGCGGCGTCCGGAACCTTTGTCGCCTTCACGTTGCTGGCGCTCAATCTGACGTCCTTGCTTACCTTCCCTCTGGCCATCCTGGCCGGTGCCGTTTTAGCCATGGTTTTTTACTTCGCAATTTTGGTGCCGGCCCAGCGGCGAGGCGCCACTCTGTTGGGGCAGATCATCATGACCTTGGGGCTGGGTCTCATCCTTCAGGGTCTCATCTCTCACTTGTGGGGAACCGATACCAAGACCCTGGCCTTTCCCCTTTCGGATTCGAAAGTTTGGCGGATCGGCGGCCTGGTGGTAAGTGAACTCAGCCTGGGAACTTTCCTGATCGGCCTTGCCGGCTGTGGCGCCATGTATCTTTTAGTCCAAAAGACCCGGCTGGGGGTGGCCATGCGGGCCACTTCGGAAAACCTGCCCGCAGCTCAGACCCTTGGCATCCCCACCCGCCGGATACTCGCCCTCTCCTGGGGACTGGCAGCGGCACTGGGGGTCCTGGCGGGATTGTTTCTTGCCCCGGCCCTCCTCCTCGATCCCTTTTTCATGCTGGAACCATTCCTGAAGGGTTTCGCCGCTGCCATCCTCGGTGGGTTGCAAAGCCTGCCCGGGGCAATTGTCGGAGGACTCATCCTCGGCGTGGCGGAGAGCCTTGCCGGCGGCTACGTCAGTATTGCCTTAAAGAATACGCTAGCCTTCCTGATAATAATCGTCATCCTGCTGGTTAGGCCCGAAGGCCTCCTGGGAGAGGAATTCAAGGAAAGGGTCTAGCTGCCCTGCCTCACAATAGCAGCTATTTCGGTGCAACGAAGGCCCGGTCGTCGGGCGCTGTTAGCCAGGGAGCAATGTTGATGCTGTCTTCGTTGTGTTTGAAAATGCCCCGGTCATCCGGCGGGGCCTTCTCCCACCAGTTATTCATCGCATTGATCCTGATGGATGAAAAGGCCTGGATATGGGCGATATCATTTTTTCGGAAATTGTTGTTGTTGATTACTGGACGGGACATGCCCACCGCTTTAATTCCTCCCTCACCCTGATTTTCCTCGATGGTACAGAAAGAAATCCGTGGCGCCGCATCATTGCGGCAGAAGATTCCGCTTTGGGAATTTCTGGCGATGTAGCTGTAAGCAATCTCCGGGGCCCCGTAGTGAATATCAAGGGCTGTCTCGGCATATTGGAATATCCCGTAGCGGATGGAGCTGTTGACCTTGTTTTCCTTGCCCCGGAACCTGATGGCGCTATGATAGTATCCCGGTGACGGCGTGCTGGCTCCGGCGGTAAAGACAATGGGATGCTCTTTAGTTCCAAGCGCGGTGATTCCACCATTTTCGATAATAATTGAAGTGTTCTGGCCATAGTGGATCACCACTCCGGGCTCGACGAAGAGAGTCGCCCCGCCGTCAATAACTAGATTTTTTTGGACGAGATAGGGACTGTTGGCCAGGATCAGAAAGGCGTCCTTGGTCAAGACATCCCCCAGTTGAGCGGCAAGAATGGGCAACTCCATCGGTTTGCCCTCTGGATAGGGCGCATTTAATACTGTTTTGATGTTGATTCTACCTCGAATTCCGGCCAGGATTTCCAGACCCTTAACGCTTCCCAACCAGTTGTCCCGGGTATCTGAGGCATCACCGGCAATATTGAAGGGCTGATTGCCGTAAATATTGTTCCCGGTAATCGTAGGATTGCCGCCTTGGATAAGGATTCCGTTGCCCCCGTTGCGGATGAGGTTATTATGGCGGATGATCGGGGTTCCTCCCTGGATTATCAGAGCCTCATTCAAATTGTCCCGCAGGTTGTTTTCGGTAACGAGCGGTTGGGCGCCGTCGGTTATGATCAAAACAGCCGCCCTGTTCTTATGGAAAATGCTCCTGGTAATCTCCGGTTTGGAGAAGGCGCCGCTGATTCGCAGGGCATTTTTGTTTTCAGTAAATTCCGAATTCTCAATCCGGGGGGAGGAAGAATCGCAGATAACGGCAGTTTCGGCATTTCTGATCCGGACAAAGCTCAAGTGATTATCCCGGTCCTTGACATTGATGAAACGAACTCCCGGCCAGTTGACATTGGACTCGGCGGCATCAAATTCAATGATGTTTTCCGCATCTCCCCGGGCATTGAGCCGGCCTTCGATAATCAGCGATGCCCCCCGGGAGAGGATTCTTGTGCCCGGCTCGATGGTCAAGAGCGCCTTGTCCTTCACTAAAACGTCCCTTGTCAGCAGGTAGGGGGCGGCCCCGGCATACCAGATAGTATCGGCCTCGATTACCCCTCCGACGGGGGTGGGTCCCGGCGCAACCGGCATCCCCATTATGATCTCCGACCTGTTGCTTTCATTGCCTGCCAGATCCGTTGCGGTCACCAGGTAGTAGTATTTCTCGGCGTTTTTGAGGTTTTCGTCCCGGTACTCAGTCAGTTCCGTCCGGGCGATTTGCTGGAAACCCGTAAGCGGCGTGTTGCTACGATATATTCGATAACCGGCCAGGTCGGCAGCCAGTGACTTCACCCATTTCACAAGGGTGAGATTATTGCGGCCAACCACCTTGAGCTGTTTTGGTGGATCGGGCGGGGTCGTGTCCAGGGTAACCGCGCCCAGGGCATCAACCCAAGAGGATGTATTCCCGGCGTCATCTCGGAGGAAACCGGTTATCATGGCCTGGCTGATATTGTCACCGGGAAGCACCTTGTAAATCCCCAAGTACCCTCCCGGCTCGATTTCCTGCATGTCAATGTTTTTCCGGTATTCACCGATCTGAAAGTAGGCAGTCATCTTCGGCGCGCCCTGCAGGACCACCCGAATTTCATCTCCGGCCTTCTTCGGTTTATTCTGGCTGTCCTGAGTCAAAAGGGTAATCAAGGGCGGACGCAGCGCCAGAGCCAAGGGGGGGGTGGGAATGGTCTTCACCATCTCCCGGAAGAGGTCATCGCAGGCCCGAAGCAGCTGGATATCCCTGATATTCATAGCGGTGGCGATCACTGTGGCGATGAGTCCCACCGGGGTGGTGGAGATCCCCCCCTCGTGGATGCGAGTGACATGTTTGCCGCTCCAAAGGAAGTTACCAGTTTTAGTATCGTACATCTTGATTTCCGCCCCGACCGAAACGGCGGAATAGACGACCGCGAAAAGTTTGTCAAAATTGGAGATGGTGCCGTAAATAACCGCATCCACCCCTAATATCCGGCCCAACTCTGTGGCGGGCGCCTGATTGATTATTTCCGGATCCGTCATCCCTGCCTTTCTAAGGAGGTCGTCCACCCGATGAATTTCCATGTCCTTAAAGGGAAGAGAGCTGAAATGATTGTAAAATCCCCGCCGTACCTCCTCGGAGCCCTGCTTGCTCTTCGCCTCGTTCTGAAAGGGCAAAATTGCGATGGATTTGGGAATATTCTTCTCCAGGTAGGGGTCTGTTTTGTAAGTCCCTTTAAAGAGGGTTTGGATTTGTGGGGTAATAATAGTATCTTGAGTGGCCACCAGGCACCCGGTGATGGCCGGAATAATAAGCAGCAGCAAGAAATAGCTTAAGGCTCGATTTTTCATAGTTACCATCTCTCCTTGCCAACGATAGCGTCGTTGCCAAATTACAGTTTGGCCGACTTTTTACGAAGCCGTCAGGGCTGAAATTTTCCCTCCACAGACATTACCTGGCCCGGAATGTTTTCAATCAGGAACTCGCCTTGGTTCTTAGGGGATATTCTGATGAACTTATAGGGTATCGCCACCGGCTCGCGCCCGGTGGGCAGGGTGCGGAAGGTCAGCACCCATACCATTCCACTAGAGGTATCCACCAGATAGGCCTTATCATCGTTGCCGGCGACAACCTGGTATTTGCCGGTTGCAGCTCCGATTTTTTCGCCGGGATAGACTGCCGCCGGCAGCAAAAGGATGGCAAGTATCAGTGCCGCCAGCGCCAGTCCAGAGCCGGATCTTACTGTTGGGTTATGTCCCATTGTGCTATGCCTCCTTAGCGGCCAACCAGGCGCAATTCAGCGCTGGCATCACTTTCTAGTCCGTCCTTATCAACAGCGGTTACTACATAGGTTCTGCTCTTGCCCCGCTCCAGCGTGGCATCGCTGAAGGTCGTGGTGCTGCTGACGCCTAACCTGTCTAAGCCGAGGAATCGTTTCGAGTAGATCACGTAATGGGAAATATCAGGTTCTGGCGATGGACTCCAGCCAAGTTCCACTTTTGTCGGGATAGGATCACCCTTAAGCCCCAGGGGAGGCCTGGGACGTGCCTTGGTCTGTACCCGCACCAAATCCGAAAAGTCGCTCAGCAGTTCATCCTTATCTTCAGCCTGGATACGGTAGATATAGGTCGTACCGTCTTTTAAGTTTTTGTCCACATAAGATGTAACCCCCAGTACCCGGGCGATTTGGGAAAAGCCTTCCTCCCGGGCCTCACTGCGGAAGATGCGGTAATAAACCACGTCCTTCTCCGGGTTTTCCTGCCACTGGAGTGGCGCCTCCTTAACCTTGAAGGGCTGGCTTTGCAGGGAGGCCGGTTTTGTCGGCCGCGGTTTAGTCCTGGCCAAAAGCGGGGTGGAGGCATCGCTTTCCACGCCAACCCGGTTGAAAGAGGTGATTATGTAGAAATATTCAACGCCGTCCTCCAGTCTATCGAAGGCGCTGCCATGGGAAAAGGCTCCGCTGGCCCGGCCTTCTATTTTCTTTAAGAGCTGATACTTGCCCTCCCGGGTTCGTGAATAATAGAGCATGTACCCTTCAACATCAGTTTCCGTGCTTGGTTGCCAGGTCAGCTCGATTCTTTTCACCAGACCGGAGCGGCCTTGGAATCCCTGCGGGGTGGGCGGCTTGCCGCGGGTGCGAGCAGTTACGATTTCCGAGGGGGATGTTTCCATGCCGGCCTCATCAAAGGCCGTTAGCTGGTAAAAATAGGTGGTATTGTCGGTCATGCCGTCTCGATCGCTGTAACTAAGCCGTTGCTTCGCCGCAGGCGAATCTATTTTCTTGAGCTTCGTGAAACCACCTTTTTCGGTCAAGCTGCGATAGAGGAAGTAACCCTTGATTACCGGGGAATCAATATGATCCCAGCTCAGTGAAACCTCTCTGATCAGCCCGCTTTGGGCGGTCAGCCCTCCCACGGGGCGGATGGGGCTGGCCTTGACTGGTACGGAAAAATCGCTTTCCAAGTTAAACTCGTTATAGGCGGTCAACCGGTAAAAATATTCCTCACCATCGGTCAAGCCCCGATCCACGAACGAAACCTGTAAAATTTTATCCAGTGTGCCGCCGACATCCATCCCAAGCCCCAGGTCCCTCCCCAGGATAGTAGAGATCTCCTGGTATGGTCCATCGGCATGTTTGGCGCGATATAGTTTATAACCTTTTAGCTTGGCCGGATCGCCGCTAGGGATCGCACTGGGCGACCAAACCAGTGAGACCGCCTTGATTTGACTTACAGCTCGGTGAATTATTGGTGGATTGGGGGTAAGGGCGGTTTTGGCCGCGGCAATATTTGACCAGGGGCTTTGCTGACCCTTGTCGTCAAAAGATCGGATACGGTAGAAGTAGGTCGTTTCCTTTTCCAGGTCTTGATCTGTGTATTCGGGTCGGTCGCTGGCGCCAATCCGGGCAAAGGGGCCGCCCGAGTTTGTGCCGCGAAATAGTTCATAACCAGCGACCGCCGGTGCCCGGGAGGGATTTTCCCAGCTGAGGTATAGGCGTTTGCTTCCCGGCCTGATCCTGATGTTCACCGGGGCAGCGGGAAGTGTTTTAACCACCACTGGCGCCGGCTGAACAGCGTAATCGCTGATTGTCTGGGTTATCATCCGGGAGAGTCTCTTTACCTCCCTTTCCAAGTGGGGATCGCCAGGGATTCTCAGCTGGGTGGAAAATATGCTCTCCCCTTTGGCAATGCTGGTTACCCGGCAATTAACTAAAATGTTCAATCCCCTTTTTTCGGTATTGCCCGAAACAATAAAATCCAAACCCAGGCGGGAACCAATGTGGAGGATGTTGGCCAGGTCATCTCGTTGTTGTAGATCGTTAAGACTTAAAAAACTCTCCAGTGTCTTGCGATCCAAAATCACCAGTCGCGGCTCCTTTTCAAACTCCAGCATCAGCATGCTGGCGACACTGGTTCCGTAAGGCGCGGCCTCCAGATTCAGCACCCCGAAATTGAACACGGCCAGCTTATGCACTGCGGTACTGGATGCTGCTGAAAGGGAAGGATAAAGCAGTAATATCAAAAGGAGATAAAGCGGCAGGCCCAGCGAAAATATCTTTCTCATTTCATCCCCTCAGAACTGATAAGTCACATATTCTGAATCAGTGAGTCCACCAGCTCCCAAGACTTCTCGGTTACCGGGGTAGTCATTCCCTTCAGTTTTTCGATGTAAATCGCATCTATGTATCTTTCAATGGCCATCTCATTGCTTCTGCGCCTTCGCTGGAGCTCTCCCTGGTTGAAATATTCCACCTCTAGACTCTGAAATTGTTTGAGAATATTTCGGCCAATTTCTGCGCATTTATCGTTGGTAAGTTCATCGAGCACCTCCGCTTCGGTTGGCAAATCCAGCGGGTCGTGGGGGATGTTTGCCGCCCCCACCGGATCTTGATACTTGTCTTCTTTGATTAAACGCCCCGGTACGGTGGCAGTAAGAATATTCTCCCCAGTGGATGTATCCACCAGTTTGTACGAAGTTTCAAACATTGCCGTTATGCGAGCGATGCCCTGTTTGTAAGAAAATATCTGCATCACTGGTCTTTTTGTCGTCGGTGGTGGGGCCTGCAGCCTTTCCTCACGTGAAGGGTTGGGGTGCAAATGCTGCCACCGGCTGAATGCCGGATTGGGAATGTCTTCCTCTCCCACCGGGGCGCGGACTTGATTCTGACTGTAATTGTCGGTGGTGCGGGCAAAGAAGGCGAGGACATCGCCCATGATAAAGGTATCGATGCCTTTCATCTTGGCTGTTTGGGCGGCTTTAACGTCCAGTACGCCGGTCTGGCCGAGCTGAACCTCCCGCAAAATGGACTGGAGATTTTCCCGTTCGATTATTCTCAGGTCGCCGCTGGCGTTCTTATGCAGGAAGGCAATTAACTTGTTGGCCACAATCCTGCCGGCATCTTTGTTGTAAGAGGGACTGCCGAAATCAAATACGGCGATTGATTTTCTGATCCGCCGGTTGATCTGGTCTTTAACCTCAATCATTTTTTCAAAGAGATTGGGATAGTTTGGTCGGAAAATTTCAATTCGCTCCAGCCAAAGCAGGGCATTGCCAAATCTTTCCCGCTCGATGAACCTGTCGGCGCGGCTAAGCAGGGTGGCGCAGAATCGGTTGATAAATTCCAGGTAGACCGGCTCGTCCTGGAAAGAAGGGGCCAGGGTAGCGATAAGTTCCAGCTTTTTCACGGCCGGGTAAAAACGACCCTGGCGGGCCAAAGTTGTGGCCTCGTCAAGGAAAATCTGCCCCACCCGATCCCGGAGGGCATCGAGCGTCTGGGTGAGCAGTTGGTTGCGTGGGTGGTATTCAACAGCCTTTTCGTATAAGGCGATGGCCTTTTCCCAGTTGGCCGCCTTGGTTGCCTTGTCGGCGGCAGCGATAAAGTATTCGGCATTATCTTTGGATACGGCCTCCTGGTAAAGTTTTGCGACATCGAAGAAATTGGCATTGATATCCAAGGCGATCTTAAAAGCCTGAGCCGCTGCCTTCCAGTCTTCTTGTTTGGCGGCAGCCTGACCCTGCTGATAGTATTTCTTTGGCCCTTCCTGGCGAATTTTGGCGATTCTGGCGCCGGTATCCTCGTAGTTCGGGAATATTTCGTTCACCTGCACCAGTTTGGATAGCGCTTTGGTCCAATCCTCTTTTTTCATGTCCTCCTCGGATTGGCTGTATAATGATCGCAAAACATTGTTGAGGTTGGTGAGTCTTTGCCGGACATCGCCTTGGATAGCCATGATGTCTTTATTGGTGGCATCCAGCCGGGCAGCCCGTTCGACCAGCCGGGCAACCGCCTCCAGTGCCGGAATGTTTCGATCTGGGGCGGCATTGAGCGCCGCCCTTGCTCTTCCCAGTTGAATTTTGGCTGCTTCCTGCCTGGCCTGCTTCAGGGCATCCTGGTATTCTTGTCTGTTTGGCTCTTCCTGGAGCGCCTTCTCAAAATATCCGATTGCCTCCTCCCAGCGCTTTTCCTGGCTCAGTTGCTGACCGGATTTGTAATGCTCGCTAAGCGGCGCGCAGCCCCAAAAAAAGACAAGGATCAATATTCCCACCAGAAGCTGGCGCTGGTATCTATGAGTTGCCATCTCGACCTCCATAAAGAGTACGTATTTGTTAACCTTTTTAAGGCAATAACCTGGCTGCAACCGCGTTGGGGCTTATTTCGACAATGGCGATCTTCCGCCCCAGCACAGTAATCGCCGCCAGATCATCCGCCAATCCCTGGGCGTTTCCCCTCATTTCGATATCAAGATCGACCTCGCCTGCCGCATAAGACCGCTGGTGGAGTTGCCGGAAACCCTTCACCTCGTTAGACAGTTGATCTTTCAGGTAAAGCAGATCTCGGTAGGTGTGGAGACCGGAGAGCAGCAGTTTTACCACGGCTACATTTGTCAGTTCTCCCGACCAGCGATCCAGAGTCTCCTCCTTGAGGGAGCGTGCGAGCTCCCGGGCGAGCTCTTCGGTGACGGCCCGCACCTCTCCCCGCCTGCTCTTACTGTCGGTGGTGATGATCTCTGCGGTGTCTCCGTTGATGACCCGGCCCGACAGGGTGACCTCAGTGGCCGTGATTTCAATGTCCCCCATCTTGAATGTTTTCCGGGCCAGGTCCAGTTTACCTAAAATTACCACCTCAGCCCCATAGGATTGGGCAAGGGTTGCCACCCGTCGGACATCGCTGCCGGGCAGGGGAGGTGACATTGCCCGACCGGTCTTTCGCGAAGCGCCGGCATCAATTACTCTGAAGCCCTGGGAGAGAAAATAGCGGGTCATAGCCGTTTCGGCAACAACATTCTGGGGGTTTGGTTCTGCGAATACGACCATTAACCGGGGCTTCATCTTCCGAACCATTATCAGGTCAATTGCCGCCATCCGATCCTTCAGTCTTCCCGTCCCGACAGTGGCTTCGATAGTAACCTTGTAGGCATCTCCTTCCCGGCCTTCGGATATTATCCGGTAGGAATTGATGAACCCCTTGGATTCGGTCAGTATCTGGTCCATCTTTAGTTGAAAATTTTCGACCTCGGAAAAACTGGTGATCATGATGCCGACCTGCTCTTCGACGGCATTGCGCAGGGCATTGTCGATAGCCTTATCCCGGGCAATGTCGATGATGCCGCGATGAACGGCGGCCATGCCCGTAGAGGTTACTTTATCTTGGGCATGGGCTGGCAAGGAGGATATAAGCATCAGGAAAAAAAGGGTAATCGCGATAAGGTTTCTTTGCATCTGCCTCCCCCTGTCGGAATAGGGCGCTGCATGAAAGCCAACACCTGAATTCTAGAAGCATCTGATCAGATGCCGGACAAAATTGCTCTACAGCTAAATCATTAAATGATTTGGCTCCAATGTCAAGCAGTTTTAGGGTCTGCGACAAATTTATGGGTAGATCTGCTTTTTCTCCCCTCTTTCCGAAAGAGGGGTCGGGGGAGATTTGACGAACTAAAAATAACCTCTTGCTTTTATTATAAATCCCC
>CAMTWB010000015.1:0-94545 GCA_947085375.1 uncultured delta proteobacterium
ATGAGAAGGATGAGGGAAGGAGTTATGAGTGGCCAAGGCCGGATCGCTGTCCCCGTTGTTCTGGGGTTCGTATCTGGGGTCATGGTTTTGTGTGGGCGTTTTTTGAATGTTTTCTGAAAGGTTTGTACTTGAAGCGCAACCTATGTCCCTGTTGCAGGTGTGTTATGCGGATGAAGCCGCGGGGATATTTTCAGGGGTATAATGAGGTCCGGAACAGAGGTAGCGGGGTAGCGGGGTCAAGCCACGCCATGTGGCTGATGTTTAAGGTTTCAGGCTCCAAGGATAGATATTTCCGGGGCCTATATCCCCTTTTTCAGCCACGAAAAGAGCGTTATAGAGTATATCCATCATGAGGAAATTGTGGGACACTTCCCAGACTAATACCATCCCCTTATCATGATCGCCGAGAAATCAGTTTCATTTATTTCTGTCTGAAGTCAAGCGTTTTCTTCAATGAGTTTCGGTAGTGAGTTGGTAGTGATTTGGTAGTGATTTGTAGCAAGTTATAGGCAAAAAACAAGGGGTCAGCATTTTGCTAACCCCTTGTTTTTATTGGAGCCGATGCGCGGAATCGAACCGCGGACCTACTGATTACGAATCAGTTGCTCTACCGGCTGAGCTACATCGGCTTTGATGTACAAACGATCAGACGTTCGGAAGAAGAGTTGTCAGCGCTCATACCTAAATGCGCCCGGCTTGTCAAGACCAAGCTTTTTGCCGGGTGTGCGACAAATTTATGGGTAGAGAGGGTTTTTCTCCCCTCTTTTCCAAAGAGGGGTCGGGGGAGATTTGACGAACCAAAAAAACCTCCTGCTTTTATTATAAATCCCCTCTGCCCCGCTTTGGGAAAATCCCCCCTGCCCCCCTTTGGGAAAGGGGGGGGGGTCTGGGTCCTGCAAAATTAGGACAGCCATAAATTTGTCGCAGACCTTTTTTTGCCGGGTCAATCAAGCGGTCATGACCTCCAAGGTTACGTTTTTTTTCTTAAGTTGTTCCTTGTTTTTCATAAGTTCCCTTGCCGCGATGCGGTCAATCACATAGACCAGGCGGCCGCCCCTCTGGGCGTAGCGCTGACCGTAAGAGATAGGCACCAAGGAGGTCACGTTGCCCAAAAGCGAGCGCGTAACAGGTTCGACCTTCCGCTCGCCGTTGGCCATCAGTAATACCGTTTTGGCCTGATAGACGAGTTCGGCCCCCATGGAGACGGCATAGTTTGGGGAATCGCCGACAGTGGCAAAATGGCCGTCCGCAACTGCGTTGGCGATGGTGTCTTCGTCGAGTTTAACGAGCATAACTCTTGAGCCTTTAAAGGGAATGCCGGATTCATGGAAGGCCACGTGGCCGCGGCCGCCCACGCCGATGACCTGCAGGTCGATCCCGCCTGCGGTCGTGATTTTCCGTGCATATCCGTCCAGGATGTCTCGCTTGATCCAGGCCAGATAGGCCGATGCGGGGTTTGCTTTAATCGCAATGGCCTTGCCGGCGTCTGTTCCTTTGAAGGTCCAATCTTGTTTGTTTTTGTCGAGTTCGCGGATCAATGTTTTCTGGTCGATGAGCGCGCCGTAGGGTAGACGCGTTTCAATGAATTTGCGCCTAAGCAGCCCGAAAAATTCCTGAATCATGAAGTAGGCGTAGCTCTCCGGATGAACGACCCGCTGTTGAGGATTGTCGCCGGGAAGACCAACGTACTCATCGAGGTTGAAACTTCTGATAACGCCCGAATCAAACTGCCCGGCATTGGCCGCTGCGGCCAGGCGTTTGTAGAGCCCGGTGGGCGTGTTCCCCGTGGCCAGGCCGAGCACCGCCTCGTCTTTTATTTTCAACGTCTCTCTTATGGTTTCAATTACAACCGTAGTTGCAATTTCGCTCATGTGGTCAAAATCACGCGTCACATAAACAGTTATTCCCATGGCCTGGCCTTTCGTCCTGAGTAAATAAGCGGGCAATCGTTCAAAAGCGTCGGGCGCCCTCTTGTTTATCCGAGTTCGCTTGCCACGACAGCGGCAATCTGCTGGCAATATTTTTCCGTTACCGCTGTGGTCGGCCCCTCGACCATCACCCGGCACATGTTCTGAGTGCCTGAATAACGCACCAGAACGCGCCCCTCTTCGCCGAGTTCTCTTTCGGCCTGTCGGATCGCCTCCATCAGCCGCGGAATTGTAGTTATGTCCGGCTTTTGTTTCACGTCCACATTGATGAGTTTCTGCGGGAAGATAGTCATCATGGCTGCCATTTCGGACAGGGGCTTGCCTTCCCTGACCATCGCGGCGATGAGCTGCATGGCAGCAATGATCCCGTCGCCCGTGGTGTGGTGGTCCAGAAAGATCATGTGCCCCGCTTCCTCGCCGCCGATGACGGCACCCAGGCTCAGCATGTCTTCCAGGACATACCGATCGCCCACTGGGGAGGCATGGTGTTTGAACCCGTATTTTTTGCATGCCATGCGCAGTCCCAGATTGCTCATCACGGTGGTGACGAGTAGATCGTTTTTCAACTTGCCGTCCTTCTTGAGGATGTTTGCGCAAATGATGAGCAGCTGATCGCCCGTGATCTCATTGCCCTTTTCATCCACGGCGATGAGGCGATCGGCGTCTCCGTCAAAGGCCAGCCCGACGGCCGCTCCGTTGGCCACCACCCTTTCCTTCAGGTCAGCGGTGTGCTGTGAGCCGCATTTCTTGTTGATGTTAAGGCCGTTTGGGTTATTGTGAATGACGTCCACTTCGGCGCCCAGCTCCGTGAACGCCGCAGGTGCGACCCGGTATGCGGCGCCATTGGCGGTGTCCATCACGATTTTCATGCCTTCCATGGAGAGATTGCGGGGAAAGGTGTTTTTCAGGAAGACGATATATCGCCCCTGCACGTCATCCATGCGGAAGGCCTTTCCCATATCCCTTGCTGTCGGCAGGAGTTCGGCAAGCTTATCGTTTAAGATAAGGTCCTCAATGGTTTCTTCCTCTTCGTCGGTCAGTTTGAAGCCGTTGCCGTTGAAGATCTTGAGCCCGTTGTCCTGATAGGGATTGTGGGAAGCGGAGATCACGATGCCGGCGTCGGCGCGCATGCTTTGGGTGATAAAGGCGATGCCTGGAGTAGGTAGAACGCCGACCAGGTAGGGATGTCCTCCCATGGAGGTGATCCCCGCTTCGAGGGAGCTTTCCAGCATGTATCCGGAAATTCTGGTGTCCTTTCCGATGATGACGCGGGCGCGGTGGCCGTTCTTTTTGAAGATGTGCGCCACTGCCTGACCGACGCCAAAGGCGATTTCTGCATTCATGGGATAGCGGTTCGCCTCTCCCCGTATGCCGTCGGTTCCAAATAGTTTACCCATTTATTTCCTCCTTGTATCGTGCAATTCAGGTTGTTTTCTGAAATAAGTTCAGTGACGGCGCAACGGCTGCGACCCCCTCACAACAATCATCGACGATGCTTTTGAGCCAAAGAACGCCCTTTGCGGCAACATCCGGCGGAAGTTGCCGAATCGTTTCAATGTAGTTTGTTCGGTTACGCCCGGCCGCTTTCTGGAAATCTTCGAGGAACGCGTCGCGGATACGCTTGGTCTCATCTTTGGGATTACCTTCGTTGAACTGACCTTCGATGGACGTCAGATGTGCATAAAAGGCGGCCTTGAAAGCCGCCGATTTGGGTTCCGTCGTAGCCGCAAGAGCGCCCTTCTGAGCCATCGCCCCGAGCCTTTTGAAGCGCTCCTTCCTGGCCCGGGCAAGCTGATCCAAGACGCCGGAATATAGTAGCGGGCCGAATTCGATGGCTGCAAAAAAATCTTTTCTCACCTGGCGATACCAGACTTCGAGGGCTTTGAGGTTTGCCAGGTAGAGAATGTTATTATGAACGATACGCTCGATATTGGGATATAACGCCGGTGTGAAGCGCCGTACAGTCCCGGCCGGCGCGGGCGCGACGATCAACTGATTGTTCTCGGGATAATCCCTGCGGAGGATCGAGCCTGCCGCCACGACATTGCCGTATCCCAGCCGTATCGGGCCAACGATGCCGCCCTGGCCACCCAGAAAGATAGGAGGTTGATTCAGCATGACGCCCCGGGGCACATCGCCTAACAGCGAAGGCGTCGTTTTATCAGCGTCCGGTGTGAAATTGAAGTGAATATAGGAGCTTCCGACTTCACTGTGATTCTGGCGGCTGGTGCCCCCGGCCATGAGGCAGTCGCAAAAGTTGATCAGGCTGCCCAACGTTACAAAGGGAAAAAGAATCGTCTGTTTCAATCCGACCGAGTGGGCGCCGTTGGCTTCTTCTTCAAGGATACAGCCCTCGCGCACCTGCGCCCCCAGGCCCATGTTGGCCTTCTCCAGAAATACGGAATTACTGAAGAAACCACCCTTGAGCTCAACCCGGGCGCCCAGTTGGCAGTTTTCAATTGTTGCCGGTGCCTCGTAACCAAGCCGGCTGCCAGCCGAGATCACCGTTTTGTCGCCATAGATTCTGCATCCCGGATAGATCCTGACGCCTTCTGATGATATCTGATCGATATTAACTTCGTCGCCGATATCAATGCTAAGAGGGTTGGGGATGTCCACGCCCTTTATTAGCAGTTGGCGTATCTTATGGTCGGCTCTTATCGTTTGCTCCATTTTTTCACCTGAAAAACTGTCCTGGTCATGACCGAAAAGTTAGTGGTGCTTACCAGCTATGTTTTCGTTGGTCAACCAGATTTTCTGGGAATCGGGCTATTTGTGGAAAATGATGTGTCCCACAAATCTATATGAAGTATTGCCCATTGCCCCAGAGACAGATAACTCACTTTGATTATCCGGTCTTTTTCAGCTGATGGAATACTACAGGGGTAAGCAGGGCAAGAGCGATAAGATCGGTTAGAAGCTGTGGTTCCACCATCAGTATGGCCGCGATGAAGAGCAGCGCCCTCTCCCAAGCTGCGGTGGCTTTAATCAGCCAGCCGATGGTTGAGCAGGCCAGCAGTATTACCCCCACGGTGGCTGTGGTGAGCACCCACAGAATTTCTAATATTTCGCCCCTCATCAGCAGGGATGGGTTGAAGACGAACATATAAGGAACAAGAAAAGCGGCCAGTCCGATCCTGACCGCGGTTACGCCGGTCTTCATCGCATCGCTTTTGGCAATGCCTGCGGCGGCGAAGGCGGCAAGAGCCACCGGCGGCGTGATGGCGGAGAGGATGGCAAAATAAAAGACGAATAGATGTGCCGCCAGAATATCAACTCCCAAGGTAGTCAGGGCGGGTACGGCCAGGATGGCGCAGATGATATAGGCCGCAGTTGTGGGAAGACCCATGCCCAAAATGAGCGATGCGATCATGGTAAAGGCAAGAGTCAGGTAAAGATTTCCACCCGCCAATTGAATTACGGCGCTGGAAAACTTTAATCCCAGTCCGGTAAGGGTTACCACCCCAACCACAAGGCCGGCGGCAGCACAGGCGGCCACTACACTCAAAGCTCCTTTGGCGCCATTTTCCAGGGCCTTGATAAAACTCGTTAGGTTAAGCCTGCTGTACGCCGTAAATGAGCTAATAATGATCGAGGCGATAATAGCCCAGAAGGCGGCAAACTGAGGCGAAGTATATTTAATCGCCAGGAAATAGATCAAGACCAGGGCGGAGAGGGCAAGATAACCCTGGCTTTTCACGGTCTGCCACAGGGGCGGTACCTCGTCGTCTCTAAGACCTCTCAATTTGCCCCGGTGCGCCTCAAAATGGACGGCGCTGAACAAAGAGATATAGTAGAGGAAGCTGGGGATTAGGGCAGCGAGGCAGATATTGATGTAGCTGACACCGGTCATCTCGGAGATAACGAAGGCGGCGGCGCCCATGACCGGCGGCATCAGCTGCCCGCCGCTGGAAGCGACTGCTTCCACGGAGGCGGAGAAATGTGGGGAATATCCGGTTCTTTTCATCAGCGGGATCGTATAGGTGCCGGTACCCACAACATTAGCCACGGCGCTGCCGGAAATGGTGCCGAAAAGGGAGCTTGAGATCACGGCAACTTTGGCCGGACCACCCCGCGCCTTACCGGCGATGGCGTTGGCAAAATTTATAAAGAAGTCGCCAGTCTTGGTTGCCTCAAGGAAGGCGCCGAAAATGACAAACAAAATTACGAACGAAGCGGAAACTCCCAAAGGTATCCCAAAAATTCCCTCTGTACTGGTGTACATATGGGCGGCGACCCGCTCCAGGCTGTAGCCGCGGTGGGATAGGAGGCCGGGTAGATAGTTGCCGTAAAGGGAATAAAGGAGAAATACGGAGGCCACGATAACCAAAGGCAGTCCGATTACCCGTCTGGTCATCTCCAGAACCAGAAGAATGGTCATTAGCCCCAGGAAAATGTCCCAGCGGCTGGGCATCCCCGAGCGATCGATAATTGCATCCATGTTGAGGATAATGTACAGGCCGCTTACCAGGCTCAGAATCGTCAGGATTATTTCCAGATAGGATACTTCCCTTCCCTTGATGAGCGGGT
The DNA here is from genome assembly GCA_947085375.1 of uncultured delta proteobacterium. GTDB lineage: Bacteria > Desulfobacterota > Syntrophia > Syntrophales > CAMTWB01 > CAMTWB01. Next base: position 6,459 of record CAMTWB010000015.1, read on the forward strand.
AGGTTAAGAAGGCGATCATCATGCCCATGGTGAGATGGATCGTCCGCAGCGACCAGGGGTCGAGAGTGCCAGTATAGGCCGAATAGAGATGAAAAAGCGACAAGAGAACAGCAAAGACAACACCGATGGAAGATAAAGCTTTCCCCATATTACTCTCCTCGTTGGGCTTTTATTGATGGTATCTTCTCATTTGCAAGCGATGCAAAGAAAGCATATTTTACGATCAAGAGCGCATCGGGAAATCTGAAACCCGTGCGTCCGAAACCGCCTTCGGCATAACTGGGCTAAAGCGGGGAGACCGGGTTTTCCCTGGTCTCCCCTGGGTACGTTTTGACTATTGTAATTTAGGGCGAAATTATTTTATCGCCCCAATTTCCCTGAAGTATCTTAATGCCCCCGGGTGAACCGGGATGGGGCTGGACTTGGCCGAAACATCAGGTTTCATAAACTCAGCAATTTTGTGAGTCGTGGTCAGCATTTTCTTGTTTTCGAAGATAGCTTTTACCAGATTGTAAATGAGATCATCCGGGGTATCCTTATGGCAGACAATGGAATTCCAGACGCCTAGGGTAACCACGTCCTCCTTCTGATTTTGGTAAGTATTTTTTGGGATCACGGCATCAATATAAAAGGGATATTGTTTCTGGACCCGGTCGCCTTCGGCGACAGTGATTGGGATAAGTCTAATTTCATGTTGGGAGGCCAGATCGATAATGGAGGAAGTGGGAGGGCCAACCGACCAGGTGGCAGCGTCAATGGTTCCGTCGCGAAGGGCGGTGACGTTTTCCGTAAAGGACAGACGGTAGGTCTTCATTTCGGAATAAGGCAGGCCCAGGAGGGGCATTACCAGGGCGGTCTTCGCTTCAGTGCCGCTTCCCGGCGCGCCTACGGATACCCGTTTCCCTTTTAGGTCGCTGATCTTATGAATAGGATGCTTGGCCAAAGTTACCACATGGTAGAGGTTGGGGTACAATTGGACAATGGTTCTCAAGGAATCAATTTTGCTGTCTTTGAACCGGCCGTCGCCGGCGTAGGCCTGATACACCACGTCATTCATGGCCAAAGCGAGTGCTACCTCCTTCCGGCCTACCAATCTTACATTCTCGACCGATGCGCCGGTTACCTCTGCGGTGGCCTCGACGTTAGGAACCTTCTGGTTGATTATTTCCGCCATTGTTCCGGCCAGGGGATAATAAACCCCGCCGGTGCCGCCGGCGGCAATGCCTAACTTGAGCTTGGCCTGAGCCATGACATCATGAGTGAAAAAAATTACTGCCGCCAATACTAGTACGCTGACCAAAGTTTTCTTCATCTTAATCCTCCTTTTGATGGGTTATAAAAAACTATTTCCTTTTGGTTGCGAGGGGTTATTGCGGACTCCCCAGAAACTTGCGCCCGATGGTGCCCTTCTCTATCCGCAAGCGGATAGCTATATTTCTGTTTTCCTCGATGGCAGATACCCTTCTTTTATCCACATCAATTGTAAAGTTTCGGTCACTGCTGTTCACAATGATTATTTCTGTCCAACGGTATTTTGTGATCCTATCGTCAGTTCGGTAATACTCATGAACCGCATATGATGATGTTTTGACGTCAGTAAGTTCCAGCGCTCCCTCCCTCAACTCCAGAAATTCATCCACCCGAGCGTCGTAAATGGAATTAATATGGGAAATTACCACCTGGCTTCCTTCAGTTAGATATACCCGGTCCAACTCCTGTCCGCGGGAGTCATAGATGGCAAGAGAGGTTAAGGGGCTCAGAAGTGCGAGGCCGATTAAAGCAACGCCGGCAAGATAAGACACGTTAGGCCAGCCTTAAGCTCGAACCGGATGGTGAAAACTAGTTGATCTTTTTCTCATAGCCCTCCCAGTACTTGTCGCGCAGCACCTTCTTTTGGATCTTACCCGACCCGGTACGAGGCAGAGCGTCAATAAAGTCAACCGACTTTGGCGCCTTGTAATGGGCAATCCTTTCCTTGCAGAAGGCGATTATTTCCGCCCCCGACACCTGCTGGCCAGGTTTCAAAACCACCACCGCCTTGACCGCCTCTCCCCACTTCTCATCGGGGATGCCGACCACCGTGCACTCGAGTATCGCGGGATGCAGGTAAAGAACATTTTCCACTTCGGTGGAGTAAACATTTTCGCCACCGGTTAAAATCATGTCCTTTTTACGGTCGACAATCGTAACGTAGCCCTCCTGGTCTATTACGGCCATGTCGCCTGTGTAGAGCCAGCCATTTCGGATGGCTTTGGCCGTTTCTTCCGGCAGTTTCCAGTAACCATTGGTTACAATATCACCACGAACGATGATTTCACCCACTTCTTTTTCATCCGGGGCTATTTCCTCGCCCGTGTCTTTTACCACCTTGAGCTCTACGGCGATGAATTCCCTTCCTGTCTTGGCCTTGAAACGCAACTGCTCAGCGGGTGGCAGGCATTTGAGATGCTCTTTGAGCAGGGATAGGGTAAGATAGGGGCTCGTCTCAGTCATGCCGTAAGTCTGGATATATTCACATTTAAAAGTCTCCACGATCTTACGGACCACCTCGGGGGCAATCGGGGCGCCACCGCTTAAAATAGCGCGGAGACTCTTATAATCGTAGCTGCCGGCATCAGGATGGTTGACCATCAGGTTTAACATGGTTGGAATCAGATTGGTGATCGTAACTCTTTCCTTCTGGAATGTTTCCAAGACCACTTTGGCGTTGAATTCTCGTACTAAAACGTGGGTGCCGCCCACGAGGGTGATGGCCCACGTTGCCCAGGCGTCGGCCAGGTGGAACAGAGGGGCTGCGTGAATCCAGACGTCAGAATCAGTCAGGTGGAGCTCCGCCACCGTTCCCAGGGCGTGGATATAGACGTTCTTATGGGAGAGCATGACCCCCTTGGGGCGGCCGGTGGTGCCGCTGGTGTAGTATATCTGAGCGCAGTCTTCCGGTTGTGACGGTGACTTGATAGTTGGTGCGTCCATTTTTGAGCTGACGATACGTTCATAGTCCTGATCATCATCGTCCCCCGCCTCACTGGCAGGTGCGACCCAAACTATCCTTAAAGATTGCTGGCCTGTGGATCGGATGGAGATGACACTTTTGGAAAAAGACGGGTCAGCGATGAGAACTTTCGCTTCTGAATCGGTGAGGATATATGACAGCTCTCCCGGCGAAAGACGGAAATTGAGCGGCACTGAAACAGCTCCAATTTGAGCGACGGCAAAGTAAATCTCCAAGAAATAATGGCAGTTAGGCAAAAGAACTGCAACCTTGTCGTCCTTGCCAACGCCTGAATCGCGCAGGCCGCAAGCCAACGCGTTTATTCTCCGGGCAAATTCATGGTAGGTGTAAAGATGTTCTCCGCAGCGGATGGCGACCTTTTGTGGATAGAGCTTTTTTGCCTTGTTGAGCATTTCCGTTAAGATCATAATGTCTCCTTGCAGTGGATGTGGTCACTAATGAAATATGCCTGGTCAGGTCACTTGCCGGACGTTGATGCGCGTTACGAAAACCTCAAGGGTATAAGTTTACTTACCGGAGGTCAATGCTCTGCAGCAGGGATAGTATTGACGACACGGTAAAAAGTCCGGATGCGGCGTTGCGCTGCATCCCTCGTCACTCAAGGCGTACCTCTAAGTACGCCTCATTCCTTGTGATTTGCGCGCCTTGCCTTAAGGCGCTTTTTACAGCGCCATCCCCAAATCACAGTTTTACCGACTTTTTACCGCTTCGTCAGTATTCAGTGCCGCCAAAAGGCGTTATCGTATTATGGGTGCCGTGCGTATTACCAAAGCTTGTGGTTCACTGCAAGGTATTTTTGCTAATAGTCCTTTTTGCTAATAGTCCTATTTTTTTCGAAAATAGTTTTTATCCAGCAGTAGATGATCAGAAAAGCAATGGCGTTGCCAATGGGCTGAGTCAGCCATACGCCATTGAGTCCTAACCAGCGGGGCAGCAAAAATAGCAGCGGCGCAATAAAAAGAACGTCGCGAACCATCAGGAGCATCATGGCGGTTGCGCCCCGGCCCAAACCGATGAACGTGTTGATCCAGACGAAGATGGGTCCGGAAAAAATCAACATGCTGACGTATATTCTGAGCGCAGTAGCCCCCTGGGCCAAAAGAAGCGGGTCCGTAATGAAAAGGCTTAGAATAGGTCTGGCGAATATAATGATGGCCAGGCTGCTGGTACTGGCAAATATCAGGGTAATTCGCACTGCCAACTGGACCGTTTCTTGGCTCCGGTGAGGAAGGCGGGCCCCCTCGTTGTAGCCAACGATGGGAAGGACCCCCTGACCGATGGCAAATATGACCATCATCACCAGGGAATTAATCCGGAAGCACAAGCCCATAATGGCCAGCGCTGACGCGCCATAACCGCTCAGAACATGGTTATACAGGATCAAAATTATGCTCATGATCATGTTCATTACTATGGAAGGGAGGCCGGTACGGTAGATGGCTAAAGTTATCGCTATGTTCGGGTATAGTTGTCGCCAGGAAAGGCGGTAGCGGGAATTTTTATGGGCAAGCAGGTAAAGAGAAAAAGACGCGACGAAAATCTGGGAACTGACCGCAGCCAAGGCAGCGCCCCTGATGCCCATTTGCGGAAATATGCCCCATCCAAAAACGAAAAAAGGAGCCAAAGTTGAGCCGGTAACAGCCCAGGCCAAAACGATGTACATTGACAATACTGGCCTTCCCTCGGCCCTAAGGAGATTATTGGCAATAAATAGGATAAACAAAAATGGCGCCCCATATACCAGAACCTCCAGGTATTCCAGGGCCGGGGCAAGAGTTTCTTCGCTGGCGCCGAAGAAAACTAAAATTGCTTCGGCCTGGAAGTGGACGAGAAGAATCAAAAGGATGCCCAGAAATAAAGATACGATTATTGTTTGCCCGGCTGCTTGTCTGGCCTGCTGAATATTCCCGGCGCCAAACATCCGGGAGGTGAAAGAGCCCGCGCCAACGCCCGTGCCGATGCCGATTGAGAGGATTATCGCTTGGATGGGGTAACAGATGGTCAGCGCCGCCAGGGCTTGATGGCTCAAGCGAGCCACCCAAATGGCATCTACGATATTGTAGATGGCCATGGCAAACATGCCGACCATAGAGGGCCAGCTCATTTGTATCAAGAGGGGCAGGATCGGCCCCTTGCCTAGTTCGATTCGATTTCCTTGCACGAGAACCTGCCTGGTGGAACCAAGGGGAATAAAATCGGACAGCGGAATCTCCCTGGGGTTTTAAGGACCGGCATTAAAGAACGGCATCATGCTGTTACAAAAGGACATCCCGGGCGCCGCTTTTTATTTCCGTTAGTTTTTGCTCTGTTAGCGGCCGGGTCCGGGCGTCTAATTGCTGCAGCATTTCTGCGATCAGGCCAGCAGCCTTATTCCGCGTTTCCTCAGAGGCATAGTCCAGCAGGTATTCATAAAAAGTCAAAATGGCATTGGGCTCACAGAATTTTTTAATCAAGCCCGGCTTTGCCTGCGCCATAAAGTGCTCGCCGGTGCGACCCAGGCGGTAGCAGGCGGTACAGAAGGAAGGGATATAGTGATCTTTGAGGATTTCTTCTATTACCTCGTTTAGAGAACGGGCATCACCTAGCTTGAATTGTTCCATGTCCTCTATTTGTCCTCGTTTTGCCGCTTCGCTGTAACCACCAATTCCGATTTTTGAACCAGCGTCGATCTGGGATATTCCCAACTTAATTACCTCATTTCTGAAGGCCGCACTTTCCCGGCAGGTGAGGATCAAGCCAGTATATGGTACCGCAATTCTTATTATGGCTATTATTTTTTTGAAGTCTTCATCCTTTACCCGATACGGTAAAGCATCCGCGTAAGGGGTGTTGAATGCGGGTTCGACCCGGGGGAAGGATATGGTGTGGGGGCCGACGGCAAAGTGTTTTTCGAGAGAATTAGCATGCCGGATGAGCGATACGACTTCAAAGCGCCAATCGTAGAGGCCAAAAAGGGCGCCTATCCCGACATCGTCAATGCCTCCTTCCTGGGCGCGGTGGAGGGAGTGCAGACGCCAAAGGTAATCACCCTTCTTTGTGCCCTGGGGATGCACATACTGATAGGTCTTTTTATGATAGGTTTCCTGAAAAACCTGGAAAGTTCCGATGCCGGCTTCTTTGACAATTTTATAATCGGCCACTTCCATTGGCGCGGCGTTGATATTAATTCGCCGGATGCTGCCTATTTCTAATCCCTTTTGATTGTACGTTTTGGTGGCGTAAACCTGTTTCACCGTATCGGATATGAACTGAGCCGAAGATGATGGCGCTTCACCGAATACTAGAATAAGCCGTTTATGGCCTTGAGCCTCCAGGAGCAGTACCTCTTGGCGGAGTTCTTCGTCGGTCAAGCGATGGCGCCTGACTAATGTATTCGAAGCGCGGAAGGCGCAGTAAAGACAGTCGTTGGAACAGAAGTTGTTTATGTACAAGGGCGCAAAGAAGACAATTCGGTTGCCGTAGATATCACGTTTCATCTGGCTGGCCGTTTCAAATAATTCTTCAATTATCTCTTGCTTATCACAACAGACGAGCTTGGCCACATCCTCCGGTGAGAGTCCCTTTTTCTCTCGCGATTTGGCCAGGATATCTCTGATCTCAAAGACGTCGGCTTGCGGGGCGGCGATTAGTTGCTCAATGTAATTATCATCTATGAAATCTTCATATCTGCTCATTTATTTTCTCCGTCATGGCCGACGTTCACGCCGATAGCGCCGGCGCCTCAAGTCAAGCCTTGGGCAATTTTACTTTGAATACTGAGCCTTCACCGAGACGGCTCTGCACGGAAACTCGACCCTGGTGAACATCAATCAACCGCTTCACTAAACTCAAACCTAACCCTGTTCCAGGAATGTTTATCGTAAAATCGTTTTTTGCGCGATAGAAATCATCAAAGGCCCTTTCCATTTCCTCCGCGGACATGCCGATGCCGTTGTCGGCTATCGAAACGGTTAAAAACATTCCGCCGTTGTCAACGTTAATATCAACCCTGCCGTTTGGCTGGTTATAATTGACTGCATTTTCCAGCAGATTTTTAAAAACTATCACCATGGCCTCCCGATCGGCTAGGATATTATAATCCCAGGTATGGCCGTGAACCTGCAAATTGATGGAGATATTTCTCTGTCGGGCGACCTCGTCGACCGGCTTTAATGCGTCAATGAGGATATCCTTAATTTTAATCGGATATCTTTTCATGGTGAAACGGCCGGTTTCGATTTCGGTTAAGCTGATTAATTCATCCAGCATTTTTTGTATTGTCATTGTCTGTAGCAGGAGATTATTCATCGCCTGATCGCGATCCTGTGGCGTCCAACCATTCCCGAAAGGCAGATTGATTTTTTTGATGTAGTCCTCAACGTTTTGCAAAGGGCCCCGCAATTCCCTGGCAACCATGGAAACAAACATGGCCTTGGTAACATTTAGTTTTTTTAAGGCCGTAATATCTCTCAATACTATGACCACGCCCAGGTTCTCCCGGTTGGGATTGTATACGGGCGCAGCATTTGCCATGTAGAAACCCTTGTCAAGGCATATCTCTCTGGTTCTAATAACATGGTCGTCCTCTGCCTCAAGAATCTCATTAAAGATTTCTTTTACCTCCGGACTCTTGATCAGATCATCCATCATAGCAGGTAGCGGCAGAGCGGAAAGCTCCGTGATGATTCTTGCCGCTGCCGAATTGCACAGTACAACCTGTCGCTGCCGGTTAATTACGATTACACCGTCGGTTATACAGTTGAGGATGGATTTGCTTTTTGATCGCTCAAAGGCCAGCTCGAGGAGTTGCTCTTCCCGTTCCTGGAGAATTCTTTTCGATTCTACGGCAAGCCTTCGTTTATCGAGAGCATTGTTCAAAGCGGTCAGTAGTTCTTCGGGGGTAAATGGTTTGGAAATATAGTTAGAAACTCCCCTTTTAGTAGCCTCAACGGCCGTTTCAATACTGGCCTGACCCGTGATGACGAAAAGAAGTATTTCGTCATCACAATTGCGGATTAGTTCAATGAGTTCCAACCCGCTCATGCCCGGCATGATCAGATCAATCAGGGCTGCGTCAAACTTAGGTTGTTCTTTAATCTTTTCATACGCGGTGCGAGCGCAATCGGCAGTTTCCACCTCGAACCCTTGAGCCATGAGCACTCTGCGACAGCCCTCTCTTACCCACAGTTCGTCGTCAACTATAAGTATCCTAATCGGCATTGAGTCCATTTGGTAGCTTTATTTACCTCTTTTGTGGCTGACTACCGTCAATGATGGTGGTTTCGTGAAAAGTTCGTAAAGGGAAGGCGTGGAAGATGAAGAATTGGCCTCCGTGGCCGCCCGGATATGGGGCAACCCCAGAGGGCTGCCCCATAGACATTCGCCGCGTGCCTTCCCCGGCTAATCCTGTCCCGGCGCCGGGGGGCAGGGACAGGGTGAAGCAAAACGAAGGGTCTGAACTATTGTTACAAGTCCTCTACAAATCTCTCGTTAACTTTCGTAGCGCCCCCTGGGGTGATAGTGGGTATGCAACAAAGTATGAGATTTATGGCTGAGCGGTTTTTCCAGGAACTCATCGTATATTCTCTTGACATCAGGGCTTTCGTGAGACTTACGAAGCGGTTTCACTTCATCTTCGTTATAGATAGCTCTGATTCTGGCCCGGCGAACGTCGTTGTCAGTGAATCGAGGTTGACCGCCGCCGCCGATGCACCCTCCCGGGCAGGTCATAATTTCGATGAAGTGGTAATTTTTTTCGCCTGATCTTACCAGTTCTGCTACTTTTCTGGCGTTAGCCAAACCATGAGCGACGGCGATATTCAGGGTCGCCCCTTCCAGGAAAGACCATGCCGGAACGACACCCTCCACTTTGACTGAGGCCTCTTTTACTCCTTCCAGCCCCTGGATGGGTAAGACGTGCAAACCATCAAACGGCAGCTCGCGACCAGTAACAAGCTCGTACGCTGTCCGGAGGGCCGCTTCCATCACGCCGCCGGTATTGGCGAAGATATCTGCTGCTCCGGTCCCGATGCCCAGCGGGGCATCCATTTCTTCATCGGGCAACTGGTTAAAGTCAATTCCAGCCTCCTTGATCATTTTTACAATTTCCCTGGTGGTGAGGACGACATCGACATCGGTGACGCCGCTGTCGTTCATCTCCGGCCGTTGGGCCTCAAACTTTTTCGCAGTGCAGGGCATGATGGAAACCACGAAAATCTCTTCGGCCTTCTTGCCTATTTTGTCTGCAAAATAGGTTTTGACTGCCGTACCCAGCATCTGCTGAGGAGATTTGCAGGTGGAAAGGTTGTCCAGAAGATCGGGGAAGGTGTATTCGGCAAATTTTATCCAAGCCGGGCAGCAACTGGTGAAGAGCGGGAGCTTGACATCGGTTGCGCCATCGGCGAGAGCACGTTTGAGCCGGGTCAAGAGTTCCGTGCCCTCTTCCAGAATCGTCAGGTCAGCGGTAAATTCAGTGTCAAATACGTAATCAAAACCAAGACGACGCAGCGCGGCCGCCATCTTGCCGGTAGCCCGCGTTCCCGGTGGCATCCCAAATCCCTCCCCGATTGCGGCCCGGATCGCCGGGGCGGTTTGAACTATTACGGTCATTTTGGGGTCGTCTAATGCCGCCCAAACCCGGGGAATCTCATTTCTCTCGCTTATCGCGCCCACTGGGCAAACCGCGGCACATTGACCACATTGAACGCAAGTTACCCCTGCTAGGTTGGCGGTCGGCGGTGGGCCGATTATGGTCTCAAAGCCACGCTTCTGGGGAAAGAGGGCGGTGACGCTTTGCCAGTCGTTACAAATGGTGACGCAGCGCTGGCACATAATACACTTGCCGGTGTCACGAACCAGAGCCGGCGTGCTCGAATCCATACTGGAATGAGTTCTTTCTCCTTCGTAAGAAACGCTGGTAATGCCAAGATCATTGGCGATTTGTCGCAATTCGCAGTTGTCGCCGCGGGAGCAGGTCTGGCAGTCGCCGTTATGTTCCGACATGATCAGTTCCATCACCATGCGACGACCTGCCCGGGCCCGCTGGCTATTGGTATGTACAACCATGCCTTCGACAACCGGAGTAACACAGGAGGCAGCAAGGGTCTTGGCCCCCTCGATCTCCACCACGCAAACCCGGCAGGCCCCGATCGCCTGTACATCCTTGAGGTAACATAGGCTGGGGACGTTAATTCCCATGGCGCGCGCTGCCTCAAGAACACTTGTTCCCTGGGGAACTTCAACTTGCCTGTTGTTTATAGTAAGTTTTGGCATATATTCCATCTCCTTTATTATACGAGGTTCTTAACTTTCGGCTCTAAAATCACAGCGGAGGCAGCGCTTCGCTTCACAGATGGCCGCGGAAGTTTCCAGTACTTTTTCTACCTCATTGAAGTTGCCCATTCTTTCCCCCAGTGACAGTGATTGCAAGGGGGCTCTTACATCGGAAGTGGGGTCAGCATCCGGGTCGAAGAACGTATCCAGAGGTTTCTCCGTTCGCCAGAAGGCGTTGTCGGCACCGGTCAGGAAGCTGTCGATTGATACCGCGGCTTTCTCGCCCGCGGCCACAGCTTCGACAACCGATGAGGGACCAGTCGCTACATCGCCACCTGCGAAGAGCCACTCCACGGAGGTCCTTCCGGTAAGAGGGTCTGATTTGACGTAACCATTGGAGCTAAGCTCAACATTGAGGTCGCCCAGTATTTCATTCTTGTCGATATACTGACCGATAGCCGAGATGACCAGATCCGTTTTAACCTCAAAGTCCTGATCTTTTTGAGGAATAGGTCGGCGGCGGCCGGAGCGGTCATAGTCGCCGAGCGCCATCTTGGCACACTTTAGCGCTGAAACCCTTCCGTTTGCCGAAATGGCTGCCAGGGGGGCGACCAGGAAATTAAGCTTCACCCCCTCAATCTCCGCCTCATGAACCTCCTCCTCCCAGGCCGGCATTTCGGCGCGAGTCCGCCGGTAAAGGATAGAAACTTCCTTGGCACCCAGGCGCAGGGCGGTTCTGGCGGCATCGATCGCGGCATTCCCACCGCCCAGAACTGTTACCCTCTCCCCTGGCATTGACTTGCCGGTGAGGTTGTATTCCCGCAGGTAACTGATGGCATCGGTTACTCCGGTGAGGTTTTCACCGGGTATGCCAAGCTTGCTGCCATAGGGATTGCCAGTTGCCAGAAACACTGCCGAATAGCCTTGATCGCGCAGGCCCTGCAATGAGTAGTCTTTGCCTAGTCGGGCGCCGTACTTGATCTGTACGCCCATCTTCTGCAGCATCGCCACTTCTTTATCAACAACCGATCGGGGCAGCCGATAGGAGGGGATCGTCTGCACCAGCATTCCGCCAGCCTTGGATTCGGCCTCAAAAATTGTCGGTTTATAGCCGAGACGGGCGAGGAAGTAGGCACAGGAAAGACCGGCCGGGCCGGCGCCGATGATGGCGATTTTCTTTTCAGCATTGACTTCGTTCTTTCGTATTTCCGGGATTAATGCCTCCTTCTCCTGACTGGCCATAAATCTCTTTACCTGTTTAATGGCCAGCGGCAGATCAAGGGTGGATCTGCGACACTTGCTTTCGCAGGGATGGAAACAGATTCGGCCGCAAATATCAGCCAGGGGATTGCGTTCTCGATGCAACATTATGGCTTCGTCATAACGTTTTTCGCCCACCAAAGAAACAAACCCCGGTACGTCCACCCCGGCGGGGCAGGCGTTTTGACAGGGCGCCCGGACGAGATCGGCGCAAACTCCGGCCGGGCAACGTTTCTGTCTGATATGGGCTTCATATTCGTCCCGGAAATATCTGATGGTGGATAAGACCGGATTAGGAGCCGTCTGGCCGAGACCACACAGAGCCGTGTCTTTGATACTGTTTCCAAGAGCGATGAGCTTTTCGATATCGCCTTCCTTCCCCTTGCCGGAACAGATATCATTGAGCATTTCCAGCAGGCGCTTGGTTCCCACCCGGCAGGGGGGGCATTTGCCACAGGATTCCTCCTGGACGAAGTCCATAAAGAATCGAGCAACGTCCACGGCGCATTTGTCGTCATCTAAAACGATAAGTCCGCCGGAGCCCATAATCGCGCCCAGTTCCGTTACCCTTTCAAAATCAATGGGAGTATTTAAGTATTGGGCTGGGATGCAACCCCCGGATGGTCCGCCCAATTGGGCGGCTTTGAATTTTTTTCCATTGGGAATGCCGCCGCCGATTTCGTAAACTATCTCGCCTAAGGGGGTTCCCATGGGAACCTCTACCAAGCCGATATTGTTAACATCGCCGGTTAAGGCAAACACCTTGGTCCCCTTGCTTTTCTCCGTGCCGATGGAGGAGTACCAAGCGGCGCCTTTGAGTATTATCTGGCCGATATTGGCGAAAGTTTCCACATTATTTAAGATCGAAGGTTTCTGCCAGAGTCCGGAGATGGCAGGGAAGGGGGGTCTGGGACGCGGTGTTCCCCGTTTACCCTCAATTGAGGTCATCAAAGCCGTCTCCTCACCACAGACAAAGGCCCCTGCCCCCTGGTATATCTCTACGTCAAAATCAAATCCGGTGCCTAGGATGTCCTTGCCGATGAGGCCATATTCTTTGGCTTGGGCAATTGCAATATTAACACGGTGAATCGCCAGAGGGTACTCGGCTCGGCAATAGATATAGCCTTGATTGGAGCCAATGGCCTTGGCAGCAATAACCATTCCCTCCAGCAGGGAATGGGGGTCAGCCTCAAGAACGCTTCTATCCATAAAGGCGCCGGGATCGCCCTCATCGGCATTGCAAAGGACATATTTAACGTTGCCCGGAGATTGCGCACAAAACTTCCACTTAAGGCCCGTCGGAAATCCGGCCCCTCCCCGCCCGCGCAAACCGGAATCTAAGACCTCTTTAATGATCTGATCCGGCGTCATTTCCGTAAGCGCTTTTGCCATGCCGGCATAGCCATCACGGGCGATTGCCTCGTCAATCACTTCCGGATCAATGAGACCCCTGTTTCGCAATACCCGCAATTCCTGGCGGGCGAAAAAGGGAATCTCACTCATGGAGGGAATCGTTTCTTTCGACAGCGGCTCTTTGTACAAAAGTCGCGTAAGAACTCGGCCCTTAATCAAATATTCCTCGACAAGTTCGGGCATATCTTCCGGCTTTAAGGACATATAAACAACACCCTCGGGATATGCCACTAAAATTGGCCCCTGGGCGCAGAAACCATTACATCCTGTTTCCACTACCTTTACCTCTTCCGCAAGTCCCCTTTTATTGATCTCGTCAATTAAGGCTGCCTTGACTGGAAGAGATCCGGACGCGTGGCAACCTGTTCCACCACAGAGTAAGAGATGGGATCTAAACACCTTCATACGGATTTTATCCTCCTTGCAATTTTATTTTCATGTTTTATCAACCAACAAAAGATTCAGCCTCTGGCAAGCGCAAACGATGTCTGAACCTCACCTTCCAAGATATGTCTTTTAAAAACCTGCCTCATCTTGTTTGGATCCATTTTGCTGTAGATTACCGGTTCTTGTCCGGCAATTTCAACCGTGACCATCGGCTCCTGGCTACACAGCCCGGCACAACCTGAAGTTGTAACGACGACCTCAGGAGCATCGGCTTGAGCAATTGCCTCCATCAGAGAGTCCATAACGGCTCTTGCCCCGGCGGCAATGCCACAGGTGCCCATGTGAATGGTCACCTTGCCCTTGAAGGAGCCCTCCCTCATCTGAGTCTGGGAATGAACCTTATCTTTGATCTTTTTTAAATCCGCAATTGTAATCTTTGTCATATCTCTCCCCTTCCATAATTATTGAGATGCTGCCGACTTCCCGTTAGGGGAAGAGCGGTTCCGAAACATTGAGTTGTTGGGCGGTGGGCTCTGCCGCTAAGCGGCATTAGGCCCGCGCGCCGATATCAGCAATTCCTTTTTTAATGTTTTCCCGCAAAAAATTCAGAACCTCCGGATGGGTGATCTCCATGTCCTCGATTCCCTCCTTGATCTCGCGTGTATCCAAAAGGTAATCATTTCCGTCGTGCCAATGCCGGTAAATAAAGTCCCTGTCCGGATTTCCAGTTATCATGGCCACCAACGTGCTGGCCATGTCCCCCAGGGGTTGTCTGTCGATGTGATTGAGTTTAAAAAACGCGGTTACCGTCGTTCCCTTTCCGGGGGTAGATTTTACGGCCAGCTTACCGCCCGCGGTTTCCGCCGCTTGAGCCAATAACGGCAAGCCCAATCCGACCTTGCGCACGCTCTTGGTGGTAAAGAAAGGGTCAGTCAGCCGCTTTAGTGTTGTCTCATCCATGCCGGAACCGTCATCATGTATCTCAATCGCCAGAAGGTCTTTATCTGTTTCTTCCCTGATTATTATCTCCACCGTTTTTGCCCCGGCCCGGGTAGAATTTTCAACAATATCCAAAATATGCAGCGAAAGTTCCAGCAATGGTCACTCCCGGACATATCTGCCGTCATGCCCTTGAAAAGCCATTTTTAGTTCTTCGATCGTCGCTTTTTGCATAAATACATCCGTTACCCCGCGTCCGATATCTCTGATAAAGTGTGCGTCGGATGATTCCAAAAACTGGTAGTTACTCAGTTCGGGGTACTTGAGCCTTGCTTTGCTGATACCCGTGGCACGCGACACTTCCAGGGCATCAAAATGGCAATTGGGGTCAATAAAACCTAGCTGTCCCAGCACCCCGAAGCTTTCCCTATCGATATGAGCGGCGATGGCAAGTCCGTTATTGCGATGAATATGTTCAATGATTTCCGTCAATGACAGGCTGGTTGCCCCCAGAAGGAAATGGTCGTTGAAGCCTTCAACCTGATCGTCGGCGTTCACAATGGCCTGACAGCCGAATATCTCCTCTCTATTCATTCCGGCAAGATGCTTATAAATAATTTTCTGCATATTTTTCAGGTCGGTCAATAAATGAAAGACTGCCAGTACATGAACTTCTTCGCTGCTCGTTATTTCCATCCCCGGCATCACCAGCAGCGGTTTCCCCTTGGCCGCCTGGATCACAAACTCGGCATTCTCTGATGAATTGTGATCGCAAATGGCCAAAATATCTATTTTTTCCGCCAGCGCCTTTTCCACAATCGCCTGGGGATACATATCGAGCTCGGCGCAGGGGGAAAGGCAGGTATGAACATGCAAATCGCAACGAAAGTGTCGGATTGGTTCGGCTGATTGTAATCCCGTTTGATATTTTTCCGAAGGGAGCATGATCGAGTTTTACCTGCATGGCCGTTAATTAGACCTCTTTCTGGAGAAGATTGTATATCCTGCCCGATATTTGAAAAGAAGTTAGCTCGGAAGTCATGAGGGGGATGCCCTCCCGGTTGGCTCGTTCAATTGTGTCGGGCGTAGGTTCACTTCCCTGAACCAGCACAATGCCTGCCAAGCTTTTCAGGCTTGCAACCGCAACAATGTTTTGATGGATCTGCCGGGTTATCCAGATATCGCCGGCATTGCTGTTGCCGATAACATCACTAAGGAGATCCCCCGTGTAGCCGCCGCAGACGTCCGTTTTTAATTTATCGGCCGCCGCACGGACTTGAAAATTCAAGGTTTTAACAATAAATTCCAGGTCCAAAAGTCATGTCCTTCCGATAAAAAATTAATCTTCCACCTTTTCTATGCATCCCCTGATCCCTTGTGAATATAACCGACCCGCTATCTCAAAAAGAATGAACTTGGATGTGAGCAACGGAATATTCAGTTCCTGAGCCAATCGCAGGGCGTCAGGCGATGGTCTTTTGCCGCGGCCCATGACGACTGCGGCAATATCGAGCATATCAGCCGTTCTCAGGACCTGTTGACTTATCAAACCAGTAATCAATATTGATCCCGGTCTGGCGTAGGCCAAAACATCACTCATCAGATCAGCAACAAAGGCTGAGGAGATGACCAAGCCAAGTCGTCCCTCTCCCACCAGAACGTCAGCATCGAGCAGCTTTGCTATTTCTCCCAGAGTCAACATGCCCCCCAGATGTGCATCACGACCAGCATTAATGAAACGGCAACAAGTCCGATTTCCCATCCTCCGGTGGGAGGGGGCTTTTAACTTTTTACCGTGCCATCAATTTTCGGGTATTGCGAGTGATTTTGTATAATCATGATCGATACCCATTGCTGTTGCGCAACATCAATTCCCATCAGAATAAAGAGCAAGGAGCTGGGTAATTTTTGATGGCTTGACACGCTGATGGACTACATTGCCGATCATAATGGCTGGCGCCAAACCGCAAGCGCCGATACAGCGGACAATGGAAAGGGAAAATTGTCGATCTTCGGTGGTGCCGCCGATGTCAATCTTCAAAATCTTTTTAAGGCTCTCGATCACCGCCTTGCCGCCGCGGACGTAACATGCCGTACCGAGACAAACTTTAATCAAGTGTTTGCCTCGGGGAACAGTTGAAAAAAAGGAATAAAATCCAACTACCCCATAAACCTCACTGTACGACTTGTTTAATTTCTCTGAAATTTTTTTGATTGCGCTTTCTGGCAGGTAGCCAAAAATTGCCTGAGCGTACTGTAGAATAGGAATTAAGGCGCCCTTTTTGTCCTTGTAGTCATTGAGAAGAATGTCCAGTTGGGAAAAAAGAGCTGCTTCGTCGGATTCCTGGTGACAATGGCACTGAGTTGCTGGCGCGTCTACGTTCATCTCTCATGCTCCTTAATTAGAAATATAACGATATTTAGTTTTGCAACCTTCAATATCTATCGTTGCAGCGGTTACGCAATAATCTTGCCATAGCAGCTGTTACCACAAAATTTGCCGTAATATGGTCTGCCGGTTTCGGCGGTCAGGTAAAATGGTTAATTATCAAAGATATAATGCGCCCCGGAAAATTTGAATAAATCGCCAGCAGCAAGAAGCCGCTAATAATTATCAAGCCAGTGCCAATTAGCAAAGAAAGGCACAGATCGCCCATACCCGGCGCAAATTGATCTCGAAGCGTATAAGTGACTGCTAAAATGAGATAAAAAAGGAAGACGTATCTTGGTTGGTTAAGGGAGATTTATGCACATTCAAAAACAAGGAATGAAAACTTTTTGGCGAGCCGATGCTATTGACGAAACTCCTCCTTATGAAGGTTATATTTTTTCATTCGCTCATACAGCGCCCGCCGTGAAATACCCAAGACTTGGGCGGTAAGGTTTATTTCGCCGTTGTTTTCTCCCAAAGACTGCCTGATGACCGCCCGTTCAGTCTTTTCCAATTCGTCTTTCAATTTCCCCGGCGTTGCCGGCAGAGACAAAAGACGGCTAAAATCGGAGTTTTCATCTTCCGTAAACTCTCCGATAATTTTGTTGGTGGAGGTTATTACCATTTTTTCTATGGTGTGCTTCAACTCCCGGACATTTCCGGGCCATGAATAGCGGAGCATGGCGGCGAGGGTGCGCTCAGGAATCTCCGGCACGGGGATGTTATTTCGACTTGCCGCTAATTTAGTGAAGTGCGAGATCAGCAGCGGGAGGTCCTCTGGCCTTTCCCTCAGCGGTGGCGCCATTATAGTGAAAACGAAGATGCGGTGGTAGAAATCGCGGCGCATCCGTCCCTCCCGGACCAGGTCCATGAGATTGACCTTTGTCGTAGCTACCAATCTGATATCGGCCCGTTGCGGCTCATCCTTGCCCAGGGGGAAAACCAGTCCATCTTCAAGAACCCGGAGAAGTTTTATCTGCGCCGCAATCGAGATGCTTTCAATCTCATCGAGTAATAATGTGCCACCGCTGGCAGTCAGGAGTTTTCCGTCTCTGGCCTTGTCGGCGCCGGTGTAAGCTCCCTTGGCATGCCCAAAGAGCTCGCTCTCCAGCATATTGTCGGCCAGAGCGCCGGCGTTCACAGCTACGAAAGGACCTTTGGCGCGTTGGCTGGCGTTGTGGATGGCTCTGGCCAGAAGTTCCTTGCCGGTTCCTGTTTCACCCACGATCAGCACCGGCAAATCAGATTTGGCGATTACCTCTATCTGTTGAAAGATATCCTGCATTATTCGACAGCGGCCCACCATCCCAAACATCTCTTCGCCCGAAGAGGAGTACATGTTGAGGCGCCGTTTGAGTTCATCGGCTTCTCTCTTGAGAGTAGTTTTCTCGCAGGCCCGCGAGACACTGGCCAGCATTAGATCGTCATCAAAGGGCTTCTCAATAAAATCGTAAGCGCCGGCCTTAAGGGCGCGGACGGCCATTGATATGTCACCGTGCCCGGTGATGAGAATGACCGGCGGTTGATAGTTGCGGCGAATAATTTCGGACAGAAATTCCTCGCCATCCATCCCGGGCATTTTTACATCGGCAATGATACAGTCTACATCGGGCAATTTCGGCCAGGCGATTGCCGCTTCGGCGGAGTTAAACATCTGGCACGAGTAGTCCCTGAGACCAAGCATCTGAGTCACCGATAACCGGGAAGCCTCGTCATCATCAATCACAACAATTTTGGACCGGTATTTATCGTTTGCTTTGCCCATATTTTCAGATTAAAGAATTGGAAGGCGCCAAGGGGAACTTAATTGTAAAACAGGCGCCTTTTCCGGCTTCGCCATCAGTTTCGATTTGTCCCTGATGATCTTTAATAATTGACAAGGATATAGAAAGCCCCAGACCCGTCCCCTGGCCAGGGTTTTTTGTGGTGTAAAAAGGTGCGAAAAGCTTTTCGGCGTCTGTCGGCGAGAAGCCGCGTCCCGTATCCTTGATTTGGACGATGAGGGGCAGGGGATCATTATTGTCCAAATAAGTTGTCACCCAAAGGCGCCTTTCCTCCACGCCCTCCATCGCCTGCCGGGCATTGGTTATAATATTGATGAAGACCTGTTCCAGTCTGACCTTATCGCCCATGATCAATGGCAGATTGTCCCCCAAAACAATGTTGCTCTCAATTCCCGATATTGCCAGATGTGACTCGAGAAATTCCAGGCTTTCTTTCAGAATATCGTTTATATTCAGCGGCACAAAATGATGTTCGGAGTTTCTGGCCAGTTCCCGCAACTGGTTGATGATCTTGGTTGAGCGGTCGACCTGTTTTGAGATCTGCAACAGGTTATCCCGGACATCGTCGTTTGTACCCGCTCCCTCGTCCAGCATGTAGAGGGCGTTTTTGGCGTAGTTTTTGATGCCCGAAAGCGGCTGATTTAATTCATGGGCCATGGCGGCGGCCATTTCATCCAGTTCGGCCAGCCTTGCGGAGTGCGCCAGTTGGTTATCCGGTTTTTTGGCAGCCGAAGGCGGGATGTTCCCTGCCTGCTTTTCCTCTAACCGAACCTGGGGAGATGTATGGCGGGTATGGCTTGGCGCCTTGGGCGGCGACATTAATTTAAAGCTGAGATGGCCGACGAATAACGCTATAAAAATGAAAAAAATCGGAATGAATATAAGATTAAGCGAAAAAATGCCGGTATTTTGTCCCTGGTTCAACCACAGGGTTATGAGCGATAATATCAAGGCGACTATTACTGCCTTTCTGCTCCACCATATTCCAGAAAGAACAATGGGAATATAAGCAAAATGAGTAAAGTCGAACTTCAACTGGTAAAATATGTTGATAAAACCCAATCCCAAAATATATGCGAGTACAAGAACAGTAATGATTCCAAGCCGAACCAGAAATCTTTTGTCAGTCCATTCAGGCATAATTTGGTATTGGCGGGCGATGCGCGACTCGAACGCGCGACCTCTGGTTCCGGAGACCAGCGCTCTATCCTACTGAGCTAATCGCCCTCCTAAACATTTTTTAACACCGGTGTCGTCATGGTTGGTTTCAATTTCACTGATACTACTATAAGCGAATCAAAAGTACAATATTTATTGTTGGCAGCTGTTCAAAAACTGTCAATAATGACGACAGGGTAAAAAGTCAGGGTACTTATGTTGCACTTCAGCCCGAAGCATAGCCGCCTGGTTTTTCGGAGGGCTATGCTTTGTCATGGCCTTAAAATGCTTTGCCTTTTGGCAGTGCCTACGCAATAGGACGGGACGAGCCTTAAGCTAGTCCCGCCGAAGAAAACACCTGTTTGGCGAGTTTTTCCGTTTCATCAAAGTTCATAGCGAGCCACAATGGCCGGCCATTTATCCTGGGCGCGGATCATCAGCTCGCAGATCTCTCTTACCGCGCCCTTTCCTCCCGCTGATTTGGCTACGTAATGGACATAACCCTTCACCACCTCACTGGCATCGGCAACTGTGGCGGCAAACCCCACCCGCTTCAAGAGGGGGATATCCACCACATCATCACCGATGAAAGCCACCTCCTTGGGTAAAAGTCCTTTCCTCTCAATTATCTCCTCGTAAATTTGAACCTTGTTTCTTGCGCCCTGATGAACTTCTGCTATCCCCAACTCCCGGGCCCGATACTCCAGTGCCTTGGAAACCCGGCCGGTGGCCAGAATCACTTCGATCCCCAACTCCATCACGAGCCTCAGCCAGTGACCGTCCTTAACGTTGAAGTTTTTTGCTTCCACTCCCCGGTCGTCGATAGTGATTGCCCCATCGGTGAGCACTCCATCGACATCGAGCAGCAAAAGACGAATCGGCCTGAGCTTTTCCTGTATCTCTTCGTTCTGATAATTGAGCATTAATCGTCTCCTTTTCTGGCGGGTGCTTCGTGTTGTTTAACCAGCTGGTCAATAGCCTTAAGAGTTGCCAGGAGATCTGGCAGCTGGTCGAGGTAGAGCGAATTAGGGCCATCGCACAGGGCTTCTGCCGGATTGGGATGGACTTCGAAAAAAAAGCCGTCCACGCCGACCGCCGCCGCCGCCCGGGCTAAGCAGGGCACCATCTCCCGCTGACCGGCCGAGGCCGTCCCGGCGCCCCCGGGCAGCTGGACGCTGTGGGTGGCGTCATAAATCAGCGGGTATCCCAGCTGTCTCATAATCGTAAGTCCTCGCAAGTCGGAGACAAGATTGTTATAACCGAATGAGACGCCCCGCTCGGTAATCAAAAGCCGTTCATTGCCCGTTGACAAGACCTTCTCGATGACGTTGGCCATGTCCCAGGGGGCCAAAAACTGCCCCTTTTTGATGTTGACGATCCGGCCGGTGCGGGCGACTTCGCAGAGGAAATCGGTCTGACGGCAAAGGAATGCCGGAATCTGTATTACATCAAGAACTTGGGCCGCCGGTTCGATTTCCTCAAAACGATGTACGTCCGAAAGCAAGGGGAGGTCGTAATCCTTCTTGATCCGCGCCAGAATTTCCAGCCCTCTGGCCTGGCCGGGGCCACGGTAGGAATGAATCGACGTCCGGTTGGCCTTGTCATAGGATGCCTTAAAAATAAAGGGCATCCCCAGTTTTTCCGCTGCGATTTTCACCGCAAGGGCAATTGCCCGTGTTTTTTCCTCGCTCTCCACCACACAGGGGCCGGCAATCAGCGCCAGCGGGGAACCATCGCCGATGGTGAAATTGTTGAGACTGACTCTTGACATTCCGTACTCCTAATTGAATTTTTCCTGCATCAGTTTCACACCCATGACGCGAACCTTTTCTTTTGCCCGCGTCGATTGATGATTATACTCAAGCGCCTTCAGGTAGGCCTGTCGGGCCTCCTGGTACAGCTGCTTTTTTTCGTAGGCCTCCCCCAGGCTGAAGTACACCTCATCGTCTTGCGAATCGAATTTAAGCGACAGCCGATAGTATTCGATCGCCCTATCCGTATTTCCTAACTGACTGCTGGCATAGCCTAAGCTGGAATAGATCGCTGCCCGAGCGTGTGGCTTCGTTTCCATATCCACTAATCGAAGGTATGTTTTGACTGCCTTGTCGAACTGGTTGTTATCCATGTAGTATTGAGCAAGAATATCCAAAACTTCCCGGGTCGGCTGTCGGGCGGCATATTTTTCATAAGCCTCAATCGCCTTTTTCTCAATCGCCTTTTTATTGTTTTTCATAAGTCCATAGGTAACTGCCAGGTTGTAGTAGATTATCGGGTCCTGTAAACCCTGTTTAATGGCCGCTTCGTAACGCTCGGCCGATTGAGGATATTTTTCCAACTCTCCGTAGGCATAGGCCATATTCAAGTAAATATGGCCCATCTTCCGCGATTTTTTCGCCAGCCGGTCGAGTTTTTCGTAATGGGTGATAGCGCCGTCGAAGTCCCTGAGGCGGAAAAGGCAGTTGGCCAGTCGTTCCAAAACATCCCAATCGGCGGGTTTGGCATTCAATATGATCTGATAGGCATTAGCCGCTTGACGGTCCATATTATTTTTCTCGTAGGCTACAGCCAGGTTGAAACGAACCGTCTGGTTATCGGCCTTGATTTGAAGCGACCGTTGATAGCTGTCGATTTCCTCTTTGATCATTCCCTTGCTTGAATAGGACATTCCGAGGAGGGCATATAAATTGGCATTCTTTGGCTCAAGCTTGATCAGTTCCGTGAGCCACTTGATCGCCTCGTCGTGATTGCCGGCCTTGATGGAGACTTCAGCCAAGGCGATCATAATATTCCTATCTTTCGGTCGTTTGGTCTGTGCGGCCTGATAATGCTCAATGGCCTTCTTCAGGTTTCCGGTCTTCTCGTGGAGTTCACCAAGTTTGTAGTGCACCAGGGGGTTGGCGGCTTCCGTCTTCAGTATCTCCTGGTAGGCTGCAATCGCCCGGTCCAGCTTGCCCTGGTTTATATAGGCAGTTGCCATTTCATGGCGTGCGTTATTATCATTGGGGTCTAATTTGATTATTTCCTGGGCGGTTTGAATGGCCTCGCTATAATCCTTGGCACTTAAATGTATTTTCAGCAGTTCCCGCCGGGCGGCAAGATCTTTCGGAGCCAGATTTATAATCTGCCGGTACTCTTGAATTGCTTCCGCCGTTTGATTCTGACTTTCATACAGCGCCGCCAACGTCTTTCTGACCGAGGTATCGGAACCGTTCATTTCCAGGGCATTTTTTAGGAAATTAATCTGCTCTTTCTTGTCATTTGTGCGGCGGGCATGTCGCAGCCAGTCCTGAGGGGTAAGTTCCACAATGATCGGCAGGACGGCAATCGCCTCGCCTTGGTATTTGATCAATACCCTAAAGTCGAAAGAGCCTTTTGTGTCCGTGGTTTTTACCCGACCCCTGATGGTGGCATCCACCAGATTAGTCCCCTCAAGACGCCTCCGGTAGTCGTTTTCGTCACCCAGACCCTCGACGTCAACGCTTATCCCACGGCCGGTTAGCGCGTCCGTAATCAACTCTTTGATTACAAATTCGTCCCGGTAGCCGATCATCAAAGCGTCCCCTTCCTTAAGGCTTTCGTCAATTCCATTTTTTTCCCAAACGAGTTGGTAAAACCGGGGTTTTTCATTCCAAATCAAATGCAGGAAGGCGTTTTTACCTCTTTGGGCGAGATAATCGATTTCTTTCGTCCGGGCAGGATTAAATACGGCAAGAAAGGCATAAAGAAGGACGGCCAGGCAGGTAAAGCCGAAAAAATATAAACCTAACCGTAAAAATGTGGGAATATTTTTTTTTGCTCTTTTTTCGTTGTGTCCGAACACAGCCAGCCTCTTGAGTTAATTACTTATCCAGAATCGCCAGGAACATCGAGCTTCAGCTTATACCCTCAAACCCCGCCAACTTTCAACCCCGGGGATGGTACCGCTGGTGGACCTCCTTGAGCCTTTCCCGGGTGACATGAGTGTATATCTCGGTCGTGGATATATCAGCATGGCCCAGCATTGTCTGGACGGCTCGCAGGTCGGCGCCGCCTTCCAAGAGATGGGTAGCAAATGAATGACGAAAGGTATGGGGGTAAACCTTTTTGCTGATCCCGGCCATTGCCGCATAATATTTGACAATTTTCCACAATCCCTGCCGGGTGAATCCCTCGCCCAGCCGGGTAAGGAATATTTCATTGCTTCTTTTGCCCTGCAGAAGGATCGGCCTGGCCTGTTCCAGGTAATCCTGAAGGATACGATAAGCGGACTGTCCAATCGGCACAATTCTGCTCTTGCCGCCCTTGCCGATAGTATGGAGGTAGCCCACCTGCCAGTTGATACTGTTCAAGGTGAGACCCACTAACTCGGAGACCCTTAACCCGGTGGCATACAGGAGTTCCAAAATGGCTGCGTCCCTCAATCCCCGGGTAGTGTTACGCGCCGGCTGGGCCAGGAGGAGTTCCATCTCTGCACTGCTGATCATTCCCGGCAGCCTTGTCCAAACCTTGGCCTGCTTTAGATCAGCCAAGGGAGATGAGGACAATATTTTTTCCCTCAAGAGATAGCGATAAAATCCCCTGATAGCCGCCAAGGCCCGATTTACCGAATTGGCCGCCAGTCCCTCGCTGCGCCAGCGTGCCATGAAGGAGATTACATCTACTTCAGTGATGCTATCGATGCTGACTGAGCCATCCCCCTTGACACAGGCCAGGTAGCGTTTAATATCCCGGCTGTAGGCTTCGAGGGTGTTTAAGGAAATCCCTTTCTCCACCAGCAGGTGATTTAAGTAATCCTCAAGTATCCGGTCTATTTCGTTCGGCGGCAAACCCTGGCCCACTCCTTGATTATTTGCGCCCTGGTGTTTCGAGTGTGCGACAAATTTATGGGTAGAGAGGGTTTTTCTCCCCTCTTTCCAAAGAGGGGTCGGGGGAGATTTGAGGAACTCAAGATAACCTCTTGCTTTTATTGTAAATCCCCCCTGCCCCCCTTTTGAAAAGGGGGGGTTTGAGGCCCTGCAAGATTAGGACAGCCATAAATTTGTCGCACATCCCGGCGTTTCTTCCGGCTTGCAACGGCGCACCGTTGTGCTATGAGACTAACCTGAATTGGATTTTCATTCAAGATTTTAATGCAACCAAGAAGTGATGAAGCGGTAAAAAGTCAAAACCTCCCTCTTCCTGGATGGGAGCGGGTTCTAGGAGAGGCTGATAATAGTCGCTATATCGAATGTTTAAGCCCTCCTACCCCCTACCACTGCCCCTACCACCGGGCGAGAGGAAATGGGAGTTTTGCCGCTGGCTCCTGACTCCTGAGTACTTACCATGATTCATTATCCCGAAAACCTTCCCATAGTCGCCAAAAAAGAAGAAATCATCAACACAATAGATAATAACCGGGTAACTATTGTAATTGGTGAAGCCGGCTCCGGCAAAACCACCCAGCTTCCCAAGATGTGCCTGGAACTGGCAAGAGAGGCGCGGGGTTTGATCGGATGCACCCAGCCCAGACGGATGGCCGCAGTTATGGCCGCCCGCCGGATCGCCCTCGAGTTAGGGGAGGACGTGGGACAACAGGTAGGTTACAAGATCCGCTTTGATGAAAAAAGTGGCTGCCGGCAGCGGATCAAGATAATGACCGACGGCATCCTGTTGATGGAAGCCCAGACAGATCCGCTCTTGCGCCGCTACGACACGATTATCCTCGATGAAGCCCACGAGCGCAGCCTGAATATCGATTTTCTATTGGGGATCATCAAGAAGATCAGCGCCGTCCGGCCTCATCTTAAGGTAATCATTACCTCCGCAACCATTGACGCCTTGAAATTTTCACAATTTTTCGATCGGGCGCCCATTGTCGAGGTTTCCGGCCGCCTCTATCCGGTGGAAACATTCTACCGCCCCGTTGATACCGCCGAACGAGCTGATCTTACCCATATAGAAATGGCGGTACAGACGGCAGACGAGATCATTTCGTATTTTCCGCCGGGTGATATTCTGGTTTTTATGCCCACCGAAGCTGATATCCGTGACACTTGCGCCCTCTTCCAGGGCCGATATGGGCCAGATACCCTGATCCTGCCTTTCTTTGCCCGCCTAACCAGGACGGAGCAGGAACGGGTATTTAGGCCCTGTAAAGAAAGAAAGATCATCGTCGCCACCAATATTGCCGAGACCTCCCTCACCATTGCCGGAACAAAGTATGTAATCGACTCCGGCCTGGGCCGGATCAGTGAATATAACCCCCGCACCAAGACCACGAGTCTCCCCATCCGCGCCATATCCGCCAGCAGTGCCGACCAAAGGAAGGGAAGGTGCGGCCGGCTTCAGGATGGGGCGTGCTTCCGCCTTTACTCGGAAGAAGACTACCACCGGTTGCCGCTGTTCACGCCCCCGGAACTGCAGCGTTCCAACCTGGCCGAGGTGATCCTCCGGATGCTTTACCTCGATTTAGGCGAGCCCGCGGCATTCCCCTTTCTGGATCCCCCGCCGTTGAAGACCATCCAAGACGGCCTGGATACGCTGCTTGAACTTAAGGCCATTGTTTACGCTGATCCCCCTGTCCCACAGGCGAACCAGCAGACGCCGGCTGTGGAAAGGCAAGGGCGGCAGTTTAAGATTACTCCCCAGGGCCGCATGATGGCCCGGCTGCCCCTGGACCCCAGGTTATCCAGAATGATCATTGAAGCCAAACGGGAAAAATGCCTCCCGGAGGTATTAATCATTGCTGCCGCACTGACAATTCAACATCCCCGGGAAATACCCCTGGAAGATGCAAAGAAGGCGGCGGAAATCCACCGGCAATTCCAGAATAAAGATTCCGACTTCCTGGGCCTGCTCAAATTATACCAGGAATTCGATCGGATCATTGACGCGGGGGCCTCCAAGACAGCTGCCAGAAAATTTTGCCGGGATCGTTTTCTCTCCTACCGACGAATGCAGGAATGGCGCGATATTGTGGAACAACTGAATGCAATCCTGACGGAGCATGGAATTAAGATAGAATCTACTTTGGTAAATGATGCCATTCTATATGAAAAAATCCATAAATCAATTATCAGCGGCTACCTGTCGCAAATAGCGTACAAGAAAAAAAAGAATCTCTATCAGGCGGCAAGGGGCAGAGAAGTGCACATCTTCCCCGGCTCCGATCTTTACAATAGCAAGGGCGCCAAGTGGATCGTAGTGGCAGAGATGGTTGAAACCTCCCGCCTCTACGCCCGGCGCCTGGCCCGGGTCGAAAGCCACTGGGTCGAAGAACTGGGTAAAAACCTCTGCCGCTACAGCTACCAAAACCCCCGCTGGGACAGCCGGAGGAAAGAAGTGGTGGCGGATCAGCAGGTTAGTCTCTATGGCCTGATAATCGTGCCCAGAAGACAGGTGTCTTATGGCCCGGTTGATCCTCAGGAGGCAGCGGACGTCTTTATTCGCGAGGCTCTGATGGCGCCGGAAGAACCTCTTGACCTGCCTTTTTTGCACCACAATATTGCCGTTATTGAGAGGATCAGGTCTTGGGAAGATAAACTCCGGCGCCGGGATATCCTGGTGGGAGAGGCCGTCATATTCCAGTTCTATCGCCAGAGGCTCCCGGAGATATACAGTCTCAAGAGCCTTCAGAAATTAATCCGGCAAAACGATGGCGACGCCTTTTTGCGAATGCAAGAAGCTGACCTGCTGCAACGCTCTCCCCAGGTCGATCCAGACACCTATCCCGATCAAGTATTGATCGATCAGAAGCCCGTTGATGTTTCCTATCTCTTCGCTCACGGAAACCCGGCCGACGGCGTTACCCTCAAACTGCCCCTGGAAATGCTGGCCCGTCTTCCCAATAGCCTGCCCGAATCCCTTATTCCCGGTCTTTGGCAGGAGAAGGTTTGGCAACTCCTCAAGGGTCTGCCCAAAGAATGGCGAAAACGGCTCCATCCCCTCAAGGAGAAACACCAGTTCATCCTTCGGGGATTCAATCCTTCAGCAGGGCCGCTGACAAGCGAACTTTCCCGCTTTCTTTGGGAACAACTGGGGGTTGAAATTCCCGCGTCCGTCTGGCCGACCGACAAGATAGAAGAATATCTGAAGATGAGAATTGCGGTGATGGGAGATGACGGAACAGAGCATTTCGCGTCTCGGGATCTGGCGGCTGTCCGGGCGCAACATTGTAACCTGAATCAGCACCCCGCCTTCATTAGGGCCAGAGAAAGCTGGGAACGTGAAGGGCTTCTAACCTGGAATTTCCCGGATTTGCCGGATCAAATACCCCTCGAACACATGGGCAGGATTTTGGGCGATGCCTTCCCTGGCCTCTCGGCCACCGGGCAGGCTGTTGCGCTTAGGCTTTTTATTAATCCCCGGGAAGCGGCGCGCGCCCATAGCGAGGGGTTAATTGCGCTCTATCAAACCCACCTGGCGGAGCATTTTGTGCGGATGAGAAGGCATCTGGCCCTCCGGGCGGAGACAAAAATCTGGGCCGCCACCTGGCAGGACATTAAAACCCTGACGGCCCGGCTGCAAAAGCAGATCACCAAAGAACTAACTGCGCCCGACATTAGAAAGGCCGATGATTTTTTCCGCCAGGCCGATGAGATGAAGGGCTTGATCCTGCCCAAGGCTCAGGAGATACTGGGCCGGATTGAACCGCTGCTTAAGGCCTTTTATGAAGCGGCAATTCGCCTGGAAAGATTAAAATCTCAAAATCGCGACAGCAGGCCGGCCTTGGCCTACCTGGTTAAGTTGGAGGGGGAGCTGAAAGAACTGCTGCCGCCTGATTTTATGGATCGTTTTGACCGGGATCGATATGAGTGTCTGATGCGGTTCATGAAGGGCCTGGCAATCAGGGCCGAACGGGGGCTTGTTCACTTGGAGAGGGCCTGGGAGAAAACCAGAGAGGTTGATGAGTATGTACAACTCTTTGCCCAGGCCAAAACTCGCATAACAGCCGGCAACGGCCCGGAGAATCAGCAGGCCCATCAGGCAATAGATGAACTTTTCTGGATGATTGAGGAGTACAAGATATCGCTCTTTGCCCAGGAGCTCAAGACCCGTTTCCCCGTTTCCAAAAAGAGGCTGGAGATGGGGGTCAAGTCTTGCAATGATGCATCGCTCTTCCCTGCTTCTTCACCGCCCGACTGACAGTCGCATAATGGACATATATTGATCAGCAAGGTGTTGAAATCCTGGATAGACTGTACCGGATCTATCGGGAAAGGATCAATCCGCTATGGAAATGGTTGACGTCTTGAAAACCGAACCACAATATTAAACAGCGGCGCCAAGTGCCGTCTGCCAGGGCGCCTAAGGAATTGAAGTGAGAAAAAGTTTTTAATGCGCTGGTTCAATCTGCAAGATTGAACCAGCGAAAGGCGTTGTCAATATATAAGTGAGGCAATTGCAAAAGTCTCAAAAAATCCCGCTCCCCTTGGGGGAGAGGGTTAGGGTGATGGGAAAATAATAAGTATTATCTAGATGTTTTGTCACACCCTACCCTTAATCCCCTCCCATCAAGGGAGGGGAAACAGACTTTTGTAATTGGCTCTAAGTTAATAAGTTAACAGCGTCCCCCGGCCCACTATTCCCTTTGACGGCGGTTGGGCTTTTTGCTATAGCTTCCGTCTCAAATTATTGAAAGAAGCCGCTTTTCCCGTCAAACGGGGCGGTGGGAGGGTCGAATTGGGAAAAAAGCGAATTTTAAGCGGTATGCGTCCGACCGGTAAGCTTCACCTGGGAAATCTTCATGGCGCCCTGGGCAACTGGATAGAGCTTCAGAATAATGGGCAATACGAATGTTTTTATTTTGTGGCCGACTGGCATGCATTAACCACTGATTACAACAATACCCAAAGCCTGCGGGAAAACACAACCGATATGCTAGTTGACTGGCTTAGCTGTGGCTTGGATCCAGAGTTGAGCACGCTCTTCATTCAGTCCCGCATAAAAGAACATGCCGAACTCTTTGTTCTCTTGTCCATGATTACCCCCATCTCCTGGCTGGAGAGAAATCCCACTTATAAAGAGCTGGAGGCAGAACTGGCAGATAAGGATCTGGGCACCTTCGGCTTTCTGGGTTATCCGGTACTCCAGGCGGCGGATATAATAATTTACCGGGCCCACGGCGTCCCGGTGGGGGTGGATCAGTTGCCTCATGTCGAACTTACCCGGGAGATTGCCCGCCGTTTCAACTATCTCTACGGCGATGTTTTCCCGGTTCCGGACCCCCTGCTTACGGCCGTTCCCAAGCTCCTGGGCATCGATGGACGGAAGATGAGTAAATCATTTAATAATTCCATATATCTGACAGATCGCGGTGATGAACTGAGAACTAAGGTGGCTTCCATGTTTACCGATCCAAAGCGGATGAGGAGGAAGGATCCGGGTCGGCCGGAGGTCTGCAATGTATTTTCTTTTCATGAGTTATATTCAATGCCTGGGACAACCATGGAAATCGCGCAGCAGTGCCAGAGCGCTGGTATCGGCTGTACGGACTGTAAGAGCAATTTGGCCCGGCGGCTGGGGGAGGCAATGTTGCCAATCCATGAGCGCCAGGACTATTATCGGCAACATATGGAAGAGATACGGGATATGATAGAAGAGGGAAACAGTAAAGCTGCGGCAGTTGCTGGGGAAACCATGACAGCAGTAAGAGACGCCATACGGATTTAAAAATATATTAAAATGGAAACAACCGCAGCGGAAGAGAGACTAAATGAGCCCGGTTGTCGCTCAATGCCTGGCTACGAGGTTAAACTCGATATTTTCCAGGGCCCCCTGGACCTGCTTTTATA
The DNA here is from genome assembly GCA_947085375.1 of uncultured delta proteobacterium. Lineage (GTDB taxonomy): Bacteria > Desulfobacterota > Syntrophia > Syntrophales > CAMTWB01 > CAMTWB01. The sequence goes on from CAMTWB010000015.1 coordinate 36,846, forward strand.
TCTCATCAAAAAAAATGAGATTGACATTTACAATATACCCATAACTCTCATCACCGGACAATATATTGAATATTTACATAGGCTTCAGTCGCTTAACCTTGATCTGGCCGGTGAGTATCTGGTTTTGGCGGCGACACTTATCCATATAAAATCAAGGATGCTGCTGCCGGTGGATCCGCTTCCGGGAGAGGAAGAGGAGGACCCGCGCCGCGAACTTGTGGAACAGCTGATTGAATACCAGGTGTTCAAGGAAGCCCTCTTGGAACTCGATAAACTTCCTCTCCTGGAGCGCGACGTTTTCAAGCGCGGTGCTTTGGCTGACGATGACCATCCGCCACCTGCTGAAGATGAAGCTCTGGAGGTCAACCTTTTTGATCTGCTGCAGGCATTTAAAAAAATTGCCTCAACCTGGGACGTAGTAATGGAAATAGACCGGGAAAAGATTACCCTGGCGGAAAAAATGAATCATATCTTAACTATACTATTGGAGCGAGACGGAGTCAGCATGGAGGAGCTCCTGGTTTGCGGCATTAGTAAATCGCAGCTGCTGTACACTTTCCTGGCCCTCTTGGAGCTTGCAAAAATGAGGCTGATCAAGATATATCAGGCTGAAACTTTTGGAAGAATCAGAATATTTGCGACGGCGGCATAGCAGATGGAAGACATCAAGGCCATCATAGAAGCGATGATCTTCAGCTCCGACCAGCCTCTGGCCTTGGATAAGATTCAGGATGCTCTGCCGGAAGTGGGAATGGTGGAACTTAAGGGCGTAATTGAATCGCTGGATAATGACTATCGCCAACAGGGAAGGGGGATTGTCCTTAAGGCAGTTGCCGGCGGATTTCAGTTCCGAACCAGAGATGACCTGGCCCCCTGGGTAAAAAAGATCAGGGCTGGCCGGCCGGCAGCTCTAACTTCGGCCACGTTGGAAACTCTGGCGATCGTGGCTTATCGGCAGCCTATCGTCAAGGCGGAGATTGAAAGGCTACGGGGGGTGGATGTCTCGGCCCCGCTCAAGGGTCTCTTGGAAAAAAAGCTGGTTAAGATTTTGGGGCGGAAGGATGTTCCGGGAAAGCCCATAATTTATGGGACTACCAAGCGCTTCCTGGAGGTATTCGGACTGAAGGACCTCTCCGAAATGCCTACCTTAAGGGAGCTCAGAGATATTGGGGGCTGATCTTAATTGACGACAGAAAGACTGCAAAAGATAATATCCCAGGCAGGAATTGCCTCGCGGCGGATGGCAGAATCGCTCATCCTGGAAGGGAGGGTGACTCTCAACAACGAGGTGGTTGTCAAGCTGGGCACAGTTGCCGATCCGTTTCGTGATGAAATTAGGCTAGACGGCAAGCTTATCATCAGACAAGAGACCATACTCTATATTATGCTCAATAAACCGGCAGGTTACGTAACAACCATGAGTGATCCTCAAGGGAGGCCTATTGTTATGGATCTCCTGGCCGGCGTGAAACCACGGGTTTACCCGATAGGCAGGTTGGATTATGATTCCGAGGGTCTGCTGCTTTTTACCAACGACGGGGCTATGGCCCACCGCTTGATGCATCCCAGTTACGAGGTACCCAGGACCTACCGGGTCAAGATCCGGGGTGTCATCACCGAGAAGGACTTGCGGACGATAGCCAATGGCCTCCTGCTCGACGATGGACTATTTAAACCGCGGGAGCTGACAGTGGAAAAAGCGAACAAAAATAGCACCTGGCTGTTGATAACCATCCACGAAGGCCGCAGCAGGATCATACGGAGGGCCTTTGAAAAACTGGAATACTTTGTCTTAAGGCTAATCAGAATTCGCTTTGGCCGCCTAGAACTGGGGTACCTGCCAATTGGCAGGTACCGGTATTTAAAAAAGGGAGAGCTAATGACCCAAGAGCCTCATTAAAGAAACAGTATGCTCAAAAATGACGACTTTGTAAAAAGTCCGGATGCGGCGTTCAAGCTAAATCCCTCGTCACTGCGGCGTACCCAGAAGTACGCCTCAGTCTTAATGATTTGCGCGCCTTGCCTGCGAACTTTTTACATAGCCGTACCAACACTCACGTTTTGCCAACTTTTTGCGAGTTCGTCAAAAATGCCTTGACATAAAGTTAATTTTGGAAGATAAACCGCAACCATAAATACAATGAAAGGGCCGCTTTGCAGTGCCAGAAGCGGTAATTTTAAACAGGAGGGTGATATGAATAAGTCTGAGCTCATTTCTGCCTTGAGCAAAAAGGAATGCCTTTCGGAGAAGGCCTCTGGTGAAATCGTAAATCACATTTTCGATATCTTTACCGAGGAGCTAAAAAAAGGCGGCCGGATAGAGATCAGGGGTTTGGGCAGTTTCGTGGTTAGAAAATACGATGCCTACATCGGTAGAAACCCCAAGTCCGGCAAGAAAATTGAAGTTGCTCCTAAAAGTTTGCCTTTTTTCAAGGTGGGCAAAGAGCTCAGAGAAATGGTGGATGGCAGGAAGTAAAGGTAGAATCGCCTGTAAAATAGGGACGCAAAGGCGGGCGGCATACCCCTGCTTTACGTCCCTTACAGGAGTCTTCTATTTCAGACACTCTCCAGTCAATATGCGATGACGCTCAGAAGAAAATCCCCTCCTCGCGAAAGCTGAAGTGACGGTTTTCGCCTACGATAATATGGTCATTGACCTCAATATTCAGCGCTTTTGCAACCTCTCTGATGCTTTTGGTTAAATTGATATCCGCCGCGGAAGGCCGCACCTCCCCGGAGGGATGGTTGTGCACGAGGATGAGAGCGCTGGCCTTTCTCAAGAGCGCGCCTTCGATTATTTTGCGTGGATAGACCACCGCCTGGTTTACGATGCCTTCCTGAACGGTTTCAATCTCGATGATTCTGTTCTGGGCGTCCAGGTAAATCACGCTGAATCGCTCGTTTTTGAGGCCGCCTAAGGCTACTTTGCAGTAATCGAGCAGTTCACGCGAATTGCTGATTTGTACCTTCTGTCTGGCCTTTTCTCCCAGGTAAATAACAGAGATGTCCTTAATGAGCTTGATCAGGATTGCGGAGTTGGAACCCAGACCGACCGTATTTTCGATCTCCTTGATATCGGCATCAAGTATGCCCTTAAAGCTGTGATACTTCGAGAAAAGCTCTTTCGCCAGCGGCTTCACGTCTTTGCGGGGTATGGCATAGGAAAGCAAGAGCTCCATCACCTCGTAATTATGCATACCACTGCAACCCGCCGCCAGGTATCTTTCCTTCAGGCGGCGGCGGTGGCCAGAATGGGCGGAGATTTTATCGTTCATCAGCCGGCTTTATGGTCCTTGCAGGTTGATATCTTTAAAATTTCATAGAGCCCGCAGAAAGATATTGCCGCTGTTATCAGAGGTATCAGGGCAAGCAGACCCCACCAGCTTTCATAGTAAATCCCCGCCCCAGCGATGACGACGCCTATAGCCGCCCTGATTGCCCGATCGGTGCCTCCCATGTTGCATTTCATACTGCTGCCTCCTGCTTGTATTTTTTTATAAAAGGTCGATTTGAAATTCTGGATATCATTTAATGCCTGGCCTCCAAGGGTGGTTTGATTGATAAAGACCCCACCGCCCCGGTCAATGCCGCCAAAGAAGCGATAAAAAATCCAATCCGGTAGGTTCCAGTAAAATCAGCCAGGTATCCCGCCAGAGCCGGTCCCATTACTTGACCAATGCCAAAAAGAACGGTTATCATCCCCAGGCCGGCCGGCGCCAGACGGGCGCCGACAAAATCACCGGTTGCTGCCGCAATGATCGCCGGAGTGGCAAAAGATGTTATGCCAAAGATGATTGCCGCCGACCAATAATAAAATGGCGACTGCCCCAGGGCAAAAATGGCAAAGCAGATTCCCTGCAGCCCGAAGACCATAAACAGACCCAGCCTACGTCCCACCAGGTCGGAAATATTTCCCCAGATAAAGCCGCTGAAAATACCCAGCAAGCCCGCGATGGACCAGATGTAGCCCGCAGTTTTTTCTGGAAGTCCCATTTCACGGATGAGATAGACGGAAAAGAAGTTGACCATGATGATGTAGGAGAATCCGAAGAGGAAATATAAGAACGCCAGCCGCCAGATTTCCCGGCTGCGATAGATCATGCCCCAGGTGAAGGCTGAAGCGGTTGAAGCTTGGGCAGCGCCTGTGGTGCTGTCTTTAGTTGCTCCTACCGGTGGCAGGCCCTTTTGGGAAGGGGAGTTTCTTAGAAAAAAGAAGGCTAGAAGGCCGATGAAAAATACGACCCCACCAAGAAAATGCCAACTCCAGCGCCAGCCGTCATGAAGGTAGGAGTCGTTTATCAGGGGCACTATAATGCCAGCCGCGGCGATGCCAAGTCCCGATCCGCCGGTGGCCAGACCCGCCGCCATCCCACGGCGTCGGGGTGCAAACCAGGAAGAAATAAGGCCCATAACGGGCACATTGCTTCCGCCGCTGCCCAGCCCTGTTACAAACCTCATCAGCATGGCAAAAGCAAGACCACCGGCCAGGCCGGTCAGCAACATGCCAATTCCCGCAATAACTAAAGACAAGGAAATGATGAGCCGGGGGCCATATCTGCTGGCCAGGATGCCGCCGGCCAGAGAAAAAATCAGGTATCCCAGAAAATTAACCGAGGCCAGCAACCCCATTTCGGTGTTGCCCAGCTGGAGGCCGGCCATCATATTGGGGTAAATCATGGTGAAGGAAAATCGTCCCAGCCCAAGCGAGCCAAACACCACCAGAATGCTTATCGCGGCGACAACGTAGCCGTAATGGAGAATATGCCTGCTTTCGCTCATAGTGATTCCCCGCTCATTTCTGTCGGCTTTTCCTGAAATCGAGCCACATAACGAACAAAATCATAAAAATTGTTCCCAGCGTCGCGGGTAGAGCGCTTTCGCTGGGTAAAAAAGTCAAGGCGATGCCGCTGGCGACGCCATAGTTTTTCATGGTTCCCAAAAGGGTGACGCTCGTCAGGATGTCTCTGGCGACATGGAGCAAGCGACCGGTTAACTCAATGATGAAGCCGAGCAGGAAGGTGCTGGCAAAGGCAATCAGCGCCACCGTCAGGAGGGCCATTGAGAAATTGAGTAAAATGTCGCGATTAACTCCAACGGATGAGTAGAGCACCAGGAAGAAAGACCAATTTGTTATCAAACCTTTTAATGGTTCGAGCTTTAGATTCCATCCCTTAAGGATTAGCAGGCGGGAAAGGATCAGGGGCAGCACCACCAGTTGCAAAACTATCATCAGCAGATCAGAAGGCTTTATTACGGCGGAGCCAATCAACGCGATTACAATTAATGGCAGGAAGAACAGGCCTCCCAGGTAAGCACCGACAGTGCCGAAAAGTGAGTATTTAACGTTTCCATTGAGAATCATCGAAAAGGGAATGATGGCGATAGCGGGTGGAACCGCTGCCATTAGCACAAAACCTTTCCAGAGATTATCTTCCCGGATGAAGGCGGTGCTCAACAAAATGATAAAATTGCCCAAAATCAGGTAACTCATGGCAATGCCAACCACCGCGGGCAGCAGTAGCTTCTGGGGGGATACCAGAATAATGTTGTTGCTGATGGACATGGTGGACAGCGCCAGCACCAGTGCCAGGGCGGGAAGAACGAGGGGCTTGGTAAAGCCGGCAAGCTGAGGCAATAACAGGCCGAAAAAAATAGCCAAAAGAAAGATGAAGTTTCTGCTTTTCAGCAGCCTTGATAACCAATCCATAGGACACTCCCGATGGGAAGCAGGGTGGCAAGACGAACATTGTGGACCGATGCCGGCAGTTATTAACACGAACCTGATAATTAATAAATGAAAAAGAACTGCGTGGGTCTGCGACAAATTTATGGGTAGAGCGGTTTTTCTCCCCTCTTTCCCCAACTGAGCTTTACCCATAAGTTCCGCTGGACACGGGAAAACGGGGGAAGGAAAAACAGGCCCGATCATGAGATGAGGGAGTTTTTTTGATACTGCTCCGGAGCAATCACTCCAAATCCCCCCTGCCCCCCTTTGGGAAAGGGGGGGGGCTAGGCCCTGCAAGATTAGGACAGCCATAAATTTGTCGCACACCCGAACTGCTTTTGATGGTGCCTAGTTTAAAAATATTGCTCCTGAAAAATGCTTTTAAAATGTTTTCTGCTACTATATAGGACAATGCGGTATGATGTCGGCAAAACTGTAATTAGACGACTACAACATCCAAGCCGGGCAGAGTCTTACCTGGCCCGCGCAAGCATTACGAGGTAACGATTGATGCTTAAGATTTCTCCGGACAAATTGCAACCAGGAATGAAGCTCGTCAAGCCCGTCATTTCCAATAACGGCATGGTGCTACTTGGCGAGGGCATGGAGCTTACCGAGAAATGGATCCAGCGAATTGTCGATATGGGGATTGAAAATCTCTATGTTGAGGGATCACAGGAACCGGCCGTTCCCAAAGAAGAACTGCTCGCCCAGTTGGAAGCCAGATTTAAATACATCCAGGATTGTCCTTATATGGTTCTGATTAATAAAGCCGTAAGCGAACACATCGAGGCCATGTATGAGTAGCCAGATTATAAAAGTCAACCAGGCGCGGATAGAAAATATCGGCGCCCTGCCAACCGTTCCCGGTACCCTGAAGTTAATTTCTTCAGTAATCGCAAATCCAATGTTGACCCTGGACGAAATCAGTCGCTTTGTTTCCAATGATCCAGCCTTAACGGCAAAGGTGCTAAAGATGGTCAACTCGGCGGCCTTTGGATTTCCTGGCCGCATATCATCGGTTTCACACGCCATAATGCTTTTGGGGCTCAACGTCGTCCGGGGATTGCTCTTGGGGATTTCCGTATTTGAGATAATGGAAAAGGTCATGGCGGGCCTCTGGGGCCACTCGCTTGCTTGCGCGTCAGCGGCAAGAACCATTGCCCTGCAAAGGGGGTTAGCCAATCCAGAGGAGATTTCCGTAGCCGGCCTGCTCCATGACATGGGAAAGGTGCTTCTTATTCTCGAATACCCGAAACAGTATGAAGAGGTGATGAACAAAGCAAACAGCGCAGGCGTTACCGTAATCGAGATGGAGTCTGAATATTTCAGCGATCCCCACCCCAGCGTAGGGAAGTGGCTGGGCGCAAAATGGAATTTTCCTCGTAACCTTCTTGAAGTCATTGCTTTTCACCATTCTCCCGAGAAAGCTAAACTGGCCCCAATGGAGGCGGCTATCGTTCATCTGTCAGATATTCTTGTTCGTGCCCGAGGTATCGGTTTTGCCGGAGACCCCTTTGTTCCGGCTGTCAATCCGGCGGCTTTTGAGAAGATCAATCCTTCAGCGGAGGAAATTAAGATGGTACTGGAAAGGATCGAAACCACATTGGAATCAGAGGGGTAGCAACGAAGGTTAATGAAGAACATTATTATCATTTCTGAAGACATAGTTACGGTAAATATTGTCGGACAGATCTTGTCCCCCTTTTACAATACTGTTTTTTTCAAAACCACCACAGTAGCCCTTAATCACATATATGAATCTCCCTCTGATCTTCTCATTATCGACCTTAGCGCTGGCCCGGAGCAGTTCGGCAAGCTTTTGAAAGATAATATCAAGGATGAGCCGTTGTTCCTGCAACTGCCGATTCTGGCAATCATCAAACGGGGGACAGAGATCCCCCTTGGCGATGATATCCCCCTGGATGATTTTATCTGGCGTCAAGACGTGGAAGATGAATTGTTGATTCGGGTCAAGCTGTCCATTTTACGTTCCCAGAGGATAGTGGAAATCAATCCCTTGACCAGACTTCCGGGTAATATATCCATCTGCCGCGAGCTTCAGGCACGGCTGGCCGGGGATGAGATATTCGCTTTTGCCCACGCCGATCTGGACTATTTCAAACCATTTAACGACAAGTACGGTTTTGGCCGGGGCGATGACATAATTAAGGCCACGGGGAGAATAATCCTCAATGTTGTGAAAAGCAGGCAGCCTCAGAATAGTTTTGTCGGCCATATCGGGGGAGATGATTTTGTTTACATTGCTGATCCAGCATTGGTCGAAGTAATATCTGCGGAAATAATAGCGGCGTTTGATGGTTTCATTCCCATCATGTACGAACCGGAAGACAGGCGATCCGGTTTTATAATGTCCGTTGACCGTCAGGGAATTGCTTGTTCCTTCCCCCTTTTGACCATTTCCATTGGAATTACCGATTCCGGCACCAGGAACTTCCTGCACTATGGTGAAGTAATTGAAGCAGCCTCTCAAATGAAGTCCGTTGCCAAAAAACAGGATGGAAGCATCTACTGCCTGGATCAAAGGAGAAATGGCGCGACTGATGGCGGGTAAGTGCCGGGGAGGGCAGATGAGCCGGGTGGGCTATGGTTGCAGCGGAATCATCTTCGGCGGGATATTGCCGTCACTGTCGAAGGGAATGTCCTCGAGGGGCGTCAGCACCCTGATCCCTGCTTGGGTTCGCAATTCCGCAAGCAGGCTTTCGCTCACCATAAAACGGTTAATTTCCCTGGTGTTGCGAATAAATGCGATTCGGGCATTCTGGTTATCGCAATTCCAGACACACCGCAGGGCGGCCTCGATTGCGGCACGATCATTGGGGAAGGCCAGGGGAATCTTGCCGCGTTCGACAAAGGTGCTGGTAATGACATTTTCCCGCATCGCCTGATAATCAATCGAGTTCATGACCCGTTCGGTGGTAAAATCGGCCAGACCAATCCCCAGGGCATTGCCGTGCGAGGCCTCTGTTAATCGCAGTGCTACGATGTACTGGGCCTTGAGGTCCCCAAAGCCATCCACGCCCGGGATGCCGACCCGGCCGATGATGTTGGTATCCATTCCCGTTCCGCTTATGTCTTTTCCAAATTCTCCAACCACCAGGATGTCAATATCTTTGCAAGGAAGCTGAGGCATCAATGAACGGGCGCAATTGAGCAGACGGGGTTCTTGTGACTCGATTTCGTCAGGATGCAGCGCGACGATTTTTGCTGTTTGATCACAAGCGTTTTCAATTATCGCCAGCCCCATCAAAACCGGTGTTTTTTCCAGAATAATCCCTGCCGCCGGAGAAATAAATTTCTTCAGCCCCTCCACTCCGAAGCGGTGGATCGCCAGTGCCTGTTTGTGCTTGCCCAGGCCGATGGCCAGCATCTTCTGGAGGCCGCTTTCGATGTAATTTCTGAAATCCGTATGCGGCTTGATTCTCGCGATTACTATTATTCCACCGGCCCGGGCGGCGTATCTGTCGATGGAAACGGGCAGGCTGCAAGCGGTGACGCCGATTTCCACCGTCTCCAGGGAGGAAATGATCGGTGCGCCTACTGATTCAGCGGTGATATTAAGCTCCTGAAGAAGTTCAAATTGGCCAATAGCCGTCGCTCCGCCATGACTGCCCATCGCCGGGACGACAAAAGGATTACCTCCTAGGGCCTTGACCTGCAAAACAACCTGCCGGATGATTTCATCAATCCGGTGGATGCCCCTGCTGCCAGCGGTAATGGCAACAGTCATGCCAGCGGTGACTTTGGTCTCCAGGTTCATCCGGGAGAATTCCCGTTTCACTGCGAGGGACAGATCAGAAATTGATTCACTCGGCAAGATCTGTTCAACGATGGCAAATTTGGGGATCATGAGACGCCGGGTTTTCCTTTCACCAAATCCCCCCTGCCCCCAATACTTACGGGGGGTAAAACCGACCTTACTATTGTCCTCGTTGGAAAATCAACAGACAAGATGGGCGGCCACTCAGGGCCGCCCCTACTTGAGAAAATTAACCCTCCAACTGGTCCCCCTCTTTGGGAAAGAGGGGTTAGGGGAGATTTGCTTAAGCTATAGCAATCGACACGTCCATCTGGTGCCGCACCATGAAGAATATTTGTCGGAGTAATATTACTTGAACATCCCCAAAACAGTCGGCAGCCACAGTGTTATCTCAGGAATGTATGTTATGATGAAGATGTTGGCAATAAGCACAATCAGGTAAGGCACAAGAAATCCAGCCATGTCTTCAATCCGTATTTTTGCGATATTACAGGTGACAAAAAGATTGATTCCCAATGGTGGTGTAACCATGCCGACCGCGAGATTAACAATCATAATCATACCGAAATGAATTGGATGGACGCCCAGTTGGACTGCGATGGGAAAGAGCAGCGGGGTGAGAATGATCAGGGCGGCCGAGGTCTCAAAGATTGTGCCGATAAAAAGAAGCAGGAGATTTACCAAGAGCAAAAAAACTGCCGGGTTCGAAGTGACTGCCAAAAATGCCTCGGCAATCATAATCGGAATCCTCTCCCGGGTCATTATCCAGCCAAAGGTGGATGCGGTGGAAATGATGATCATTATGGTGGCGGTGGTGATGGCTGAATTGACCAGGATACCGGTGATATTGGAGAGGTTGATTTCCCGATAGACGATGCTTCCCACTAAAAAACCGTAGAAAACAGCCACCACTGCCGCTTCAGTGGGGGTGAAGATGCCGCCGTAAATTCCCCCCAGGATGATAACCGGCATCATCAGGGCAAGAGCTGAATCTTTGAAGGCCCGCCAGGTTTCCCCCCCGGAAGCCCTGGTTGTGCCCGCGTAGCCCTTGATCCGGGAAATGATGTAGGCGGTAACCATCAGGGTTGACGCGATCAGCATCCCCGGGACAAAGCCAGCTATGAACATGGTGCCGATGGATTGGCCAGCCATGACGCCAAAGAGCACCATCGGGATGCTGGGCGGGATGATAACGCCCAACTCACCCGAAGAGGCAACGGTTGCACCAGCGAAATTTATTGAATAACGGTGCTGTACCATTGCCGGAATCAGAATCGTTCCTATCGCTGCCGCCGTAGCCGCGCTGGAGCCGGAAATGGCGGCAAAAAACATGCAGGTGGCGACTGTCACTACCGCGAGCCCCCCGGTAGTCTTGCCGATCAGGCAGGTGGCGAAATGAATCAGCCTTTTTGAAATCCCCCCGGAACCCATTAAATTACCGGCCAGAACAAAAAATGGAATGGCCATCAGAGGGAAAGAATCAATGGCCGCAAACATCCGCTGGGGGATTAATGTGGGAGGTACCTGACCTTGGAGAATGATGGTCAGGGTCGCTGCTGCCCCCAGGGAAAAGGCAATTGGCAGGTTGATCAGGAAAAAGGCTACCAGGGACAGGATGAGGATCGTCGCCATCTAGTTATTTTTCCACCTTTCTATGGCCACCACCAGTGCATTGGTGATCATGAGCAGCGCTCCAACTGGTATTGCCGCATAAGGCCAAGACATGGGGATGGCCATGGCCGGTGATACTTGAGAATGATTCATAATAGTCAGCTTGATTCCGTAAATCATCACCACGGTAAGGAATAACAATGAGAAGACCAGAACAGCTTCGATGGAAAATCTTTTCAGCCGTGGCGGGAAGACGTTTACCAGTGCCTCCATTCCGATCAGGGCCTTGGACCTTAGCCCCAGGGAGGCACCCAAAAGTACCAGCCAGACCATCAGGTAGCGGGCAAGTTCCTCCGACCAGGGCAGGGGGGCTTCCAGCACATAGCGATAGATGACTTGCGAAAACACCACCAGCGACATCGTGCCCAAGATGATCGCAAGCAGCCAGGTGACAACAAGGTTAACTGACTCCATGATTTTCAAATATTTGGCTACGATAGGTCCCTCCTGCTGCGGCTCAAGTTTACACTCAAACCCCCGCCCCCCTGGCCGGAGGGACGGGTTAGAAAATGGTAAAGTAGACGTAACTGCCGAGGTTGTTTAGACTGTAGTCTGTTGGGACTGCGCAAAGAACAAACCCCAGTGAGAATCGCAACTTCATCGGCCAGTTCAAATCCTCTGAGGTTTGTGTGATATCGGATTGTTATCCCACCTTTTTACCTAAGCAGCTACCGACTATCAACCTCAGTAGTTACAATTAGACAACGGGGTTAGTCTTACCTGGTGTTTACAATCCGTTCAATCAGTTCCTTGCCGAATTCCTTCTCAAACTGGGCGTAAACCGGAAGGGTGGCTCGCTGGAAAAGCGATTTATCAACCAGAGTCACGGTCATTCCGGCGGCCTTCAATTTATCCACCTGTTCGTTTTCCTGCCTGGTGATGAGGTCCCTTTCGTAATCCCGGGCTTCAATTGCCGCGCTTCTAAAGATGCTCTTCTGCTCCTCCGTAAGCTTGTCCCAGGTATGTTTGCTGACCATCAAGGGGGCTGGTGAATAGACATGACCGGTCAAAGAGAGGAATTTCTGCACCTCGTAAAAACGCGAGGTGAAGATAACCGGTATCGGATTTTCCTGGCCATCGAGAGTTCTGGTCTGCAGTGCGGTAAAGACCTCGGAGAAGGCCATGGGGGTGGGGGAGGCTTCAAGCTGGCGGAAGGCGGCCATGTGCACCCTGTTTTCCATGGTGCGCAGTTTTAGTCCTTTCAAATCGGCAGGGACCTTTATTTCCCTTCGGACATTGGTCACATGACGAAAGCCATTTTCCCAGAAGGCCAGGCCGATAATGTTGCGCTTCTCCAGTTCAGCCAAAAGAGCCGTTCCGATAGGGCCATCCAGAACCTTGTAGGCGTGGGCCTTGTCACGAAACAAGAAGGGCAGATCCACCACGTTCATTTGGGGAACGAACCCCCCCAAAGGACCGGTGGAAGAAATAACGACGTCCACACTGCCGATCTGCATCCCCTCCGCCAGCTCCCGTTCTGCACCCAGGGCGCTAGAGTGGAATATCTGGATTTCAATTCTTCCGGCGGTTCCCTTCTCCACCAGTTCTTTGAATCTCTTGAGGCCAAGATTGTAGGGGTGGGTTTCGGCGGTGGAACTTCCGGCCTTAAGTACCATTTTGCCCTGCGCCAGGGCCTCGTAAGGCTGGATTGCGCCAAGAGAAAACAGGACGGCTGCTGCAAAAACGAAAATCGCAAAATACTTTTTCATCATTCTCCTCCTTTTAGTTTAGGGGCCGAATTTGATTTTACGGCGCCTGGTTCAAGATGGGTAGGGTATTGGCGCATTGGGGCATGATGGTTATCGTGGGGTCTTTCTTGGGGCAGAGCCGATAAGCCATTTCCAGCGCCTCAGCCATGCTGGATGTGGGAATCATATTTGCTTTTTTCAGGAAGTTGGCATTTTCCGGCCTGGTCATCATAATGCAGGCCGCCCGCTCGGTACAGTCCAACGCTTTCCAAGCCACCCAGCCGGGGATTGTGAAGTTATTCCGGAGCGCTTTTTCTATCTCAAACAGCGATGAATACTCAAACCACTGGGAAAATTCGAGCGGCTCGAGAATATCCGGACATTCACTTATTATTACGACTACTCCCTTGTCTTTTACCGCCCAGTAGGCGTTGTCGATTGTCTTGCCCGTCTGGTAGAGGTTGATGTCCTTGGGGAAGCCGCCAGCCGAGGCGATAACAATATCGGCCCGGCCAGGAGTGGGTACAGCGTAAATGTGATCTACCAGCTTCGTTCCCTCCTGCCAGGCGGAAAGCCAGTTTCCCGCAAATACGCCGGCAAGCTCCCCCTGGGGATTGGGAACGACATTTACGATGAAGTCCGGCTGGACAAAGCCGGCGACCTCCATCATGTCTTCGTGACATTCGCTGCCGCGGGTTTTACCGGACTGGGAATTGGGATTGGCCCCGGAGCCCAACGTCGGTCCCAACGCCCAGAGGTGATTCTGTTGAATGGTCTTAATCGAGCTTATCCCCGGCAGGACGCTTTTTCTGCCGCCGCCGTAGCCAACCATGTAATGATAGACAATGCCGCCGGTCAGAATCAGCCGGTCGGCCTCGGCGACGATCCGATTGATCGCAACTTCAGTGCCGCGGCTGGTTTTCCCAAGGTAAATCATATTTTCCCGATCATAGGCATCGTGATTGACTACCTTAACTCGCTCCACAATATCCTGGCCGCAGATATGACAGATTTCTTCTGGCGTGTTGTGACGATGACCTCCAACGGCAACGATAATGGTGATGTTTTCATCGGGGACCCCGGCGGAATTGACGGTTTCTATAAGTTGCGGCAAGACGAGATCCATCCGCTGCCAAATCCTGGTGATATCGTTTACGGATATTACCACCCGATCTGATGGCTTCAATATCTCCCGCAGTGGCGGCGAGTCGATCGGATGATTCAGGGCATAACTTACCGCCTGGGAAACATCGGCAATCGCGGGATAATCCCTGCCCTTGACTTCGAAGTAAAACTGCGACGAGGGAATTTCGAATTCAACTTTACCATGTCCGTATTTAAGGCTAAATTTTTTTACTTTCACTGGCGGCTGCCTTAGATGTTATCATAATTTTTATTCCATCTCAGCGAGGATATCAGCATCGATGTAACGTTTCTTATCACTTTTTACGAGTTCATCAAAATTGACGACCTCGTAAAAAAGCTGTCTGCAGCGGCACATTGACTCTTCGCCACCTGCGGAAACATACACCAGCTTTCTATCTGGTTCAAGATAAAATTGTTCACGGGAGGGACCGTGCCAATGGGGCTTTTTCGGAGGGCTCTGCTGTGTCATGGCTGCAAATAGAACACGGCAAATTTGTTGCAGCCGTGGGTGGAGCAAGTGATTGACAAACCGGGCGGAAAATAATAAACGCAAGCGTCGACCAGCGGTAGTATCAGCGCATCAAGCGGGCATTGGCAGGGTGGCCATATTTTAGCAGAAAAGGAGGGTCAGCAATGGTTAAGGGTAGATGGTATGTTCTTATTGTGGCGGTATTTTTATGTCTGGTTTTCGTAACCTCTCTTCAGGCGCAACCAAGAGTTTACACCTGGAAGATGCAAAGCACCTGGGCTGCAGGTGCCTATGAGCACGTAAACCCCAAGGATCTGGTGGCGCGGCTTGAGGCCATGTCGGGCGGGAGACTCAAGATCGAGCTTCTTCCGGCTGGTGCGATCGTTCCGGCCTTCGAAGTCCTGGATGCGGTGAACAAGGGGGTAATCGATGCCGGACATGGCTGGCCCGGCTACTGGGTAGGCAAACACCCTGCCATGGCCTTGTACAGCACAGCCGGTGGCGGTCCCTTCGGGATGGAGCGGGAAGATTTCATGAGCTGGGTTTATCTAGGTGGCGGCCTAGACCTTTACAATGAACTGCTGCAAAAGGAACTGAAATATGACGTGATTGCCTTCCCAACCGCAGGCGATCCCCCGGAGCCCTTGGGATGGTTCAGAAAACCCATGAAAACAGTGGCGGATTTCAAGGGCATCAAATTCCGCGCTGCAGGGATGGCCGCAGAAGTTTTTCGGGAGTTGGGGATGAGCGTCGTTACGGTCCCGGGCGGCGAGATTGTGCCAGCACTCGAGAGGGGCGTAATCGACGGGGCGGAATATCACAGTCCCAGCGCCGACCTCTCCATTGGCCTCCATACGGTGCGTAAGTTTTATCACATGCCCAGCATCCACCAACCAACTGGTTTCATGGAACTGCTCGTAAATAAAAAGAAATGGGATGAGCTACCCGCCGATCTCAAGGAAATAATAAGAGGGGCCTGTATGGCTGATGCGCTACTTTTTGCCTTGAAACAGATCGATCAAAATTCCAAGGATCTGGAAACGATGGTAACCAAACATGGGGTGACCGTGGTGGAAACGCCCCGGGAGATGCTTTTGGAAATGCTAAAAGCCTGGGACCGCGTAGCTGAAAGACGCGCTAAGGAAAATCCGTTTTTTGCTAGGGTGCTGGCGTCACAGCGGTCGTGGGCGGGCCGGGTGGTCCCCTTCCGGTTGATATACCATCCGCCGTTTGATTCGATTGCCGATCATTACTGGAAAGGCGTAAACCCCTACAAGGTAGTCAAGCCTTGATCAAACCTGCCGGGGGGGTAACCCCCCCCGGCAATTTTTTTTGAGAGTTTTCTATGAAACATTTTTCGGAATGTTTAGCTAAAGTAGTAATCGTAATCGATATTATGGCCGAGAAGACGGGGGCAATAATCTCCTGGCTTATGGTGCCCCTAGTTTTTGGCCTTACCTATGAGGTTTTCGCCCGTTATGCCTTCAACGCCCCCACCATCTGGGCCTATGACCTGGCCTATATGCTCTACGGCAGCCTGTTTATGCTGGGCGCCGCCTACACCCTGCGCCAAGATGGACATATCCGCACCGATATTTTTTATCACCGCTGGTCTTTCAGAAGTAAGGCCCTGGTGAATCTCTGCTGCTATCTATTTCTGTTTTTCCCGGGGATGATTTTTTTCTTCATCGCCGGGCTCGATAACGCCATTCATTCCTGGATTATTCTGGAGCGATCCGATTACAGCCCCTGGCGCCCTCCCTTGTACCCATTCAAAACGGTAGTGCCGCTGACGGCCCTGATGCTCTTGATTCAGGGGGTTTCAGAATTTTTAAAGAGCCTCAAAATAGTTTTAGCAGGGAGTAGGCAATGAGTCCGGAATATCTGGGTCTTTTGTTTCTTGCCGCGCTACTGACCGGGATTTTTCTGGGCTTTCCTATCGCCTTTACCCTGATTATTCTATCGGTAATATTCGGCTATATCGGGTTTGGCGCCCGCGTTTTCGACCTGATGGTATTTCAGACCCTGGGAGTGATGAAGGAGGAGACGCTGGCCGCAGTGCCGCTTTTTATTTTTATGGGCCATCTCTTGGAGAAGGCCGGACTGATGGAGCGACTCTTCACTTCGTTTCAGCTGATGTTGGGCGGCTTAAGAGGGGCGCTTTACCTGGGAGTTCTGCTCACCGCTACCATCTTTGCCACCGCAACCGGCATCGTCGGCGCTTCAGTCACCGTAATCGGCATCATGGCGGCCCCGGCGATGACCAAAAGCAAGTACAACGTAAGACTGTCCGCCGGAACGATAACTGCCGGAGGCACCTTGGGGATACTGATTCCGCCTAGCGTCATGCTGGTGGTAATGGGGCCGGTGGCCGGGGTTTCGGTCATCAAACTCTTCGCGGCGGCTATCGTTCCCGGCCTTATCCTGGCCGGCTTGTATATCGGCTACACGATGATCAAGTGTCAGATTTGGCCAAATCTGGGACCGCCCCTGCCGCCAGAAGAGCGGCTTGCTTCCAAATCTCAGATATTAAAAGAATTCCTTTCCGGAATACTGCCCATGGGATTTATTATTTTTTCCGCCCTGGGAAGCATCATCATGGGCATGGCTACGCCGACTGAGGCAGCGGCGATGGCTTCTTCCGGCTCAATTATTCTTACCATTTGCTACCGTAGGCTTTCTTGGCCGGTTTTCAAAGATGCCCTGCTGAAATCTCTTCAAACCTCGAGCATGATCCTTTTTCTGGGGATGGCCTCCAACATTTATGGAGCGGTATTTACCCGCCTGGGCACGAGCAGCATGATCGCCAATGCCCTGCTTGGCCTGCAGATATCACCATTGGCAATGGTAGCTTTAGTCATGCTCGTCATTTTCATCCTGGGCTGGCCTTTGGAATGGCCGGCAATTGTCTTTATTTTTCTTCCTATTTTTTTGCCGGTAGTTCAGGAGCTAAAGCTTGATCTGGTATGGTTTACGACGCTGGTGGCAGTGAATCTGCAAACCGCTTTTCTCTCACCACCGGTGGCGATGGCGGCATACTATTTAAAAGCCGTGGCGCCCCAGTGGGAATTAGCTGATATCTATCGCGGGATGCTTGATTTTATGATTCTGCAGATAGTAGGGCTGACCTTGATATTTTTCTTCCCGCAGCTGGTTCTCTGGCTTCCGAGATTGCTCTTCGGGTGACGGGGCGGGACCCTGCGGGCAGTGGTTTTTCGGATGGACGAGCTTAAGTCTCGTCCGGCTGCGGCGGCAATATTGACCGTCATTAGCGTTTGATCGCCTGCTTGCTGCTTAAGCCGCGCCCACATTTTTTGCCATCGCCCCCGGGGCGGCGTTTTTGCGGCCATGACGGAAAATGGCCCTCCGAATAGCTGCTGTGCTATTGCAATCCATGTTGACCCCAAGGGGTGGCTGTGCTAGATGCGTATCAAATGGAATCATGCATTTTAAGGGGGAATAAATATGGCCGTCGCCAAAAAAATAGCCGATACATTGACGAAATCATCCTGGATCAGGAGGATGTTTGAAGAAGGGATCAATCTCAAAAAGATACATGGGGCCCAGAATGTCTTTGACTTCAGCCTCGGCAATCCCAACATCGAACCCCCGCCGCAAGTCAAAGAGCAACTGCAGCGGATCATTGACCAGAAGTCACCCGGGATGCATGCCTATATGCCCAACGCCGGATACCCGGAAACGCGGGCGGCTCTGGCGCTGCACGTCGGGCGTCAGAACGGGATAACCCTTTCCGGGGAGGACATTGTAATGACCTGCGGGGCGGGCGGGGCCTTGAATGTGGTCTTAAAAACCCTGCTCGATCCGGGAGATGAGGTAGTTATTCCCACGCCTTTTTTTGTTGAATACCGCTTTTACGTCGATAATGCCGGCGGTGAAACGCGACTGGTCAAGACCAATGAAAATTTCTCTTTAGACTTAAAAGCCCTTGATGAGGCCATCGGACCCCGCACCAAAGTGGTTCTTGTTAACTCGCCCAACAATCCCACCGGCCGGGTCTATGATGAGGCTTCGCTCAAGCAATTGGCAACTTTGCTTGAGGCAAAAGCCAGGCTGCACGATAAGGAAATTTACCTGGTTTCGGACGAGCCTTACCGGGACATTTCCTATGGGGTAGAGATTCCTGGGATACTTAAGCTTTTTCGAAACGGCATCATCGTTTCATCCTATTCCAAAAGCCTTTCCCTGCCCGGTGAAAGGATTGGCTATATTGCCGTCAATCCATCCCTAGATGATCGGGAAGGGATTATGGGAGGGCTAATCCTTTGCAACCGGATCCTAGGTTTTGTCAATGCTCCGGCCCTGATGCAACGTCTGGTCGCCGGACTTCAGGGGGTAACCGTTGATGTTTCTGAATATCAGCGGAAAAGGGATACCTTATGTCGGGGTCTCGGGGAGATGGGTTATCGTTTCCAGGCGCCGGAAGGGGCCTTTTATCTCTTTCCCCAATCACCCATTGCTGATGATGTAGAATTTATTCGGATTTTACAAAAGCACCTGATTCTGGCCGTGCCGGGCAGTGGTTTTGGCGGGCCGGGTCACTTCCGGATTGCCTATTGTGTATCCGATGAAACCATCACCCGGTCGCTTCCAGGGTTCGCCAAGGCGATTGAGGAATGCCGCTGACGTTGAAGTACTGCTTCACCTTATGGTGAAATCGCTGAATGTACCGCTATAGGGTTCCTCGCGGTATTCGACATTGGTGACGACCGCCGCGGGAGGCCCCTGGCGGCACCAGGCATGCATCTCCTCGATCTTGGCCTCATCACCTTCAAAATATGCTTCGACCCCGCCGTCGCCGGTGTTTTTTACCCAGCCGGTCAGGTTTAATTGGCGGGCTTTGCTTTGGGTGCTGGCGCGAAAAAAAACACCCTGAACCCGACCGCTGATATAAACATGTAGTGATTTCAAACTGTTTCTCCAGCAAGTTTCAAAAAATCATCTTCAGTTATAATTGCTATGCCCAGTAACCGGGCCTGTTGTAACTTGGAGCCGGGATTGGCTGCGGCGACAAGATAATCGATATTCCTGGAAAGCGATTCCTTCACCATTCCCCCTGCTGCCCCAACTATGACCTTTGCCTGTGGACGGGTAAGTTTTTCCATCGTTCCGGTGAAAACCAAGCTTTTGCCCATCAGGGCAGAGGTCTTCCCGGGTGTTGCCAGCAGTGGCTGCGGCGCCACTCCGGCTCGGGCCAACTTATCTAGCATCTGGCGGTTCTGCGGTTCCTGGAAAAAAAATACGATACTGTTGGCTGCCTCCGGGCCGATCCCCTTGAGTTCTATTAAGTCTTCGCGGGTCGCACTCACAAGTTCCGTTATTCCGGGGAAATTCTGAGCCAAAACCAGTGAGTACTGCTGACCAACATGCTCTATTCCCAGGGCATATAAGAATTTGTTCAGAGGTGGATTTTTTGAGCGATTGATGGCGTCGATTAGATTCTGGGCGGATTTGCTGCCCATGCGGTCGAGGCTGATCAATTGTTGTCGGTTCAAGAAGTAGATGTCTCCCGGGTCAGTAATGAGATTGTTGTCAACCAGCTGTGCGATCAGCGCCGCACCTAAACCAACGATATCCATCCCCTCGCGCGAGGCAAAGTGGGCGAGTCTTTCCCTCACCTGGGCCGGACAGGAGAAGTTGATGCACTTGCGGGCGGCCTCTTGCGCAAGCCTTATTACGGCCGTGCCGCATTCGGGGCAGTTTTGCGGCATGATGAAAGTGATTTCAGAGCCGTCCCGGAGGTTGGGCAGCGATTGTACTACTTCCGGAATTACATCCCCCGCCCGCTGGATTAAAACCCAGTCTCCAATCCGGATGTCCTTACGGCGGATTTCGTCTTCATTGTGGAGACTTGCCCGGCTGACTATAACCCCACTCACCGCAACCGGTTTGAGGATAGCCACCGGGGTCAATGCACCAGTCCGGCCTACCTGGACAATTATCTCTTCCACCTTGGTTTTTTCCTGCTTTGCTACAAACTTGCAGGCCAAAGCCCAACGGGGAGCACGGGAGAGGCTGCCTATTCTTCGCTGGAGATCAAATGAAGAAACCTTTATTACCATGCCGTCGATTTCGTAGGGGAGACTGGGACGAAGTTTGTTCAATTCCCGGTAATACTCGATGCAGCTATTGATCCCCTGGACTGGACGCACCAGCGGGTTTACGTTGAACCCCCATCTGCCCAGAGCCTGGAGGACGCTCCACTGATCAGAGAAGTTGTTGCCCTGGTTAGAGCCCAAGGCATAAAAAAAGATATTGAGGGGGCGTCGGGCGGTAACGGCCGGATCTAACTGTCGCAGGGAGCCCGCGGCCGCATTGCGGGGATTGGCGAAGGGGGGGGTGCCTTCGCTAAGGCGTTTTTCGTTTAGTTTCCTGAAGTCTTCCTTGAAAATTATTACTTCGCCGCGTATCTCTAGCTCATCCGGAAAATCGCGGTGCTGCCCCAGGCGCTGCGGCAGTACGGGAATCGTTTTCAGGTTCGCCGTCACATCCTCGCCGGTGAGGCCGTCGCCGCGGGTCAGGCCTTGCGCGAGAGCGCCATGACGATAAATCAGATTGATCCCCACTCCGTCGAGTTTAGGCTCTACCACGTAGTTGATGGAGTCTGGTATCTCGAACATCCGTTTCAGGCGCTCGTGAAATTCGATAATCTGGGCCTCTGTAAAGGCGTTATCGAGGCTTAGCATTGGGGAAAGATGAAAGGCAGCGGTAAATGCTTTCGCCGGCGCCGCCCCGACTTGCGCTGTGGGCGAGGTAATGGTTTTAAACTGAGGGTAATCCTGCTCCAGACTGATGAGCTCCTGCATCAGACGGTCATATTCGACGTCCGTAATTTCGGGATCATCTAGCTGATAGTAACGGCGGTTGTGAGCCTCAATGATGGCTCGCAGCTCTTGTATCCGGCCGGAAATTCTTTCCTCGTCGCTCATTGACGCCTCCCATTTTTTGCTTCTGGCAAATACTACGATGAAAGGACCTTAAAGTCAAACCGATGCTCGCTGCCTAAGCCACGTCCCCATTTTTGCCTTTGCCCGGGGCGGCGTTTTTGCGCACGAGGTCTGCCCAAGTCCAGGCAGAAAGGCTCTGCGAGAGATTTATGGGAGGGCGGCTTTTTCTCCCCTCTTTCCCCAAGAGGGGTCGGGAGAGATTTGACGAACTAAAAATAACCCCTTGCTTTTATTATAAATCCCCGCTGCCCCCCTTTGGGAAAATCCCCCCTGCCCCCCCTTTGGGAAAATCCCCCCTGCCCCCCTTTGGGAAAATCCCCCCTGCCCCCCTTTGGGAAAGGGGGGGGGTCTAGGCCATGCCAGATTAGGACAGACATAAATTTGTCGCACACCCAGGCAGAATTTATAACTTGAATTTTAAACCCTCCTGACTATAATGCGTCATTCGACAAAAAGGGGGGATTGATAGGCAATATGGAATCTCTATACGCTCCCTGGCGGGAAGCCTTTATTAAAGGTGAAAAGCATCAGGGTTGTATATTTTGCCCCGATTCAATCGTAAAGACCGACCTGGTCCTCCATCGGAGGGAGAACTGCTTTGTTATTATGAACCTCTATCCCTACTCTGGTGGGCATCTCTTGGTCGTACCCAACCGACACACCGGAAACTTGGAGGATTTGACGCCTAATGAAAAGCAAGAGATGTTTGATCTGTTGGCCGATTCAGTTGCCATTTTGAAACAAGAGCTCAAACCTGAGGGCTTCAACATCGGGATGAATCTGGGTAAGGCCGCCGGCGCCGGCGTTGCGGATCATTTGCACATCCACATCGTGCCCAGGTGGACAGGAGACACCAACTTCATGCCCCTGCTGGGAGATGTTCGCGTCGTTTCAGAGGATTTGGACAGCCTCAAGCAGCGGCTTCTAGCCCGTTATGCCGAATTTATGACCATCACGGACGACTTCGAAAACGCTGCATACGGCGATAAGGAGGCAAAATAATGAAAGTAATCTATACGGTTATCCTGGTACTTTTTATCCTCTTCATCATATCTTTTTCCATAGCCAACGATGCCCTGGTGGAATTGAAATACTATGACTTTCTGGATATAAAAACCCCCATCTATATGCTTATTTTTGTCAGCTTTCTGGCGGGAGTGATCACGGCGGGATTTATGGGCGTCGTGGAGAGGTTCCGTCTTAACCGCACCATTGCCAAACAGAACAAAACCATCCGGGAACTCAGGCGGGAGCTAAAGGCCAGCGAAATGGAACATACCCTGGGGAGCGAAGAAGAGACTCAGGAGCCCGGCAACGCGGATCCTGTTGAGGGTCGTTCCGGGCGGGCGCAATCCCTCTGATCACCCTGGATCTTTTCAATGGCGTGGCCAAGCAGCGGCATTAGTACTTCCAGATTTTCTCTTACCGCAATCGGGCTTCCCGGCAGATTGATGATCAAAGACCGGCCCCTGATTCCGGCCAGGGCGCGGGAGAGGGCGGCGAAGGGAGTTTTCCGCGCTCCCTCTCTCCTTACCATTTCGGTTAGCCCCGGAATTTCTCTTTCGATTACCTCTCTGGTCGCCTCCGGCGTCACATCCCGGGGACTGAGCCCGGTGCCACCGGTGGTTAATATCAGGTCCAGTCCCTTCTGATCCGCAAATTCCCGCAAGAGCGCCTGGATAGAATCCTTTTCATCGGGAACAATTGCTATAGCGTCCACCCGGGCGGGTAAGGCCTTGAGCAGACGGGCAATTTCGGCCCCGCTCAAATCTTCCCTCTCGCCCCGGTAGCCACGATCGCTTACCGTTATTATCCCGGCGGTTATGGTCACGATTCTTCCTTCTTCGACTCGGCTATGATCTTCTCGGCAATAAACGGCGGGACCTCTTCATAGTGCGAGTGGGTATAGGTGAAGTTGCCCCGTCCGCTGGTCATGGAGCGCAGATCCAGCGCATATTTCAGCAGTTCTGCCAAGGGCGCCTGACCCTTGATGATCTGGGTAGTTCCGCGGCTGTCCATTCCCATGATCCGGCCGCGCCTGCTGTTCAGATCGCCGATCACATCGCCCATGTTCTCTTCCGGCACTTCAATCTCGACCATAACAATAGGTTCCAAAATGGTGGGCTGGCAATCCATCACCCCTTTTTTGAAGGCCATGGAAGCCGCTATTTTAAAGGCCATTTCCGAGGAATCTACCGTGTGATACGAGCCATCGACGAGAGCAACCTTTACATCCACCACCGGGTAACCCGCCAGAACCCCCTCCTCCATGGCCTCCACAATACCTTTCTCCACGGCCGGTCGATACTGCTGGGGTATAACGCCGCCCACAATCTTATCGACAAACTCAAAACCCGCCCCTCGGGGCAGGGGTTCAATATCCAGCCAGACATCGCCAAACTGGCCCCGGCCGCCGGATTGCTTCTTGTACTTGTTGTGGACATTCGTCTTTCCCTTAATTGTTTCCAGATAGGGCACCTTGGGAGTTTTTAGGATCATTTCCACGCCGAATTTTCGCTTGATCTTTTCAACAACAACTTCAATGTGAACCTGGCCCATTCCGGAGAGGATTATCTCCTTGGTCTGGGTCCCCCGATTAAGAGTAAGAGTGGGATCCTCTTCGATCAGCCGCTGAATAGAAGAAACGATTTTATCTTCATCGCCACGAACTTTTGCCTCCACGGCAAAAGACATGATCGAGGGCGGCGCCGTCAGGCGTGGAAAAATGATCGGGGCCTTTTCCTGACAAAGGGTGTCGCCGGTGGTTGTTTCCTTTAATTTTGCGACCGCGGCGATATCACCCGGGATAAGTTGATCCGACGGTTTCTGGCCCTTACCCTCGAGATAGAAGATGTTGCCGAATCTCTCGGTGATTTTACGGGAGGAGTTATAAAAGCTTCCATCCGGCCTGATAGTGCCGGAATAGACACGAAATAAAGTCAGTCGTCCGGCATAGGGGTCGGCTATGGTTTTGAAAACCAGGGCGGAAAAGGGAGCGGTATCTGCCGGAAGGCGGCCTTCTTGCTGGTCGTCTTTTAATCCGAAAACCTCGCCGCGGTCAACCGGCGAGGGTAGGCAATTGACGATCAAATCCAGGAGAGTTGAAATGCCGATGCCTTTAGTCGCCGAGCCGCAAGTGACCGGCACCAAGGCGCCTTTTATTACGGCCGCCCGGAGACCTTTTTTGAGATCTTCGAGGCTCAGTTCGCCGTCGCTTAAATAACGATCCATAAGTTCTTCATCGGCCTCGGCAATATCCTCAACGAGAACTTCTCGGTATTTTTCACAATCGGCCAGCATATCCGCGGGAATCTCAACCTTTTTGGGTGCGCTTTTGAAGTCTTCAAAAATATAGGCTTTCTTTTCCAAGAGGTCGATTATACCTTTAAAAGTAGCTTCATTTCCAATCGGCAGATAGGCCACAGAAACCTTCGCGGTAAAGTTCTTTTTAATGCTGGCCAGCGCTGTATCAAAATTGGCGCGTTCCCGGTCCATCCGGTTGATATATAATATGCGGGGGAGCTTGAATTCATCAGCGTAGCTCCAAACCTTTTCCGTCTGAAACTCTACTCCGGAAACAGCATCGACTAAGATGACGGCGCCGTCTGCTACCCGGAGGCAGTTTTTGGTGTCAAAAGAAAAATTCAGATCGCCCGGCGTATCGATGACATTAATTTTATTTTTATCCCATTCTAGGAAGTTGACCGCGGCCGATATGGATATCCGTCTCTTCTGTTCCTCCGGTTCAAAATCCATGGTGGCAGAGCCGTCATCGACCCGGCCAAGGCGATCGTTTTTGCCGCTAAGGAAAAGAAATGCTTCGGCAAGCGATGTCTTTCCCGTACTGCCATGCCCAACCAGGGCGACGTTTCTCAATTGACTGGACTCGAATTTAGACATGAACACTCCTTTCCGATCTTATAAAGCAAGGATAACGCTGATACCGATGGCTTACTAGCCTATTTATGAATTTTAAGTCAAGGTAATAATTACAAAGGGGTCTGCGACAAATTTATGGGTAGAGCGGCTTTTTCTCTTCCCAAAGAGGGGTCGGGGGAGATTTGACGAACCAAAAATAACCTCTTGCTTTTATTATAAATCCCCCCTGCCCCCCTTTGGGAAAATCCCCCCTGCCCCCCTTTGGGAAAGGGGGGATTCTAGGCCCTGCAAGATTAGGACAGCTATAATTTTGTCGCACACCCCGGAGGCGTGGTTGTGTTGACGGTCCGTCAAAACCGTGATAAGCATCGGGGTATTCCGGGGGGTATTCCGGGGGGCACATCACTTAATTCATGGTGTAGTTTTGGGACGTCTCCCTGCGGGGGAAGCTGGGGAAACATTTGTCCCTCAGCTTCACCCCCGGCATATTTTCCCGTTACCGTGTCATCATGAATTAAGTGATGTCCCCGGAATTTAATCAGGTATCTGTGCCGTGAAGGATGATATGCTTGAAATTCACGGGAAAATTTTGGCGGCAGATGCCGTCATCGACAACGTTCCTTTATATTTTTGGTCTATGACCGCCCAGATGAAGGCCTATCTGGACCGCTGGTACGCGTTTTTTGATGGAGACTGGAAATGGCACAAGGCCTATTTCCCTAAAATGAAGGTTAAACGCATTGGATTAATTACTGTTTGTGGAGAAGCAGATGTCCATGCGGCTGATCCCGTTGTCCACAGTCGGTCCTGATGCTCGCAAAAAATTTTTCAATCTTAAAAAAGGGGGAGTATTACCATGGAATACGTAAATCTCGGGAAAACGGGACTTAAGGTATCGAAACTTTGTCTGGGGTGCATGACCTACGGGAGTTCTGCCTGGCGCAACTGGGTGCTTGATGAAGATGAGAGCCGTCCTCTGATTAAAAAGGCCTTGGAGATTGGAATCAACTTCTTCGATACGGCAGATATGTATTCCCTGGGGGGAAGCGAAGAGGTGTTGGGACGAGCCCTGCATGATTTTGCCCGACGGGAGGAGATCGTGGTGGGAACCAAAGTTTATCATGCCATGAGTGAAAAACCCAATGACCGGGGTCTTTCTCGGAAGCATATCATGAAATCCATTGATAACTCGCTTAAGCGCCTGAAAATGGATTACGTGGATTTGTATCAGATTCACCGCTTTGACTCCTACACCCCGGTGGAAGAGACCATGGAGGCCCTAAACGATGTGGTCAGGGCGGGCAAGGCCCTCTATCTCGGCGCTTCGAGCATGTGGGCCTGGCAGTTTGCCAAAATGCTTTATGCGGCCGAGAAAAACGGCTGGAGCCGTTTTGTGTCCATGCAGAACCACTACAATCTTGTCTATCGCGAGGAAGAACGGGAAATGATTCCCCTCTGCCGGGCCGAAGGGATCGGAATCCTTCCCTGGAGTCCCCTGGCGCGTGGCTTTTTAGCGGGAAACCGCAGTGAGGTGGGCAAGGGGGAGACCCTGCGTGCCAAGGCAGATCAGTTGGCCCATGAGTACTATTACCAGCCGGTGGATTTTGCCGTTCTCGCCCGGGTACAGGAGTTGGCTGCCAGATATGGCCGGACGCCGGTCCAGATTGCGCTGGCCTGGTTAACGTCCCGTCCGGGAGTGACGGCGCCCGTTATCGGGGCCTCTAAGCTCCAGCAGCTCGATGAGCTTACCGCGGCGCTGGAAATTAGCCTTGATGAACAGGAAGTAAAGGCCCTAGAAGATCTCTATGAGCCTCATGTGGTCCTGGGGCACAGTTAAGTAGCAATTTACCGCCCCATTTACGCCACGCCTCTTAGTATGCCTAAAGAACGAACCAACAAATAGTCGTAAATTGAGCCAATTGCGACAGCTTCATGCAAAGTTCCCCCGGCCCTGACTCTCATTTAGATGCCAAGGGATCATCCTTGATGAGGCGGTAAAAAGGCGCCAAAACCGTTATTCCCGCGTGGGTGGGGATCTGGAACTACTTAATTTACTGGATTCCCTCCTGCGCGGGAATGACAAAAGTCTTTTCCTGATGTTTTCGACCAGCGCAGCCCGCTGGACCTGTCGCAGATATGCCGTATCGAGGCATTCCCGGATGACCTCTGCCTCTTAAGGGATGCGCCGGGAAGCGTCATCCTTCAAGAGGATGCCGTATTTGATGATCTCATGTCTGAGCAGCGGAGGCGCCTGATTGAGAACCAGGAGATCGAGATTGCCGCTCTCGAGGATTTTTGCAAGTTTTTCCATGAGCTTGAGCCGGTAGTCATCAAACTTGACTCTCCGGTCGAGATAAACGGCAATGTCCGTATCACTGAGGGGCCCTGCCTGGCCGCGCGCCAAACTTCCGAAAAGATAGGCAAACCTTACCCGTTTATCCTTCTCCAAAATGGGGGTCAGATTTTAAATTTTAGTGTTCTCTTTCATATCTGAGTCTTCCTGAGGATCAGGTCACTTATACCATAAATCCGGCAATAAGCGCCTGGTTTTTATTTACCCCACAAGAAACCAAGGGATCGGATCTTGTTTTTTGCCACCCTTGCTGTCCAATCCATCTTGAAATTATTGAGGGATGATTAACCATATGAAATGATTGGAAAGGAGATTTCATTCTCAAAGAATATTTTAGATGTAGGACAATAATATAAGGGGGTCTTGACAAGGCCGATTTTGTGATTATTCTATGGCCGAAAAAGGCATTAACTGCCATGTTATCGTGGCGTTGCAAATATTATTTTAAGAAGGAAAGGAGGAAAAACGTATGATTAGAAACCTGTTGCCTACCGTATGGCGGAGAAGTGAATTTCCTCTGCGACGCGTAGAGGAACACCCTGCACTCGCCCTTCATCGGGAGATGAACCGGATATTTGACGATTTTTTCCGGGGCTTTGAGCTGTCACCCTTCGAGGGCAGACCCATTTTGGGGGCCTTTTCACCCTCGATCGACGTTCGCGAGGACGAAAAAGAGGTTACCGTGAAGGCCGAGTTGCCGGGAATGGAGGAGAAGGATATCGAACTGATTCTCACCGACCATGGTCTTACGATCAAGGGGGAAAAGAAGGACGAGAAGGAAGAAAAGGTAAAGGACAATTGGTATCGCGAGACGAGCTATGGGGCCTTTCAGCGGGTAATTCCGCTTCCCGAAGGTCTTGACCGAGAGAAGGTTGACGCCCGTTTTAAAAACGGTGTCTTGACTGTCACTCTTGCCCGTCTGGAAAAGGTGAATGCAAAAGAAAAAAAGATTGCCATCAAAGCAGAGTAATCTAAACGATGGCGTTCCTAAATTGGAGGCTTCCCCCCGGTCCTCGGCCGGGGGCAACCTTTTTTGGGGGGGCCGGATTTTTTCGGCCCTGACGGATCTTCGTAATCAAGGCGCGGGGAACTCTCCGCCCGTTTATTTTATTTGAGTAGGAGGTTATGGATATGAAGGTGGTACCGTTGCAAGATCGGATCGTGGTTGCCCGCATTGATGCGGAAGAGAAGACCGCAGGCGGGATCATAATCCCGGATACGGCCAAGGAGAAGCCCCAGGAGGGGAAGGTCATCGCCGTCGGTCCCGGCAAAAGGGACCAGGACGGGAAGCTCATTCCCCTGGACGTTAAGGTGGGCGATCGGGTACTATTTTCCAAGTGGGCTGGGACGGAATTCAAGCTCGATGGTGAAGAACACATGATCATGAAAGAGGATGACGTCCTCGGCGTCATTGAATAATAACAAGGAGGTCAAGCACATGCCTGCAAAAGAAATCAAATACGACATGGAAGCTCGCGAGCGGATCATGAAGGGTGTGGACACGCTCGCCAACGCAGTCAAGGTTACCTTGGGCCCGAAGGGACGCAACGTCGTTATTGCCAAGTCCTGGGGAGCCCCCCAGATCACCAAGGACGGCGTCACTGTGGCCAAAGAGATCGAGTTGGAAGACAAGTTTGAGAACATGGGGGCACAGATGGTCAAGGAGGTGGCCTCCAAGACTTCGGACAAGGCGGGCGACGGCACCACCACCGCCACGCTCCTCGCCCAGGCGATCTATCGGGAGGGATCTAAGCTTGTCGTCTCCGGGATGAACCCCATGGCCCTGAAGAACGGCATTGACAAAGGAGTTGCCCTGGTCGTTGATGAATTGAAAAGGATGTCCAAAAAGGTTGGCGACAAGAAAGAGATTGCCCAGATTGGATCCATCTCCGCCAATAACGACAAGACGATCGGAGAGATGATTTCCGAGGCGATGGAGCGGGTCGGCAAGGAGGGCGTGATTACCGTCGAAGAGGCCAAGGGGATGGAGACGGCCCTGGAGATTGTCGAGGGAATGCAATTTGACCGGGGATACATCTCCCCCTACTTCGTCACCAACCCCGACAAGATGGAGGTGAACCTCGAAGATCCCTACATATTGCTTAATGAAAAGAAGATCAGCGCCATGAAGGATATGGTGCCCCTACTCGAGCAGATCGCCAAGATGGGCAAGCCGCTTTTAATTATTGCTGAGGATATCGAGGGCGAGGCTCTGGCAACCTTGGTCGTCAACAAGATGCGCGGGACACTCAAGTGCGCCGCGGTCAAGGCCCCGGGCTTTGGTGATCGGCGCAAGGCCATGCTCCAGGACATCGCCGTTCTGACGGGTGGTAAGTTGGTTTCGGAGGATCTGGGGATAAAACTGGAGAATGTCAAACTCAGCGATCTTGGCACCTGCAAGCGGGTCTCGATTGACAAGGACAACACCACGATCGTCGACGGTGCCGGGAAGCGCTCCGATATCGAAGGCCGCGTGAAACAGATCCGGGCCGAGATTGAGGAGACCAAATCGGACTATGACCGGGAGAAGCTCCAAGAACGTCTGGCCAAGATCGTAGGCGGCGTGGCGGTGATTAAGGTCGGCGCGGCTACCGAGATTGAAATGAAGGAGAAGAAAGCCCGGGTAGAGGATGCCCTGAACGCCACACGTGCGGCCGTGGAGGAGGGCATCGTTGCCGGCGGCGGTGTGGCCTATCTCCGCTGCCTCGGCGCCTTGTCCGATGTGAAGCTTCCCGATGAGCAGCAGCCGGGACTAAACATCGTCCGGCGCGCCCTGGAAGAGCCGCTCCGCCAGATCGCGGCAAATGCAGGTTTTGAAGGCTCAATCGTCGTGGAGAAGGTCAAGGAGGGTAAAGGCGCCTACGGGTTTGACGCCGATGCGGCTGAGTACTGCGACCTGCTGCAGGCGGGGATAATAGACCCGACAAAAGTGGCCCGTTTTGCCCTCCAAAATGCCGCTTCGGTCGCCTCGCTGATGCTGACCACCGAGGCGATGGTTGCAGAAAAACCCAAGAAAAAGACCCCGCCGATGCCCGCTATGCCACCGGATATGGGGGATTACGACTAAACATATCCTGACTAGGTAAGTCGCCGCGCCCGCCTTGTAAGCCAGTTGCGGGGAGGAATTGAAAAGCATAAAGGCAGGGTTGACTGAACTCTGTCTTTATGCTTTCGTCATGGTCACTGCCCCCACAATGAAGCCAGTCGTTGATTAGGAGGGACATCCATGATATGTAATGCCAAGAGGGAAACGGAGCTTTCCCCCTCCATTAATCGGTTAACTCGGGAATCTACACCCCAAATTATCATTTTATTCCGTATTTTTTCAGCTTATAGCGTAGCATCCTCTCACTGAGACCCAGGATTTCCGCCGCCCTGGTCTGATGGTGGCCCGCCTTCTCCAGAGCTTCCACGAGGAGGTCCCGCTCCAGATTCTCAACTGAATCCCTGAGGTTCCCCTCCTGCTTCGGGGGATGCGCCGGCGTTTGGCGCTGATTTATCTGAAAAAAAGGCAGGTCTTCCACGCTGAGAACATCATCTCTGGCGATGACTACCGCCCGTTCAATAATATTCACCAGTTCCCGGACATTGCCGGGATAGTCGTACTTCATGAGCATATCCTGGGCTTCACTGGTTATCCCTTTGATGTTCTTTTGGTTTTCCCTGGCGAAATAGTTGGTGTAATGGTCTATCAAAGATGGAATGTCTTCCTTCCTTTCCCTAAGCGGCGGGGCCTGCAGCATAATTACATTCAGGCGATAGAAGAGATCCTCCCGAAACAGGCCTTTTTTCACCAAGCCCTCCAGATCGCGATTGGTAGCGGCAATTATCCTCACATCGGCTTGGAGGTTCTGATTGCCCCCCAGACGCTGAAACTCCCGCTCCTGAAGAAACCTCAGCAATTTAACCTGTATAGTTAGGGAAATATCACCTACCTCATCAAGAAAGAGAGTTCCCCCGTCGGCCTCCTCCACCCGGCCGATCCTTCTCATATGGGCGCCGGTAAAGGCCCCCTTCTCGTGGCCGAAGAGTTCACTTTCCAAAAGGTTTTCATGCAGGGCCGCGCAACCAACGGCGACTATTGGTCTGTCAGCGCGGGGGCTTAGGTTATGGATCAGCCTGGCCAGAAGTTCCTTGCCGGTTCCGCTTTCCCCCCTGATCAGAACATTGGCCCTGCTGGTTGCCACCCGTCCGGCTAAATTGACCAGTTCTTCCATTTTCCGGCTGCGATAGATGATGTTGTCCAGCCGCACCCCCCGTTGTCTTAGCTCTTGCCTGAGCACCTCATTTTCCCTCAGGAGGGTGCGACGTTCGGCAACGCGGCCCATCAGGAAAAGAAGTTCATCAAATTCAATAGGCTTGGTAATGTAATCAATGGCGCCGGCCTTCATCGCTTCCACCGCAGATTCGATCGTTCCATAAGCGGTGATGATCACTACGTCTATTTCGCAATTTATTTTCTTCACCTCCTGAAGCACCTGCATTCCATCCATGCCCGGCATTTTGTAGTCTAAAAGCAAGAGGTCGTAATGCTGCCGCGATATTTTTTCTAATGCCTGCTCGCCGTTTTCCGCCTCCGCTACCTTATGCCCCTCCCGTTCCAGAAAATTTTTAAGCATCTCCCGTTGGGACTTGCCGTCTTCCACCACCAGAATCTCGAGTTTTTTCATGGCCGACCTTCCACTTTATCTGTTTTTTCTGAGGGTAGGATAACATCAAAGCGCGTACCGACACCGGGTTCACTGAAAACGCGGATTTCTCCTCCGTGACCCCGAATGATCTCATGGGCCAGAGCCAGCCCCAGCCCCAACCCCTTTTCCTTGGTGGTGTATTCCGGGCTGAATATCTGTTTGACCTGGGGGGGATCCATCCCGCAGCCGGTATCGCTGATGCTGACATTAACATAACCCTTCCCGGCAGTTGTCAGCTGAACATCGATGGTGCCCCCGCCATTAATTGATTCCATGGCATTTTTGAAGAAATTCAGGAAGGCCTGCTGCAGCTTGTCCATATCCATGGGAATTTCAAAGGAGCGATTTGTCCAGTGGGTATGTATCTTGATATTACGACTCGCCGCCTCCTCGCCGATGAGGTTCACAATTTTCTGCAGTACCTCGACCAAGGGATACTGACGCAGCTGTAGACGGCGGCTTTTGGAAAAAGACAAGAACTCCTCAATGATGCCATTGAGGCGCCGGATCTCGTCTCGGATGATGCCGGTGAACATATCGAATGCCTCCATCTTGTCTTCATCGGGGGGCATGAATTCACGGCTCATCCTTTGGCTCGCCATGCTGATGGCGTTGAGCGGATTACGTATTTCATGCGCCACCCCGGCTGCCAGTTGTCCCAGTGCGGAAAGCCGTTCCGCCTTTTCCAGCCGACGTTCCATCTCTACAATTCCCGACAGATGCCTGTTTTGGGTGCGATAGAGAAACCACAAGGACAAAATGGCGAGTGCCATAACAAAAGTCAAAAAAATCAAGAGGTTTAGTTTGTTTTCTTTGAGGATCGCATCAGTGCCCTCAAGCTCCATTCCCAGACGTACGGTGCCCACGATCTTGCCGCCCAGGGTAAGAGGCGCGCCAATATCGAGAACTTTTTTGCCTTGATACATAACCACGTTACTTAATATTTTTTTCTTCCCCGCCAAAAGTAGTTCGCGGTCGATTTCATCCTTCTTCCAGGGCGCTGGGATGACACCGGATCTTCCCAGCAATGCCTCCCTGGCGTCTCTTAAGACGATGTAAGAAATACCCTTCCCCTGTGCCTCGCCGAATTTTTCCAGTGCCTTTTCCGCAGCCACCCGGACGCTCCAGTAGCGCATACCATCCTCATCGAGGGCAATGATCACGGTGCCGCTGCCATCCTTGCGCTTGAGGGCCAAAAAGTTAATTGATTTTTCCGCACTTAAACGACTGATCAAATCCGACTTCGATCCGTCTCCGAATAGGGGACCTGATCGGTCTTGCATATGAGCGGGTAGGGCGCGACTTTGAAAGAGGGTGCGGCCTCTTTTGTCAACTACGGCGATGAGCCAAAGATTTTTTTCTGCAGCATACTTGCGCAAATAGGTCTCACTGATGTCGTCTGCCATCCATTTGCCGTCGATCTCCTTGCCCAGCGCCGCCACCATATTGGTAAGCCATTTGTGCGGGAAAAAGGCTTCATCGCCTCGGGGTGAATAGGTATCCACATCGCGACGCTGATGGGCCCTGATGAGGGTGTTGAGGTTCTCCTGGGTGAGCCTTTCCAGCACGCCAATTAGGCTTTGGCCCTGATTTTCCATAAAGCCCTGCAAGGTTGCCTCACTTCTCTTGATATCCATGATCCCCATTATAACAAACAATAAGAGGATAACAGCCGAGACAATACCCACCACCAGCGGCTGGAGAAAACGCCCCTGACGGGGACTGGAATCATCTTGCCAGACCAGTTTTTTCGCTCTATTCATACTAGTGCCACCTCTGTTACCTCTCCGGAGTTTTCGCCCCAGGCGAAAATATTGTTGCCGTTTTTATGTCACTATAAAACCAAATTGGCTAATTGCGACAATTTTGTCGAAGCCTGACCAAAACTTAATATTTGGCAAACGCCTGTTTTAATTTGCTGTTTCGTGTAATCATTTTCGAGGCGACATTTTTTGCCGCTTAAAAAACTCTTATCGGCTTCCTGATTTTGAGACGCAACAGATAAAACACAGCATATCAAGCGCTTAGCGATCCTGCAGATAATGGCACAACTTATGCTTATACATTGTCAAATCGGTTTAACCTCTGGGCAAGGCTGGCCGACCACAATCCCGAAGGCATAAGCCTTCATTCCTCCTGCGGCAGGGGAGGTCTTCGGACCTCCCCTCTTTTTTTATCATCCCCCAGGTTACGCCATTTCTCCAATCTTGCGGCAATGGTCCCCTCCAGGCCGCGATTTGTCGGCTGGTAGAACCGGAGCCCTTTTTGCACCAGCTTTTCCGGCAGGTAGCTCTGGCTCACGTAGGCATCTTCATATTCGTGAGCGTACTTGTAATTTCGGCCATAACCCAGTGCATCCATCAGTGGTGTAGGAGCGTTGCGGATCGGAAGCGGCACCGGTAGGCTTCCTGTTTCACGGATCGTCTTTCGGGCCAGATTGTATCCTAGGTAGAGGGCATTGCTTTTTTCCGCGCACGCCAGATAGACCGCCGCCTGGGCCAGGGCCAGCTCCCCCTCGGGAGCGCCGATGAAGCGGAATGCCTCCATCGCGGCCAGGGCCACCAGGAGGGCCTGCGGGTCGGCGTTACCCACATCTTCTGAGGCAAAACGGACCATCCGGCGGGCAATGTACAGCGGGTCCTCTCCCGCCGCAAGCATCCGGGCCAGCCAGTAAAGCGCCGCGTCAGGATCGCTTCCTCTCATGCTCTTGTGCAGTGCAGAAATCAGGTTGTAATGTTCCTCTCCGGTCTTGTCATACTGCAGGGCCTTCCTCTGGATTGCCTCCTCGACGTGGTTCAGAGTGATGAGCCGGTCAGCTCCCTTACTATCCGCAACCAAAGTTGCCGCTGCTTCCAGGTTGTTCAGTGCCATCCGGGCATCGCCATCGGAGGCGTAAACCAGATGCGCCAGGGCCTCGGCAGAAAGTTTAAGTTTGCTGCGCCCCAGCCCGTCTGTCTCATCTTCCAGGGCCCGCTTTATAATCAGCGCCAGCTCGTCTTCAGTCAACTGGTGGAGAACTATCACCCGCGTTCTGGATAAGAGCGGGGCTATTACCTCAAAGGAGGGATTCTCGGTAGTGGCGCCCACCAGGATTATATCACCGTTTTCCACATGAGGCAGAAGGGCGTCCTGCTGGGCCTTGTTGAAGCGGTGAATCTCGTCGATAAAAACCAGGGTATTCAACTGGTGGAATCTCCGGCTGTCCCGGGCCTGTTCAATTACCGCCTTTATCTCTTTGACCCCCGACATGACCGCGGAAAAACCGAGAAACCGCGGTGCGGGCCTGGTCTCCGCGGCGACAAGTCTGGCCAGGGTGGTCTTTCCTGATCCCGGTGGACCCCAGAAGATCATGGAAAACAACTGGCCTGACCGGATCGCTTTAATAAGCAGACTTTCCTCTCCCAGCAGGTGTTTCTGGCCGACGTATTCAGCGAGACTTTTCGGCCTCATCCGGTCCGCCAGGGGATGATGTCTCCCCTTTTCTATGCTGTCAAAAAGGTCCATTGATAATTGATAATTGATCATTGATCACTGCGATCGAAAAAACTGTCTCGTCGGCGATACCAATGATCGGGCAATATACGGTAGATCAAACGGGATAGAGTACTGATGTATTCCTTATCACGGCGATCGAATTGAACGGATCGGATCACCATTTCCCGCATTTGTTCCCGTTCCATCCCTTCGTTGAATATCCGATAGGCGCATTCAAAAAGCGGGCTGTACATATTCTTTTTTTCCAGGTAGCGATGGACGTTGCGGATAGTATTGGGTCCCTCCGGCATTCCATCAATTTCGGACAGCACCTGACGATGGGTCTCTACGGGATTTCCATCATAAAGCCGGTAATAATATTTGCCGTACCGGTAATTCTTGCTCGCATCGGAGGAGAGGGTAATATAGAGGTCGCCGATACCGGCTTGACCCAGAAATGAGTGGAAGTTACCGCCCAATATCCGGGAGATGGCCCTGATTTCGACCCCGGAGCGGGCAAACAGGGTCCCGGGAAAACTATTGCCCAGATCCAGGGAATCGGCCAGGCCCTTGATATTGGCAACGATGTTCTTCAGGGCGCCGCAAGCTTCGACCCCAGGCAGGTCAAAATTATAATACGAATAAAGCTCCCGCCGGTTAAATTTCAGGAGATTATCTCTGATATAGGTTGTAATTTTCTTCTTCCCCGCCAAGGTCAGGCATACCGGGTTTCCTAAGGCGATATCGGTATCAAAAAAAGGGCCGCCGATACAGACCAGATGATACTTTTGGCGCAGGTTAAAGAGATGATGGTTGATGAGTTGCGATGGCGTTATGAGTTCCCCGGTCTTCTCGTCGGCAATGAGTCCCTTGATCGGCGAGAGAAAGCATAGCTGTCCCTCCTTCTTTTCCACCAGGGGCCGGAGGTAGTTGAAGAGCTCCGAAAGACGGTTCATGGTTACGGCCACAAATATAATGTCATTATCGGCAACTAGCTGCTCCAAGTCACTTGTGGCCAGCACCCGGCGGGAAAACCGGGGAACCCGGTCGATGCCGCCGAGTTTTCCGGCCAACTCCTGGGTCAGATGCTTCGGATTTATATGTTCGCGATTGATAACCCGGGCAATCTCGGAATCTTGACAGTAGATGGTAACCCGCCGGTTGTCCCGGCCGAACTTGTAGGCCAGGGCTGTAC
Source organism: uncultured delta proteobacterium (assembly GCA_947085375.1). Classification (GTDB taxonomy): domain Bacteria; phylum Desulfobacterota; class Syntrophia; order Syntrophales; family CAMTWB01; genus CAMTWB01. The sequence continues at coordinate 73,883 of CAMTWB010000015.1, forward strand.
CCAGCCGGCCCGGCCCAATTATGGCAACTCTACTGGTATCAAGATCGATCATGGTTATTGCTTTAGTTTTTATTTTAGGTATAAATTCTGACGACACGGTAAAAAGTCCGGATGCGGCGTTGCGCTACATCCCTCGTCACTGCGGCGTAACTCTAAGTACGCCTCATTCCTCGTGATTTACGCGCCTTGCCTGCGAACTTTTTACCGCGCCGTCCCAAAATTTACAGCTTTACCGACTTTTTACCGCTTCATCAATTCTGACTACTTGTGTATTTCTCACTGCAGGTACTCCCGCGCAATAACGAGCCGCTGCACTTCTGACGTTCCCTCGTAAATCGTTGTCACCCGGGCGTCCCGATACAGCCGCTCGATCTTGTAGTCTTTCATGTAGCCGTACCCGCCATGGATTTGCAGTGCTTTATAGGCGGTCCGATTCACCATTTCTGAGGCAAAAAGTTTGGCCATCGAGGCCTCTCTGGTGAAGGGCAGGCCTTTGTCTTTACTATCCGCCGCATTCAAAGTCAGCAGTTTTGCCGCCTCCAACTCGGTCGCCATATCTGCGATCATCCACTGTATGGCCTGGAAAGAGGCGATGTTACGGCCGAACTGGCGACGATTTCGGGCGTAGCTGATGGCCTCATCGAGGCAGGCCCGGGCGATGCCCACGGACTGGGCGGCGATGCCGATTCGTCCACCATCGAGGGCGACCATGGCGATCTTGAATCCCTGGCCCTCCCGTCCCAGCAGATTGTCCTTTGGAATGCGGCAATCATCAAAAAGCAGTTCCACCGTTTCGGAAGACCTAAGACCCATCTTGTCCTCGCGGCGGCCGATTGTAAAGCCCGGAGTATCCTTCGTGAGGATCAGTGCGGAAAAAAACCGGCCGGCCCGGTCCGCTGCGGCTCGAACCACCAGGATGATGAAATCGGCGTATGACCCGTTGGTAATAAATATCTTCGAGCCGTTAACCAGATAATAATCGCCCTTGTCCTCAGCCCGGGTGATCATGCCGCCCGGATCGGAGCCAGCTCCCGGCTCCGTGATGGCGAACCCCCCAAAAATCTCTCCTCGTGCCAGAGGCGGGAGGTATTTATCTTTCTGAGCTTCGCTGCCGTACTTCAATATCGGGTCCGCGGACAGGTTGCAGACCGACATCGTTACTGCGGCGGAGGCGCAGGCATAGGCTATTTCCTCAACGGCCAGGACGTAACTTACCGCGCCGCTGCCCGTTCCGCCATAATCCGGCGGGACCATCATCCCCAAGAGGCCCAGGGAACCCATTTTTCTCATCACCTCAAGCGGGAAGACGCCCTTCTGGTCGCGGTCATGGGCATAGGGCTCCAGTTCCCTCCGGGCAAACTCCTGGGCCATCAATCGAATCATCTCTTGTTCCGCCGTAAGTTGAAAGGACATTTTCCCTCCCTCAAGGAACGTACACCGCCACCAGCAATAGCGTCTTGTCGTCGGTCGGATTGCTCAGTTCATGGCGCAGGGCTGAGTTGAAGTGGATGTAGTCGCCCTTGGCCAGGGTTGTGAGATTATCCCCAACTTTAATCACCAGACCACCCTTGAGGACAAATATAAATTCCTCCCCCTCGTGATGATACTCTACCCCTCGATGCTCCTGCCGGGGCTCAATGGTCACCTGATAGACCCTTAAACGCTGATCGGCGCTGGGCTGGGTCAGGGGCGTGTAGGCATAGGAATCAACCCTTTTCTTGTGGCTCCGGACCCGGAGCTTCGTTTTCGCAGCCGGAGGACCATTTTCCAGTTCGCCCATGTTGAGCTTCATGACCCGGCTCAGTTGAATGACCAGAGCCACCGGTGGTACCAACCCGTCGGTTTCAACCTTTTCCAGAATCTCCGGCGCATATCCGGTTTCATGGGCCAACTTTTCGATGGTCATCCCGATTTTTTCCCGTTGAGCCTTGATTTTCAGACCAAAGGTTTCGGGTAACTCCTTTTTCTTTACCATGTCTCCCTTCTCCTTCCTGGCTTGAACTGATCTGCGGGGTCTGCGATAAAAATGTGGGTATCCTGTTCTTGCAGAGACCTTCCCCCCTTTCCCAAAGGGGGGAAGGGGGGATTTGCAATAAAAACAAAATGTTATTTATTGTTCGTCAAATCTCCCCCAACCCCTCTTTGCTAAAGAGGGGAGAAAAACCGCTCTACCCATAAATTTGTCGCACACCCCTGATCTGCCGGGCGGTCGGTTTCCAGGCAACTCACCGGCTGGCAGCAGTTAAAGGCAACCAGACCGCGCGCCAAGTCACCCCTTGCGAATCAGTAAAAAGTCGGTAAAACTGTAATTTGAGGATAACGCTGTAAAAAGTGCCAGAGGCAAGGCGCGCAAATCATGAGGAATGAGGCGTACTTTTGGGTACGCCGCAGTGACGAGCGATTTAGCGCAACGCAGCATATGGACTTTTTACAGTGTCATCACCCCTTGCGAATCAGGTGCAGGGACAGAGGACTAAAGGAGGCGCCGGCTTCCTTGCCCTCCGACAGCATCAATCTCTCCCGGTTGTGTTCAGTTATATAGGCCACCAGGGGAAATCCGCAGTCCAGCGCCACCCGGACATAAGGTCCCAGCGATGTGATCCGGCTAATCCGGCCGTAAACAAAATTAATGCCGGAGACCGGTGCGGGCAGACTTTTTTCCCCAATCGAAATCTCTTCCGGACGAATACTGCATACCACCCTTTCACCGGGTAACGCTTCTCCGGCGGCCTCGATCTCACATCCGAAAACATCCATTACAAATGAGCCGTTTTGGCACCTGAGCACCTTACCGTTAAAAAGGGTTTCCATTCCCACAAAGGAGGCGACCAGCTCATTTTGCGGCCGATTCATAACCTCTGAAAGAGGGCCGATCTGAACAATCCGGCCCTGGTTCATGATGGCGATTCTATTGGCCAGACGCAGTGCCTCGCTCCGTTCATGGGTGGCCAGGATTGCCGTGGTATTAGTCTCCTTGAGTATCATATGTAAATCATCCATCAGGGAATCCCTGCTGGGCTGATCGAGGGAAGAAAAGGATTCATCCAGTAATATAAGCTCCGGACTGGTTGCAAAGGCCCGGGCGAGGCTTGTTCGCTGGGCTTCGCCACCGGAAATTTTTTTTGCCTGCCTGCCCATCAAATATGAGATCCCAAACAGATCGAGGACCCTCTCCACAATGGGAGCCGCCTCTTTCCTGGACAAGCCCCGAAACCTCAACCCGGTGGCAACATTATCGAATACCGTTCCCCGAAAGAGAAGGGGATCCTGGAAGACCACCGTGACCCTTCTCCGGTAGTCAAATGCTTCGCTGGCCAGACCGATTTTCTTCCCGCGGAAATAAAAATCTCCCCGGACCGGTTTAAGCAGGCCGGCCAAGGTATAAAGTAGGGTGGATTTCCCTGCTCCATTGGGTCCCAGGAGGGCCAATATCTCACCTTCATATATGGACAGGGCCGGGATATCGAGGATGATATTTTTTTGCCGGGCCACAACGAGGTTCACAATATCGAGTAAAATAGCACCAGTCTTCATCTGGGTTTTTCCCGCTGCTGGATGTGGGTGAGTACGGCATTGATGAAGAAGGCTAACAGGAAGAGGAGGATGCTCAAGGCGATGGCAATGCCAAAATTACCCCGTCCGGTCTCCATGACGGTCGCCGTGGTCAGCACCCGGGAATAGCCCTTGATATTGCCGCCAACCATCATGGATGCCCCCACTTCGGAAATAACACCGCCAAAGCCGGCCATGACCGCTGCCAGGAGGGGGAGCCTGGCCTCCTTCAGCAAAAGCCAGACCATCTGGGACCGAGTGGCGCCCAAGGCCATTATCTGCATTCGCAGTTGCCCGGGCAGATGCTGGATCGCCGCCAGGGAAATACCCGTTACAATTGGAGTGGCAATCATCGCCTGAGCTATGATCATGGCGGTCGGAGTGTAGAGAATTTCAAAAAAGCCGAAGGGACCGCTGCGCCAAAGGAAAATGGTGACGAAAAGCCCTGCCACTACCGGCGGCAGGGCCATTCCAGTATTGACGACACTGATGGCGAAACGCTTTCCGGGAAAACTGGTCAAAGCGATCCAGGTTCCCAGGAATATCCCTAGAAACATGCTGATAACAGTTGCTGTGCCGGACACCTTCAGGGAAAGTAACGTTATCCCCATAATCTCCGGATCAAGGGTGACGAGGAGATAAAAAGCCTTTAGAATGCCATCGATAATCAGGTCCACTTATTGCTTGAACTCCTCTTCTTTTCTGTTTTTGCCAGTACGAAAAACCGGTTCATCGTTCTCTGATCGGGGGAAATCAGTCAGCAATTGCTGAAAATCATGGGACACAAGAAATTCCGCAAAGGCCTTGGCCCCCGCTTTGTTGACCTTCGGCCAGCGGGCAGGGTTCACCTCAATGACATGATAAAGGTTGATGAGTTTATTGCCGTCCTGGACATAAATCCGCAGATCCAGCTTCCCCAGGAAACGAAAATAGGTGGCCTGATCAACAAGGATGTAGGCCTTCTTATCCGCCGCGACCTGGAGGGTGTGGCCCATTCCCATACCGGTTTCCTGGTACCAGCGAGCGCCCACCGGATCCAAACCGCTTTCACGCCAGAGGGATTTTTCGAGCCGGTCGTTGCCGGAATTATCCCCCCGGGAAATGAAAAGCGCCTTCGCTTTCGCAATTCGTCTTAAAGACTCCGCAAGCGATCCACTTTCGGCTATTCCCGCTGGATCGCCGGCAGGTCCAGCCAGGCAGTAGTAATTAAACATCACCAAACGCCGGTTGATCCCGTGACCGGCCGCGACAAATTCTTTTTCTGCGGCCGGATCATGAACCAGGAGGGCATCCACCTCGCCCCGTTCACCCATCGCCATGGCCTGCCCCGAACCTACGGCCAGCGCCTTGAGAAGATACCCGGTCTTCTTCTCAAAAGCAACCTTCAATTCATCCAGGAGACCAGAGTCCATGATTGTCGTACCCACTGCTACGATAACCGTCTTTCGTTCCCGAAAGCAGCCATTAGTTGCCAGACTGAAGAGTACGACCACCAGGAACAGCGCGCTGGCCGGCCTGAATAAATAGGATAAATACTGCCTGAACCTCATCTTAACCCCTGAAGGCTAATCTCCTGGGACAGTCGCCCCAATTGCAATTGCCTAAAGTTAGCAACAATGCTGTAAAACTTCAAGACTAATCATGTTGGCACGAAACTCTTTTCTTTACTTTGGAAAAGTCATCGGATAGATAAGCAGTGAGATATCGCCGTGCCACAGAGGATTTCACAATTATGGAAATCACCGATCTGAAAATCTGCCGAGAAGCTAGTGGCTTATCCCTAGACGATGTTTTTCAGAAGACCAGAATAGCCATCAAATTTCTCGAAGCAATAGAGCAGGCGGACTTCGCCTTGCTTCCGCCCGCCGTTTACACCCGAAAATTCATTCGGGATTACGCCCAACTGCTGGGCCAGGAGAGTGAAGGCATACTCAGGGACTATGATAACTATCTGAAAACTGTCGCTCCCCCCTTGATTGTTCCCGTCGGGCGGGATAATGCAACCCCCCCGGACACGACAATCATCGGACACGTCCTTGCCCATAGATGGATATACGCTTCCATTTTAGCGGGCCTTTTGGCAATCATTATCGGATTCCTTGCCTTTTCCAACGACGGGTATAATTGGTTTGCGTCCACAATGAAAATTGACAACTCTCCTTCCACTGAAAATAATCGGGTTGGCCAGGCCCAAACTGTCAAAAACGAAACGGAACTTGCGGCAGCGGGAAAAAACGTGGTATCAACAAACCAATTGCCAGGCCAGTATCACCTGGTCATCGAAGCCCGGGAAGTTACCTGGCTACGGATCAGAGCAGATATGAACCCCCCCTATCAGTTACTGATAAACCCGGGCGAGCGGATCGAGCGATACGCAGATCAGCATTTTGTAATCGATATTGGCAATGCGGGCGGGGTGGAACTCAAGTTTCAGGGCAAGAATATTGGCAGCATCGGGAAATCGGGCGAGGTTGTACACCTTAGGCTGCCATGATATGGGGAAGCATTAAGCCAAATGACCATAATCGTTCGCCAGGTTGAAAAGATATGCTAACTGCAATTACAAAGACACTGTTCAAATCTGCCGATAATAACGTTACAATCATCAACAGCGGCTGCAGCATCAACGGCGCCATTCAGATTAAGGGACATCTGATCATTGAGGGGACTTTAGAAGGCACTATCCAGGGGGATTCGGTGCTTATCGAAAAAGATAGCCGTGTTACAGCCACGATCCAGGTCTCGTCGCTATCGGTTGCGGGCATATTCAAGGGAGAAATTGACGTAACCGGCAAGCTCACTCTCCTTAGCACGGCGGATGTGGAGGCAACCATCCGCTGTCGCCAATTGGTGGTCGAGGCAGGAGCAAGATTAAACGGTAAGGTGACTTTTTCGCGTGCGGAAACTACTGTACCGTGAACAAGTTAAAAGTGTGAGTAATCAGGTGGATAGTCTGTAGGTGTTTAGGCAAAAAAACGCAGTCCGAACAGACTACAGTCTAAACAACCTAAGCAGTTACTTAAAAGCAACGACCATCAGCCCCGCCGCCGTCAATTCTTCAGGAGATCATGAAGTATATCATCAGCGGAATCACCACTTCCCTCGACGAAGCCGAGGAGACTCTGGCTGTAAAGGCTGCCGGTCTGTTGAGAGTAGAGCCGGAGTTTATCACCTCCTGGCGGATATTGCGCCGCTCTCTAGATGCCAGGAGGAGCCGGCCGCCGGTTTTTGTTTATAACGTTGAGGTAGTCCTCAAGGAAGAACTGCCGGCTTCCCCGCCGCCAGCCAAAGGGATCAGGGTTGAACGAAAAGACCCTCCCGGCCCAATGACGCGGTCCCCAGCTGCCCTAACGCCGGAGAGCACACCTGGTAAGGCCGCTTTCCGACCAGTCGTAGCCGGAATGGGGCCGGCGGGACTTTTTGCGGCCCTGACATTAGCCCGCCTCGGGCTGCCGCCGCTAATTCTGGAGCGGGGAAAGAAGCTCGAGGAGCGGGTAAGCGATGTGGCAAGGTTTTGGCGCGACGGCATTTTAGCTTGTGAGAGTAATGTCCAGTTTGGCGAAGGCGGAGCCGGGGCCTTTTCCGACGGCAAGCTGACCAGCCGCGCCAATCATCCCGATACAGTGTGGGTAAAGGAAATCCTGGTCCAACTGGGAGCCCCGGCGGATATTCTTCTTGATGCCAAACCCCATATCGGCACCGATAGATTAAGGACGGTTCTAAAAAACTTCAGAAAGCTTCTGCTTAATTTGGGCTGTGAGATCAGATTTGGCGCCCGGGTTACCGATTTTATGGTCAGGCGGGACCGACTGGCGGCGCTGATTGTCAACAACCGGGAAGAGGTGGTTGCCGACAAACTCATCCTGGCAGTCGGACAAAGCGGTCGGGATAATTATGAGCGGCTGCGGGAGCGGGGGGTCCACTTGGAGGCCAAGCCATTTGCCTTGGGAGTGCGGGTCGAACATCCTCAAGAAATGATCAACCAAATCCAGTACGGCCGCTGGAATAGCCACCGCCGGCTCCCGCCGGCCGATTATATCCTCAAAACAAGAATTGATTCCCTGGATCGCTATGTCTACAGTTTTTGCATGTGTCCCGGGGGGATGATTATCGGCGCTGCGGCACAGGTTGGGCAGTTGACGATCAACGGTATGAGTAACCGCCGTCGGGATACCCCCTGGGCCAATAGCGCCTTGGTGGTCAATGTCCGCTCTACTGACTTCTCCGGCACCGATCCGCTTCGGGGAATATATTTTCGGGACGAATGGGAGCGCAGAGCCTTTCGACAGGGCGGCGCGGACTTCCGAGCGCCGGCGCAAGGACTGATGGATTTTCTTCGTGACCGTCCGGGCGATCTGCGTCTTCCGGTAAGTTTCCACCCCGCAGTCACCCCCGCCGACCTGCGGGATACATTGCCAGACTTTGCGGCTTTGGCGCTTAAGGAAGGCATCGGTGCCTTTGGACGGATGATGCCTGGTTTTATCAGTGCCGAGGCTAACCTGATTGGAGTGGAAACCCGGACCTCGTCACCGATCAGGATAACCCGTGGCCCCGATGGCCAGAGTGACGGTATTGCTGGGATTTACCCCTGTGGTGAGGGTGCAGGCTATGCCGGCGGGATCATCAGCTCGGCGATTGACGGAATCGGGGCGGCCCGGAATCTTTATCAATCCGGCCATCGATGATGATGTCATCGCCCAACCGCCTGCTCTTGATTGTATCGACTCGAATGGCCTCAGCCATTGTCGTAACCCCCAGTGCGCCTACCGCTTCAATTCCCGCCCCGATGATCTTCGGCGCCTGAATTACCACCAGGCGATCGGCCAAACGAGCCTTGAGAAATGAGGTAAGCAGTTTAGCCCCGCCCTCAACCAAGAGGGAGGTCAAGCTTCTTTGTCCCAGAACGAACAGGAGTTGCTCCAGATCAACTGACCCGTCGGGGGCTTCCCCGCAGGAGAGGACTTCGATGCCTTTGTTGGCCAGCAGCTGCCGTTTTCCCCTGTCGGCATGTTTGGTCGTCGCAATGATCGTCTGGACCTGGTCCTGATTCTGGAGGATTCGGGCTTCCAGCGGCAGCGATAATCGGGAGTCAACGACAATTCGCAGCGGGCTTCCACCCCTTGCCAGCCGGGTGGTTAATTCCGGATCATCCTTAAGTGCCGTGCCGCTGCCCACGATGATCCCGTCATGGAGGGCGCGCAGGCGATGGGCGAATTTCAGTGACTTAAGTGAGCTTATCCAGCGACAATGGCCGCCTGCGGTGGCGATTCGTCCATCCATACTCTGGGCGTACTTCAGGGTGACAAAGGGAAGGCCGGTTTTCATCCATTTAAAAAAAACCTCGTTCAACTGGTGGCATTCCCGTTCGAGAACACCCACGTCGACGCGTATCCCTTGGCGCGCAAGAATTTCCAGCCCACGGCCGGAGACGAGTGGATTAGGGTCCAGAGTCCCCACCACCACCCGGGCAAGGCGATGGCGGATGATTGCATCCACACAGGGCGCTGTCCGGCCCTGATGGCAGCAGGGCTCCAGATTGACGTAAAGAGTTGCTCCCGCGATAGATTCTTGAGCCCGGTCGATGGCATCGATTTCGGCATGGGCTTCCCCGCAGCAATGGTGGTATCCTTGGGAGATAATCCGGCCATCCTTTACTATCACCGCCCCCACCAAAGGATTTGGGCTGACCCGCCCGGCCCCCCTCTTGGCCAGAGCAATTGCCCTTTTCATAAATACTTCATCCGTCACCGGCTTGTCCTTTTATTGGGATTCGTAAAATTTAACTTGTCTAATCCTTACATTTGATATTATAGCCGGGTCAACTGATATTACAGCCTCATCAGTTTTGCACTCAGCAAACAGCAGGCAGGTAACCCATGAATTTTTTTCTTGACCTTTTTGTTTTCGTCTTCGGCGCCGTAGTGGGAAGCTTCCTCGGTGTCTGCATCTATCGCCTGCCCGGGGGGCGCTCCATCGTCTTGCCCGCCTCCCATTGTACGGCGTGCGATCACCCCATTAGGCCTTACGACAACATTCCTGTCTTGAGCTATCTGTGGCTCAAAGGCCGCTGTCGCGATTGCGGGGTTAAATTCTCCTGGCGTTATCCCTTGGTCGAATTAATTACCGCGCTTTTAGCCCTTGTCCTCTTCTGGCGTTTTGGAGCATCCTTGCCTGCATTGATATTTTTTGTCTTTACCGCCTGCCTGATCGTCATCACCTTTATCGATCTGGAACACCAGATCATCCCCGATATTATTACCCTGCCTGGCATTCCCCTTTTTTTTCTGGCCGCTGTCTTCATCTTGAAAATTCCGTTACTCGATTCCCTCCTGGGAATTTTAATCGGCGGCGGCACCCTTTACGCCATCGCCAAAGGTTATCAGCTTCTTACCGGACGCGACGGCATGGGCGGTGGTGACATCAAGCTTTTGGCCATGATCGGCGGCCTGCTGGGCTGGCAATCGCTCATTTTTGTAGTTTTTACAAGTTCGCTCTTGGGAGCGGTGGTAGGCGTAGTTACGATTCTGCTCAAGGGGGGCGATATGAAATACGCCATTCCCTTTGGGCCGTTTTTGTCGTTGGCCGCCGTAGGCTATATTTTTTTTGGCCAGGATTTCTACAGTTTCCTTGTTTTGCTGACAACATCTTAATGGAAGGGTGGCAGCAACATTGATAGGGCTTGTGCAATCGAGACAGCAGGTGGTAAATGACCTCCTGGTCCGGCAGGAAGTCCCTTTGTATATCTCGTTAAATCTAAGGTTCTTGTGTCCTCTACCGAACCTAATTGGGTAAATGTCACCAGTATCATGGGAAATTGACCACATAAGGTTGATCAAATCAAACAGGCGCGATCAAGCCGTCCGCCAGGAATAATAGTCAAATCAGGCTACTATTCTTTAGTTTTCTGCTGCGCCCGACAAAAGGATCAATGGCATATTCCTTGCAAAATTCTTCCAAAGTACAAAGCATCCCTTTGATTGGTGATTCGGTGGTTATTTCAGGAAAAAAAGGATTTACCATTTTGGAACTTATGATTGTTATTACAGTCATGGGGATCTTGGCGGCAATTGCTGTCCCCAACTTCCAGACCTTTATGGCCCAGCGGAGATTGAATGGGGCGGCCCGGATGGTCATGTCGGATATGATGTCGGCCAGAATGCAGGCGGTAACGCATAACAATAATTTCCAGGTTTTTTTTCTGGATGCCAATCGTTATCAGATTCTTGACGATGACAATAACAACGGTGTGGCGGACAGCGGGGAGGCATCGCAAATAATCAATATCCAAACGACCTACTCTGGCGTAACGATGATCTCCACCAACAACCCGATTTTCTCGCCAAAAGGAACGGCAGCAAACTGGGCCACGATCACCCTTTCGAATTCGAGCGGATCAAGAAAAGTTATGGTGGCCATAACGGGGCGGGCCAGGATAGAATGACCAGGGTTGCCGGGCGGAGGTCGCCATGATTGACGGCCACGCCCTGAAGGACGGTTAAAATGAAAAAGCCAGCGGCATTAAAGACGGCGACGGCTTTTCGCTCAGGCGGAAACAGGGGCTTTACCCTCATTGAAATTGTGGTGGCCATGGCCATCCTTACCATTGCCCTCCTGGGACTGACATCGGTTACCGCCATGGTAATTAAAGGCAATTTCCTAAGCAAGACAGCTACCACGGCAACCACGCTGGCTAATGAACGGATGGAGCAGTTGAAAAATACGACCTATGCCAGCTTATCCTCCGGAACAGACTCAGTAACTTCTGATTCCACCCTGTACGCACGGGTATGGACGATCACCGCTAATTCCCCTGCCGCCAACATGACAACCATCCAAGTGAGGGTTAACTGGAATTGGCAGGGGGCAGCACGCGATGTGACCATTAGGAGTATTGCAACCAGATAGCCGGGTTTTTATGAAAGATTGCCAAATGAAAAAAAACCGAACCGTATCGAACCGATCATATATCGATGCTGGCGGCTTCTCCCTGGTGGAACTGCTGATTGCCATGGCTGTCGGAATGGTGGTTTTAGGCGCTATGTATAGCGTTTTTACAGTGCAGCACAAGATATTCACTACCCAGGAAGATTATGTAGAGTTGCAGCAGGGTGTAAGAGCCGCCATGGAAATGATGACCCGGGAGATCGGCATGGCCGGGTACAATCCAACAGGCACATCGGGGGCAGGAATTGTCAGCGCGCTGTCCAATTCCATCAACTTCACCCTCGACATAACCAATGATGCCGGAACTGGCCCTCCGGATGGCGATACGAACGATTCTAATGAAAATATCACCTATTCGCTCTATACCTCAGACGGGGTGCAAAAGCTGGGACGAAAGTCGACCGCCGGCGCCACCAACCAGCCGGTGGCGGAAAACATAAGTTCTTTGACCTTTGCCTACGGAACGGGCAACCGGGTGATCACCATTACTATAACCGGAAGAACGGCCAAACCGGACCCGTCATATCCTTTGAATAGCGGCTACCGGACGTTCACGCTCCGATCCGTCGTAACTCCAAGGAATCTTGGCTTGTGATGTAATGAGGAGGCCTTATGCGGAACATAAAGCCTGATCTTTATAGCGATGACCGGGGCATGGTCCTGGTGGTGGGGCTCCTTTTGATCTCGGTCTTGATGATGCTCGGAACCACCGCCGTGCTCACCAGCACTACGGACCTTAAAATCAGCGGCAATTACCGGGCCAACAATGTTGCTTTTAATATTGCCGAAGCCGGCTCGGAAGTAGCCCGGGAACAGCTCCGTGTGGCCGTGGCCGGAGGATCGAGCCTTTCTGCGCTCCTGGCTGCCCGCCGCGGGGCGGATGGAGTTCTGACCAACAGCGACAACTTTAATAATTTTTACAGCAGCCGCGCCTTTGTCTCTGACGACATCCCCTTTACCGCCACAACGAATTTCGATGCCGGAACATATCGGGTGTATTTAACCAATGACCGGGCAGAAGGCGTCACCAATGCAGCAGATGCCAATACCGCAGTTACCCTGACCTCGTTCGGACTCGGTCCCCTGAATTCGCTGGCTGTGGTTCAGGTGACAATCCGCCGGTTAATCCCCCCGGACCTGCCCGGGGCGATTGTTTTGCCGGGACCGAATGTAACATTTGCCGGGGGGAACAGTACGGCACAGGTAATACATGGTGTGACAAAGCCAGCCGTCGCCGTCAACTCGGCCGCCTCTCTGCAGAGCGTGATTGCCGGCATTCCCAAACCGGCAAGCTATCAAGGGAACTGTCCCGGCACCCCCTGCGTTGGAGAAAGCGTCTTCCCCTATCCCTGGGATAGTTTGCCGGGGCTCAAAGCATTAGCTGCTTCTCTGGCCAGTCTGGCCGACTTTACCTCCACCGCCCAGCCGGGGTTCACCTGGGGTAGCGCCGGAAATCCCAAGGTGGTTTTTATCGACGGAGATCTTACGATTGGGCCGGTGTCCGGCGCCGGGATCATCATTTGTACCGGCAATTTGTCCATCCACGGGAACTTCGATTACAGCGGCCTGATCCTGGCCATCGGCAAGGGTAGAATCGATCGCCACGGTGGCGGCAACGGCTTGATCAACGGCAGCGTTTTCGCCGCCAACATCGCCGGACCGGATCGAATTCTCAATACGCCTGACGATGCCTGGGGCAACCCGCATTACGACACTTCCGGGGGTGGTACTTCCGACATCACCTACAATGCCGCGGCACTGTCCAATAATACGGCCGCCTTGCCCTTTATCAAGACCAGTTGGAGACGCTCCGGTTTTTGAAGTCATCTTTGCCGTTGTTAAAACATCCCCGTTTTGTTATCTAGCTTCCCATGAAACATATCATCCTGGGCACCGCCGGCCACGTGGACCACGGCAAGACTTCGCTGGTTCGGGCCATAACCGGCATTGACACCGACCGATTGAAAGAGGAAAAGGAGCGGGGAATCACCATTGAACTGGGATTTGCCCACTTTATCCTTCCCGGCGGCCAGAAAATCGGCGTCGTCGATGTTCCCGGCCACGAACGCCTGGTCCGGACGATGGTGGCCGGAGCCACCGGCATTGATATTCTGGTTTTGGTAATTGCCGCGGACGAAGGAGTAATGCCGCAAACCAGGGAACACCTCCAGATTTGCTCTCTGTTGGGAATTAAACGGGGGCTGGTGGCGCTCTCCAAGGTTGATCTGGTCGATGACGAATGGCTGGAACTGGTCAAGTCTGATGTCATGGACTTTCTTCAGGGCTCGGTTCTGGAGGGAGCGCCGGTGATACCCCTGTCAGTAATCACCGGCAGCGGATTGGGTGAGTTTATCTCGGCCCTGGACCAAATGGCCGCCGAAGTCCAAGAGGATTACGACTGCGGCGTCTTGCGCCTGCCGGTAGATCGGGTCTTCAGCATGAAGGGATTTGGCACTGTTGTGACCGGAACATTAATTTCCGGCGCGGTCGCCCCGGGCGACTCCGTAGAAATATTACCTTCCGGCCTGCCGGCAAAGATCAGGGGCCTTCAGGTTTATAATGAGCCGGCTCAACAGGCCCAATCGGGACAGCGGGTAGCCCTTAATATCCAGGGAATCGAAAGGGAAAAAATTAACAGGGGGGATGTTCTGGCCCAGTCCGGGTATTTAAAGCCAGCCCGAAGGATAGATGTTTACCTGACCCACCTGCCGCAACAGCGCAAGAGCTTAAAGCATCGCGCCTTAATCAGGTTTCACGCCGGCACCAGCGAAATCATGGCCCGGCTGCACCTGCTCGACCGCGAGGAGATCTTGCCGGGAGAGTCCTGCTACGCCCAGCTCTTTCTGACCTCGCCTGCCAGCTGTATGGCCAGGGATTGCTTTGTCATCAGGAGCTACTCCCCGGTTACAACCGTGGGGGGAGGGATAGTAATCGATCCCGACGCCCGGAAACTAAAAAGGCATGTCCCCACACTGCTAAATAATCTGGAAGTATTGCGAGAAGGAAACCGGGAGGACCGGGTGCTGGGCATGATCAACAGGGCCGGCATCGCAGGCGTGCGGATAAAGGGACTGACCGCAAAAACCGGCATCCGTCAGGACGACCTGGCACCCCTGGTGAAAGCAATTCTGGACCGTCAGGAAGCCATTGTAATCCCCTCGGAGGACACCCATCTGGTGGCCGCAGTACATTACCGGGCGCTGCAGGCGAAAATCAGAACCCATCTGCTTGAGTACCACGCCAAATTCCCCCTTCAACCCGGGATGCCTAAGGAAGAGCTGCGGGGCACCGTCGGCAATTTTGTCTTAAGCCGGCTGTTTAACTCGGCATTGCAAAACCTCGAAGAACAGTGTCAGATCGTCATTGATCAACAGACAGTGAGATGCGCCGGCCACCAGATCGAACTGGGATCTGACCTCGAGGATATAAAACAGGAAATCCTCCAGATATATTTTGACCAGGGCCTCACGCCGCCTGAGGCGAACGCGATTTTGGCCGGATTCACCGGACGGCGGGAAAAGGCCTACGATGTATTCCAGCTTTTGGTCAAAGAGGGACTTTTGGTCAGGATCAAGGAAAACTATTATCTCCACCGGGACGCGCTTGGCGATCTGCAGGATCGCTACCGCAAGCTCCTGCAGGAAAAGGGCCAGGCGACGCCTGCGGACTTGAAGGAGCTGACCGGTCTCACCCGGAAGTACCTGATACCCCTGATGGAGTATTTCGACATGATCAAGTTCACCATTCGGGCGGGAGATAACCGCATTCTCAAATCAGTTAAATAGAAAGGGAACAATCAACGTGGGAAAACAGATATACATCAAGGATATACAAACGGGTGACCGGATCAGTGAATTCTTCCTGGTTAAAGAAAAAATTCTCGCCTATTCCCAGAAGGGCGCCCCCTACCTGAACCTGCGGCTGGCCGATAAGAGCGGCCAGGTGGAGGCCAAGGTCTGGGATAACGCCACCGAATGCGAGGGTCTATTCAAAAAGGGAGACATCATCAAGATCAAGGCACGGGCGCAGAGTTATAAAAACACGCTCCAGCTTTCGATTGCCGAAATCAGGACGCCGCTTACGGAAGAGATCGACCTGGCAGATTACCTACCCACAGCCCGGGAAGACGGAAATGTGATGCTGGAAGAGTTGATGAAATACGTGAAGGCCATCAGTAATCCGCATCTGCTGGCCTTGCTGGAGTCCTTTTTCACTGATGAAGAAATCAGGAATCGTTTCAAGATCGCCCCCGCAGCCAAAGGATTTCATCACGTTTACCTGGGGGGGCTCCTGGAGCACACCCTTTCGGTTGTCCGCCTGTTGGATCTGGTCACCCGTCATTACCAGGGGTTGAACCGGGATCTGATCATTGCCGGCGCAATCTTGCATGACTTGGGGAAGATATATGAGTTCAATTATGACCGCCTGATCGAATACAGCGACGAGGGGCGGCTGATCGGTCATATCGTTATGGGCGCCGAAATGATTGGCAAGAGGATTGCCCAGTTGCCATCATTTCCAGCGAGTCTGGCAATGGAATTGAAGCACCTCATTTTAAGCCACCATGGGGTGCTGGAATACGGCTCACCGAAGCTTCCCCATACCGTCGAAGCAATCGTCGTTCACATGATCGACGACCTGGATGCCAAGGTCAACGCCTTTCAGGAATACGTCAAGGCAGCGGCGACCGATGATTCCCACTGGACCCCCTTTCACCGCCTGTTCGACAGGTACATATACAAGGGGTCGGTTGGCCAAGGCTGATGACACGGTAAAAAGTCCGGATGCGGCGTTGCGCTAAATCCTTCTGCGGTCAATAGCGGAAAACCGCGGCCACCTGGCTGTAGTCCGGCATTTCCTCCGGGGGCAGCAGGTACACTGCACCCCCAGCCAGATAGGTATGAATGGCGGCAAAATCCAGCAGGTCTTCGCTTCCCGGCTCCTGTCCCGCCAATAGCTTAACAAAATCCCTCTCGGGATCGCAGAAGCCCCATTGCCTTGCCCCCCGGGTGATAAACAGGTGGCCGACCCGACCGTGACTGGCCGCGGCGACAATAGTTTCAATATCGTTGGACGCCAGTCCAGTGCCAAAAAATCGCCGGTATTGGGCAATGGCATTTTCCATTGTTTTCATGAAAAAGGGTTTTACAATCGACCAGGATTGCCGATGCAAGACCTCCGGCGATAAACCTTCGGGGTTGCCAGGGATGCCCTCCTCCATCAGATTGGCATAACTGTTGGCTTCCCGGTAGATGGGAAACAGATATTCCACTCCGGCCACCACCAGTGGCGCCGTTTCGTCCCGGAGGAATTCGCGCAAACCCCGGTCAATCTTGCGAAAGTACTTCAAAAGATTATCTTTCGTATCGTCTACTTCCGCGCCATGACCGGATATCATTGCTCCTCTATCAGCGCCCCCCGCTGTGGCGCCGCGAAAACGCACCTGCTTTTCCGGCTCATCATACTGTAGAGCAGCCTGCATATTTTCCGGCAGGCCCTTGACATCGACCTCCCAGAGGCGAGCGCTGGCGCCTTCGTACAGCCGCACCTGATTCTGACTTAAGGCCAAAAGATAATAATGGGGGAACTGTCCAAACAGGGGAAGCAGGGGCTTGATATGGAATCGGTCGGAAATCAAGACTAGTTCCTCGAAGGACACGGGCAGCGAGAAGCTGTGAAACGCCTTGCGGGAAAGAAAAAGGGCCAGGCCATCAATCTGTTTACGCCAGAAGAGAACATTGGATGCCAATTTCTGCAGCGGTTCCAGAAAGTCCAGGGTCTCCTGAGTTCTAAGCCCAAAGGTCGCAAGCCTTTCCTCCGCTTTACGTAGCAGGTTTTTAAACCGAATCTGGTCCTGTTTGATCTCGCCGCCGGTCCTGTGGGTTGGCATGAACATGGATAAACACGGCGCATCCTGCTTGCTCATTAATCCCTTCAATTGCTCGCCCGACAACAGTTCCATACTTTCCTCCTCATTGCGTAGGTTATCCTATGGCGCGGGCCTTATGGCCGACTCCACAACTTCGCTTTTTTTAAAAGAACAACTGGGGAACTCGTCAGAAAAATCTTTGCAGAATTGACAAAGCAGTGCAACTGTTTTCTTTTGACACCCAACCAAGCTATTTGTCACCAGCGCGTTTTCCCTGCAGCTGAAACTATAAACCCCCATGGGTCTGCGACAAAAATGTTGGTATCCTATTCTTGCAGAGACCTATCCCCCCTTTCCCAAAGGGGGGCAGGGGGGATTTATAATAAAAGCAAGAGGTTATTTATCATCCCTCAAATCTCCCCCAACCCCTCTTTGCTAAAGAGGGGAGAAAAACCGCCCAACCCATAATTTTGTCGCACACCCAACGCCCATTTAATGCTTTCAATCGCAATTATCATATGATAGATGCGACTGCCTATTAAATAAGGAAGGTTTGTCTTGGAAGATGCCGTTAAAAATATGGACTGGATCCATGCAGCGAGGCTCATGGCGCCGACGCTTGGGCATTGGCACGACTGGCGATGGCAGATGGCTAACCGGATTAACTCTTTACCAAAGCTCGCCCGCCTGCTTGGGAAGGCGATCATGCCAGGAAGTGAAAGGGTGATAGCAACCTACCCGCTTATGGTAACGCCCTACTACCTGTCTTTGATGGTCGATCCCCGCGACCAGATGGATCCAATCCGCCGCCAGTGCCTCCCCGATCCTCGGGAAATGGAAGATCCGGCTGATTTAACCGCCGACCCGCTGGAAGAGGGGAAACACATGCCAGTCGATGGATTGGTGCATCGGTATCAGAATCGTTGCCTGGTCCTGGTCACCAATGCTTGCGCCGTCTATTGCCGGCATTGCAATCGCAAGCGGATCTGGCGCGATGGCGGCTTCGAGATGACCGCCAAGCGCCTGTCGGCGATGGTAGAATACATCGGCGGCCAAAGGGAGATTCGCGAGGTAATCTTATCCGGCGGCGATCCGCTGACTCTCAACGATGATCAACTGGACTGGGTTTTGGAAGCATTCCGCGCCATACCCCACGTGGAGGTAATCCGGATCGGGTCACGCATCCCGGTTGTAATGCCGATGCGGATCACCAGGGAGTTATGCGCGGTTCTAAAAAAACATCGGCCACTGTGGTTGAACACCCAGTTCAATCACCCGGTTGAGATAACTGCTGACGCCGCTTCGGCCTGCGAAATGATCCTGGAAGCGGGAGTGCCAGTTTCCAATCAGTCGGTTTTGATTAAGGGGGTAAACGACAACTTTGAAATTATGCGCAGCCTGCTCCACGGTTTGCAACGAGCGGCCGTAAGACCATATTACCTCTTTCAAGCCGACCGGGTAGCAGGAACCACCCCCTTTCACGCCGATCCGGCAACTGGTAGGGAGATTATGGAAAGGCTGCGGCAGACCACCTGTGGACTGTGTCTGCCCCGTTATGTTATGGATATGCCGGGAAAGGCCGGAAAAGTGCCACTAGACCGCAACTGAAGGAGAATAAAATGTACAGTGCCAGTGATTTAAAAAAAGGTTTGAAGCTTAAAATAGATGGCGAGCCTCATGTAGTAGTTGAATTCAATTTTGTAAAGCCCGGCAAGGGACAGGCCCTTTACCGAACCAGGCTTCGCAACATGATCACCGGAAGTCAATTCGAGCGAACATTTCGCTCGGTGGACAATTTTGAGCAGGCGGATATGCAGGAAAAAAAGATGCAATACCTCTATATTGACGATGGCAAATATTGCTTCATGGATACGGAAAGTTACGAACAGGTTTTTCTGTCCGCCGATCAGGTGGGGGAGGCGAAAAATTATCTGATCGATAGCCTAGAAGTGGATATCCTCTTTTTCGAGAATAAGCCGATAGGAGTAACGCTGCCCAATTTTATTGATCTGATTGTTGCTGAGGCACAACCATGGGCCAAGGGAGATTCCGTTTCCGGCAATACCAAACCGATAAAAATAGCAACGGGACATCAGATATTGGTCCCTCCCTTCATCGCGGAGGGAGACAAGATTAAAGTTGATACCCGCACCGACGAATACATCACCCGGGTGAAATGACATGACCCAGGTGGCCCGGGCGGCAGAAAAGAAATCAGCCCTGTGGCTGCGCGCCAGGATGCTTCAGGCAATAAGAGCCTTCTTTTTTTCCCACGGCTACCTGGAGGTGGAAACCCCTCTCCGGATACCAGTTCCCCTGCCGGAAGCCCACATCGACGCAATTCCCACGGGAGACTGGTTTTTGCAGACCTCTCCTGAAATCTGCATGAAGAGGCTCCTGGCCATGGGCTACGAGCGGATATTTCAGATATCCAAATGCTTCCGCAGTAGAGAACGGGGAATGCTCCATTTGCCGGAATTCACCATGCTGGAATGGTATCGGAAGGATAGCGACTACACCCAGCTGATGGAGGAAAGCGAGGATTTGCTGACCTTTGTTGCGGCTAAACTGGGTTTTGGAGATGCCCTGCCTTTCAGGGGAGACACGATTCTACTGAAAAGACCCTGGTTAAGAATCACCGTCCACGAGGCCTTTGCGCTCTATAGTGATATTTCCGTGGAAGAGGCGCTAGCGAGGGAAATTTTTGACGAAATCATGGTATCTTCCATAGAACCCCACCTGGGACGGAACCGGCCGGCTATCCTCTATGATTACCCAGTCTCTCTGGGCGCTCTGGCGCGGGCCAAGGAGGGAGAGCCAACGGTGGCAGAGAGGTTCGAGCTCTATCTGGGCGGTCTGGAAATAGCTAATGCCTTTTCGGAACTAACCGATGAGCAGGAGCAAAGGCGGCGATTCGCTCATGAGAACTCCCGCCGCATATCTTATGGCAAGGCGGCCTATCGCCCGGCGGAGGTATTCCTCCAGTCGCTTTCCAAAATAAAATCCGCCGCCGGAATCGCCCTGGGGATTGACCGCCTGGCCATGGTTTTTACCCAGGCCGAAACCATCGACGATGTTGTCACCTTCACCCCGGAGGACCTCCAGATTATTCCGGGGATATAATACCAATTGTTTCTCAAGGGAAACGAGATAATCGGTATTATGTTAGAATGCATAAGTAAAGAAGGTTGAAGGAAACCTCCAGGTGGTGCAAAATGCTTGAAGCAAGAAGCTGGATCGAGATGGTCTCGTCCAGAAGCAAACCACAAGGAGGTTTCCATGAGCGCACTGTACTACA
>CAMTWB010000016.1:0-110852 GCA_947085375.1 uncultured delta proteobacterium
CACCTTGTCTCCGAAAAGATACCCCCATCCGAATTTACATGAGAAACACACCAGTTTGGGGATATATACTGACATATGATCCTCCTGGGAAATCGTATTTACTTGGTTTTTGTCACAGCGCTTGAAATACTTCCGTTAACCTCTTTTCCATATCCATGCCCAGCATCTCCCGCGCACCGGCGGGGCAGGCAGATACGCACATTCCGCAGGCCTTGCATCGGAACATGTCCGTCGCAGACAAAAGATCGCCCTCCATTTCCGCAAGGTGGGCCGAACCATAATGACATGACGAAACACAAATGCCGCACCCGCTGCAAAGATGTTCGTGAAGCGTTATGGTGGGAAGAGTATTGACCAAACCTATGGAAACACAAGCCTTGCAGGAAACGCAGGGGCCGCAATGAAGACAGCGTTTCGCTTCTTCAATTGCTTCACTTAGGGTAAAACCTCGTTCGAAGAGCCTGAAATGCATGCGGTTTTCTGGGGGAATCCAAATAACTTCCGGCTCCAAACGGTACTGGTCACCCTTTAGCTGCGGGATGGCCATGGGCTCGTACCATTTTTTTCTGCCGCTGTGGATGTCCTGCCCATTGATAAATCGGTCGATGGATTCAGCGGCCTCCAGACCTTCGTGGATAGCCTCGACCATAAAACCCACCTTTCGTACATCGCCGCCTACAAAGATCCAGTCTTTATTGTTGCTCTGAAGGGTAATGGGATCCACAGCGAGGCGACCACGCTCATCTAAAAGCTCCTCCTTCTTAAGAAAGGCCCAGTCCGGCCCCTGGCCGACGGTAACGATGATCACATCTCCTGGTATGCTGATTACATCATTTTCGTCAAAGGACGGGTTGAAACTGCCATCACTATCGAAGACGCTCGTACAGCGGGGCGACTCGACACAAATGGCCTTGCCGCCCTTGCCGACTATCTTTCGGACACCCCGGCAATATTCGATCCGGATACCCTCCTCCCAGGCGCCCCTTATTTCCTCCTCGTCGGCCGGTATGCCGTCCTTTGATGTTTTGTCTTCACACTCCAGGGCAATTATTTTAACGTCCCCGCCCAATCTCCTTGCCGACCTTGCAACATCGAAAGCTACGTTTCCGCCGCCAACTACGATCACCTTTTTACCGGTAAAATAATCCCTGGTGAGAATTCCCCTGCTGACTTCATAGAGGAAAGATTGCCCGTGCATAACACCGGCCAGATCCTGATCCTGGACCTCCTCTTTCCCATACGTGAGAATCCGGGAGGTAGGCGTACCTTTGGCAATAAATACGGCTTTGAACCCCTCTTTTTTTAGCTTATCGAGAGAGAATTTCCCATCGCCGATTTTGATATTATACTTTATTTCAATACCGGTAATCCTCATCATGTTTTCAATCACCCGCTGCAGAACATCCTTGGGGAGACGATAATGAGGGATAAGCCAGAGCGCCCCGCCGAGCCGGTCGGTTGCTTCAAAGATTGTAACTCGGTATCCCTTCCTGCTCAGTGCGAATGCGCACATGAGTCCGCCGGGACCGCCACCGATTACAGCGATGTTTTCCTTGTTCTTGATGACGTCGTATTCATCTTTTTTATCGAGGTGATTCAGGTAGTTGTCAGAAACAAACCGTTTCAGGAGCCTGCGCCTAACCGATCCTCCCTTGGTCTTATAATTGCAACCAAGTTCACAGACACCGCAAACATAGCCGCACACTGGAAAAAACGGATTTTTTTCAAACAGATAATCACCGATCTGGGTAAGTCCTGCCCCGGCCATCTTAGCATCGGCAGGCAATAGAGATATCAGCACATTGGTACGCTGAATATCTTCATTGATCGGGCACTTTTCCTGACAAGGAGGGAGAAACTGCTTTATCGCCGGCTCCACCACTGCTGTGCCGCTATTTAATGTTTTCCACATTACGCATTAGCCTCCTCTTTTTCAAATATGATGACCTTAAGCAAGACTGTTTTGTGAACTTTTTAGCAATATCAATACCATCTGTTTAATCTCTAATTTTACCAGAAAATATCTCAATGCCAAACCAGACTCTCGTTTATAATGGGGGCATTTTGCCCCATCAAGGGAAGTTATTCCCCACAGCTATTACTCCTCTCGCCAGGGTCGGGTGTTGTCGAGAAGATAGTCTGAAAGATTCGTCAATAAACATTTTGTGCACAGGTGGACCATCTTTCCGCTGTTTATATGCCTGAGTATCAATAGTTCCCTTTCGTTTTTTGAGCAGCAAAAACATTTGTCCGCCTCATCTCTCTTGTGAAACTTAAATAAATCAGCATTATCGAACTTTATACGCACGGTCTGTCCCTGGTCACACTCATCTTGGAATCATGATTGTAAAGGTGGTGCCTTCCCCTAAATGTGACGAGACTTCGATGGTTCCCTCGTGGGCTTCAACAATCTTCTTGCAAAAGGCAAGTCCCAGGCCGGAACCCTTATGTTGCTCTTCCTTGCCCTTGACGCGATAAAAAGGTTCAAAAATTAAGGAGAGCTTGTCGTGCGGTATCCCCTCGCCGGTATCCGAGATGGACACCCGAACATAGTGTTCATCGACCTCGGTATGTAAGGATATTTTCCCGCCCGCGGGTGTATATTTTGTGGAGTTACCGATAATATTGATGAACACGCGCCTGAGACTCTCCTCATCCCCATTTATCAATACCTCTTCCGAACAGAAATTATTTACCAGGGAAAGGCCCCTCTTCTCACATAGAGGCGCCATTTCTTCGATGCTCTTTTCAATAATCGGAGAAAGTTCGACAAGTTTTTTACCACAAGCAAAAGTGCCGTTCATTGCGCGGCTGTAGTCCAGCCAGTGCGTTACCATATCCTCAAGCAGCTGGATTCGTTTATTGCAGCGTTCCATGATTTCGACGGCCGGACCACCCAGGCTGTCCTTGGCAATAGTCATGAGGGCTTCAATATACTGCTGAATCGTCACGAGCGGCGAGCGCATTTCGTGGCTTACGAAAGTGATATAGTTCCTCTCCATCTGTTCTTTCTCCATTCGCAGCCGAACCGCCTCCATCTTCAGATTTCGGTGTTCAATTGCTCGTTTTGTGAGCACTCTGAGCTGATCCGGAGTGAATGGTTTCGGGAGATAGTCATAAACTCCTTTCTTGATTGCTTCGACGGCTGAACCGATGGTTGCGTAGCCGGTAATCACAATCAGGATCGTATCCGGCATATCCCTAGAGAGTATGTCAATTATCTCCATGCCAGAAATATAGGGCATTTTGAGATCGATGAAGGCGACTTCAGGACGGCTCCTTCTCGCCATCCCGATGCCTTCCAAGCCATCGCCGGAACAAAGAACGCTGTACCCGGACTTTTCCAGTGTCTGTCTGCACCCATCACGGATGCTCTCATCGTCGTCGATGATGAGTATCTGCGGTTTGCCGTTGTCTTCCATTCATTTATTGTAAGAGGTTTTTCACATATTTCAGCAGATCATCCGCCTTGATGGGTTTGTGGAGGACCAGATTTACCGTCTGTGCCTCTTCGGGCGCTTCAAAAGACTGGTATGGTCCCTGAAGATCCACGGCGCTCAGCATGATCATGGGCAGCTTTTCCCCCTGTTCGGTGGAACGAATCTTCGATACGACACTGAATCCTTCCGCCCATGTCTCCATCATCATGTCTATAATAGCCAAATCAGGGCTGATGGATTTGGCTATCTCGACGCCGTGCTTTCCGTTTTCCGCCATAAATACCTCATAGCCTCCGGATTCAAGGATAAGTTTTGTGGCGATCAGGAAATCCTTGTCATCGTCGATGAGCAGAATTTTCTTCTTCTTAGTCATGACATCTCACCTCCCTTATCGTTATGGCTAAATGATTGCAAGGGTAGTGCCACTGGCTAGTTAATTGATATAATGGGATGTTTTGAATTACTGAAGAAATCGAGCGGTATCCTGGGGGGAGAAACGCCCCTACGGCGTTTTTTTGCTAAGCCTAATATTACTCCGACAAATATTCCTTATGGTGCGGCGCCAGATGGACGTGTCGATTGCTTTGGCTAAGCAAATCTCCCCTAACCCCTCTTTCCCAAAGAGGGGAACAAGGTGGAGGGTTAATTTTCCAAAGTGGACAATAGCAAGATTGGTTTTACCCCCCGTGAGCATTGGGGGGCAGGGGGGATTTGGTGAATTGTCGGAGTGGCCCTAATCGTCTGCCGGGTGCCCCAGCTTTATGCCATAACTCCGAATCTTTTTTCTCAGGGTTTTTCTATCAATACCCAGAAAGTTTGCCGTTTGATTGACTTTGAAGCCGAAATGATGAAGAGCCCTCTCTATATGTTCTTTCTGAATGTCAGCCAGGGTAATCCTGCCCGACGTGAAATCCGCTATGGGAACCTTTGTTTCCTTGTTTTGCCCATAGTAAAGTATATCCGATAAATTAATTGTCTCACTGTCGCTGAGCACACACAGACGTTCCACCGTGTTCTTTAGTTCACGGATGTTCCCCGGCCATTTGTAGGCCAAAAGCGATTTTTTCGCCTCCTCGGAAAAATATCGAACTATACTTTTGTGCTTAATCCGGTAGATATTCAGATAATGCTGCGCGATCGGCAGGATATCCGCCTGGTGCATCCTCAACGGCTTAATCTCAATCGGCACCACCGAAATCCGATAGAAGAGATCCTCCCGGAATTTTCCGGCTTCCACCTCGGTTCTCAGATCTTTATTGGTCGCCGCGATAATTCTCACGTCCACCTTTTCCACCTGTGAACTGCCAACCCGGGGAACCTCCTGCTCCTGGATGACGCGCAATAGTTTGATCTGATGATTGATGCCGATATTGGAAATTTCATCGAGGAAGATTGTCCCCTTGTCCGCTTTCTGGAAACGCCCGTCGTGCGATTCGAAAGCGCCGCTGAATGCCCCTTTTACATGACCGAAAAGTTCACTTTCCATAAGGGTCTCGACCAAAGACGAGCAATCGACAGGAATGAAGGGTTTGTTGCTTCTTCTGCTGAGACTATGGATAGAGCGCGCAACCAATTCCTTGCCCGTGCCGCTCTCCCCGGTAATGAGAACCGTACTGTCGGTCTGCGCAACACGCCTGATCGTTTCCCTGAGCTCTTTCATGTAGTCGCTGTTGCCGATCAGCAGGGAAGCCGGTTGATCTGATTTTTCGACATCGGGAGGTTGGATGGCTGCAGCAACAGCCGCGGTAAGTTCCGCCACGCTGAATGGTTTTGTAAGGAAGTCATATGCGCCCAGCCGCATGGCCTCGACCGTAAGCGGTATGGTTCCATAACCCGTTATTATAATAATTTTTGCTTCAATACCCTTTCCCTGTTTGAGTTTTTTCAGGATATCCAGGCCGCTGATCCCGGACATGCGAATATCCAGCAGGATCAAATCGTAGCGATTCGTCGTCGCAATATTCAGTCCGATGATGGCATCTCCGACGGTCTCAAGATCGTAATTTAACCGGGACAAGGCCCGTTGGCACCCATCCCTTATGGATTCCTCGTCATCTATGACCAGTATCCTTTTTTTCTTCTTATCCAATTTCTTCACCGTCCTTTTCTTTGTTGTGTTTTTCATTATTATATACTGGCAAAACGATCGTAAACACTGTCCCCTTCCCGGGCTCGGTTTCCACATCAATGCTGCCTTGATGCCCGGCGATGATTCCGTAAGTTATGGACAATCCCAAGCCTGATCCCTGGCCGGGTTCCTTTGTGGTAAAAAACGGCTCAAACATATGGGGCAGGCAGGCTTTTTCTATTCCCCGACCGGTGTCGGAAACGGTTATTTCAACCGATGACGGGGGGGTGAACCTCGTCCTGATCCTCAAATCTCCCTGCCCACCCATGGCATCCGCCGCATTGATGAAGAGATTCAGGAAGACTTCTTCAAGTTTTGCGTTATCACACATTACTTGCGGGAGATTGTCGGCGAGATCGAGGTCCATCTTCACGCCCAGAAACATGGATTGATCTTTTACCAGGCCGAGAGAAGTCTGTATGACCTCATTTATGGATCTGAGGGCGATGTTGCCCAAGGGTGTTTTCGCAAAATCAAGAAGACTGCCGACTATCACTTTGCTGCGATTCGTCTGGTAGATGATCTTTTCCAGATATTCTCTTCCCGGATCGCCTTCCGACAGTTCTTCCAGCGCGAGACTGCTGTATAGCAGTATTCCGCCCAGCGGGTTATTCAACTCATGGGCCACGTCAGCCGCCATTTTCCCGAGAGCAGCCAGCCTCTCGTTCACCGCCAGCCTGCGGTAGGCCTCCTGTAGCCTTTCATCCCGGTCTTTCAAAGACTTTGTCATATTATTGAAGGCATCATCGAGCATGCCAAACCCGGAGTAGTTATCACTTGAAAATTGATAATCCAGATTGCCTTTGGCAATGGTTTCAGCAGCACCTTTTAGGATGCTTATCCGCTTGAGGACCGCATTGCCCAGATAAAAGGACAGGCTAAACGCAATACACATGCCCAGAATCGTGACCCCCAGAAAAATAAATATCGTGCGTATTGTAAGATCCCTATATTTTGCCTCCAGCACACCGGTGTAGAGGATTCCGATGATACTTCCATTAATATCCCGGATAGGGGTATAGGCTGTGATATACCAGTCAGCAACGACAAAGGCTCTTCCGATCCAATCCTTCCCCTCCCCAATAACCTTTTCATAAACCTCCCTGGAACAGATAGTCCCGATCGCCCTTTTTTTTTCCCTGTCCATAACATTGGTCGATATTCTGATCGGCCCGAGGAATATTGTGGCATAACCCAAGTCCCGTCCTTTGTATGTCTCATTTTTGTAAACCGTCTCCTGTAGTTTATCGACGATGCTATAGTCCTGGTTAAGCAGAATGCCTCCGGACAGGGTCCCAATCAATCTTCCCCCTTTATCGAAAACAGGATACACCACCCTGAGGACCATGCCATCCGTGAGCAGCGTATCTCGGACTGTGACGGATTTTGGTGTTGGGACAATAGGCATTCTTAGCCGGTCAACCAGCAGGGGGTTCTCCAAAGCGATTTCATTGAATGTCATCACTTGAGTTGATAATTGCGGGGCTTTTGTTTCGAGGGACTTTTTTATAACGGGGTCCGTACTTAAGTCATCTCCTTTCTTCCCCGGGTTAGCAACGCGATACAAACACTTTCCGCGGCTATCTGTTACCGACAACATGTCAAGATAGATATGATCAGTGCTGGGCGGGGATTCCCGAACGGAGCTTACCAGTTTGTGCAGTTCGGTGAGGTTTGCTATCTTGTTATTCTCGATGGCGGACGAAAGATTTGAATCCAGAGCCGCGTGACGAACGATGAAGTATATTCGCTCCAGGTTGTAACTGTATATCAGTTTTGCGGTGTTTATATCCTGCTGTACCTTGTTTTGTACTTCATCGAAGGTGCTTTTGTTGATAATTATAATTCCGACGACCGTGGCGAATAAGCCGGTGAGGCAGGTGGCCATTAGGAAGCCAGCCACAAGTCTGTTTTTTAAATTATTGGTGAAAAAAGTTTTTATATATTTTCCAGAGTGTCTCATTTGCATTTTGGGGATCCTCCAGAATATTTCTTTATTCAAGGGCAACAACAATGACCGGCACGCGCCATCGGCCTTCAGGAGAGAGGGGATATTCAGCAAGGGCAGCAGGAACAGGAATTTTATTGTAGCATTTAAAATAAATGTTTTCGACTTTTTGTTGCTGACAGGGGGGGCTATGGGTTGAATTGAGGTAGCCTTTGGGCAGGGCATGTGCAAAAATACAGATATGGGTGGAGCGCGTTTCCCCGAAGGCGGTGCCCGTAGGTTTATCCGGAGGGCATTGCATGTCTTGGTTTTTCAGAGGGCCATGCTCCGTCATGGCCGCAAATTAAGTGCAGGACAGTAAAGGGGGTGATGGGTCTCTGCAAGAACAGTATACCACATTTTTGTCGCAGACCCCCTTTGAGAAACGGCCTTGGCAGAAGGTACATCCTCAGGCTAAAAGTTCTACGACCCAATTGCAAAAGTCTGTTTCCCCTCCCTTTTGAGCATCTAGTTTTCAAATCCCGGAACCGAGGGGCTATCTGACGTTGTCTTTTTTTGTATTGACTTTACTAGTTGCATGTTTTATACGCAATGCCGAAAAACAGCGTATAAAAAATATAAGCGCAATAGCAGGGCCCTTAGCTCAGCAGGTAGAGCAACTGACTCTTAATCAGTAGGTTGCCGGTTCGATCCCGGCAGGGCTCACCAAAAAAACATTAGGCGTTTCGGTAGGTTACGAAGCGCCTTTTGTCGTTTTTGGGGTGTTTTTAGGGGATATTTGCTAACGTGTTGAAATGTAAATGCTATTTGGAAGCATAGAAAATACGGTATCTTGCAGGGGCGACGACATTTGACGACGTTTGAGTGACGCTAATGACGGTCGCCACAGGTGTGCCACCAATAAAATGTTGTGTGGGTGCAATCCTATTGCATGGGATGTTTGCCGTGCTGTTTCCAGTGGAATAATTGGAGTATTGAAGGGCATCGTTCTTATGTAAGTTGGGGGGGGGATGGAAGAATAGTTATCAACCTGCCGGGTGTGCCAAAAGGATAGCCACAACAAAAATCCCCTCGGGGGACCGACTGACTGAGGGGTCGCCACCGGGGGGATCGCCTTTAATCAGTTTTTTCTCTCGTATCTGCCCACTTTTCCCACTTCTCGACGAACCAGATACCAAGAACAAAAAACAGAAGCGATGTTATGATTCCAAGCGTTTGACAGGAGTTTCGGGGATAGATTTGAATGGGGGCCGCTAAGCCCGCGTCAGACGCGGGTTTAGCGCACAGTTTGTTGTAAGACCCCACTGGCGTTCACACGATAGCCGAACGCCGATAGGACTTCGTCTTGGGTCTTACTGGGCGTCTCAAGACGGCGATCAGGCTTGCGGGCTCCTTTCCTTATACTCAAGACATAATGCAGATGCCGCATGTCTTCCATGATATCGTTTGCCGTCCGCTTTATGCCGACAGTTGCCACTTTAAGCTCGATCAGACGCAAATACGTCATCGCCACAACGCAGGTGAAAATACAATGGCCGGGGTTTTTTTATGGCCTGAAATTTCACTAAGGGAGGGCGACGCAGCAGGCAATCGGGGAAGTGATGGGAGTAAGCGAGGTAAGCGTTGCCAGAGACCTTGGTAAAAACAAAGGATCGGCAAATGTCGCCAAACCACCTATTCCGGCGCTCCCATCCGGCGAAGAGGTAGCACGAACGGCGGATACCGGTTGGCAAATTTGCCGACCTGCTATAGTCTGCAATTCACCCGCACGGCGCGGGGGGCGATAGATCTTCTGGACGTCAAGCCAATTTCATCATAGATTCTTCCATACGCATGGAAGATTATCGGGCCTGAAAATAAAAAAACGGGACTATAGCGGGACAAAATGACCAGGCAAGAAAAAAAAGGCCAAGCTGTTATTGCCTAACCCCTTATTTTAACTGGTACCCCCGGCGCGAGTCGAACGCGCGGCACACGGATTAGGAATCCGTTGCTCTATCCTTCTGAGCTACGGGGGCATGGGCCGATTTGGGGGATACACCTAACACGCTTTGCGAAATCTGTCAATCTGGTTTGGAACAGGGGGGTGCGACAAATTTATGGGTAGATTTGCACGGTTATCAATTGCCGATCAGTCGTTCTTAAACAGGGCGTTGACGAATTCTTCGCTGGTGAAGTTTTTCAGATCTCCAATGCCTTCGCCGACCCCGATGTAACGGATGGGGATCTGAAGCTCCCGGGCGATTCTGATGATGACACCGCCCTTGGAGGTGCTGTCGAGCTTGGTTAAAACCAGGCCGGTCACCCCCGCGTCTTGCCGGAACATTCCCGCCTGGGCGACGGCGTTTTGGCCGGACGTGGCGTCTAAGACGAGCAGCACCTCGTGCGGGGCTCCGGGAAGCTCCCGGGCCATAATCCGCTTCATCTTTTTGATCTCTTCCATCAGGTTTACTTTGGTATGCAGCCGCCCGGCCGTATCGATGAGTAGGACATCCGCCTTGATGGCGGATGCCGATTTGAGGGCATCGAATACCACCGCCGAGGGGTCCGCCTGAGCCCGCTGTTTTACCAGCAAAACTCCTGCCCGGCCGCTCCACGCCTCCAGTTGCTCAATTGCCGCCGCCCGGAAGGTATCCGCCGCTACGAGAACTGGGGTCAGGCCCTGATCCTTAAGGTTATGGGCGATCTTACCTACGGTCGTGGTTTTCCCGGTGCCGTTTACACCTACCACCAGGATGGTGAATAGGCCGTTTCCTGGTATCACCAGGGGTGAAGAGCAGCGATCAAGTATTTCCCGGATGTGACCTTTTAAGATTTCCTTCACTGCTGCGGGGTCGACAAGTTCATTTCGGGAGGCCTTTACCCGCACCTTTTCAATTAGTTCTAGCGTGAAGGCCGGGCCAACATCCGCCGTGATGAGAATCTCCTCCAGTTCTTCCAGGAGAGCTTGATCGATGACTTTTTTTCCGGAAAATAGTTGATCGATGTTGCCAATGAAGGCGGCTCTTGTTTTGGACAGCCCTTCTTTTAATCGCTGAAAAAATCCCGTTTTTATTTCGTTTTCCTGCATTTTATTCCTTTGCTTCCTCTGTGGGCCAAACCAGCCGGGACTCGTCGATCATGTCATGTGCCGCAAGCGTTGTCTGGGTGGGAATCCCTCGGGTCGGATCAATCCCCATCAGCCGGTAAAATTTTTCTTTCATACCGACCAGATTGATTTCAATGCCGGCCGGCTCGCCGTCTTTGGCCGGCTCCAGCATCCGGGGGGTAAGAGCGTCGTCTTGGGCGGTAAGACCAAAGCGCCAGTTGATGAGCCGCTTGAGGTAAAAAACCCGTCGGCCCGCCTTCATCATCTCGCTGATATCCCAGCCGTAGCCGGCGGCCAGATTAAAAAGGGCTACCCATTCGGGGATGGTGATTTCGGCGTCGGCGAACTGGCAGAAACAGGCGCTGTTTTCGATCGCCCCTAGCTGGACTGAAATGACCGCCGATTCCGGCTTGTTTTCATCGGTTAGGGGGGAAAGCTCGTATTCAAAGCCGATTTCCGGGTAGTACCGGGCGCCCATTTCCACAAACAGCATCGGGTCGGCCACATGGCAGGCCCCCCGGGGACTTATCGCATAGGTGAGAGCCAGGCCGTGCCCGCCGCCCCGCGGGTCGTGCATAGGGGCTTCCAGGCCCTTGCTGTGAACGGTATAGCGGATCGAATCCTTCCCGATCCGGTTGGCGGCGGCAACGCTTCCCATTGCTAAGAGTTCTCCCAGTCTCCCTTCCCGGACGGCGACCAAGGGCAGTATCCGGTAAATCACCTGGTTCAGGTCGCCCCAGATGAGCGGTATCCCACCCGTGTCCTCCAGAGTGAGATCGCCCCGTTCGAAGGCCTCCATCGCCCAGGCGATAGTAGCCCCGGCGGAAATCGTGTCCATTCCCAGATCGTTGCATACCCGGCCCGCCATGCAGGTGGCGGCCAGATCCAGCGATCCGATGAGGGTGCTGAAGGAGACTATGGTCTCATATTCCGGTCCCGGTCCCTCCGGCAAGGCGTATGGTCCTTCTTTTACCTCCACTATTCTTTTACAGGCGATACTGCAATAGGCGCAAGAACCTCGCCGGGTCAAGTATTTTTCCGTAAGCGTGCTTCCCGTCAAGGCCTCGGCTGCCTCTTCCCAAAAGTTGGAGGTCCAGTTTTTAACGGGGACATCGCCCGAATAAACGCCGCCCATCAGGTTGGCTGCCGTGCCGTTTTCATGCAGGACATTGGTGGCCACCGCGTTTTTTATTTTTTCGTTGAGTTCCTTTCTCAGCTCTTCGAGCTTTTGTGGCTGCGCGGCGTGAAACTCCCTTTTGGGGGCCTTGACCAATACAGCCTTGAGATTTTTTGAACCCATCACCGCACCGAACCCGGCCCGGCCGGTGGCGTGATGACCCTCGTTGAGGATGATGCTGTAGCTTACCAGATTTTCCCCGGCCGGGCCAATGGTCAGGGTGCGATAGTCTGGTCCATAGCTTTGTTTAAGGAGGGCATTCACTTCAGCTGTTGTCTTGCCCCAATAGGCGGCGGCATCTTGGATTTCGATCCGGTCTCCCTCGATCAAAAGCAGGACGGGGGCCTCGGCTCGACCGGTGATGACTAGACCGTCATAGCCGGCGTACCGCAGCTCCGGGGCAAAATAGCCGCCGCAAGATGAATCACCCCAATGGCCGGTCAAGGGCGACCGCCCGGCAACGCTGTTACGGCTGGCCCCAGATAGTCGGATGCCGGCTAGGGGTCCATTCATAAAAAGCAGCATCGCGTCAGGCGCCAGGGGGGTGGCAGCGAAGTTCCCCCGCTCCCAGAAGACCTTGGCTGCCAGGCCGCTGCCGCCGATGAAAGTTCGGTAATACTCTTCCGGCAGCTCTTCAATCCAAATTCGCTGCTGCGAAAGATCGATAAAAATAACCCTTCCCGTATTGCCGTTCATATGCTCACCCTCTTTTGGTTATAGCCGCCCGGCTTTATTTTAAAACCTTGTCTTCCCAGCCTAGGTCTTTGAGCACCTGCTCGTAGACCACGGCCACTTTCTTTAACTTGGGAGCGAGTTTCAACAGTCCGGTCGCCGAACCCTTCACCCGGATCTTTCTTCTGGTTATGGCCATGACCGGGTTTAACTTGTTGGACCAGCTGCGATGGGCATCATCGGCGGAGAGACTCATGATCAAATCCGGCTCGTCCGCAGGCTTGCCCGGGGCAACCTTGACCTCCATGCCGCCGCGGGAATCCACGTGGAAGGAACAGTTGGGCCCGTCTTCGGTATAGTCGAACCAGATGAGCTGATTAACCTTTTTCAATCCCTCATGCAGTTCCTCATCCTGGGCTGCGGACTCAAAAAGTTTGATGAAGGCCTTGATTGGTTCCGTTTCATCTTTCCAGTATTCCATTTATTCCTCCTTCTTTATATATTTAGAGTTTTAGCGGCTTTTTGTCGGACTGTCATTTTCGGGCATCGAGGTAAATGTTTACAATGTCCCGCTCTTCCACATATCGGGGATTGTAGCTGATCTGCCCGTCTCCGGCGGCCAGTTCCGCCAGTTCCATCAATGCTGGCTCATCAGCAGGCACACCCAGATCAGCCAGGGTCTCAGTGATGCCGATGTCCCGCTTGAATTTGGCCACCGCCGCCACTGCCTGGGCCGCCGCTTCTCCTGGCGACATGTTTCGGGTATCGATGCCGATCGCATCGGCGATCATCAGGAAACGTTCCGGGATCTCTTCCCGATTGAAGTCCATTACCGAAGTCAGCATCACGGCATTGGCCAGGCCGTGGGGTATCCCGTAGCGGGCGCCCAAAGCGTGGGCGGTGGCGTGAACCGCGCCGAGCATCGTATTGATGAAGCACATGGCGGCCATGGTACTGGCGATGAGCATGTTGCCTCGGGCTTCAATATCCTGCGGTTCCTCAATTGCCCGGGGGAGATGGGTGAAGACGAGGCGGATGGCGTGAAGCCCCAAGGCATCGGAGATGGGTTGGGCGCCTCGGGATGAAATTCCTTCGATGGCGTGGGTCAAGACATCCATCCCGGTCTGAGCGGTGATTTTAGCCGGGAGATTGAGTGTCAGTTCCGGGTCCAGCAGGGCCAGGTCGGCGTTACAAAAGGGATGCGTCACAGATAGCTTTACCCTGGACTTGGTATCCAAAACCACCATCGCCTGGGTAACTTCGCAGCCGGTGCCGGCTGTCGTGGGGAAGGCGATGTGCGGGGGAAGCTGGGTGGCGCCCTCATAAAGTCCGGCCTGATCGGCTAGGGGCTGAAAATCATCTTCCCCCTGGCCGATCATGATGTTTACCGCCTTGGCGGTGTCCATCACGCTGCCTCCGCCTATGGCAATCATGGAATCGGCTCCGACCTGGCGATAGAAAGCGGCCCCCTGGTTGATGATCTCTATCCGGGCATCTTGGAGTATGTCGTCAAAAATGCCGGCTACCTGGAGGCCCGCGTTGTGGGCGGCTGTAACAACCATTTCCGTGACACCGGCTTTCTGGACCCCGCGATCGGTGAAGATGAGCGCCTTCTTGCCGCCCAGTTGACGCATTTCGTAGGCCACCTCGCTTCTTATTCCGGGAGCGTAGAGGATTCGCGGCCGGTTGCACCAGTTGAAGAAAGGTTCAAACTTTACGTTTGGATATTTCATCTTGTTCTCCTTTCCTGCCCTCTTTGGGTGATGGCTGTGGGTAACGGATAATCTCCTGTTGACTGCAGTCTGGGAAATAGCTATTACAAAACCGATCGCGCCCCCTGGAATCTGCTTTGATAATACTTATGATCAAGAGAGTCCAGGCGTATTTTTCTCCCCTGGCTGGGTGCATGGACAAACTGGCCTTCACCAATGTATATTCCTACATGGGAAATGATGTCCGGCTTTTGGGTGGCGAAGAATACCAGATCTCCCGGAGAAAGTCTTGCCCGGTCGACGGGGAGACTGCTTGCCCATTGCCCTGATGATGAACGGGCCAGCTTGATGCCGTTTAGCTGATAGACGGCCATGGTAAGTCCGCTGCAATCGAATCCGGAGCCGGCAGCGTCGCTGCCGCCCCAAAGGTAGGGCAGCCCGATGAAGCCGATGGCAGTTTTGGCGATTTCAGCACGCAGATAGTTGGTTCCCAGTTTTTTACTTAGCTCTGCCGGGGATTGATCGGGAGCGATAATGATGAAATCGTCAATAATACCTTCTCCCTTAAGGGCCTGCGCTGCTTTTTCAGCCCCGGCAGGGTGGTTGAAACTGCCGAACCTAACCTTGTATAAGCCAGCGTGATCTTTAAAATAGGTGGCGTCCTGCCCTTGTTTTTGTAAAGTTGTGGTCAGACGGGCCGCATTTTCCACCCGGAGAAAGGCGCCTGCCTGGATGGTAAACCCGACCATCGGCAATGCTTTCTCCGCCGCCGCCTGTGGTATGGCGGTCGTCGGTCTGGTTGGTTTGGAACAGCCGATGATGATCAGGCCGAACATGGCCAGCCCCAGGGGCCGCAATTTATTTCTAATAGCTCGGTTTCTGACTTCCATATTCAATGGCTCCATGCCAACAGAGGAGGGAGATATGTTTTGCTTGCCGGGTTGCAATTCTGTCGGCAGGTTAGTTGATTTATCATTTAGATTCAAGGGTTTTTTTGAATGCCTTTTTGATGACTGACTATAAAAAAGAAGGTACCGTGATGAAAAAAATAGCAAAAAATAAAGAAAATAAAAACATCTCACTTCGTACAATAGAGAGGATGAGTGTTTATAGAAAGGTTCTGGAAGAACTGAACCGGGAGGGAGTTGAGAATGTGTTTTCTCATCAGCTTGCCGGTTTGGTTGGCGTAACTGCGGCCCAGCTGCGACGGGATCTCGCCACCTTCGGCAGCTTCGGCAGTATTTCCAGCGGCTATTCTACTCGCCGGATGATTCAGACCATCAGCAGGCTACTGGGGACTGATAAGCTTCAAAATGCCGTTTTAGTGGGAGTGGGTAATCTCGGACAGGCGCTATT
The DNA here is from genome assembly GCA_947085375.1 of uncultured delta proteobacterium. Lineage (GTDB taxonomy): Bacteria > Desulfobacterota > Syntrophia > Syntrophales > CAMTWB01 > CAMTWB01. The sequence continues at coordinate 15,522 of CAMTWB010000016.1, forward strand.
GTCGTACCGGGGATTTGAAGAACGAGGTTTTCATATTTCGATGGTCCTGGATATCGATCCCGAAAAGGTGGGTAAGGTTTTCGCCGGCAGAAGGTGTTACCATCTGCGGGAATTGGAATCAGTCTTGCCTTATTATGTGGTGGATATGGCAATTCTCACCTGCCGGCCGGATAATTTGCAGGAAATTGTAAACCGCCTGGCGAAGGCCGGGGTCCACTCCGTTCTGAATTTTGTCCCTAAGCACGTAAAGCCCCCGGAAGGGGTCTATGTGGAAGATGTAGATCTTTCCGCCAAGCTGGAGAAGCTGTCTTTTTTGAGCCGACTGAAGGGCAATGTATGTGATTAAACCGGGGTCAAATTTGATGACTACATCAATGGACTGTTTACGTATTTGACATAACTTACAGGAAAGTGTAGAGCCTTTTAAACTCGTCTTTTGTAGATTCTTTAATGAGGAGCCGCCATGAGAAGACACGCCCTTATCTTCAGTCTTTTGGTTTCCTGTGTGCTTGCTTTCGGCGCCTGCAGTTCAGGCAAGAAAGAGCAAGATGCAGTCGCGATGGTGAACGACGCCCCCATCACTGCAGAAGAACTCAAGTCAGAGGTTGCCCGCTATGCCAGACAAAACCCCTCGCAAGCAATTACGCGAAACACCATCGACGACCGGCTCAAAGTCATGATTGAACAAAAGCCGCTGATTCAGGAAGCCGTAAAAAAGCGCCTTCACGAAGACCGGAAATTCACCGACCGGGGCGTCTTTGCTGTCCGGCAATCTCTTGTTAAGGCTTGGCCTCGGTCTTTTGCTCCTGCTCCTTGTTCCGGCCGCACTCCGGGCACAGGAAGCGGCAAAGACCTACAAAACGGAATATGCCGCCATCTCCTATAGCGACGAACAAGACCTGCATACTTTTACCAGAAATATCGCCACAGGCATGGGCTTCCTGCGTGAACGTCCGGAAAAGAATCCTTTACTGGCCAAAACCCGCGTCGATAAGATCGTGGACGCGGTATGCTCAATCCTAGACATGCGCCCTCTGAACTTACGCTTCAATATCGTGCTTTACAAGGCGCAGGCGGAAGTGACCGCCGCTTTCAAGGGATTGGGCGGACAGGCGTCGCCCCCCGTGGCGTTTTATTCTCACGGGACACGGAGTATTGCACTGGCTATTGACAGCATTACGGATCGCATCCTGGCCCACGAGATCGCCCATGTGGTATTTCGGCGTACCGCCACCGGAACGGATGCAGGAGGTCCTCGCCCAATACGTGGACAAGCATTTATGGGGTAAGTAGCATAAGTCGCGATCAGCCCCTTTCCCACACCCCTGCGCTTTGACATATCCTCGTAAAACGACGGCAAATAGCACTTTTTACGAGGGCGTCATTATTGATGAAGCGGTAAAAACTCACGTTGCCCATTTGTACGCGTGAGGGTAATTTTGTGGTTTTGAACGGATTTTTTCCGTCAGGCGTTGCCTGATATTGCTGACGGATTCACTACTCTGCTATGCTACGGAGGTGCCTTTTATATGATTATCAGGCTTTTGCGATTTAGCGTTTTGCGATAAGAACAAGCGCTGAGGACTGAAAGGAAAAACCGGGGCAACAGCGCCCCTTTTTTTTCCGAGGATGTGATTCCCCTGAAGGACGCGTTGGAGAAATGGTATATTGAGCATCGAAGTTTTTGGCTGGATCTGAAGATTTTATTCGCGACGGCGTTGGCGATTGTGGCGCCGGGGGCGAGGTTTTTTGGGGTGGTTTGATGCGGAGGGGTTGTTGAGGGAATCGAACCTGCTGGGATATTATATTAATCAGGGGAGGAGCCTGAGCCCCTATTAATTCAGCCTTCCGTCCTCAGAATGTCATGCGTACCGATCCGGCGGAAGAGCACCGTCCCGGCCGTCCATTGAAAAGTAAATCGGTAGCTCATCGTCACTGAACCTTCCCAACGGTCAGGGGTGCCGACAAGCCTTTTCAAGCGCAGAGAGGGGTGCCGGGGGTTGTCAAGAAAGAGCGCGAGTTTTGTTTCAAAGGTTTCCCGGAGGTCTTTCGGCAGGACATTGTAGTCCTTCCGAAAGCGGCCGCTGAATTGATAGCCGGTTATTTTTTCAACCATTCCAACCCCTCAGCCGCCGTCTGGAATGTGGGAGAAACGTCACCCCTTTCAATCTCTTTATCAACCTCTTTTTCAGCCGCCTGCCATTCTTTCGTCCAGTACCAACCCTGAGCAGGATCAATCAGCTTCCGCGGCCGCATGGCGATATGATCCCCTTCCAGCAGCGCCTCAATGTAATCGCCCGCTTCCAAGCCAAGGATTTCCATGAATTTCCTGGGGATGCGAATCTGACCCTGCGGGCTTATTTTCATGATGGTTGCCATACATTCTCCATTATTAAAAATATAAACATTGTTACGAAACATAATCTAAAGTTTTCGCTATGTCAAGGGAATAATTAGGAAAGTTAGGGACAGGGCCAATACTGTCCGGCACATAACTTGCGAAGTTCTATTTACGGCCATGACGGAGCATGGCCCTCCGAAAACCAAAAATTATTTTCACTGCCCAAAGGTTACGCCATTACCGGCTTTGCAACAGGGTTAGACGGCGGCAATATTCATGCCGGACAGTATTGTATGTCCCTATTTATCCAGGCGAAAAATCATCGCCGATGTAGGTCCTCACCGGATTGCCGCGTTCCAGATCATTATGCCTGTCCCAGCGCCTTCTTTTGTCTTGCTCCTGCGACTGTTTCTCGATCTGACTGAGCTGGTGCAGGAGTCGTTTCAGCGCAAGCTCCTTATTCCGGTGCTGTGAGCGATGGTCGCGGGCCACGGCCTTCATCCCTGTTACGTCATGAATGGCCCGGACTGCGCTCTCCGTCTTGTTCACATGCTGGCCGCCTGGGCCGGTGGCGCACATGGTTTCGTAGCGGATATCGCCGGGATTAATTGCGGCTGTTTCGGGAGGCTCTAAGATGTTCACGCCGATAAACCAGTTTTTGCGTTTATGGTACGGCCTGAATGGGCTCTTCCCAATCCAGAGCATCGTTCCCTGGATCCCCCCCGCAAAGGCATCGGCGCCCGGTCCAGTGATTTCCAGGAGAAGAGAATAGAGTGTCTCCGGCATATCACCCGGCGCTTCTTCGATCACCTCTACACTCAAGGACAAGGCCAGGGCCTCGGAGATGATGCGTCTGGTAATGCCGTACACCGCACGGCCGCACTCTGCCGGTCCCCGCCCTGAGGTGAAAAGCACCCACGCCATGATTACCTCCGCACCTTGTAGGTTATCACCGGCCTGAGCGCGGCAATCACCCGGACCAGCCCGGCATCTTTCATCTCCCTGATGACGTTATCGATGTTTTTGTAGGCCATAGGGGCTTCCTCAAAGAGCAGATCCTTGTCTTCGCAGATAACCAGACTGCCAAGGTCCGTGCGGGTCAATGACCGGACGGAATAACGATCCCGCAACCTGTCCTTGCACTCGCCGCGCGCCCATTTGCGCCCTGCACCGTGGGCAACGGAATTGAGGCTTTCTACCGCAGGAATGGGCTGGACAACATAGCTCAGCGAGCCGCGCGATCCGGGAATAACCGTTATTCCGCGGTCGGCTGGCGCAGTGCCCTTGCGATGAATGAGCCCCTTTATGCCGCCGATCGTCGCACTCTCCACGAAATTATGCGGATGGTCGGAGATTTCGACGCCATCGGCATCAATCAGGCCGAAGATCCGTTGGGCAATCAGGGAGCGATTGGCGTGCGCCCACCGCAGGCACTCGTAATTCTGTTCAAGGTATTCTTGTCCCTCAGCAAGCGATGTATCCAGACCGGCATCGCGATGCTTATCTACATGATCCCTCAACAACATATTCCCCTTCGTCCGCGACCCGCTGTGGATGAGCAGGTACACACTGCCGGACGCTATCCCGGCGCCGGCACAGGCATCTTCATCGTTTACATCCACGAGGATTTGCAGTTCGGCAAAGTGGTTCCCCAGGCCGATAGTGCCGAGGGTGTATTCATCGCTAACATGCTTGACGCCGTAATCCCCAAGCCAGCCGGCAGCATCGCCGCTCCAGGGTTCCTCAAGGCCATGCAGGCGTTTCTGCGTTTTTTCAGGTTTGAACCGCCCGCTCTTCAGAGAAGTCTTCCACAACGCCATGCCGCAACCAACATCATTGCCAATAAGATAGGGATACAGCATTCCAGCGGAGAAAAAAGCCGCCCCGATTGGCGCGCCCTTGCCGGGGTGCAGATCGGGCAGGCCGTCCGCCCTCAGCATGCCGGGCAGGGAACCCGCTCTTTCGAGTTGCCGGATGGCCTCGCCCTCTATCTTGTTTACCGGACTGATCGTCCAAATCCTATCTGTCTTGCCGTGATTCATACGCACCTGATTTGCAAACCAGACCCTACATGATACCTCTTTCCTGGGGAAACAATGGGGTCAGACTTCAACTCTTGACACTGGGCGGGGGGAAACAATGGGGTCGGGGGAAACAATGGGGTCAGGCCTCAACTCTTGACACTGGGCGGTGTCAGATGTTGAGGCCTGGCCCCTCCTTTGACCCCATTTTCCCGGCCCCCGGACGAATGATAAATTAAATAGGTATCTGTCCCTATTAATTTGTCATCCCCTTGAATAGGCAGGGGGAGTTGGATGCAATGATTTCAATAAGTGAGGGCGCATTTTCAGATGAACGATTTATATGAAAGATTTGCTATGAACGATTTATATGAAAGATTTGCTATAAAATCCCGTAGGGATATACGATAATAGCCCGGCAATTTATCGCCGGGTGTGGGAATGTAAGATGAAGAGTCCCGTAGGGACGAATGAAAAAGGCTCGGACAATGGCGATTCTCACATTAAGCCGCAATTCCATGTCGTTTTCGCTTCAATCGTCCCGCTGGGACGAGACAATTATCTTATATCTTCCCCAGCGATGAATCGCTGGGCTATTATCATGAAGCCCCGCTGGGGCTTCAGATTAGGAGTTAAGGATACTGTCACCGAAATTCATCCCCCTATTAATTCCCGGAAGAGCTGTAATCCAGGTATATTCCGGGGACATCGACATCAGTTATGTGTTGTTACCCACCTTATCCGCTTTGTCCTTACGGCGGGCGATAGGGGTGAATTCACGGACACCTTACTTATTTACTGTCCGGCAGAACATCAAATATCCTGTTCTTCCAATACCCCGGCTTTCTTCTGGTGTGCATGATCGCAACTACTACAACCTGATTGCCCATAACCCCATACACGATCCCGAACGGAAAACGCCTTAACAGAATCCTGCGCCATTTTCCAACATACACGGGCCAACGATCGGGGAATTCAGACAATGCTTCAAGAGCGCTCGCTACTTCCCGTTCGAATGCCTCCGCAATGTGACGGCCGCGCTCATAATACCAGACATAACTCTCGATATACTCTGCTCGTGCATCGTCATGAATAACCGGTTTATCCATTCACCATCTCGCGGGCCTGACGTTTGACGTCATCCCAGGAATGGGTTTGTGCGGTACCATCCGCAAGAGATTGCTCTCTTCTGCCAATTTCGGCGAACCAAGCGGCATCGCAATCGTCCTCTGAAATCGGATCCAGGGTTACCAGCAGGGCATCAACCAGCTTTGCACGCTCGGCGTATGGCAAAACGCTTGCTTCCTTGACCAATACATCTGCACATAATGGCATAGACATTCTCCTTTGCTTAATGCTGACGACCTCGTAAAAAGTCTGAATAGCGCTCTTTTCGTCATTCCGGACTCGATCCGGAATGACGCCTTGGCGACTTTTTACGAGTGCGTCAATGCTGAGTCTAGGGTCTTGAAATACGCAGAAATTGAGGCTCAGTTTTATCGTGATCTTTGTCTATGTGCAAGCAAAATCCGTAAAATCCGTAAACACAGACCTCAAAGTCCGCTTTCTCCGTCACGATGATGTCAAGGTCAATGGAAAATCGTTTGGGACGCTGCTGCAACATCATGACGGCGGTGCCGCCTTTTAAAATAAAGGGCAGCCCTGATTCCACAAGCCCCTCCAGAAGTAGCAGGGCGCGAATAACCTTTTCGATAAGGATCTTATCCGCCTTGCGGTTTTGGGCGGCTACCTGATTGATCCATTCGGGCTGTAACGAATCTTTTGAAATCATGTCCAATTACCGGCAGTATTCATTTATTTTTGCCGTTTATTTGCATCAGTATCTTTTGCAATTCTTCTTTTTTATTCCTCCTTTTTGCGTAGCGCAGCAGCCTGTCCGTATTCACGGTATATTTCCCCAGCGCGCTTTCAAACATATTGAGTGTTTCATGGCCCTGCAAAAAAAAGAAGATTTCTGAGTCGGCAACGAGATCCACGAGAATCTTTTCGATGGTCGGGACGGTTACGGCGTCCACATCCTGAAGCGGCGCTTCGCTGATCAGGGATTTAATAATGACGGCCTCCTTGCCGTCCAATACGAAATTCTCCATAATATCTCGCGGTGGCTCTATAAATGTGTTCTTATTGGTTTCTTTGATAAAATGGAAAACGGCATCGATTGTTTCGCGTTCCGCCTCGATTAGCAGGAAATCATAGACTGCCAAATGCTGAAAGAATTATTTCAGCGCGGACGTATGCCAGCAACAGAAGGTGATCAGGGGAAACTGTTTCTTTATCCGGGAAGAAATATTTTTTTGTTTTTTTGTGAGGGCGGGCAAAAAGCAATTTCCCTTTCCTAATGCATACATCCCGCGGCCAATTCTTTTTAAAATCACCTGTCGGACAAGCTCGTAAATCCGCCAATTTACCGTTGCTCTGTTTATATCGGGTTGTGTTTTAGAGAAAAAATCGTAAGCATCGTTTGTGGTAAACGATTCCCGTTCTGCAAAGTATTGGGATAGCGTGTTCGTATTTTTCTTCAGCCTCATGCCGCCAATAATTTGATTACCCGCCGAAGCAGCTAATCCCCGGCAATCCGTCTAATATTGTTATTTATATAACATCTTCTAGCTCTTTCGCGTTTTGATTGAGCCTGTTTAGTTCATCATTTACGGCAACAATTTCTTCGATAAATTCTTCTTCGGTCTTGCCGTCCTCTTCGATCACCACGCCGACATAACGGCCGGGGTTTAATGAGTATTCCTGTTCCTTCACTTCGGAAGTCGTGGGCATCCTCTTCGTCCGCGACCCGCTGTGGATGAGAAGGTACACACTGCCGGACGCTATCCCGGCGCCGGCCATCGCACCTAATTTCCAAACCAGACCCTACATGATACCTCTTTCCTGGGGAAAAATTGGCCTCAACTCTTGACACTGGGCGGTGTCAGATGTTGAGACCTGGCCCCTCTTTTGACCCCTGGGCTTGCCGACAAACTGATCTGGATCGCCCCGCGCCTCTCGCTCATCGACCAGGCCGAACGGGAGTTCATCAACCCCTATTTCCGGCAAATCCTGGAACATCGGATGGAAATCAGGGCCAGCACGAACGAAAACAACCCCTGCCGGGACCGGGACGGATTCGCGACAACTTACAACGCCGTGGGCCTGGATGATGGCATTCTCCTCGATGAGTTTACGCGGCGCCGCTATATCCTGATTTGCGACGAATTTCACCACATCCAAGAAGATTCCCTTTGGCACAAAAGAATTGCTCCCCTGTTCGCTCTCGCTAAATACCGGATCATGCTATCGGGTACTCTCGAAAGAGGCGACGGGACGCGGATCGGGTTCCTGCCCTACAAAATGAATGGGGCCGGACTGATTCCCGACCTCCAGGACAAGGATGATGTGAAGGTGATCCGCTATACACGTGAAGACGCCCTGCGCGAACGAGCCATAATCCCCCTGTCGTTTCACCTGAACGACGGGCAGGTCAGTTGGCAATCGCGCACGGGCCGGGATGTCCATGTCGCCAGCATGGACCGGATGACGGAATACGACGCTTCCAAGGCCATCTATACGGCACTGCATACGGAATTTGCCGAAGACCTTTTGCGGGCGGGCCTGGCCCACTGGCAAACCTATCGGACGACCCACCCCGGCGCCAAGTGCCTGATCGTATGCAGCGACATCAAACAGGCCAAAAGACACGCGGAAACCCTGTCAAGGTGGGGAGTATCCCGCTTTGAAATCGCCACGTCCGACGATTCGGATACGGCGCTTGCCGCCATCAAGAAAATGAAGGCTGGCAAACTAGACATCCTGGTAGCGGTGGCGATGATTTATGAGGGTCTCGATGTTCCCTCTGCCTCTCATGTGATCTGCCTGACGCGGATCAGATCAACGCCGTGGATTGAGCAATGTGTCTCCCGGACGAACAGACTTGATAATCAGGCCGGTCCCTACGACACGCAATGCGGACACATCTTCGCCCCTTCCGATCCTCTCTTTAAACAGATCGTGGACCGCATAGAAGCCGAACAACTCCCCTTCTTGACCGACAGAGAGGGGGGGCAGGCAGGCAACGGCAAGCCGAAGGCAGACAATGACGATTTTGTTTTGGAGGCCCAGGCCCCGGGGGGAATCAAACCGCTTTCGTCCCGGATGACGAACGGGAGAGAAATCTTGCTGGCAAACAAGAAAGAAAGCTTTCCAGCATTTGACGATTGCCCGACTCGCACGAGTTCGGAGATTGAAGCCGATCTCCTGGAACAGATCGAAAACCATATCAGGGCCTACTCGTTTCAGAATCGCCACAACCCAAAACGACTTAACGCCGAAGTCTATTCTCATTTCGGAAAAAAGCGGCGTGAAATGACCATCACGGAGCTGGAGGGCTGTTTGTCCCATATCCGGGGGGCCTATCCGTTGTCGTATATCAGGGGAACGGGCATCAAGCGCGTCCCGACAAAGGCGGTGCCGGTGACGGTTGCGTGGAAGGAGGATGTATGAGCAAGTTGAAGGGGAGAAACGGAAGTAAGAAAAATGCGCGACGGCTTGCCTTCCAGAAGCGGGACAGCAAGAGAGATGCGGAGAAGAACCGGCTAGCAGCCCTGGGAGAAGCCATTACCGCGCGGGACATGAGCAGGGCGCTAAAGTTAACGGGAAAATAAAGGGAAGGACGTCATGACGACCAAAATGCACCAGGTCAGACAAGAGTTTGATGAGCCTTTCCGTGATGTGGTCGCGGGATTTGCGATCATGGGCTACTCAAGGCGGGCAACTGCGGAGATACTAGACTTCAACCTATCCTATTTCCGAGAGCTTTGTACGCGATTCCACCTCCATCGACATTTCAAGCCGCAACGCGACATGCGCCCGGAATGCAAGTCACGGGGGAATGGCGGCTGGCCTAAAGGAAAAAAACGGCCCAATGCAAACCGCCGGTATTCCGACGCCTACCTCCTGGAGTTGCTGCGTAAATACCCCCGTTACGGCGATTTTCTGGCCCGTGCGCCCGTGGCGGCCAGCACGGTAATCCGGCGGTTCCGGGTGCCCTGGGTAGAAATTATGAAAATGGCACGGAGCGGCGATCATGCTTCTTGAACCCTATGTTTGCGAAAAATGCGGGCTTATCTGGTACGTCTGGCGGCAGGCCTGCCCTGTCTGCGACGGAAAGCTAAACCCACCAACAAAAAGGAGGGCCTAAAACATGCCTTGGCAATCACTTAGTTTAGCCGCCGCTTTGGGCGGCATACAACAGCAGGCCAATGCTGCTATCAACCAGGTGCAAACAGGGGTGAACAAGCTCACCTCACAGGTCGGCAAAATGACCGGCGTAATGAATACCGCGATAACAGCCGTGACAGACAACAAGCGCCTCCTGGATGATCTGTCGGAGGCGGGCATCTACATGATCGTGCTGTCTCCAAAAACCGGATCGTGGGTGACGCGACTATCATCCGCGCCCGACCCGCCGCCCAACTCAGGGTATTGCTGCGGGACCGCCACAATCGCCATCGCTCCGGACTTGGCAACTGTTGCCAACACCTTGGAAAAAGCGATTGAAGCGGTAAAAAAACCGTTGGTTGCCGCGACCAATATCGCTAATCCTTTCGACTCCGAGGGATTCGAGCCGGAAGACGATCCGGAAGAATTCGCTGCGATAGACGAGACGGCCTGCGAAGCGAAAGACTGGGGAGAGATATTTGCCCCCGACACCTGGCTTAATACCACGCTGGGGGACATATTCGGCGGCTACAAAGAAGGCCTAACCAAGGCCAGCAATAAGTTGAGCAAGGACGCCAAATCGGTCGTTGCCAGCATCAACCAGGCAAACAAGGCTGTCCACGGCATCAATAGGGGGTTGAACGCGGCAAAAAAGGCCATGAATGACGCCCTGCAATGCGGCGTGTACAATGTCGTTCTGGCGCCGGCATCGGGTAATTGGCTCGCTAGGTTGCAACAGGAGTCGGGCGCCCCGCCAACCAATGCCAATCACTATTCTTCCGGCTTTGCCACTATCGCCGTCGCCAGCGGCATAAGCGACCTGGCCCGGAAGTACGCAACAATGCAAAAGATTATGGCAGCAGTGTGAAGAGGAGATAAACCATGCGACGCCTGAACACCGACGAAGAAAACTGGCTCCGTCGCCTGACTCCCGCAGCACAACAGCGATGGGAGACATTGAACAAATTCGAGCGCCAATTCGTAATACAGCTAGACACAAATCTCCGGCAGTACGGTCAGAATACGAGCGTATCCCCCAAACAATGGCAGGTTATCACGGAGATCAGCGAGAAGGTTTTTTAACCAAGAAAGGGAGGGAAGGCACATGCAAAACATCACTGAATCAGCGTTACAGACCATGGCCGGGGAGATCGAGAGTCTCCTGTTGGAGCAGCGGGAGGGGATAAACTATGCATTCCAGAAGATCAAGGAAGGCATCAAAATCAGCATCGGTGTCAACCTGGACCAAACCAACCAGGGAATAGAGATTAACTATACCGTCAATTACCCGTTGGAGCCTGCCCCTGAACCGGCCCAAAAGCAGACCGTGAAGAAACGGCAGATTATCAATGAGAACCAGGCGGAACTATTTGACGGGTTTGAAAAAATGAGGCCCAAGGCTGGGAGCGGTATTGACAGCATTACAATCTCATCGGGTTGCAAGAGCGCGACACTGGAAGCACGGTAAAAATGACTGCTACCCCGATCTACAATAGGGAATCCCTTGCTATGCCCAACAAAACCCTCCTAACGCCCGCACAGGTCGCTGACCTCTTGCAAATCTCCGTGCGGACGGTGTATGATCACGCTCGCAATCTCGGAGGCTTCTATCCGTTCGGAATCAATTCGCTGCGATTTAGGCCGGGGGTAATCTATGGGTGTGTGGAAGGACAAGACGCGCAAGGACTGGCGTTACGATTTCCAATACGAGAGGGAGAGATACGCCGGGGGCGGCCACGCAAGCAGACGGGATGCGATGGCGGCAAGGGAAGCCCGACGAAAGGCGGTCCGACAATTACCCCAGACACAGAAGACCGCCACGGCCTTTTCCGATATCGCTAAAAAGTACCTCGACTATTCCGAAAGAAAACACGCGCCCGGCACCTATAAATATAAGGCATATGTCCTTGCCTCCTTCATAAAGCACCACGGCAACCTTCCCTTCGAAGACATAACGCCGCAACAAATCCATGAATATCTCAACACCCGGCCATCAAACCACAATTACAACGCCCACAAAAAAGACCTGTCCGCCGTCTGGACTTTTGCAAAAAGGCAACTAGGAATAGACGCGCCGAATCCCTGCCAGCCGCTTGACAAGATGCCGCACACGCCCCGGAACAAATATATACCCCCGGAAAACGTCATCTTAAAGCTCATCCTGGCGGCGAATCCGGAAACAGACGAGCAGGACTTGTTGCTGGTCGTCATTCATACCTTGGGCCGGATTGATGAAGTCCTGCGCCTAAAATGGGAAGATGTCAACTTTGAAAAGAGGACCATTTCCCTTTGGACTCGGAAGCGGAAGAATGGGACATACGAGGCAGATGCGCTCCCGATGGGTGAAGACCTATACCATATCCTTATGCCTCGATGGAAGTCCCGAACCCAGGAAACATGGGTCTTTTTCAATGAGAAAACCGGCGCCCGCTTCTATCACCGTCCGAAAATGATGACTTCTTTGTGCAAAAGGGCCGGGATATCGCCCATCGGGAAAGGAATGCGCAAGATTTCCAGCGGGAAAAATAAAGGGAAAATGATCGAGGTCGATCTCTATATCGGCTTCCATGCCTTGCGGCACTTTATGGCATCTTATCTGGCAGATCAGGAGAAGGTGGGCGTCAAGGCCGTTTCTGGCCTTCTGCGCCACAAGAGCCTAAAGACCACTGAAATATATTTGCACACGATTGACGAGGGGCAGAGGATCGCCATAGATAAAATTCAGGGGATTTTTACACAAAAAAAAGACGATCCGCAAGCATCGGTCACAAGCACAAAAGGGGCTAGCGAACAGCCAATACGCTAACCCCTTAATATAATTGGTCGGGGCGGCAGGATTTGAACCTGCGACATCCTGCTCCCAAAGCAGGCGCGCTGCCAGGCTGCGCTACGCCCCGGATGATTTAAATTCAGACATTAAGAAATTCATAAATTTAGTCATCGCCGCCGCCCTATGGCTTAAGCGATTTTTTAATTTCGGATCAAGCTCGGCCGCAGTTTTCCCTAAATCGGACAGAAAAAAAACCGGGTCGTAACCAAAACCGTTCTTGCCCCGCGGTTCTTCAGCGATGACACCCTGCCAGATGCCCTCAAAAGATTGATGTCTGCCATCAGGATAGCTGATGACCAGTGTGCAGACAAAGCGGGCGCCTCTCTTTGCAAAATCTACTCCTTGCAGTTCCTGCAGCAGTTTACGGATGTTCATCTCATCCGTCGCCCCATTGCCGGCATAACAGGCGGAAGAAACACCGGGCGCGCCCGAAAGAAAATCCACCTCGAGGCCAGAGTCATCGGCCAGGGCCGCCTCTCCTGTTAGATTGGTTACTGCTGCGGCCTTCTTACCGGCGTTTTCCAGAAAGCTTGAACCATCTTCAATAATTTCAGGTCTCAAGTTATAATCGGCAAGAGTTCTCAGCTCCACAGGTAAATCTTTGGCCAGAGTCCTAAACTCCCGGATCTTGCCTGCGTTCATGGTGGCTAAAACAAGCCGTCTCAGATGGCGTCTCCCAAAATTTCCCGCTGGTAACGAATTAGATTCTCTATTCCGTTGGCTGCCAGGTCGGTCATTGCGCTAAGTTGCTGTCGATCAAAGGTGGCGTTTTCGGCGGTGCCCTGTACTTCAATGAACCGGCCGCGACCGGTCATGACAAAATTCATATCCACTTCCGCTTGCGAATCTTCTTGATAATCCAAATCCAGCATTAGGCTGCCATTGACAATACCGACGCTTACTGCGGATACAAAATCGGTGAGAGGTATTGTTGCCAGCTTACCTTCTCTTTTCATTTCCAGGAATAAGTGAGCCAGAGCAATAAAGCCTCCGGTTATCGCTGCCGTCCTGGTTCCACCGTCAGCCTGGATGACGTCGCAATCAATGTATACAGTGCGCTCAGAGATGGCGGCTAAATTCGTAACCGCCCGAAGAGATCGACCGATCAATCTTTGAATCTCATGCGTCCTGCCGCCGATCTTACCCGAAACGGCTTCCCGGGGAACTCTGGTGCGCGATGACATGGGCAGCATCGAATATTCCGCCGTTAACCATCCCCGGCCGGTATTTTTCAGGAAAGAAGGAACCCGCTCCTCGATCGAGGCAGCGCACAGGAGGATAGTTTCGCCTATTTCGATTAGCACTGATCCGGGGTGGTGACTCAAGTACTTATGCGTTATTTTCAACTCCCGAAGATCGCCTGCAGATCTATTGCCCTTCCTTTCCGGCATAACGTGATCCTCTAAAGGGAAAAATCACTGATGCTTTTGGCAATAGCATGCACTAATGCCGCTTGGGTATTCTTGTCGTTGAGTTTCTTCTGATCCTCCGCATTGGTGGCAAAACCCAGTTCGACGGTTACTGCCGGAAAATTTATCCCTTCGAAGACAACGAATGGCGCTTCCCTCAGGTCTCGCCATTTCCGGGGGAACACCTGCTCCAAATGCTTTTGCAGAAAACGGGAAAAACGAACCGCCTCGTTGAGGTGTCTGTTTTTGGTCATATCAGAGATTATAGCGGCCGATTCCCCCCCTGCTGTGGGCGTGCTTTTGAAGCCGGGAAAATATACCTCATAGCCGCTGGCATTCTTACCAAAGCCCGCATTCACATGGAGACTGAGAAAAATATGTGGGTTTACCTTCCGGCCAAGATTAATCCGATCCTGAATGGTCATTTTCTTGTCGGTGTTCCGCGTAAGCTGAACCTCGATGTTGGGGTACTTCATCAATTCCGTCTTGATGCCCAAAGCCAAGGCGAGAACCAAATCCTTTTCGGTTTTGCCATCCAGTTTTACCCCTGGATCGTCTCCGCCATGCGCCGGGTCTATGAGTACGATATATTTAGCAAAGGCCTTTTGCTCTGCTTTCTCCGCCTGGGCTGCCCCGGGATGCACAAATGCGGCAAGCAGCAGTAAGAGCGGCAATGCCAATAACAATTTCTTCATTGTTGATAATCTCACAAAGTACTTATAAATTTTAAGCAACTACTGAGATGTTTAGGCTGAAGGCAATAAAACATCTCGCAATACACGAATCAAGCCATTATATCATTAGGCAGGCAGCCCTGGCGCAGTCTTGGTGAAGCGCTTTTATCGTCAGTCTCTAAGGCTGCGCTAAATACCGCATTAGCGGCGCTGAAGTCAACTCATTACTTTTTTCTTTTCCACCTCTCCATTACGGCGGGTGGGAGTTCGTAATCTATCGAGCCCTCGTACTTAATCCCCTTCCAGCCGTACTCCGGCACCGGCCAGACGCATTGAAGTTTTCCATTCTGCCACTGGGTGCCGACCGAGGTGACATAACCTGGCCCCCAGGTTACATCGTGGTCTTTACTGAATACGAGCCTCCCGGCCACGCCAGTGAAATCGATCTTTTCCATTTCCGTAACTACCCTGTCTGCATCTAAGGACTTGGCTTGCTGCAGGGCGGTCACGAAAACATTGATGCCATCATAGGCGCCAACGGCGGTGTAATGAGGAAATTCGCCGTATTTTTTGGTAAATTTGTCATGGAATGGTATTGTTTTGGGGGTGATCATCACCCGCGCCAGGGCATTAGCTGTCAGTTCATAATTGCCCAGTCCCCCGGTCGCCTTCCAGAAACCGGACTTCTGGGCCTCGGCGTTGATTCCCACTGAGGCGGCAGGAATCCTGAGTTCGCCCCATTGACGGGCATATACGATCCCGACCGCTCCGGCAAAGGCGGTAAAGATCACGTGGGCGCCGCTGTTTTTGATTGCGGTAAGTTCTGCGGTTACATCAGTAGCCTTGAAAGAGGGGCGCCAGATCCCGACCAATTCCATCCCCATACCGGGAAGGACTGTTTTCGCCGCTTCGACTACCGGGTCGGCCCAGACGGCCTTCTCGGCGATGACCGCCACTTTTGGCTCTTCGATCCCAAGTTGTTTGGTCACAACATCTCCGACCATTCCTACCAGGATAAAAATAATTTGTCCTAAATAATTCGAATTTACCGGCGTAACCCGAAACCAGTATTTGTAGCGGTCGTAATTGTTTGCCACGCGGGCGCACAATTCGGGATGAGCCGCCCCGATGCCGATGAATATTTTTTTGTAATCCATTGCCACATCCTGCATGGCAAAGACCGCTTCGGTACGGAACCCGCCAATGAGAAAATTTACCTTGTCGTAGGTTATGGCGCGTTCCATGGCATTGGCCGCGTCAGGAACGCTTTGTTCCTCGTTGGAGTCTATTTTGATTGCCTTCAGGGTATGTTTTTTCCCTCCCAAAATAAATCCTCCCCGGGCATTTATTTCCTCCACTGCCAGTCGGGCCCCGTTCCACATGTGCTCACCTGGGGTGAAAGCCATGGGACCGATGACGCCAATCTTAATTTCTCTGGCTTGTGATAGCTGAGGGTTTAGGCCGAAAAAAAACAAAACAGCGGTAAAGGCCGACATGATGAACAATGAAGTCAACCTTTTCATAGGCCACCTCCTTTATCTGGCTTGATACTCCTTGATCAGGCCAATTAGTTTCACCACTTCCTCAGCAGGCAGTTTCCCGCGGTAGATGAACTGGCAGATCCTGTTTTTATCCAGCAGGATCACATCGGAAGAATCCTTTTTCAAGCCCCATGTGTTAAGCAGACTATGGTCATAATCGAGCAGAATGATGGCGCCGGTTTTTTCCTGCTTACTTTTTATTATCTGCCGGATAAGGAAATTGGGCAGGCTCGTGTCCTTTAGATTAGTTATGCCAAAACTTCTAAATGCCGTCTTGCTGAGGTTGCCGGCGTCCCGTTCCTTGATTAGAGCATCCTCCACATGCACGTTTAAATCCTTTTCATCGGGGTCGACATACATGATGAGAAGTGCTCGGCCCGTAAACTCAGGCGAGTTCAGGGTAAATTCTTTGTTCTTGGCGTCCTTTAACTTAAAATCAGGGGCGAGATCACCAACCTTGAGGGGTTGAGCGCCTAGCAATGTGGTCGCAGAGAAGAAAAACACGACAAGTAAAAATAAAATTTTTTTCATAGCTCCTCCTGTTGTAAAATTTAATGGTTAACAAAAACAAACTGGAATTGATGAAAAGTCATCATACGGAACTGATTTACTAAAAAAGCCCCCGACATTCGCCGGGGCCATTTTACGAAGTTCTCAGAATTAGATCGCCTTGCCCTTGACTGCCAGAGGAACTATTACCTTATTTCGTGCCGCCAGGTCTTCCTTCTTGTTTAAGCTATTTAACAGGACCAATTCTCGAACGGTAGTGTTGTGACGCAAGGCGATCTTTTCTAGGGTGTCGCCTTTTTTTACCTGATAGATGGCAACCCTGGCCTTTTTACTTTTAGCATTTTTAGTATTGTTATGCTTTGCGATGGCAACCTTGGCGGTTTTACTTTTGGTATCTTTTCTTAGGTAAACCTTGGGGCTGGTTGATAGCGGCTTGGCAGCAAACCCGTACTTCCCTTTATTGCTCAGCTCCTGCCGTGACAGCTGGGCCACTTCTTTTTTGGTTCGAGCAGAAGCGTCTGCAGCAGGGGGACTATTTTTAAATACATCCTCAAGAGCATCTTCATATAGTTGGGGTTTTTCCTGGTGCACCAAAGAAATATCCGTTTGCTGCAGGTTGCGTTCAATCGGGGGAGGCAACTGCTTTTCTCCCCCATCACTGGCCAGGCGCTGTTGCAATGGCCTAAATTCATGGATAGCTTGAGATATCTGTCTGGCCATTGCTTCCTGAAACTTTTTGTTCCGTAGCAGTTTTTCTTCTTTGGGGTTAGAGATGTAGAGGGTCTCGATTAAAACGGCGGGTATTTCAGGCAGTTTAAGAACGATAAAGGGTGCTTCCTGAACTTGTGAAAATTTAAGTGACGATAATCCTGAGAGTTTTGTCAAGACCAGCGAACCAAAAGATTTAGAAATATTGATAGTATTGTTTTGAAACATATTCAGAATAATGGGGCTTGAATCATTTATAATTTCATAGCCATTGATGGTTCCACCGATAATATCGGCCAGATTTTCTTTTCTGGCCAGGATTCTGGCGGCTTCAGTTAGCGCGCCACCCGAAGAAAGGCTGTAAACGGAACTTCCGGCGGCCTTGCGGTTTTTTGCGGCATCAGCATGGATACTGATGAAGAGGTCAGCCCCGTAATCCCTGGCTATTTTCAGGCGTTTCTTGAAAGGAACATAATAATCGGCATTGCGGGTCAGAAAGGCCTGGTATCCATCAAGCGCATTTATTTGCTGCTGCAGTTTTTTGCTGATACTGAGGACAACATCCTTCTCCCGGGTACCCGACTTCCCTATCGCTCCCGGATCCTCGCCACCATGGCCGGGATCAATAACAATCACCAGTCCTTTCTTGGTGGACTTGATCTCCTCTCTTGCTCGCTCCAGTTGCCTTTCAACTTCGTAATTCGTAACATCAATAACCAGTCGTTCTGGCTTATCCTCAACCCGTTTTAGCTTAAAGACATTGGCAGCAGAACCTTCCAGCAGGGTTACATCTATCCGGACGGCATCCTTCTTATGGTCCAAAATAGTGATATTCTTGACACCAGAGCGGATCAGATTTATTTCTGACTGTAAATTTGCCCCAATAACAGTATTGAAAAGTTCAACCGTTACCTTACCATCGTAAGATATAACATTGAAATCTGTTTCATCGGAAACGTCAAGGACGATCCTGGTATTGTCGGGAGCGGACCAGTGCCTGAGGTTGAAGAGAATGCCCTGTGCAGAACTGAGGCCGGGAATTAAA
This sequence comes from uncultured delta proteobacterium, assembly GCA_947085375.1. Taxonomy (GTDB): domain Bacteria; phylum Desulfobacterota; class Syntrophia; order Syntrophales; family CAMTWB01; genus CAMTWB01. The sequence goes on from CAMTWB010000016.1 coordinate 33,830, forward strand.
AAGATTCCACAAATTATCAGCAGCTTGATTGCTTTCTTCATGGGCGCCTGCATCAGATTCCTTTTGAATTTTGATAACAAATATTTTAAGCTATTTCAACAAAATACTGCTTCAGCGGGTAAAGATTCAATTACGGGTGGGCAGGGTCGAACGCTATAACCTCGTCCCCTCCCCACCGTGGGAGGGGGCAGGGGAGGGGGCAGGGGAGGGGGTAGGGGGCTTAAGCATTCGATATATCGACCTCTGCCCGTATCAAGTACGGGGCAGGCGCCAACCCTCTTCCAATGTGGGATAGGGGCTCTTTCTGGCTTTCAGTGCTCCTACAATTAACTTCCCCCCATCAAGACTGAATCTTTACTTCAGCAGGTCATTTTTATTGCAAAATGATACAGAATCTTATATCAGGTATGCAAATGCTATGCCTTGGCAAAAAATCTCCTCGGTCAGGTTAGGTAATATATGCAGCTTACAATCACAGTAAAACTTTTTGCGACATTACGCCTGGGCAGGTTTCAGGAAAGTCTGCTTACCGTAAATAAGGGCAGCAGCATTGCCGATATTATTAGCCTGCTTAATATACCCAAGCAGGAGGTTGCTTTTTTTTTGTGCAATGGCAAACGAGCCCAACTACATCAATGCCTAAACGATGGCGATGTTCTGGCACTGTTCCCCTTGATCGGTGGCGGATGAGCAATTGTTTTTGCGGGCAAGAAACAACGGCAAAGACAATGCGACGACAGCCATAGATAAGTTCGATAGAATTAAGTTCCACGAAAAGTGAGTTCGCTACTTGTCACACTCCAGACTTTACTCGCTCAGTTTGTTTCCGGCTTCAGCCAAAACAGCATTTCCAGCTTTACCCCTTGATTTTTCTCGGAAGTAATAACCAGTTTATCGGTAAAACGCTTAATGTTCGGCAGCCCCATCCCCGCGCCAAAACCAAGCGCCCTGATATGCTCAGATGCGGTGGAAAAGCCCGGCCTCATTGCTCTCTCTATATCTTCTATGCCCGGCCCGTTATCCTCAACGAAGACCACAATGGAGTCATCGGTTATACTGACTGCGATTCTTCCTTTCCCATCACCATGGATGACGACATTTACTTCTGCTTCATAGGTGGAAATACATATTTTTCTGACGAGTTTTTCATCCAGCTTCTTTTGAGTCAGAAAAGTCTTCAATAGCGCTGAGCCCTCGCCAGCAGCGTTAATGTCCTGACCGTTAATAAGGTACCAAAAATTTGGTTTAGTCTTGTCGATCTGATTCTGTATCAATACAGAAAGGGGTGAATCCAAAGCCTCCCTAGTTCGTTCGTCATGAAGATACAGCGTAGAAAGTTTCGAAACTACACCAAACAGCAGGTCCTGTTTTGTAATAATGCCAATGACTTTTTTATTGTTATCCACAACTGGGTATCTGCCAAACGAGTAGGTGGTAATATATTCTACGATCTTATCGAAGTGGTCGTATTCATGGAGAGACAGGACAGTTTTCCGACCGAAATCTTGAATTTTCTTAGATAGCTCTCCTGCTTCCAAGGCTTTGAGGAGGTCTTCCATGGTAACAATATTGATTAAACAATTCGTATCATCGACAATCGGGATGCCAGATATCTTTTTCCTTTTCATGATATCCCTGGCTTCAGTCATTGTATCTTCTTCTTTGAGTACAATGACATTGCTGTTCATGATGTTTTTGGCCCTCAAATCCTGAAAAAACTCCCTGTATTTGGAAAGGATTTCCATATCCCTGGTTTCCGCCATTGCTAGCCTCCCCGATTCTTATTCAAATATTTCAATCAACAGCCGGGTATTCCTCGAGAGTAAAGCTTCCCACAGGCTGCGTATAACAGATCCTGAGTCAGCAGTAGTGGTATGCCTACTTTTAGAGCAAGTTCAACCGTTTCCTTGGCCGGTCTTTTCCCCCGGACAAAGATGACGGCATCGAGGTCCATGATTTGTGCCGTTCTTAAAACCTGGGGTGTTGTCAGGCCGGTCAAGAGCACGGCATGTTCATGCGAATAAGCAAGAACCTCGCTCATCATATCAGCTGCGGCAACGGCAGTGACAAAAATGGTATCAATCTTGTCTTCGCCGCATATTACTTCCGCATTCAATATTTGTTTCACTTCTCTTAATTTCACGGTGCGCCTCCAATTACAAACTGGTTCCAAAACTCGCTCTGACATTATTACGTTGACATTTTCAATACAAGCCTTTCTTTAATTTTGCAGTAAAGATTGATGAGCCGGAAGAAACGGAAGAAACTGTTCGACGGGCGGCTAATTTTATTATAGCATTACAATTGATGGCACGGCAAAAAGTCAAAAGGCTTCCTCCCTTGATGTTAGTGGGTTGGGGCCTGCCCCGTACTTGATACGGGTAGAGGGTGATAATAGTGGATATGTCGCGTCTTTTCATCCCCCTCCCGCTGCATTTACCACCGGGGGAGGGGAAATAGAGTTTTTACCGCCAAAGCGGCCGCTTCGGCAGCCAAATAACTTTACGAAATGAACCTGCTTTCCCTTGACCAAACCATCGCTGCAGTCGGACAGTCCATCGCCCGGCTATCCCCCGCATTTTCAAGTGCCCTCGATCGTACAGTTGCCGGTTACATATTGCTGGAACAGGATTATTTGCCGCCTTCTTTCCAAAACGCCCTCACCCCATTCGAGCAGTCATTGGCCAAATGTTTTACGGAAAGAAGAAGGAGAAGTTTTATCGCCGCACGTATTTGCCTCAAGCTTTTAGCATATAAAATGGGCTTGGTAAGCCCAGCTCAGCTGTCAGGTACACTCGAAACGGTAAGCCAAACGGATCGACGACCCATATTGCCAGGCGCGGACGGCCTTTTTTTTGCTTCCGTCTCCCATGATAAGCGCTTTACCCTGGTCGTGGCGGGCACGCGGCCAATCGGCCTGGACATCGAGGCAATCTCACCGAAAATAGTCAAAGCCGGCAATTATTTCATGGATATGGATGAGCTTGCCACTGCCCGCTCTTCCTCTGTCGTTATGACTCAAGCGGTGGCAATGGTCTGGACGGCCAAGGAGGCAGCGGCAAAGGCGCTTAATTTGCACCTCATCGCTGCTTGGCGGGCGGTGCGCCTCTTGAAATTGAGCGCGAATGAAAGCAGCTACGCCTATGGCGGAGACACTCTGACAGCGTTGCACCTCTACGAATGGGACCGGGTTGTCAGCCTCATTTACGCGCCGCGGTCAAATTAACAAGTCATTTCCGTTTCAATCAGTGGGAAACACTAGGATCAGGTCTTGACACTTCAAATTGGGCGACATCAGATGTTGAGACCTGTCCGTTCTTTTGGCTTCACCCTTTAAAATTGTGGTTCAATCTGCAAGATTGAAGCAGTGGGAGCGAAAGTAAGGCAAAAAACAAAATCTGACCCCCTATCCGCATTGCCTTCAAAAAACTTGACAGCAGCAGCGCCAGAAGGCAAAGTAGCGGCCCCCAAGGATACCTGCCTTGGGCCGCAAGAATGGGATGCCAGGAATGGTTAAACAGTAATGATCCCAAAAAGGGGCAATAATCAATGATCACCACGGGAATTGATGTCGGTTCTATTACCACCAAAGTCGTTATCATGGAGGGAGATCGGATACTTGGCACAGGTATAGCTGCGACCGGCTACAAGCCGGAAGAGGCAGCCAGGAGGGTACTGGCGGAGGTACTTGCCAACGTTGGTCTTTCTGAGCATAAAATCGACTGGATAATCGCCACCGGCTACGGAAGGAAAAGCCTCTCCTTTGCCAACAAGGCAATCACGGAGATCACCTGCCATGCTGCGGGGGCTTCCTTTTTGAATCCCCTGGTCCGTTTTATTATCGACGTGGGCGGACAGGACAGCAAGGCCATCTTGCTCAATGGACAGGGCAAGGTGGCGAATTTCATCATGAACGACAAGTGCGCCGCCGGAACCGGACGATTCCTGGAAGTAATGGCCCGCGCCATGGAAATTCCTCTCGACCAGATGGGTGAAATGGCGGCCAATTCTTCCCATCCGGCCCGGATCAGCAGCCTCTGTACGGTGTTTGCTGAATCAGAAGTAATATCCCTAATTTCTCGTGGGGAAGACCGGGAAAACATCGTTGCCGGGATTCACGAGGCCATCTCGCAGCGGATTGCCGCTATGGTTCACCGCTTGGGGCTGGCTCTTCCTGTCATGATGACCGGTGGGGTAGCTAAGAACAGCGGAGTGGTGAAGGCACTGGAGAAGACCCTGGGAAAACCGCTCGAGGTTTCCCCAGTGGCCCAATTGACAGGCGCCATCGGCGCGGCCCTTCTGGCCGCTTAAGGTCAGCGATGACGAATTCGTTTGGTCAGATCAGGCTCTTTTGGCGCAAGATGAGCTGGATCGTCATGCGCCAGGGATCCCGTAGAAAGGCCATCTTGTCACCGGAGGGATGGGTTACGATTTCATTAACCGCAGTGGCGCCGGCTGCAATCAGTCGGTCCCGGGTCGCCTCGATATCAACCACAGCAAACGCAATGTGTAAAACCAGGGGATCGATGGCGCCATAGTCGGGAGCGGTTACCGCCGGATTATTGTAAAACTCGATCATGCTCTGACCGGCCTTATCGGCAAGAAAGCGGATGTATGGTGGTTCCGGATCGGCCCTGACTATCTTCATGTCCAGATTTTGAGCATACCATTGGGCCATTTCGCGGGGATGGTTGACATTGAAGGCAACATGTTCTAGTTTCATCTTATCTCCTTTAGGGGTTTTTTTTTAATCATAATGGCGAGCATCACGGCTGTCAAGCAACAATAACCACCAGGCTGTGCGACCAACTGTTTCGGCGAAGGGAAAACCATGAAATATGAAGGGATGATCATCAGACCGCCCAGCGAGGCCAATAGCTTGCTTTTACAGGTGACCGTGGGTTGCTCGCACAATAAGTGCACCTTTTGTCCTACCTACAAAGGGGAAAAGTTCCGGATTAAAACGGGAGCGGAAATCGAGGAAGATATTCGGGAGGCAAGTGGGCTTAATTTTGTGGAGCGGATATTTCTGTGTGACGGCGATGCCCTGATAATCCCCCAGGCGCGCCTGGTGGAGATATTGACATCTATTGGCCGCCACATTAAAGGGGTCACAAGGATCGGTTGCTACGCCAATGCCAAGAGCATCCTCCGCAAGACCCCTGAGGAATTGATCCGCCTGCGGGAGTTGGGGCTGGGGATCGTCTATCTGGGAGTTGAGACGGGCAATGAAGAACTGCTGCAGAATATCAGCAAGGGAGCGACCTATGCCCAGATGGTCGAGGCCGGCCGGAAGATCAAGGCGGCCGGAATACTGCTTTCGGTAACGGTCCTCCTGGGAATCGGCGGCATCGAAAAAAGCATTGAACACGCCTTCGATACCGCACGGATACTAACCGACATCGATCCCGACTACGCCGGTGTTCTTACGGTAATGGTTGTTCCCGGAACACCCCTTTACGAAGATTACATTAAGGGACGTTTTGTCCTGCCGGACAGCTTCGGTTTTTTGAGAGAACTGGAAATAATGATTGCCCACTCGGATTTTACCGACTGTTTCTTTACCTCCAATCACGCATCAAATTACCTGTCCATTCGCGCACCAATGCCGCAGGAAAAGGAAAAAACCCTGCGCCTGATTCGGGAGGTCATTGCCGCAGGCGATAACCGGCGTCTGCGCCCGGAGCGGCTGCGGGGCTTGTAAGCGGGGGCTGGGCAGGAAGAGCATCTGGCGTATAGAGCCGGAGATGCGCTAACGGCCCGCAACAATTTTGACTATGAATAGTCCTCGGAAAATAGGGACGGCGACAATACTGTCCGGCACATAATTTGCGAAATTCTATTTGCAAACATTTCGAGTTCATCAAATTTAAGCTTTGCCGATTTTTGCCGAAGCATCAGATAATACAATGGTGCCTTGGCTTGTTTTTTTCATGATGCCAATTTCCAGTAGAAGGAGCAGCAAAAAATGGATAGCCTAATCAGAAAAGCGGTTATTAAAAGTGCCATTCTGACAGCCGGCATCATTGTCTTCAATATTTACTCAGGCACCAGTGCTCTAATTGCAGGTCTTTCTTTAGTTATTCTCCTGCTGGTCATCGCCGGGGATGTATGGGTGCTGTTTCCTCTGATCCAAAAAAAAAGGGAAATAGCCCGGGCCATAGCTGATCTTGCCACAGGCGGAAAGGATCTAACCAAGAGGATTGCACTTAATGGTACGGATGAAATGTCAGAACTTTCAGGTCTTTTTGATGACTTGATTGGCAGATTTCACTCCGTAATAGGCATGTCGTTGAATACTGCCAATCAGATATCATCTGCCTCTGCCGATTTGTCCAAGGTGTCAAAAATTATGGCCGGCGGGGCTGATGAACAGAGCGCCCAGGTTTTGCGGCTGGCTGCTGCGATGGTCGAATTGAGTGACGCGATAAATGAAGTGGCCAAGAACACACAGGCAGTAGCGGATTCAGCAAAAAACGCCTCTGGCATTGCGGAAACCGGAGGGAAGACAGTCGAATCCGGCATGGAAGGCATTAAAAAAGTAATCGCCTCAGCTGAAAATTCCGCAAAAATTATAACAGAACTATGGAAAAATGCGGCGGCAATAGGAGAGATCGTCTCATTGATAGAAGACATTGCCGATCAAACTAATCTCCTGGCGTTAAATGCCGCCATTGAAGCGGCAAGAGCTGGCGAAAGCGGAAGAGGTTTCGCAGTAGTGGCGGATGAAGTCCGGAGACTTGCTGAGAGGACGACAAAGGCAACAAAGGAGATATCCCATGTAATAAAGACCCTTCAGGCCAAGACAAGCGATGCGGCAAAGACAATGGAGCAGGGTGTTACGGAGGCTAACGAAGCTCATGAGATTTCAAATAAAATTTCATCGATTTTGGAAGACATAATAACGGCCTCAACAAGTGTATCAGACACAATACAGCAGATAGCAACAGCAGTGGAAGAACAGTCAGCGACCACAGTTGAAATGTCGAGCAACTTGGAGAAGATTTCCCGGTTAACGGAGGATACGGCCAAGAATGCTAAAAAGACTTCCGAAGCCTGTGTCGCAGTAACAGGTCTCTCTTATAAGCTGCTGCAAGAAACCAGTGCCTTTAAGCTAAATATGTTTGGTGTCGTTCCGCTGGAAAATGCCGTGGCGATGAACAAAAAATTTACACCGCTTGTTGAATACTTGAACAAGACGCTTGCAACCGATTACGTGATAAAAGTCGGGAAAGATTATGTAGAGGCAATTGATGATCTCGGCTGCGGCAAGGTAATGGTATCTTACCAGACCCCTACCACTTACATCGAGGGCAAGCATAAACATGGAACAAAGCTCTTGGGATATTTTGAGAAAGACGGTGCGCCAACCTACAAAAGTGCGATAGTGGTTTCTAAGGCCAGCGGCATAAAGTCACTGGCAGAACTCAGGGGAAAGAGAATTTGCTTCGGCAGCGAAAAATCTACCGGTGCGACCCTCGTTCCTCTGGCGATGTTGGCAGAGGCGGGAATTACGCTGAAAGACCTTTCACATTATGCCTACCTGGGAGGCCATGACATTGTGGCCAATGCCATATTAAAGGGAGAATACGATGCCGGCGGAATGATGGACTCGGTTGTGTCGGAGTTTACCGGTAAAGGACTTGTTGCCATTAAAACATCAGAACCGATCCCACAATTTCCGATCTGTGTTAACAAAGACATTGAACCGGAAGTTGCCGAAAAAATAAAAAAAGCCCTGCTGTCCATAACAGACACTGCAATCATCAAGGCCATTGACAAGGGATATACAAGATTTTTGGAGGCAAAAGACAGCGACTTCAACGGCATCCGGGCGATGGTAAAGAGGCTCTATGGAGTGGAATATAAGTAAGAAAGCGGCGGCGACTTGCGTTTTGAAGCTTAGCCCGCGCAAACTTTTTTAAGCCGTCCCAAAACTTACCCTGTGCAGAGTTTTTACGAGATCATCAATATCAGATTGAAAGGAGTTCCTCCGGGGTATCAATCAGATAGTCCGGATCGGCCAACCTGAGCCTTTCTCTGTTGTGCCAGCCCCAGGTTACCGCTACGGTTTTTACCCCGGCTTGTTTGGCTTCTCTGATATCTCCTGTGGTGTCGCCCACGTAGTAAGTTTGCTGTCTATCTGCCTGGTGCAGTAAAATCACCTGTTCGATCTTTTCCTTTTTGCTGAAATTGAAATCGGCGCCGAGGATCGCGGCAAAGCAATCGAGGAAATCATGGCGCACCAGGGTATTTCGGATGGTTTCGGTTCCATTCGATGAGATGATTAAAAGAGTATGACGATCCTTTAAAGCCTTGACTACCGGGATCATCTGGAAAAATGGCTCCGGGATTTTCGGGACGTCCGGTCTGGCAATGGCCGTGCTGGCCCGAAAAAACTCCTCCAGATCGACCCCTTTTTTTATCAGGCCGTCAAAAAGGTTATCCTCAAAGAGGTCCAGATATTCGGCCCGGTTGGTAACGATGGGCCGGCCCATGGTTTGAAAAGTCAAGATCATCGATTTTTCATACATGACCAAGGAATCCGCCAGGACGCCGTCGAAGTCAAAGAGAATGAGCTTGGTCTGTGGGTCTTGTCGGGTCATTGTTTCATCAGGCGAGCGAGGCTTTGCTGATAATCGGGCCGGATGATGCCTCGCTCGGTAATTATGGCAGTGATGAACCGGTGAGGGGTGATATCGAATGCCGGGTTATAAACATTAATGCCCGTCGGGGCGACTCTGATGCCTCCCATTGTCGAGACCTCCGCCGGATGGCGCTCTTCTATAATAATGTCGGTCCCCGCTGTGTTTGCCAAGTCGATGGTAGCAGTAGGGGCGGCCACATAAAAGGGTACCTGGTTTTCCCGGGCCAAAACGGCCAGGCTATATGTTCCCACCTTGTTGGCCACATCCCCATTGGCCGCTATCCGGTCGGCCCCCACGATGATGCAATCCACCTTCCCCTGGTTCAAGACAACGCCTGCCATGTTGTCCGTGATCAGGGTGGTGGCGATGCCCTCCTTAGTCAGTTCCCAGGCGGTCAGTCTTGCTCCCTGCAGTATGGGTCTGGTTTCACAGGTATAAACGTGCAGTTTTTTACCTGCCTCCGTAGCCGCCCTGATCACCCCCAGAGCGGTGCCGTAACCGGCGGTAGCCAGTGCCCCCGCATTGCAATAGGTGAGGATACGGGTCCCATCGGCAAACAGAGTTTGCCCCTGGGCGCCCAGGCGAATGTTGTTGGCGATATCCTCCTTGAGAATGGCTTGTGCTTCCGCCAGGAGTGATTCCTGCTTTTCCCCCAATGGGGCCCCTTTCAAGCGTTCATAGCAGCCTCTCATCCTTTCGATAGCCCAAAAAAGGTTGCGCGCCGTGGGTCTGGCCTGGGCAAAAAGGGCGCATATCTTGGCGAATTTTTGATCCGCGTCATCGTCTTTCTCCAGGGCGCGCATTCCCAAAGCAATTCCTAAGGCGGTGGCAACGCCAATTGCCGGCGCCCCCCGGATAGTCAGATCCCGGATACAACGGATTACCTCACGGTAATCACGGCAGACCACGTACTTTTCCGCAGTCGGCAGCGCCTTTTGATCGATCAAATGAACCTGATTGTCCTGCCACCAGATGGTCTTGATCATGGCAGCAATCTCTTCAGCAGATCATTGATGATCTGGGGGTTGGCCTTGCCGGCGGTGGCCTTCATGGCCTGGCCGACAAAGAAACCGAAAACCTTTTCCCTTCCGGCCCGATACTGCTCCACCTGGACGGGGTTGGCGGCAATTATTTCCCGAATGGTTTTCTCCAAGGCGGTCTCATCAGTGATTTGCGTAAGCCCCCTTTCGGCGATGATTGCCTGCGGAGGGCGGCCCGAGGCGTACATTTCGGCGATGATCTCCTTGCCCATCTTGCCGCTGATTGTTCCCTGCTGGATCAAGTTGATCAGTTCCGCCAAGGATTCCGGTCTGATGGGACAGTCGGTTATTTCTTTTTTGTCCTCTTTGAGGAAGGCCAGCAGTTCTCCCATAATCCAGTTACTGGCCTGCTTGGGCTGGCCGGAAATCAGCGCCACCTCTTCGAAGTAGTCCGCCAGGGCGGCGCTTGCGGTCAGAACCCCGGCATCGTACGGGGGCAATTGATGCTGCCGTACGAACCGGTCCCGCTTTTCCAGCGGTAACTCCGTGAGCGATGCTCTTATGGCCTCGCACCAGTTTTGATCGATCACCAGCGGTATCAGATCCGGGTCGGGGAAGTAGCGATAATCATGGGCCTCTTCCTTGCCACGCATGGAGATGGTAATTCCCTGCGAGTCATCCCAGAGGCGGGTTTCCTGGACAATGGCCTCACCGTTTTCCAGGAGATAGCCCTGCCTTTTGATCTCGTATTCGATAGCCCGCTGAACGTGGCGGAAGGAGTTGAGGTTTTTGAGCTCCGTTCGGGTGCCGAAGGAAGTGGCGCCGCGGGGACGCAATGAAATGTTGGCATCGCAGCGGAAACTTCCTTCCTCCATATTTCCGTCGCAGATATTGAGGTAAACCAGGGTTTCATGGATACGTTTTAAGTAGGCGGATGCCTCTTCCGGGCTTCTGATGTCCGGCTCGCTGACAATCTCGATGAGCGGGACCCCGGCGCGGTTCAGATCCACATAGCTCACGGGGCTGTACTCGTCATGGAGAAGCTTGCCGGCGTCCTCCTCCATATGAATTCTGGTAAGGCCGATTCTTTTCCGGTCGCCGTTGATTTCTATATCTACATAGCCATGTTCCGCCAAGGGCTGGTCGTATTGGGATATTTGATAGCCCTTGGGCAGATCGGGGTAAAAATAGTTCTTCCGGGCAAAGTTGGAGCGGGCATTAATCTGACAATTGGTGGCGAGGCCCATTTTTATCGCATACTCGAGCACGCGCCGGTTAAGCACAGGCAAAACTCCAGGGAAACCGAGACAAACCGGGCAGGTGTTGCTGTTCGGCAGGGCGCCGAATTTTGTTGAACAGCCGCAGAATATCTTGGAGTCGGTCAAAAGCTGGGCGTGAACCTCAAGCCCAATTACTGGTTCGAAATTCATATTTGTTCCATCCTTGACAACCTTTTACAAGTTCGGCACCCCGGGCTAAGCGAAGTGATTAAAACCGGTTTTGCCGAGTTTAACCGGACAGTCGGCCAGCATATAACAGAGGCCCTCTTCGCTTCCGGTGACGATTCCGATTTCGCCAAGCGGCCTGCCGAAGCGTTCCTGAAACTTTCCCTGTATCTCCGGGAAAGCCTCCGGGGCAATGGCGACCAACAGGCAGTAATCCTCGCCACCGGCGGCAGCGAGTTCCAGCGCTTTCCAATTATAACGAGCGGCGGCACGCCGGAGCTCTGCCGACAGCGGCAGCTGCTCCAGAAAAATCCGAGCTCCGCAACGGGACCTCTCCATAATCCGCTTTAGGTCTGAATCTATTCCATCGGACACATCCATCATGGCATGAACCGCATCAAAACGGGCCAGCCAGGCGCCCTCGGCTAGTCCGGGAGAGGGCCGATGATGGATCTGAAGCAAAGCAAGGGCATCCTTGTCCAGCGGCCGGTCCTCCAGGAGGATCATGAGGCCTCCGGCGGAATCTCCCAGGTGACCGGTTACGGCGATAATATCACCGGTTTGGGCGCCAAAGCGATATTTTATGTGCTGATTTTCCATCTGGCCCAAGACGGCGACATTGATCACCAGCGGCCCCGGCGATCTGGTAGTATCTCCCCCCAGGAGTTTTACCTCCCACCTTTGAGCAAGCTCACTTAAGCCCACGAAGAACTCATCCAGCCACTCGACCTCGATGTCCGGGGGAATTCCCAGGCTGAGGTAGGCGCTGGAAGGCTTGCCCCCCATCGCGGCAATATCACTCAGGTTCACCGCGAGCGACTTGTAGCCCAGGTCCTGGGGCAAAATTCGCTTGCGCAGGAAATGGATATCTTCAATCAACATGTCAGTGGTGACCAGAAGAGATGTCTCATGCTGCCAGGGAATCACCGCGCAGTCATCACCGATACCCACGTTATCTACCGCCAGACCTTCAATAAAAGGTGGCGAAAAACGGGCAATGAATCCGAATTCCCCAATGGCGGATAGTTTCATGGCAGGCTTCCTTACTTTGTCCCGCGAACCTTCGCGATGATTTCTCTTAGCTCTCGCGCTTCCGCTGCCGGATCGCCGGCCGCGCAAATAGCGGATACCACGGCGATGCCGTCCGCGCCGGCCCTTAAGACCGCCTCGACGTTAGTCCGATTTATCCCCCCGATGGCGATCAGGGGCCGGCTGGTCTGCTTTCGTAGTGCCGTAAGTCCGGCCAGTCCCCAGGGAGGTGCGGCATCCGTTTTGGTAGGGGTAGCGAAAACAGGGCTGGCCGCCAGGTAGTCCAAATCCAGTTCCTCCGCCTGTCGGGCCTGTTTAATCGTCTCCACGGACAGGCCGATAATTGCGCCCGGTCCCATAATCTGCCTCGCCTCCCGGCAGGGGAGGTCGGTTTGGCCCAGATGTACCCCGTCGGCCCCGGCGGCCAGCGCCACGTCCAGCCGGTCGTTAATGATGAGCGGCACCCCGGCGGGGCGCAAAATGTTCAAAAGCCGCCTGGCCAGAAGAAGAAAGTCCAGGGTTGAGGTATCCTTCTCTCTTAACTGCACCACCGAAACGCCCCCCGCGATGGCCGCTGCCACCACCTCTTCGATCGTTTTTGGCGCGGCCAGCGCCCGGTCGGTCACCAGGTAAAGACTATAGTCCGGCGGTCTCGTTACAATTTTCTTCACTTTTCATCCCAACGGAGCTTGCTTGCCACATCATCGTAAGAGAGGCGGTAGAGAGCATCAAGGAAGTGGAGTTGCAGGCTGCCCGGCCCTGGGGCCTTCAAGGCGGCCAGCTCTCCGGCTATCCCCATAACGGCCATGGCATGAGCCGCTGCTTTTTCGGGAAGCGAATTAACGGCCGCAAAGGCGCCGGTCAAGGCCGAGGCGCTGCAGCCCAACCCAGTAACCAGCGGCATCAGGGGGTGACCATTGGCAATGCGGATGGTCACCTCTCCCCCTACGATAATATCTACTGCGCCACTGATGCTTACGATCGAGCCGAAGGTTTGGGCCAGTGACTGCCCCGCTGCAAGGGCATCTTCCGCACCGTGACGGCTGTCCACCCCTTTGGTGGCCCCTTCGGCAAGCACCAGGGCACGGATTTCCGAGGCATTTCCCCGGATGATGGTGGCCGGCGCTTCGCGCAACAGGTCAAGCGCCGTATTGGTCCGCAGCAGGGTGGCGCCGGCGCCGACTGGATCGAGAATAATTGGTATCCCGCGCTTGCGGGCGGCCCGGGCGGCGGCAAACATCGATCTGATCCAGGAATCGCTTAATGTACCGATATTGATCACCAGGGCCGAGGCGATTGACACCATCTCATCCACTTCTTCTATGGCATGGGCCATTACCGGGGAAGCCCCTAGTGCCAGCAGCGCATTGGCGGAGGTGTTCATAACCACGTAATTGGTGATGTTGTGCACCAAGGGCGCCTGGGCGCGAATCTTTTCGATATCGCTCCATATTTCTTTTGCCGGTGTCATTTCCTTCTCCTTTGCCAGAAAGTCATTTCTCGTCAATCAGGCCAGCGCGGGCGTCCTCTTCTCCACGGCTGCGACCCTTTCGAAGGCATGGGCCAGCTGCAGCAGTCTTCCCTCTTCAAAGGCCGGCGCCAGAAGCTGTACCCCCAAAGGCAGCCCTTCTTTGCTATAGCCTCCAGGCACCGAAAGCGCCGGAATGCCCGCCAGGTTGGCCGGGATGGTAAAAATATCCGAGAGGTACATCTGAAGGGGGTCTCCGGTCTTTTCTCCGATAGCAAAGGCCGGGGTAGGCGTGGTGGGGGTTATCAGGGCGTCGCATCTTTCGAAAGCGCGGCCCAAGTCGTCACGGATGAGGCCGCGCACCTGGGAGGCCTTTTTGTAATAGGCATCGTAGTAGCCTGAAGAAAGGGCGTAGGTGCCGATCATGATCCGCCGCTTCACCTCATTGCCGAAGCCCTCGGAACGGCTCCTCTTGTACAGGGAAATAAGATCGGGGGCATCCGGGGTGCGGTAGCCGAATCTTACGCCGTCGTAACGGGCCAGGTTGGAACTGGCCTCTGCCGGAGCAATTATATAATAGACGGCGATACAGTAGCGGGTATGGGGGAGAGATACGAAAACGCAACGGGCACCCAATTTTTCCAAGGTGGTCACGGCCCGATCCAGCGTTGCTTGCACCTCTGGATCTGCCCCATCGATGCAATACTCCTGGGGGATGCCAATAGTCCAGCCGCTGATGTCTTTTCCCAGATAGCTCAAATAATCAGGGGACTCCTGGGGCGCCGAGGTGGAATCTTTAGGGTCATGGCCGGCCAGCACATTCATCATAATGGCGCAATCCTGGACATCCCTGGTAAGTGGGCCGATCTGGTCTAAAGAGGAGGCAAACGCAATCATGCCGTAGCGGGAAACCCGGCCATAGGTGGGTTTCATCCCCACCACACCGTTTAGTGCCGCCGGCTGACGGATTGATCCGCCCGTGTCGGTGCCGATGGAGGCGATGCACAAGGCGGCAGCCACCGCCGCCGCCGATCCGCCGCTGGAACCTCCGGGAATCCGGGAGAGGTCCCAGGGATTCCTGGTTACACCGAAAAAGGATGTTTCCGTGGATGACCCCATGGCGAATTCATCCATGTTGGTTTTGCCGATGAAAATCGCACCGGCAGCTCTTAATTTTTCTACCACCGTGGCGTCATAGGGAGGGATGAAATTGTGGAGAATCCGTGAGCCGCAGGTTGTTTTCCAGCCTTTAGTGCAGAGGATATCCTTCAGAGCGATAGGAATACCGGTCAAAATAGCAATATCCCCCTTGCGCACCTGTTCATCCTGACCGGCAGCTAGGTCAAAAGCCTCGTTGCGGAAGGTCGAAATATAGGCGTGAACATCATCCTCAACCTGGTCGATCCGGTCAAAAACGGATTGTAAAATAGCCGTGGGTGAGGTCTCACCGGAGCGCAGTTTGTCCTGAAGTTCGTGGATTGTAAGACGGCACAGTTCCATTTTGAGTTCCTATTCAATAACCCTGGGGACGGAGAAAAATCTTTCCCGTGGCGCGGGGGCGCCGGCAAGCGGGATTCCATCCGGCAGGGAGGGTGTCACCATGTCCTCCCGGAAGGCATTGCTAAGAGCCAGGGGGTGGGTCATGGGTTTTACACCGGAAGTGTCCAGTTCGTTTAGTGTATCAATATATTCCAGAAACCGGTTTAACTGAAAGGTGAAACTCAGCATCTCCTCCTCGCAAAGTTCCAGCCTTCCCAAATGGGCCACGTGGGCCACCTCTTCTTTGGTTATCTTCATCTTCCCCCCGGATAAAAAAACGCCGGCCAGGCCGGCTTGGCAGCGACGGCCATATTAACAATCAACCTATACTATACAGCAGGATAAAAGACAATACCGGGGAAACCTGCGGCAGGGCGACCCCGCTTTGCTTACAGCAGTTGGGATTGCCCAGGCCCCGGCGACCGGGGTCTGGGAAAAAATCAGCCGATTGCGCCGCCACCTCGTTCACCGCTGCTGATTCTGATACACTCGGCGAGTTCCAAGACAAATATCTTGCCGTCGCCCACATTGCCGGTGTGCGCGCCTTTGGTTATGGCGGCAATCGTCGGTTCAACAAAGGCTTCGTTGACGGCGATGTCCAGTCGTATCTTATTTAGCAGGCCGCCCGCTTCTTTCGCGCCCCGGTAAAATTCCGTCACGCCTTTCTGTCGGCCCTGACCCAGGACGTTAGTTACGGTCATAAGATTTACTTCCACGGCTTCCAGTTCTTTTTTTACGGCCTCCAGCTTGTGCGGCTGGATAATTGCGATGATGAGTTTCATGCCGGTCTCCTCCTATTCAATCACCGTGTAAGCGGCTTCGCTCTGCTGGGTCAAATCCAGTCCGACGATTTCATTGTTCTCTTCAACTCTCATACCGATCAGGAAATCCACGATTTTATAGATAATAAAGGTCATGACTACGGCAAATGCCACCGCGACAGCCACTAGCAAGCACTGAACCATAAAAAGATGCAGATTGCCGAAGAGGAGGCCGTCCGCGCCGGCCGGATTGACGGCTTTCTCCGCGAAGATGCCGGTGGCAAGAGTGCCGAAAGTCCCGCCGACACCATGGACGCCAAAGGCATCCAGCGAATCGTCATAGCCGAGTTTGGCTTTGACGATTGCCACCGCCAGGTAGCAGATCACCGCGACCATGATCCCGATGAACATCGCGTTCATCGGGTTGACAAAACCGCAGGCCGGCGTTACGGCGACCAGGCCGGCGACGGCGCCGGTTACTGTTCCTAGAATGGTCGGCGAGCCGTTGTGCCACCATTCCACGAGCGCCCAGGTCAGCCCCGCGGCAGCCGCGGCCATGTGGGTGGCGACCAAGGCGTTTCCGGCCAGGCCGTCTGCGGCCAGGGCGCTGCCTGCGTTAAAACCGAACCAGCCGAACCATAGAAGCGCGCCGCCCAGAACCGTAAATGGGAGATTATGGGGACGAATGGGCTTATGGTTGTAGCCAACCCGCTTGCCCAGCAATATAGCCAGCAGCAGTGCCGAGACACCGGAGCTTACGTGTACGACAATGCCGCCCGCAAAATCCAGCGCGCCCAAGGCCTTGAGCCAGCCGCCGGTATTCCACACCCAGTGCGCCAGCGGATCATAGACCAGGGTGGCCCATAAAACAGTGAAAACCAGAAAAGCGGAAAACTTGACCCTTTCGGCATAGGCGCCGATAATCAAGGCCGGCGTAATAATGGCGAACATGGCCTGAAAGATCATAAAGACCGAATGAGGAATCGTCGCGGCGTAATCCGAGTTTGGCGCCGCGCCTACCCCTGCCAAGCCCGCCCAATCCAGATTGCCGATGATCCCGTTAATAGAAGGACCAAAGGCCAACGAATAACCGAAGAGCATCCACTGGAGACTGATCACGCAGACGATGATAAAGCACTGCATCAGTATGGACAGGACGTTCTTGCGGCGCACCAAACCGCCGTAGAAAAAAGCCAGCCCCGGAATGGTCATCAGCAATACGAGGGCGCTGGCGGTCAACACCCAGGCTGTATCTCCCGAATTCATAGTCAAAACCTCCTTTAGAAATTATTCTTGCGGCTCTTTCCAGTGCAAGGAGGATGCCAAAGGAAGATTGTTTGTGTAAGTGTTTGGAATAAAATAATTAAAGCTGTTGGTCGGCGTCCGCGGAGAGGACATTTTTGTTCTATTTGGAAAAAGGGCTAACAAAAATGTTGCTTGCGATCCAAAAACAAGAGAATTGGGACAGCGCCCGTTCAAATAGCTGCTGCTCGAGTGGTCACTTATATTGTTTTAGGTATCGCTCCAGTCTATCCATGCCTTCCTGGATGTTTTCCAGCGAATTGGCATAACAAAACCGCAGGTATCCTTCGGCGTTCGATCCAAAATCGATGCCCGGCGCCACGCCTACCTTTGCTTTCTCCAGGATGTCAAAGGCCAGGCGGTAGGAATCAGGGGAAAAGCGTTTGGCATTAGCCAGAACATAGAAAGCTCCGGTGGGTTCCACCGTGATTCCAAACCCCATTTCCCTGAGCCGGGGGATAAGAAAGCGGCGTCTCAAATCATAAGTTTCCTTCATCTTTCGGACATCGTTGTCCGCATTTTTAATGCCCGCCAGGGCCGCCCACTGCGCAAAGGAACTGGCCGAGATGAAGAGGTTTTGCTGGATCTTCTGCAGGGGCCGGATAAACTCCCGGGGGGCGATCAGGTATCCCAGGCGCCAGCCGGTCATAGCGTATAGTTTGGAAAAGCCATTGATGACGAAGGCCCGATCCGTGAACTCCAGAATGGAATGAGCTTCTCCCTCATAGACCAGGCCGTGGTAGATTTCGTCGGAAATGATGTAAGGCGAAAACTGGGCAATCCTCTCCATCCTCTGTCGGGACATGATGTTTCCGGTGGGATTGGCCGGCGAATTGATCATTATTCCCTTGACCCTGGGCTCCAGTTTTTCTGCAATCATCTCCGGCAGATACTGGAATCCCTCTTCTTCTTGCACATCAATGAAGACAGGCACTCCATTGACAAAGCGGATGATATTGGGATAACAAGGGTAATACGGATTGGAGAGAATGATCTCGTCTCCGGCATCAAGCAAAGCCGAAAAGAGCAGGAGCAGGGCCGGGGAGGTTCCCGAAGTAATGAGAATTTGTTCCGGCGATATATTTACCCGATGTTTTTTCCAGTAATCTTCGGCAATCGCCTCCCTCAATTCGATCAACCCCAGGCTGTGGGTATAATGGGTCTTTCCTGCGCAGATGGCACGATAACCGGCTTCATTGATACATTCTGGGGTATCAAAGTCCGGCTCCCCCACCTCGAGATGGATGATCCGTTCGCCTTTTCTCTCCAGTTCCTGCGCTTTTTCCAGGACGTCCATTACAATGAAGGGAGGGATATCCTGGGCCCTTTTTGAAATCATGCGCTACTCCTTTTCTTCTCCATATCGCCCACAATCCAATGATCCAGCCAATTATCCCCAAACCTACAATCGTCTTTGTATACACAGCGACAAGGGGTTTTTTGAAAGACTCCATGAAAAGACTTTCATTCACCGTTATCTTTATCTGTGCTCCATGATAACCATGAGCCGATTCGTCCCTGACATTGATAAGCCATATTCCTGCCCTGTCAGGTAGAAATGAGACAAAACCATTTTTGTCTGTCCGCCCCTGCTGGTGAGGTATTTTATCGCCGGGGCCAAATATCTCATATTGTGAGTTACTTGCAGGATCGTCAGGCGAATAAAATATCCGCGCGCTTATACCTTTGCTTTCAACTTGATACTGTATTGAATGGGCTTCTGCCCCTGAATAAATCAGGAGCAGAAGCAGTGTTATAAAAAGAGTTCTTACCACAGTTCTATTGCAAATCTTCATTTATTCGCTCATGTTAAGTAAAGATTCAGTTACGGGGGCTGCGACAAAAAAGCGGGCAACATCATTCTTGCAGAGCCTAAAAGCCCCCCCTTTCCCAAAGAGGGCAGGGGGGAATTTAGCATAAAGGCATGAGGTTATTTTGTCCACCAAATTTCCCCCGCCTGCTCTTTGGGAAAGAGACGGCGGATTAGCTTCGCTTAATCCACCCTACCTTCTTAGGCCTCACTGTGCATCACGAATAGTTGCGGGGAGTCCCGTTGCCTGACTGATCGCGATCATCCACCCCTTGCTGGTCTTCACATAAGTCTGTGTCCAACGAACATCGAACCATTTGCCGTCGCTTGCGCGCTTAATTGGGCTCAAGGCTCTGGCGATGCAGACCGATCCACCAAAGCAAGATAGATGAAATTCGGTTGCAGGCGCCATCTCCACGGTTGGGTCACCGGCAATGACGCTTGCGATTCGCGCTTCTTTGCCATCGACCTTTCCGCTTGTGTGAGTGTGCGTGAAGTCCTCCGTGTAGTAGTTCCGAAGTGCCACGGCGTCTCGTTTGCCGGCTGCGCTGCGGAACTCGCTTCGAAAGGCCTTGACCTCAGCCTGAAGCCTAGTGTCACCTGCCGGTACCGGTTCTATCGGGCAGGCTATGGCTACACCGTACAGCGCCGCAACAATAACCAAACCATACATTACGGTAGATCTAATCCATTTCATTTGCCTCATCTGCTCCTCCTACTTTAGTGTAATTTCGACTAAGAACCACGCTTACCCCCCTCAGCCGTCCGACCGGGAAAATGGTCATCTGATGTCTAACAGTGTAATATCAGAACAACTTTCCATCATATCTGACCATACGGATAACATGATTTTCAAATAAGTAGCATGATATTTCACTTATTGCAAGTGAAATATACATTTCAATGTAAAGATTCAGTTATGGGTGGGGCTGCGACAAAAAAGCGGGTCTCCCCATTCTTGATGAAGCGGTAAAAAGTCACGTTGCCCATTTGTATGGATGATGGTAATTTTGTGGTTGTGAACTGATTTTTCCGTCATACAGGAGTTTCGGGGATAGGGATTATGGGGACACAACACTTAATTCCATAATTTCCCTAGGAATTAAGTGTTGTGTCCCCATAATTCCCCGCAGACCCTGTTCTATTTAATTCATTGACAAACTAATCAACTTGTTATAGACAACGCCGTCTTGTATGTCCCAGTAGCAAGGTTTTCGATAACTACAACGTTAATTAGTGCTTTATGTTGCAGGGGATCTCATACGTCATGGGATCAGCCAGTGGAATAACAATCATATCTAAGGAGGAAGCAGATGAAAAGAGGTCAGCTCAAACAGATTGTTGCCTTGCTTTGTTTTTGGTCGTTTCTTGCCTTCTTGGCCTTTCCGGTATTAGGTACCGCCCAGGCCCAGGCGCCAAAGGAGGAAAAACCAAAAGTAGCCCCGGCCCCCGCTCCAGCACCGGCGCCGGCTAAAGTAGCCCCCGCCCCGGACCCCGGTCCCGCCAAGCCTGCAGTGACACCGGCAAAACCGGCCGCAAAACCGGTGGCGAAACCAGCGATGAAACCGGCCCCAAAACCGGTGGCGAAACCAGCGGTGAAACCGGCCCCAAAACCGGTGGTAGTCAAACCTAAAGTCCCCCAGAAACTGATTATTGCCCAGGGGACCGATGTTTTATCGATGGACTCAAACCATGTGACCGACGCGCCTAGCTTTGCCGTTTTGGACCACATGGTGGAAACGCTCCTGGATCTGACCCCGGCCGGCGAAATCGCTCCCCGGTTGGCCGAAAGCTGGGAAGTATCCGCTGATGCCACCGAATATACCTTAAAATTGAGAAAGGGCGTAAAATTCCATGACGGCACTCTTTTTAACGCCGAGGCGGTAAAGGTCAATTTTGATCGCCGGATGGATCCGAAGGCGGCCACCCGATTCGGGTTACTCGTCGCGCCCATTGCAACGGTTACGGTTGTTGATGATTTCACGATCCGCATCAAAACCAAATTCCCCTATGCTCCGATGCTGGCCAATCTGACCCATCAGGCCAACGCCATTCAAAGTCCCGCCGTCATAAAGGCCTCTTGGGAAAAGCCCGCAACCATGCCTGTGGGCACCGGTCCCTTCAAGTATAAGGAGTGGGTGCCCGGCAACAGGATGGTTATGGTTCGTAATGACGAGTACTGGGGGGAGAAGGCCCCGCTGGAAGAGATTACCTTCCGGGCGATACCCGATGACGCCTCCCGCGTTGTGGCCCTGGAAACCGGCGAGGTCCATGTGGCAGTCCGCATTCCACCCTTCGATATTCCCCGCCTGAAGGCTAACCCCAATATCACCATCAACAACACCGCCAGTGTTAGAACTATCTACATGGGCTTCAACAACACCAAGGCGCCTCTCACCGATAAGAGGGTTCGTCAGGCATTGAATCACGCGGTCAACAAGGATGCCATTGTAAAACACATTTTAGGCGGTATCGGCCGTGTTTCTGATGCGCCCATAAGCCCAGGCATTTTCGGTTACACCCCCATTAAGACCTATGAATTTAATCCGGAAAAAGCCAGAGCCCTCCTGGCTGAGGCCGGCTTCCCCAAAGGGTTTGAAATAACCCTCCACCCAGCGGTAGGCCGGTACTATATGGATGTATCGGTGGCCACAGCGGTGGCGGCTGACCTCCTTAAGGTAGGAGTCAAGGCAGACATCAAGATGATGGAGTGGGGAACCTACCTGCCTTTTGTCTTAAGAGACCAGGAAGTTGCGGAACATCGTATCTTTATGCTGGGCTGGGGTTGCGTGACTGGTGATGCCGACTATGGCCTCTACGCTCTCTTCCACTCCACTGAATGGCCCCGCAAAGGCAACGCCGCCGCTTTCTACAAAAACGAGAAGGTGGACAGCCTGCTGGAAGCGGCCCGCCGTACGGCCAAAGCGGACGAGCGCAGAAGGCTCTACAAAGAGGCGATGACTATTATCAACGACGATGCGCCCTGGATATTCCTCCATAGCGAGTCCCAAATA
The DNA here is from genome assembly GCA_947085375.1 of uncultured delta proteobacterium. GTDB lineage: Bacteria > Desulfobacterota > Syntrophia > Syntrophales > CAMTWB01 > CAMTWB01. The sequence goes on from CAMTWB010000016.1 coordinate 55,826, forward strand.
ACCGGTATCAGGGCCAATGTGAAGGATATTGTCATCCACCCGACGGAAAGGGTCATCGGTAGAAAGGCCTATATTGAATAGCCCAGGAAGAGTAGGCAGATGACAGGTCAATATATAATTCGCCGGCTGCTGATTATGATCCCGGTTCTCCTGGGTGTGTCCTTGATCATTTTTACCATGGTCAGGGTCATACCGGGAGATCCGGCGATTATTTTAGCCGGTCCGCATGCCAATAAGGAACAGGTGGACCAGATCCGCGCTCAACTGGGTCTCGATCGCCATCCGGTTATTCAATACTTTTCCTTTCTCGGAAATCTTTTCCAAGGCGATTTGGGGAGGTCCACGCGAACGGGCCTCCCCGTCACCAAGGAAATCATGGCTCGCTTTCCCAATACAGTGGTACTGGCCTTAACTGCCATCATCCTGGCTTCGCTGGTGGGGGTCTTGACCGGCATCATCGCCGGAGTCAAGCAAAACTCGATCTTTGATCACATAAGTATGATGATCGCTCTTTTTGGCCTTTCCATGCCGGTATTCTGGCTGGGATTGATGCTGATGCTCTTATTTTCCATCCAACTGGGTTGGCTGCCATCGGTCGGAGCCGAAAGCTGGAAGCATCTGATCCTGCCTGCCATTACCCTGGGCGCAAATTCAACCGCCATCATTGCCCGTATGACCCGTTCGAGTATGCTTGAGGTCATTAGGCTTGATTATATCAGAACCGCCCGGGCCAAGGGGCTTACGGAAAAGATGGTTATCTGGCGGCACGCCTTGAAAAATGCCCTGATTCCTGTGGTTACCGTTATCGGTTTACAGACCGGGACCCTGTTGGGCGGCGCGGTTTTAACCGAAATAGTTTTTGCCTGGCCCGGCATTGGCAGGCTTTTGGTAGAGGCCATCCTGTCACGGGATTACCCCGTAGTCCAAGGGGTAGTTCTGCTGGTGGCTTCGCTCTTTATATTGATCAATTTGATTGTGGATCTTTTGTACTCCTATTTAGATCCTCGAATCCGTTACACGTAGGGCGTAAGGCTTAAGGCCTATGGCGTAAGGGGAAAAAATCCATGAGCCTTGCGCCTTACGCCTTAAGCCCGTGGGATTATTTATATGGAAGCTATCGCTACTGAGGCGGAAAACAAACAATACAGCCAGTTCAAAGAGGTGTTTCGCAGACTCGTCAAGCGCAAAACTGCGCTGATTGGTTTGGTTCTTGTCGGTTTCTTTCTTTTGGCCGGTCTACTGGCACCGGTTTTGGCCCCTAATGATCCACTCGAGCATAGTTTGCAGCACATGCTGGCCAAGCCGTCGGCCGAATATCCTCTAGGGCGCGATGAACTGGGGCGGTGCATCTTGAGCCGCATTATGTACGGCGCCCGGATTTCACTGTTGATTGGGCTGATGGTTGTGTCCATTGGAATTCTGATCGGTGTTCCCCTCGGCGTCACCTCGGCCTACTATGGGGGTAAGACGGATTTTATCATCCAGCGATTTATAGATACAATGCTGACCTTCCCGGGAATACTTTTGGCTCTGATCCTAATCGCCATGCTGGGGGTGGGGCTGCAGAACGTCATGATTGCCGTGGGAATATCCACCATACCAATATATGCCCGCTTATCGCGCAGCTCGGTTTTGGCCATCAAGAACCGGCAGTATATTGAGGCGGCCAAATCAATAGGCGCCAGCGATTCAAGGATCATTCTGCAACATCTTGTCCCCAACAGTCTGTCTCCGATCATTGTTCAGTCCACGCTTCATATGGCCACGGCTATCCTCTGGGCCGCCGGTCTTGGTTTTCTCGGATTGGGAGTGAGCCCACCCACACCGGAATGGGGCGCCATGTTAAACGGTGGCAGGCTCTATATTCGCGTCGCCTACCATGTGGCAACCTTCCCTGGTATGATGATTTTCGTTACCGTTTTGGGATTCAATCTGCTGGGAGATGGTTTGAGGGATGCACTTGACCCGAGGTTGAAGCTCTGATGAATCCACTTTTGGAAGTTAAAAATTTAAAGACCTATTTTCATACCGATTATGGTCTGGTTAAGGCGGTTGACGGCATATCGTATCAGCTCAGCGAGGGCGAGACCTTGGGGTTGGTTGGTGAGAGTGGCTGCGGAAAAAGCGTCGGCGCGCTGTCCATATTAAGCCTTATTACCCAACCGCCGGGTGAGATCGCGGCCGGAGAGATAATCTTTCAGGGACAGGACCTGCTTAAAGCAAATCCCGATCAGCTCAGAGACATCCGCGGCAATAAGATTGCGATGATCTTTCAGGAGCCGATGACTTCGCTCAATCCTGTTCTCACGATCGGTTTCCAGATTGGGGAGGCTTTGGAACTCCACCAGCAGATGGGCAAGGCTGATGCCCGGCGGGAGGTCATGCGGCTTTTGAAAATGGTTGGGATTCCGGATGGTGAAAGACGGATTGATGATTACCCCCATCAGTTCAGCGGCGGAATGCGCCAACGGGTCATGATCGCCATGGCCCTGTCCTGCAATCCCAAATTACTTATTGCCGATGAGCCGACTACGGCCGTGGATGTAACAATACAGGCGCAGCTTTTGGAAGTGATAAAAGAATTGACCTCGCGGCTGGGAACGGCGGTTATCATTATTACCCACAATTTGGGCGTGGTTGCCCGTTATGTAAACCGGATGGCCGTTATGTACGCCGGGAGGATCGTTGAATCCGGCACCGCCCATGACGTTTACAGTAAGCCATCTCACCCCTACACGATTGGCTTGCTCGCTTCGGTGCCCCGGCTGGACAAGCCCCGGACATCGCGCCTGGTGCCGGTGGATGGTCAGCCGCCAAATCTTGTTAACCTCCCGCCCGGCTGTTCTTTTTATCCGCGCTGTTCGTTTAGGATTGACAGGTGCACCAAGGAAAGGCCCGAGCTTAGAACGGTGGCGGATGGTCATTTGGCTGCCTGCTGGGTTGATGTCAGGTAAAATCATGCAAAATAATGTGCTTATCGATATAAAAAATCTTTCGATGTACTTTCCCATCACCAAGGGGATCATACGCCAGCGTAAGGTTGCGGAAATTAAGGCGGTAGATCAAGTAGATCTGGTTATTCGCCGCGGGGAAACACTGGGTCTGGTTGGGGAGAGCGGCAGCGGAAAAACTACCTTAGGGCGCTGTATAACCCAACTTTTGAATCCCACTGCGGGTGAGATTTATTTTGAGGGGCAGGATCTTTGTAAGATGAAAAAGGAGGAGTTGCGACTCCTGCGTCTGGGCATGCAGATCATCTTTCAGGATCCATTTGATTCCCTTGACCCCCGGATGAATGCCTTCAAAATAGTTGCTGAGCCCTTACTAGTGCATACTAAAATGCGCGGATCGGCGCTGGCGGACAGGATAGCCCAGTTGCTTAGGATTGTCGGACTGGATCCCAATATGATCAATCGCTATCCCCATGAGTTCAGCGGCGGTCAGCGCCAGAGGTTGGGCATTGCCAGAGCATTGGCGATCCACCCCAAGTTTATCGTCTGTGACGAGCCGATCTCTGCCCTTGACGTTTCCATTCAGGCCCAGATCATCAATTTACTTGAGGATCTCCAGACCGAATTTGACCTCACCTATCTCTTCATCGCCCATGACCTTTCGGTTGTCCGCCATATCAGTCACCGGATTGCGGTTATGTACCTGGGAAGAATTGTTGAGATTGCCAACCGCGACGACATGTATCTATACGCCAAACATCCTTATACCGTGGCGCTTCTTTCGGCGGTGCCTATCCCCGACCCGGAAGTAGAGGCCACCCGGGAGAGGATTATCATTCAAGGAGATCCTCCCAGCCCGATAAATCTGCCGCCCGGCTGTAACTTCCACCAACGCTGCCCCCTCTGTATCGACATCTGTCGCCGGGAGGTTCCGGAATTGCGTGAAATTGGCCATGACCATCTTGTGGCCTGCCACGTGGCTTGAATATTCTGGTGAGCCTGTCCACCCAGCCTTTGGCGTGACAGGCGAAAGATCTTGCTAACTTTGAGCGGCAAATTCCGGTCAATACAAAGAGACTAACAAAGATGATCTCACTTGATGATGCCATCAAAAGGGTTTTAGAAACGGTATCGCCTCTAGGTATTGAGAAGGTGAGTATCATGGATGCTCTGGGCAGAGTTCTGGGAGAGGACGTATCCGCCCGCAGGAACATTCCGCCTCAAGACAACTCCGCTATGGATGGCATCGTTGCGCGAAGCATGGACACCCAGGACGCATCAGTCGACAGTCCCATTCGACTCAGGCTGGTGGAGGAAATACCGGCCGGCCATATTCCGACTCGCACCATTGGACCTTTTGAAGCAGCGAAGATTATGACGGGTGCGACAATTCCGCCCGGGGGAGATACGGTCATCCGCCGGGAAGATATCAAGGAAGAGGGTCTGGATGTCCTCATTTTTGCCCCGGTAGAACCAGGTCGGGACATTCGCCGGGCGGGCGAAGACGTTTCTGAAGGCGAGCTGGCAATTGCCCGGGGAGAAGTGATCCGCCCGGCAGAAATTGGAATGCTTGCCTCAATAGGACGTTCTTTTGTGTATGTATATCAGCGCCCCCTGGTGGCGATTGTGGCCACCGGCAATGAGCTTTCGGATATCGATGAAGCGGCGTCCATCTGGAGTATTATCACCAGCAACAGCTATTCACTGGCTTCCCAGGTTCAGGATTGCGGGGCCTTGCCGTTGCAGATGGGCATTGCCAGAGATACGAAGGAAGATATTATTGGCAAATTCCAGAATGCCGCCCGGGCGGATGTAGTGATTTCCTCCGGAGGGGTATCGGTGGGCGATTATGACCTGGTCAAAGAGGTAATCTCTGAGCGCTGGGATGGGATACAGTTCTGGCAGGTGGCGATGAAACCGGGAAAACCATTTGCCTTTGGCAATATCGGCAATAAGCCCTTTTTCGGCCTCCCTGGCAACCCGGTTTCTTCCATGATCTCTTTCGAGCAGTTTGTCCGGCCAGCACTTTTGAAGATGATGGGACACCGTAAACTGTACCGCCTAATGGTTCGGGCTAAGGCAGCGGAGATTATTACCAAAAAACGGGGGGTCAAACATTTTATCCGGGCGCACGTAACCCTGGTTGATGGGGTCTATACGGCCAAGACCACGGGCGATCAGGGGTCGGGGATACTGAAATCAATGGTAAAGGCCAACGGGCTGATCATCCTTCCAGAGAATGCCACCCGAGTAGAGAAGGGTGACGAGGTGACGGTTCAGTTGATCGACCATTCCCTCAACCAGGTAAGCGATTTATCATATCCCGGCTAGTGCGGCACAACGACAGCGTTGCACCACACTGGACGTTTTCAAAAGATATCTATTGGAAGTGCCAAGGTCACTGGTGGGCCTCCCGGACTTCAAATCCGGTGTGGGGCGTTAGAAGCGTCTCAGGTGGGTTCGATTCCCATGCACTTCCGCCAATTTTTCTTGATTTTATTCGACCATTTTATTTTCTATCGACTACCGTACGACTACCGATGGGAATAACTTTGCCCAACTTTACCCGTATACATTTTTATTGATAAAGAAATTATATTTAACTTATAAGATAAGCCATGTACGAGATTGAATGGCAGCCCAAAGCTTACCGGCAGCTAAAGAAAATCAAGGAGCGGGAAACACTCGCTGCAATCAAGACTGCCGTTTTTGACCTTGCCAATTGGCCGGAATGCAGGAACGTTAAGGCTATGGAGACTCATGAATCAGTTTATCGGTTGCGGGTTGGCAAGTGGCGCATCCTGTTCGAAGCACAGGATCGCATCCGGGTTATCATGATTCAGGAGGTGAAAAAACGCGATGAACAAACCTACTAATGTCCAGATCATCAATCAGGACGGGCACCCCGCCTTTGCCGTCATTCCCTATGAAGAATACTTGCGCACCTTCCGCAAAGCGCCGATGATTCCTCAAAGTGGCAACATCCCGAATGATGTCGTCTGGCTTTCCGTTGACAAGGGATATACCCTGGCACGGGCCTGGCGCGAGTATTTGGGATTGACCCAGTCAGAAGTCGCCTCACGGATGGGAATCAGCCAGGCTACACTTTCGCAGATGGAATCGGGCGAAAAGAAGCTCCGTAAGGCTTCGCTGGAGAAATTGGCCAGGGCTTTAGACGTCATGGTCGAACAGTTGCGCGGATAATACCATCACCGGTCATAAATGAGACCAAAATCACCGGATAAAAAGAGGCCACAGGCTTCAGAAGCTGCAAGTTGGCGCATTACGAAGGAAATGCAATGAAAAGAATGATATGGTTTTAGAAAGACTTATCCGGGAAATAATATGAGTGGTTCTATATGACCGGTGATAGCGGTATCAATCTATCCTGGTGAACCTGGTATGGAATGCGGCCGGCGGTGGTACCCAGGACGCATTTCGTGCCCACATGGGGCACGTCTTTATATCTCTTGTGGCTGATTGGTTATGTATGATGACACGGTGAAAAAGCCGGATACTTATGTTGCGCTCCACTCCGAGCCATATCGGCAATGTTTTTCGGAGGGCCATGCTTCGTCATGTCCTTAAATTGCTTTGTCTTTTGGCAAGGCCTAGGCGATAATACGAACGAGCCTTGAGCTCGTCCTCCGTAGACAATGCCTATTTGCTGACTTTTACCGCCTCATCGTGTACAGGGGACGATCAGTGGTGACAAATCTAAAAGAGACATAAATACGGCATGATGCCTGTTGCCGACTCTGGAGGGATGAGAGATGAAAGCGAAAATATTCAACAGGAAACGAGTCGTTATTGGCCTGGTTGTCGTTTTTCTTTTTGCTGCTATTTTTAGTTACAAAAACAGAGAGTACCTCCAGCAGCTTCCCATCGGTGCCGCCTTCAAGGCGAAGACCTTGTGCTCAGCGGTCTTCGTTTCGGGTCGCGATCCGGCGACTGTCGAGCGGGATGACATCGCATTTAGCCCGCTTTTCAAATTATTCAAGGCAAAAATTGACCGCGAGAAGAAAAGCGTCACCTGCTCGCTTTTGGGGATTGGTCTATTCGAGAAGAAAGCGATATATCTGGACCAAACGGGTTGTGTGCTTCTTTCCGGTTTTGCCGAAGAGACGATTCGTGCCCGAAAGCCGTTGATTTTTCCTTCCGAACCCGCCAACCCCGAGAATACTGCCTGGCCAATGGGCGACCGCCTGCCTGACGGCCCGCTGCCAGCCAATATCGACATGGTGAAGATCAATTCTGCCGTTGCTCAACTCTTGAGCGAATCTAATCCTGATAAAAAACTCCGCACCAGGGCGTTGCTTATTGTCCACAACGGGCGTCTTATAAGCGAAAGCTACGGACCGGGAATCACGAAAGATACCCCTCTGCTCAGCTGGTCTATCGCCAAGAGCGTCACGAATGCCCTCGTGGGAATTCTTGTTATGCAGGGCAAAGTCTCGCTCAAGGAACCGGCAGCCCTGCCGGAATGGCAGAAGGCCGATGACCAGAGACGGGAAATCACCTTGGACCAGCTGCTGCGGATGAGCTCCGGACTGGAGTGGGTGGAGGCTTATGCCGAGCGCCCCGTTTCGGACGTGAACAAAATGTTATTTTTGCAGCCCGACATGGCGGCCTATGCGGCATCTAAACCTCCGACGGCGCCACCGGACAAGCTATGGCTCTACTCATCGGGGACAACCAACTTGATCCAGCGGCTCATCCGTAAGAATCTCGGAAGCCAGGAGGCATATTGGGCATTTCCGCGGCGCGAGCTATTCAATAAAATCGGGATGCGAAGCGCCTTGTTCGAAATGGACGCTGCGGGAACATTTATCGGCTCTTCCTATCTGTATGCTACGGCTCGAGACTATGCCCGCTTTGGTCTTTTGTACCTCAATGACGGCCTCTGGTTGGGGGAACGGATTCTGCCCCCGGGCTGGGTCGCCTATAGCGCCACCCCAACGCCTGGCGCCCCCAAGGGTCAGTATGGTGCCCATTTTTGGCTCAACGGGGGGAAGGATTCACAACCTCAAGACCGCCCATATCCCCGGCTGCCCCACGATCTTTTATTTGCCAGGGGCTATCAAGGTCAGGCCATTGCGATCATCCCTTCTCGCAGGCTAGTTGTCGTCCGGCTGGGCATGACCTATGGTGATAATTGGGGAATGGAACTGTTCATGGGAAACATCCTTGATGCCATCCCCTGATCGGCTATCACGACAGGTCCGAAACTTCATCCTGGGAAATGCTATTCGGGAAGGGACATTCGAGGAACTAATGACTTCAATCTGGGTAAACATATGAGAATTATCCTTGGTTTTATTATGATTATAACTTTTGTCCTCTTTCCCCTCATATCAAGAGGAGCTGATACCGAGGAAGCTTCTTTTGCTGAAAAGAGAAGGCAGATGATTGAGACGCAGTTAAAGGCCCGCGGAATTGTGGATCAGCGCGTATTGGACGCAATGCTCAAGGTTAAAAGGCACTTATTTGTTCCTGCAGATATCAGGCATATGGCTTACGAAGACCGTCCCCTGCCTATTGGATTGGATCAGACTATCTCACAACCCTATATTGTTGCCTTAATGACGGAACTTTTGGCGTTAAAGGGAACGGAACGGGTTTTGGAGATAGGCACCGGTTCCGGATACCAGGCGGCAATATTGGCGGAAATGGTCAAGGAAGTTTACACCATTGAGATATTAGAGCCGCTGGCCCGACAGTCGGAAAGGCTGCTTAAAGAGCTGAATTATAATAATATCAAGGTAAAATATGGTGATGGCTTTTTGGGTTGGCCGGAATTTGCTCCCTTTGATGGAATTATGGTCACCTGCGCTCCGGAAAAGATTCCTCCGCCTTTATTGGCGCAATTGGTGGAAAATGGCAAGCTGGTTATCCCCGTGGGGCTATACTGGCAGAATTTGAAGTTGGTGCAGAAGATAAAGGGCCGAATAAAAGAAACGGATATTGTACCTGTCAGATTTGTTCCCATGCGCAGGCATAAGTGATGAAGCTATAAAAAGTCATCGCTTATATCTGCCCAAATTACTTTTACAATTGAAAGGAGGAAAGTATGAAGAACCTAGGCCTTTGGTTTGTTTTGGCAGGCGCTTTTGTTCTTGCGGCAGAGGGATCTTATTACCAGACCGCCCAGGCGAAAAAGCCAGTTCGCCCTGCGTCGATCATCAAACCCGGTGATTGCTATGCCTGTCATGATGAGATCAAGAAATTCCACCAGCGGGGAAAGCACGCCAAGTTAAGCTGCACCACCTGTCATGAGGGCTTGGAAGGCCATCTCAAAGACTCTGAAAAAAAACCAGTCACCCTCACCTCTCTCGCCGTTTGCGGCAAATGCCATCAAGAGCAATATTCATCATTCATCGAGGTAAACATGGAGGCCAAGCCAAAAGTGGAAAAGGCCACTTCCACCAGCAGATCCCCCCTCTTCGACTCGATCATGAGGCCCCACGGTTTTACCCGGGAACATGGAGAACCAAGAAGTCACGTGTTCATGCTCTTAGACCAGTACCTCGTGGACCGGGCCTTCGGCGGCAGATTTCAGCTCAAAGACCTAAGGTTCGTCTCAGACGGGAAAAAGGCCGCCCAGTCCGTTTGGGAAATACTCAAAGATCTGGAGCCGGAAACGGGCGATCAGAAAATATTTCCCCCCTACAGCTCACGCACCGCAGCCCTGGCAGCCAATCCGGTATGTATGAGCTGCAAGACCCAGGATCACATCCTCAAATGGGCCTATATGGGCGATAAGAACCCCAAGGCCAAATGGGACCGGACCTCCAAGGTGGTCGAGTTTGCCCGGGACGTGCAGCACCCGGTAAACTGCTTCGCCTGCCACGATCCCCATTCCACAGGGCCCAGGGTCGTACGTGACGCCCTGATCAATGCCGTCGTTGACCGGGGCGAAGGCACCTATCCCTACGACAAGGAGAAGAGTCAAAAAATTACCATGCAGAAGGTGACGTTCCGTGATTTCCGGGCCATCGGTCTGCTCAACAAGCCCGATTCCACGCTTATGTGCGCCCAGTGCCATGTGGAATATAACTGCAACCCCGTCATTAACCTCAGAACCGGAGAAACTATCGGGATGACCGACCGGCGGACCAACGAATTCCAATGGAAAAACGTCTTCGATTACGATGCCTGGGTGGAAAAACAGGGCTATCGTGATTTTCGCAACGAGGTCACGGGCGCCCTCTTGTCCAAAATCCAGCACCCCGAAACGGAGGTATTCTGGGGCAGCAGGCATGAACGGGCCGGCGTGGGCTGCGGCGACTGTCATATGCCGAAGGTGAAAAAAGGAAAAAAGACCTACACCTGGCACGGTCAGAAAAGCGCCAAGTACATGAAAAAAGACACCTGCATGAGATGTCATCCCGCCTGGAATGAAAAAGAGGTGGATTACCAGATTGAAAGCATCCAGAATTATACCCGGGGCAAGATGCGCAAGGCGGAATTCTGGCTGGCGGAGTTTGTAAAAACCTTCCAGCTTGCTAAGGCCGTTGGGGTTTCGGAGGAGATCCTGATTGAGTCACGAAAGTTTCATACGAAGGCCCATACCAAATGGGAATGGTGGACGGCGGAAAATTCCGATGGTTTTCACAACCCCGCCCAGGCCAAGGCCGCCCTTTTGGAGTCTATTCAGACCTCAATTGATGGCGTGAAATTCCTGGAGAAGGGGATAGAGGACCGCACGAAGACGCCAACGGGGGCGGTTTCAGGAGTTAAATAGAACAACTTAACTACCGGCTGTGATAACCTGGCGAACAAAGGGTACGCTACCCTTTGTTCGCTAATTGCAAGGGCGCCTCACCCATAACCGCGCTCCAAAGTGCAAGGCGCTTCATCACACCGTAATTTATGGGCAGAGGGTGTTTTTCACTCCATATCGACTATTCTCACCCTCTCCCCAACCATCTTGCATCAAGGGAGAGGGGGTCTTTCTGGCTTTAAGTCCTCCTACAATTAACTTCCCCCCTCAAGACTGAATCTTTACCCGGTTGGCAACTATCTTCTTGACGATGCGATATCTTTTCCCTATAGTATACAGCTCAATCGACTGGTCCCCAAATGTCCTGCTTTAGTGTGACTCACAGGCCCGGTAGAAATTTAATAACCTCAGAGGTATGATATGAAATTTCGCGGAATACTTAGTATTTTATTAACCTTGGTTTTGGTTGCCATGATCATGTCCTGTAAGCCGAAAGAGCAGGAGGTACTCAAGGAGGGGGGCGAGGTGAAGCCCGTTGCGACTCAGGAAGCCACTCCAGAGGCGGCAAGACAGGAACCTGCAGCAGTAGCTGCAAGTACGGCAAAGCCCGCAGGGGAACAACCGGCCACTGCAGCAGCGGCAGCTGCCAGTCCTGAAAAACCGGTAGCTCAGCAACCTGCCGCTCCTGCAACTGATATAGCCTTGGAAGTTAACACCAAGAAGCTCAAGAAATCGGTACTGCAAAACCAGGTTGACCAACGCTACCAGGCCATGAAAGCCAATGTCCCCAAGGGCCAGGAAAAGGAAGCTAAGGCAGCAATACGAAAAGAAATTATAAATGATTTTATATTACGCACCGTCCTGGCAGAAGAAGCGGATCGACTCAAAATTTTCGCCTCCGTAAAGGAAGTAGATGAAGGATTCAACCGTTTTGAGAAATCCCTCCCTCAAGGTGTTACCCTCAAGGATGTCTTGAAGATGAACCGGATTACCAAGGAGAAGATCAGGGAGGATTTGCAACTTGGCATCAGGGTGGGCAAGCTTTTGGAGCAAAGAACAGGCGGCGGAAAACCATCCGATAAAGAAGTTGCCGATTTTTACGAAAAGAATATTGAGAGCTTCAAAATTCCGGAATCGGTAAAGGCCAGACACATTTTGGTAGCCACTGCCACGGGCGATGACGATACGGTGAAGAAAGAAAAAAGGCAGAAGGTTGATAACATCAGAAAGCAGCTCTTAGATGGTGCTGATTTTGCCCAGTTAGCTGCGAGCAGTTCCGATTGCCCCAGTAAGGAAAGTGGCGGCGACCTCGGCACTTTTAATCGCGGTCAGATGGTTAAAGCCTTCGAGGATGCGGCATTTTCGCAGAAGATTAACGAGATCGGCCAGGTGGTGGAAACGGAATTTGGCTACCACATAATTCAGGTTTCTGAGAAAAATTCCGCCAAGACAACGCCGCTTGACGATGAAACCAAAAAACGGATAGCTGCCCATCTCCAGCAGGAAAAACAGCGTGCTGATTTTGCTGTCCTTTTGGAGCAATTGCGGGCTAAGGCCAAAATAGTCCTTCATTGATGCTGCTTGCAGGAGATTAATCGTTGAGATTACGTACCCCGGGCAAGATCTGTGAAGGGCTGTGGTATCTAGGCGTCGAAGAGTCGGGCATATACCTGCTCGAAGGTCGTGACAGTGCCATGCTGATCAGCGGCGGGATGAGTTACATCTTGCCCGATGTGATCCGCCAGCTCGATGACTTTGGTATCAACCAGGAGAAAATTAAGAGCCACGTGATTTTGCACAGCCATTTCGATCATGTCGGCGTAATCCCTTTTTTTAAGCGAAAGCTGCCGGAAATACAACTCTATGGCTCCCACCGGGCGTGGGAGCTGTTAGCAATGCCTAAGGCAGTTGAGACAATTAATAAGTATAGTCAACTTGTTACTGAGAGGATGCGGCCGAACATAACTGGCTTGGATTATGACTATCAATGGAGAAATGATATCACCGGATTACAGGTTACTGAAAATACACGCATTGACCTGGGAGATATTGAGGCGGTAATTTATGAAACACCTGGCCATTCATCTTGCTCCATTTCCGTTTACGTTCCGGCCTTAAAAGCGCTCTTCCCCTCGGACGCCGGAGGAATACCTTACAAAGATACGATATTTCCGACGGGCAACTCAAATTTCACTATGTTTCAATCAAGCCTCGAACGTTTGAGCAGGCTTGAGGTGAATTATCTTGGGGCGGACCATTACGGTTACTTAGCAGGTGAGGAAGCCCAGGCGTTTATTGGCGCCACCGCACAAATGGCAGCGAGGCTTCGCAGGCTGATTGAAACCGTTTTTGCCAGGAAAAATGATATCGACAGTACCGTAAGCCTGCTTATTACAGAACATTACCGGCAAAATCCTGATTATTTCCTTGCCCCTGAAATTCTTACCGGCGTGTACCGCCAGATGGTCAGGCATATCAGTGCGGCCATGAACCACTCCGCAGCTGTAACCGAAGGCAGGACATGAACAAAGTAAAATTGATGATATTTGACCTCGACGGCACCCTGATCGATTCAATTGCCGACCTGGCTGCCTCTGTTAACCATACCTTAGCTCATCTGTGCTTGCCGACCCTGCCGACAGAGCGCATCAAGGGCTTCATCGGCGATGGTTTTACCACCCTCCTAACCAGGTGCCTGGGAACGGAAAATCTTGATAAACTCGACGAGGCCTTAATTGCAATCAACGCCTACTATCGCGATCATCTTCGGGACCACACAGTTTTATACCCGGGGATAGAGGATGTCCTTGACCACTTTTCCCAGATTCCCAAGACAATAGTGACCCAAAAAACAGTCGATTTTACTTTAGAGATAATTGAGTCTCTAGGAATTGCAGCTCATTTTGACATAGTTTTAGGAATCGACAGTACACCCTACAAGAAACCTGACCCACGCCTTGTAGCCAGAATAATGGAAAAATACCCCTGTGATATTAGAGAAACAGTCGTCATTGGCGACGGGGTAAATGACATATTGCTCGCAAAAAACAGTGGGGCATTAAGCTGTGCTTTTTTGAATGGAATAACGCACCGAGATATTCTACTGCAACACAATCCGGACTTGGTTTACGAAAACCCCTACGAGCTCAAGCTGCTGTTATCGTAACGACTGGAGGCAGACAGTCAGAATGACGAACGTCTGGCCGGTCAGGCCGATTACGATGTTATTATATCGCCGTCAACCTAGAGACCCGGGCGATTAAATTTATGCTAAAAAAAGTGAGGGAAACCATTGACGAAAACGCTCTTCTATTTCCTGGCTCTTTTGTAATCATTGCGGTTTCAGGGGGTCCTGACTCGATAGCTCTACTTAAGGCCATTGCAATCCTGGCCGATGAATACCGCCTGCGACTGGCTGCTGCCCATTTCAACCACTGCCTGCGGGGAGAGGAGTCGCTGCGGGATGAACATTTTGTCCGTGATACCTGCCAGAAGATGGGGATCACCCTTTATGACGGTAGAGCAGATCCTTCGACTAACAGATTAAAAAATAAATTTTCGGAAGCTTGGGCACGTAAAGAGAGGTATTCGTTCCTCGCTGGTCTTGCCGCTCGGGTCAGAGCCGACCGGGTTGCCCTTGGTCATAATTCTGACGATCAGGTGGAAACGGTTGTAATGAATATCTTGCGGGGCTCTGGGATAACCGGTTTAAAAGGGATTTTGCCCCTCAGGAACGGCTTGTTCATCCGGCCGCTGCTTAATGTAAGCCGGCAGGAGATTCTTTCTTTTCTGAGGCGTGAGGGCCTGACTTTCATCGACGACAGTTCCAACTTCGATGAGTCCTACCGCCGCAACAAAATCAGAAACAGCCTAATCCCTTATCTGAAAGAGGCCTATGAACCTCAACTGGACCGCCATATCCAGAGGCTGTCTTTTATTGCCCGAATTGAAGACGAATACCTCAGCCTAAGAGCCAGAGAATATCTGGATAATACCAAAGGTAGGCTCCATCTGGACTCTCTTTTGGCTCAACATGAGGCTATTGTCCGGCGGGTCATCAAATCCTTGCTGCATAATATTTTCCCGCCTGATAAAGAACCGGGATTCCCGCACATCGAGGCGGTGCATAAATTCATCAAAAAAAAGCAGCCGCATTCGCTGATGAGCGTTTGCCGAAACTGGCAGCTTAAAATAACAGACGGGTACCTGGTCGTCGAGCAGAAAACCGTAACCTTCCCCAAGCAACTGCGGCAAGGGCGGGGTTATTTCTACCCAGTTCCCCTGGCAGGCCAGGTAATTATAACCGAAATAAATAGAATATGGAACTTCAGTATCATTGACAAATCTTCTTTCGATGAGCATTATCAGGCAGGCAAAGCCATTTTCCTGGATTACGAAAAAATATGTCCCCCCATTTGTCTGCGTACCAGGTTACCGGGGGACCGGATTATGCTTCATGGAATGGCTGGCCGGAAATCGATCAAGGAATACTTTGTTGATCAAAAGATACCAAGAGACAACCGCGAACTCGTACCTCTGCTTGTTGATTGCGAGTCTGTCATTGCTATTGCCGACGAGAGGATTAGTCAACGGGTGCGTGTTTCTGATGCCACCCGGAGCATATTAAAAATAGAAATTATTTGATAAAAGTTTATCCTTTAGTATAAAAGGAGTAGTATAAAAGGAGCAAACAGGCGCCATAGTAATTTATTTTGGAAGTCTTGCTAAGCGGCCAGACTAACACATTTGGGGGGAAGATATTGAATCCATTTCAGAAAAACATTGCCATGTGGCTTGTAATCAGCTTGGTATTTGTCCTTTTGTACCATCTTTTCAACGAGCCGCGTACTCTGCAGGAAAATGTAATTTACAGTGAATTCCTGAACATGGTTGAGAAGGACCAGGTAAGCGAGGTTACAATCCAGGGAGAGAATATATCTGGTAAGCTCAAGAGCGAACGCAACTTTAAAACCTACGCGCCCAAAGACGCGGACATCATTGCCACCCTCAAGGAAAAGAACGTAAAAATAGCTGCCCGACCGGCCGACGATTCCCCTTGGTTTATGACCGTCTTGGTTTCCTGGTTTCCCATGCTGCTTTTGATTGGTGTGTGGATATTTTTCATGAGACAGATGCAAGGCGGGGGAGGGAAGGCGATGGCCTTTGGCAAGAGCCGTGCGCGACTGATGAATGACAAAACCAAAAAAGTTACCTTCGAGGATGTAGCGGGGATCGATGAAGCCAAATCGGAATTGCATGAAGTTATTGAGTTTTTGAAAGACCCGAAGAAGTTCACCCGTCTTGGCGGCCGCATACCCAAGGGCCTTCTCCTCGTCGGGCCGCCCGGAACAGGAAAGACACTTTTGGCAAGGGCAATTGCGGGTGAAGCTGATGTCCCCTTCTTCAGCATCAGCGGGTCGGATTTTGTCGAAATGTTTGTCGGCGTAGGAGCATCCCGTGTCCGCGATCTGTTCACCCAGGCCAAGAAAAATGCCCCCTGCATCATATTTATCGACGAAATTGATGCCGTGGGCCGACACCGGGGAGCAGGTCTTGGCGGGGGCCATGACGAAAGAGAGCAGACGCTAAATCAACTCTTGGTGGAAATGGATGGTTTTGAGTCCAATGAAGGAGTCATCCTGGTCTCCGCTACTAACAGGCCGGATGTATTGGACCCCGCCCTCTTGAGGCCGGGCCGATTTGATCGGCAGGTAGTGGTGCCCCTGCCTGATGTAAAAGGCCGGGAAAAGATATTCCAAGTCCATGCCAAAAAAACCACGCTGTCAGAGGACGTTGATCTGGCCATAATTGCCCGAGGTACGCCCGGATCATCTGGCGCTGATATCGAAAATCTCGTGAATGAGGCAATCCTCTACGCTGCCCGCATGGGGAAGGATATGGTGTCGATGAGTGATTTCGAATATGCCAAGGACAAGGTTCTGATGGGGGTGGAGAGAAAAACCATGGTGATAAGCGAGGAGGAGCGAAAGATCACGGCTTATCATGAATCCGGCCATGCCCTGGTGGCAAGGCTTTTACCCGGAACAGATCCCATCCACAAGGTAACAATTATTCCCCGTGGTCGCGCCTTGGGCTTAACCCAGCAGCTGCCGGTGGACGAAAAACATACCTATCCCCGCACGTACCTGTTGAACACTATTTCGATCCTCTTGGGTGGCCGCGCTGCAGAAGAAATTACCTTCAAAGAGTTTACCACCGGCGCTGGCAATGATATTGAACGGGCAACGGGATTGGCCAAAAAGATGGTCTGCGAATGGGGCATGAGCGATGAAATGGGGCCTCTGAGTTACGGCAGGAAGGATGAGCAGATTTTTCTGGGTCGGGATTTTTCGGTTCATAAGGACTACAGTGAAGATACCGCCAAAAAAATCGACCTGGAAATCACCCGTTTCATCGACGACGGATATAACAAGGCAAAGGAGATCATCTCGGAACATATTGAAACACTACATAAAATTGCCAGAGAACTCCTGGAAAAGGAAGTTTTGAACACCGCCGAGTTAGACGATCTCATTGGTCCGGAACTTATCGCTTCGACTCATCGCCCCCTGCCGCATTGATGGATGCGGTCTAACCCCCATCATACAAGCTGGGGTTGCTGCCAGGAATTGGAGCTGATGGTCGGAGAGTAATTTCGTGTAAAATCGAAAATATGCAGATCAAAACACCAAACAGAGTAATACAAGTTGGACATCGCACTATCATCATGGGGATTATCAATACAACCCCTGATTCTTTTTTCGACGGCGGGAAATACCATTCATCAGCTCGGGCTGTTAAAGAAGCCCGGAAAATGGCCGATGCCGGCGCTGATATAATAGATGTCGGCGGCGAATCCACCAGACCTGGTTCGCTTCCCGTGCCACAGGAGTTGGAACTCAAGAGGATAATGCCAATCGTCGAGGCTCTGGCGGGCAAGATTGATGTTCCGATTTCCGTAGATACCACCAAGGCGGCTGTTGCGCAACGTGCGATTGCTGCCGGTGCGGAGATCATCAATGACATCAGTGCCCTGAGGTTTGACCCACTGATGGCCAAAACAGTTGTGGACACAAAAGCCGCTCTTGTCCTGATGCATATGCGAGGAACGCCAAAAGATATGCAATCCGGCGACCTGATGTATATCGATATAATTGCTGAAATAACGTCTTTCTTTCAGGAAAGGATGCTTTGGGCGGCAAGGGAAGGGATTGATAATGACCAGATCATCATCGATCCAGGCTTAGGATTTGGTAAGACGCCAGAGGATAATATGAAACTCATCAAGTATCTTTCATCATTCCAATCCCTGGGTAGGCCTATCCTTACGGGAGTATCGAGAAAGTCTTTTACCAGGTCAGCGCCTGACGAACCCCCGAAGGAACGCTTAGAGGGCACGGTAGCGGCAGTAACGGCCTCGATACTTTCTGGAAGTCATATAATAAGGGTCCATGATGTCGCCGTAATGAGTAAGGTGGCCAAGGTGGCCGATAGTATTGCCCGGGCATGAAATGAATTCAGGATCGTTTTCGAGCTTGGGTAAACTTCCTGATTTTCTCAGCTGATAAACTTCGGCCAATGACAGAAGTATCCCAGCTTTGCATAGTTTCAGCATCTGCCGAAATGACGATACAGATCGGCACAATTATTGGCAGGTGTCTTACACCTGGTTGGGCGGTTGCTTTGCAAGGCGAGCTGGGAGCCGGAAAAACCTGGTTGACTAAAGGCATTGCCAGGGGAATCGGAATTGATGGCAAGTATGAAATCACCAGCCCCACCTTCACGCTGATTAATGAATACCCAGGTGAAACACCCCTGTTTCACCTGGATGCTTATCGGCTCCGGGGTATTGAAGATTTATGGGAGCTTGATTACGAAGCTATCCGGGACGTCAAGGGGATCTGCGTAATCGAGTGGGCAGAAAGGATCAGGGAGGAACTTCCGGAAACTACCCTTACGGTCGCAATCAATTACCAAGACGTCAACATCAGGGAGCTGATTCTGTCCGGTGACTCCATTATGATTGACGAAATCAATACTTTGTTAATGAGGGAGGTTTTTTTTAATGGCATTAATCGTCCAGAAGTACGGCGGGACCTCGGTTGCTGACCTGGGAAAGATAGAGAATATCGCTCGTAAACTTATCCAGGTTAAGCAAGAGGGGAACGAAATTCTAGTGGTTCTTTCGGCTATGGCGGGTGAAACAGATCGGCTAATCCAGCTTGCCACCAGGGCAGCCGAGGAACCAGACCCCCGGGAATATGACGCCCTCATCTCCATCGGCGAGCAGACTACCGTTGCCCTCCTGGCAATTATATTAAACAGGATGGGTCATCCTGCCCGCTCTCTGCTGGGTTTCCAGGTGCCGGTTAGGACGGATCAGGCCTTCAAGAAGGCCCGGATCGTCGCTGTTGAAACTGAGTCCATCCGCCAACTGCTTGCCAGGGGCTTTATTGTTGTGGTGGCGGGCTTTCAGGGGATCGATGAATTCAACAATATAACAACGTTGGGACGGGGTGGCTCAGATACCAGCGCCGTGGCACTGGCTGCCGCCCTTAATGCTGATATCTGTGAAATATATACCGATGTCGATGGGGTTTATACTACCGATCCGAACATTTGCAATAAGGCGCGCCGTCTCGACAGAATTTCCTATGACGAAATGTTGGAACTGGCCAGGGCCGGCGCCAAAGTCCTACAGCCCCGGTCGGTGGAATTGGCCAAAAAATACAATGTCCCCGTTTATGTTAAATCAACCTTTACCGATGGGCAAGGAACCCTGGTGACCAAGGAGGATTCTGATATGGAAAAAGAGGTGCTTTCAGGGGTAACCTGTGACCGAGATCAGGCCAAGATAACCGTAGTTAGCGTACCAGATAAACCCGGTGTTGCTGCACGAATTTTTACCCCGCTTTCCGAACATAATATCGTAGTTGATATGATCATTCAAAATGCCAGCCGGGCGGGATACACAGACTTGACCTTTACAGTTTCCCGCAAAGATTTGAATGAGGCGAGACTTATAGTTGAAGATGTTGTTAGCGCCATCGGCGCTGAGAGGGTAGAAATCGATGATAATGTTGCTAAAATATCGATAATCGGGGTTGGCATGGTGAGTCACTCCGGGGTTGCCGCCAGAATGTTTGCCACCCTCGCCGCTGAAGGCATTAACATCATGATGATCAGCACCTCGGAAATAAAGATATCCTGTGTCATTGAGGCCAAATATACGGAATTGGCCGTTGCTGTTTTGCACCAGGCTTTTGGGTTGGATAAGAAGCGCTGAAGCTCGAGGACTTTCGGTTTTGCGGAGGGCCTGGCGAAGTTATTGTGGCAGGGTAGTTGGCGCCTGCTGGCAGCCTATCTCAGTGACCAAATATGAACGCAACGTCTAGACAACTACGCGGTTTTGTCTATATCGTCCTGAGCGCAGTCACTATTTTTGCCATCCAGCGGATTGGCCCTCCAATCCATCGGGGTGCCATCCCACCCCATAACGAAACTAAAGCCGATGAAATTATTGTCGAGCTTGCAGGGGAAACGCCTTTCCGGGGGATTTATTTTCTACCAACGGGCGCAACGCTTGAGGATTTATCAATTGCTGCCGACATCCGGCATATTTCCAATAGGGGGACTCTCCAAAACCCATTGGAAAAGGAGATGATTTACCATTATGAAGACGGCCTGTTAGAGAAAAAAGAACCAATCCGCCCCACCAAGAGACTCCTGCTTGGTTTGACCCTGGACATCAATCAGGCCACCAGGGATGATCTGATGCTAATTCCCCAAATTGGCGACAAGACGGCCCAGCAAATAATTCGGCTGCGGCAGGAGCGGGGAGGCTTGAAAAAACTCGAAGAGCTAAAAGAGATCAAGGGGATCAAAGACAAGCGGTTCAATAACCTGAAAAGATATTTCCATGTGGACCAGTTGTCTTCTTCGTCAGTTGGACCGGGCCAGGGTATCCTTTTGCTTGTTGTAGGTATGGTATAAATTTAAAACCCGCTTGACATAGCCTTGTGTTTCCCGGAAAGGGGGTATCCTGTTGCCGTATCTCATAACAGCGCCCTCACCGGCGTTGTATGCCGCCAGGGCAATTTTTAGGTCTCCCTGAAATAGATTCAAGAGGTAACGCAGATACCTTACGCCACCATCAATATTGTTTGCGGGATGGAATGAATCTGGGACATTGAGCGAGGCCGCTGTAGCCGGCATAAGTTGCATCAGTCCCCGGGCGCCGACCGGCGATACCGCCTTGGGGTTGAAGTTGGACTCCGCCTTGATAATCGCCCGGATCAGATTCTTTTCGATGTTGTATTTATGGGCTGCTCTGGTAATTATAGAATCGTAAAGAACCACATCAACTTTGGGATCTATCAGTACCCTCTCTTGCCAGACCAGGGTGTATTGAATGTCATTGCGAGACGGAACATTGGTTAAATGGATTACGCCATATTCATCGACGTACTTATAAATATTCCCTCTGGCCAGGGACAGGTCAGGACCATAGAATAGTAAAACGGCAATAAAAATGAAAAGGCGCAGATGATAGAACACGGATAACCTCAAAGCCGAATTAAACTGAGAGAACATTTAATAGAAAACACTACCAATAGCAAGCAGTAAAATAAGACTTATCCTTGACTTTAATTTTTTATAATGGTAATGCCTCGCAAGATTCCGGTATGATCAGTCGGGGCGTGGCGCAGTTTGGTAGCGTATCTGAATGGGGTTCAGAGGGTCGGAGGTTCAAATCCTCTCGCCCCGACCATAAATAAAAAAGAGGGGCCGCCTTTTCGGCGGCTTTTCTTTTATTCGCTTTGCATTTGGAATAACATAGACCTGGCTTAGGCCTATTGGACTGATTTGCCGGTTGACAATGGACAACGCAGTGAATATATAACAGCTGCGCTCATTGATGTAAATTAACGCGAGAGTGGCGGAACTGGAAGACGCACTGGACTTAGGATCCAGCCCGCTTCAAGCGGATAGGGGTTCAACTCCCCTCTCTCGCACCAAGATAGAAAACTCTAAAAAAGGAGATAGCCTTACAGTGAGTCAAACGACGGCGACGGTGAAAATTGATGAGATCAGCCAGGTGATCAGAAAGCTGCAGTTCGATGTGCCTTGGGATGAAATAAAAAAAGAACTGGACATTGCATACGCGAAGCTATCCAAGACATCAAAGATCAAAGGATTTCGACCTGGTAAAGTGCCAAGGCCGATTTTGGAAACCTACTATAAGGCTAAGGCCGAGGAGGAGACCGTTTATAACATCATAAACAGGTGCTATTTCGATTCACTCAAAAAAAACGGCATTGATGCTCTGACCCAGCCTAAAATCGAACAGGGGGGTATTTCGCCGGATAAAAACTTCACCTTTACTGCCACGGTGGAAGTTCCTCCGGTGATCGATCCCGTGGGATATACGGGTTTGAATATAAAGAAGACCGTCAGACAGGTTAAGGATGAAGACATTGATAATGTACTGCAGCAGCTAAGAAAATCTTTGGTTACCTTCAAAGATGCTCCCGAAGAACATCTTTCGGCAGCGGATGACTACCTAACATTTGACTATCAAGTATCTATTGATGGGAAGCTCATTGATGAACTCGCTGCGGTTAACACCACCTTACAGTTAAACCAAGCATCAACTTTACCCGCTTTCGAAGAACAGTTGCTGGGCCTCAAGGTCGGGGCAGAAAAGGAATTTACCGTTACGTATCCGCAAGACTATCATGACAGCACTTACGCAGGCAAGACTGTGTCATTTCAAGTAAAAATCAAACAGATCCAGGAGCAGATACTACCTGAGATGGATGATAATTTTATTAAGAATTTTCAGCAGCATTCATCTTTGGAGGAATTGCTGACCGGCATAAGAAAATCCCTGGAAGCTCAATACGAACAAGAAGCAAACGCAAAATTTGAAAGAGAAGTTCTTGACGAACTCATGAAGATCAATGAATTTGAAGTGCCTCCCTCGATGATTGAAAGTCAGGCCTATTTCATGATGCAAGAGCAGGCTCGCTATCTGATGTCACGCGGCATGCCGAAGGAGCAGGCAGTGGAAAGTTCTTATAACATGTACAGCTCCTTGAAGCCCGAGGCGGTAAGAATTTTAAAATCCATGTATCTCTTAGATGCGATTCAGGCCAAAGAGGCCATCGAAGTCAATAATGAAGAAATTGATTCTTCAATAGGGTCTATGGCCTTAGCACGTGGTGAAGACCCGGAGGGACTCAAGAAGATGTTCCAGGACACTAAAAGGCTGGAACAGCTAAAAAATCAGCTTCAGCATAATAAAGTGTTAAAATATATTGAAGATCACGCAATAATCGATGAAACACAGACGATAAATGAGAAGGGAGATACTCCGTGAACCTGATCCCTATGGTAATCGAGCAGGATGGCCGAGGCGAGAGGGCGTTCGATATCTTTTCGCGTCTGCTGAGGGAAAGGATCATCTTTCTTGGAACCGGGATTGATGATCAGGTGGCTAATCTCATTATTGCCCAGCTGCTTTATCTGGAATCCGAAAACCCCGATAAAGAGATTTATTTCTATTTGAACAGTCCGGGTGGTCACGTAAGCTCTGGGATGGCCATTTACGACACCATGAATTTTATCAGGCCCGATGTGTACACTGTCTGTATGGGGCAGGCTGCCAGTATGGCCGCCCTTCTGCTTGCAGCCGGCAAGAAAGGTAAGCGTTTTTCTTTGCCTCACTCCAGAATCCTGATTCATCAGCCCTTAGGCGGCTTTCATGGGCAGGCGACAGATATAGACATTCAGGCCAGAGAGATCCTTCGTTTAAAGGACGAACTAAACTGTATCCTTTCCGGACTTACCGGCAAACCATTGGATAAGATACAAATGGACACGGAGCGTGACTATTATATGACACCGGAGCAGGCTCAGGAATACGGCCTGATTGATCAGATCGTATCGAACAGGTGAAATCGTTAAATATACACTTACCCGATAAAGCGGCTAAAACGGCCGGATAAAAGAGGATTCCCAATGACGAAAAGAGGAAACTATAATCAGGGGAGGGGCAATATGCTATTCTGCTCTTTCTGTGGCAAGACACAGCATGAAGTCCGTAAATTGGTAGCTGGTCCTACAGCTTATATTTGCGATGAATGCATTGAGTTATGCCGATGTATTGTCGAAGAAGAGCTGACCGCGCCCTTTGCGGAAGATCCATCCAGAAAACTTCCGGAGCCCAAGAATATCAAGAAGTTTTTAGACCAGTATGTAATTGGTCAAAATATGCCCAAGAAAATACTGTCCGTCGCGGTATACAACCACTATCGCCGCATTCAATGCCAGCCAGATCTCGACGGAGTTGATATCCAGAAGAGCAATATCTTGATGGTAGGCCCGACTGGCTCCGGAAAGACGCTTCTGGCTAAAACTCTGGCCAAAATGTTGAACGTCCCATTTGCCATCGCCGATGCCACTACCCTCACCGAGGCCGGGTACGTCGGAGAGGATGTCGAGAACATAATTTTGAGTCTCTTGCAAAACGCGGACTACGATGTGGAAAAGGCATCCCGTGGAATTATCTACATTGACGAGATCGATAAAATTGCTAAGAAATCCGGGAACCCATCTATTACGCGGGATGTCTCCGGTGAGGGTGTTCAGCAGGCGCTGCTTAAAATTATCGAGGGCACGATAGCAAGCATTCCACCCAAGGGCGGACGTAAGCATCCGCAGCAGGAATTCATAGCGGTCGACACGACCAATATTCTATTTATCTGTGGAGGCGCTTTCAACGACCTGCCTGATATCATCGCCAAGAGATTAGGAGTAAATGCAATCGGTTTTGGCGCGGATATCAAAAGTAGAAAAGATCGCAATATTGGCGAGCTTCTGGCCGAGGTACAGCCTGAAGATCTGCTTAAATACGGGTTGATACCAGAGTTTATCGGTAGAATTCCAGTCATTGCAGCACTTGATGAATTATCCGAGGATGAATTGGTACGCATCCTTCAGGAACCGAAGGATGCGATAACCAAGCAGTACAAGAAGCTCTTCGAACTCAACCAGGTGAAGTTGAAGTTTACTGACGATGCATTGAGGTCGATTGCCAGAGTCGCCATGAACAGAAAAGCCGGGGCCAGAGGTTTGCGGTCTATTCTTGAAAACATCATGTTGGAGATAATGTATGAGATCCCTTCCCGCCGGGATATAAGGGAATGTATAATTAATGACGAAGCAGTCCTCAGAGGCGAACGGCCCATCCTCGTCCTGGAAAACAAAATTGAAACGGCTTAGGCCAGAATATATGAGGCAATGAAATGCTGAAGACGAAAAATAGCTCTGACCAAAAACAAATTAATACATCGCTTCTTCCTCTGCGGGATGTGGTTGTGTTTCCCCACATGATCATCCCGCTATTTGTAGGAAGGGAAAAATCAATTGCCGGGCTGGAATATGCCATGAAAACGGAGAAGGGTATATTTCTCGTTGCCCAAAAACATGCCAAAAAAGATGACCCGACCGAAGAAGATATATACACAACCGGAACGATCGGCATGATCATCCAGCTTTTAAGGCTACCGGATGGTACAGTGAAGGTGTTGGTTGAGGGTATAAAACGTGCCGTAATCAATGAATATCTCCCCAGCAAGGATTTCTTTTTTGTCAATGTCACGGAAGCCGTTGAGGTTGAGAGTCAAGATATGGTGCAAACCGAAGCCTTGATTAGGAATTTAAAAGAATCATTCGAAAAGTATGTGAAGTTAAGCAAAAAAGCTAATATCGAAATAATTGGCACGATCAATTCCTTAGACGATCCCTCAAAACTGGGCGATATTATCGTATCGCATTTGGGGGTAAAATTGGAGGATAAACAGCGCATCCTGGAAAACTTCAATATTACAGATAGGCTGGAAGAAATATATGCCATGATCATGGCGGAGATTGAAATATTGGAGGTGGAAGAAAAGATAAAGAAACGCGTCAAAAAACAGATGGAAAAGACCCAGAAGGACTACTATCTGAATGAACAGATGCGCGCCATCCAGAAGGAAATGGGGGAAAAAGACGATTTCAAAAACGAAATCGCCGAAATGGAGAAGAGGCTAAAGCAAAAGAAGCTCTCTGAAGAGGCCCATAAAAAGGTCAAGGAGGAGATGAAAAAACTGCAGCTGATGGCCCCCATGTCCGCCGAGGCCACGGTCGTAAGAAACTATATCCAATGGCTGCTCGATATGCCCTGGTCGGAAGTGACGGAAAATAATCATACCCTCAAAGAATCAGAGGCAATCCTGGAAGAAGATCACTATGGACTGAAAAAGGTAAAAGAAAGGATTCTCGAATACCTTGCCGTTCAATCATTAGTGAAAAAGAACAAGAGTTCTATATTGTGCTTTGTCGGTCCTCCGGGGGTAGGTAAAACATCGGTAGCTAAATCGGTAGCGCGGGCCACAAATAGAAAATTTGTCCGTCTATCCCTGGGTGGGGTGCGAGATGAAGCGGAGATACGGGGCCATCGAAGGACTTATATCGGCGCCATGCCCGGCAAGATAGTTCAACTGCTCAAGAAGGCCGGGTCAAACAATCCTGTTTTTTGTCTGGATGAAATAGATAAACTTTGTTCGGACTTCAGAGGAGATCCCGCATCCGCATTGCTGGAGGTTCTCGATCCCGAGCAGAATTACGCCTTTAATGACAACTATCTGGAAGTCGATTACGACCTCTCCAATGTGATGTTCATTACCACTGCTAATATCCTCCAAACCATACCTCCCGCCCTGCAGGACCGGATGGAAGTAATTCGTATCGCAGGCTACACGGAACTAGAAAAGTTGAGCATCGGGAAAAAATATCTAGTGCCTAAGTCTCTTGAGACTAACGGTCTTACCCCGGAGAAGCTGATTTTCTCTGATGGCGCCTTGCTTAACGTCATTCGCTGCTATACCAGGGAAGCTGGAGTTAGAAATCTGGAAAGAGAGATCTCATCCATCTGTCGTAAGGTGGCAAGGCAAATAGTAACTGACGGATCTGAAAAGATCATTAAAATAAACTCAAAAGTCGTTCCCGCCTATCTTGGTGTTAAAAAATTCCGGCATGGTGAAATTGAAGGCAAAGATGATGTCGGCGTATCAGTAGGCCTGGCCTGGACGGAGGTTGGGGGTGAACTCTTGACTATTGAATCCTCTATTATGCAAGGTACTGGTAAAATGACGCTTACCGGAAAGCTCGGCGATGTTATGCAGGAATCGGCACAGGCAGCCCTGACTTATGTTAGGGCCAGGGCGGAACAGTTTGGCTTATCGGAGAACTTCTATAAAGAAGTTGACATTCATGTTCATGTTCCGGAAGGCGCAATTCCCAAAGACGGACCATCAGCCGGGATAGCCATTGCCGTATCAATTTCGTCGGCGTTTACCAAAAAAAAGGTGAGGGGCGACCTGGCCATGACGGGTGAAATAACGCTGCGGGGCAGGGTGCTCCCCATAGGAGGACTTAAGGAAAAACTTCTTGCCGCCCATCGAGGAAATATAAAAACTGTTATTATCCCCCGGGAAAATGAAAAGGACCTTGACGATGTGCCGGCAAACGTACTCAAGACAATAGAGATAATTTTTGTGGAACACGTCGACGAGGTATTGAAAGTAGCCTTCTGTCCTGACGAGAATAACGATGAGCTAAAACTTGATGGCCGGCTTTCGGTTGCGGCGGCAACCCCCTGGTCACAGCCGCACGTAAATTAACGCGATCTTTTTGATTTTTCTGGGTTCTCATTTTTGACGAAGCGGTGAAAAGTCAAAACCTCCCTGTCCCTTGATGGGAGATGGTTCTAGGAGAGGGTGATAATAGTCGATATATCGAATGTTTACATCCCCCTCCCCCTGCCCCCTCCCTCGGAGGGAGGGGGAGTTTTTACCACCTCATCAATTTTGCACTTGACATAAATAGGCAACATTGGTTATAGGATAATTAAGTGAACGTTCAGAAGGCGGGTAGCTCAGTCGGCAGAGCGCCACGCTTACACCGTGGATGTCACAGGTTCAAGTCCTGTTCCGCCTACCAGGAAATAGCTGACAAGGGCATAATAAAAGCGGGGTCGTAGTTAAGTCGGTTATAACGCCGGCCTGTCACGCCGGAGGCCGTGGGTTCGAGTCCCATCGGCCCCGCCAGATTAACAGGGGGTTAGCTTCAATGTTAACCCCCTTTTTTTTAATTCATCCGGTATATGTGCTTGTTTTTGTCAGTTAGTTCAGCTAATAATTATTTAGATTCTGTTATTCATCCTGGAAAAATTTTATAAGAGGAGATGCTTATTTTAGCAAGGCACGTTCTGGATTATATAAGAAGATTTTTTAAACCAGGCAAAGTTGATGCCGTCCGCCTGGGGGAAGAATTTAAGGCAATAATCGACCAGGGAGAAGCTGATGGGCTACTTGATTCCCAGTCCGGGGAAATGATTAAAAGTATTCTTGATTTCAGGGACACACTTGTTCGAGATGTAATGATCCCCCGTACAGCGATGGTCACAATCAGCGCCGATGCCTCCATAGAAGAGATAATAACAGCCATAATTGATCATGGGCACACCCGGGTGCCGGTATTCAAAAACAGCATCGATAATATCATCGGTATTCTCAATGTAAAAGATTTGCTCAAATTCTGGTCACGGCCGGTTACCGAAGCAGATATTGTCGCCAACATCAGAAAACCATACTTTATACCGGAAACCAAAAAGACTCATCTTCTGCTGCACGAACTCAAACAAAAGAAGTATCACATTGCAATAGTAATTGATGAATATGGCGGAACTGCGGGACTGGTTACTCTGGAGGATTTGATTGAGGAAATTGTTGGAGAGATACACGATGAACACGACAAGAACCCAGGAGAACTGCTAAAACAGCGAGACGGATCATATCTGATTGACGCTACGGTAGAAATTGAAAAAATTGAGGAACTCTTGAGAATTGAGTTTCCCGGCGGTAAATTTAAAACCTTAAGCGGCCTGATTCTCCATAAGGCCAAAAGGATTCCCCTCAAGGGCGAGGTGATAAAAATAGGCAATCTAGATGCAACAATTGAAGTGGCGGACGAAAGAAGCATCAAGAAGGTACGGATAAAGCTTAATGAAGAGACGCAGTAAACCCTTTTTTGGCGGTATTTTGCCGCGCATTGAGGCCAGGGGTCAGAGGGCCATTTGGGGAAGTATCCTATCCGGGGTAATGCTTTTTCTGTCCTTTCCCAAATATGGCAGCCCACTTATGGCATGGATAGCCCTCTTGCCACTCTTATACGCCATAACCGGCGCCACGACCAGAGAAGCCCTCAAATATGGGTTTATCACCGGCTTTACCGCTTATATCGGGACCCTCTATTGGATCGTATATGTCGTTGTCAAATATGGCAATATGCCAGTTTACGCGGGTATTTTCGTTCTCCTGTTGCTTGTTTCTTACCTGGCATTGTATCTGGCAATATTCTCATATGCCATCGTATATCTACGTAAATACGGCTTGCGGGAGATATATACGGCACCTATTGTCTGGGTTATCCTGGAATACATGAAATCTACTCTCTTTACCGGCTTCCCCTGGGTAAATCTGGGCAGTTCTCAGCATTCATTCCTTTCTTTGATACAAGTCGCCGATATTACAGGGGTGTATGGCATATCATTTGTTATCGTACTTGCAAACCTGGTCATATTCGATCTGATCGTTTGCTCCAAAGACAATAGAAAAAAGGCGATAGTACAATCATTAATCGCTCTGATCCTATTTTTTTCGCTGTTATTCTACGGAACCTGGCGCATCGGCGGGGTAACTGCTGCCTTGAATACGCTAACCTTTCTACCTGTGACCATCGTACAGGGCAATATCGACCAGAACGTCAAATGGAACCCCGCCTACCAGCAAGAAACGATGAGGATTTACCAGTCTCTAACTCTGGAAGCTCGCCCTGAAGAGGGTGGTCTTGTCGTCTGGCCGGAAACCGCCACCCCTTTTTATTTCCAGGAAAACAGCTCTCTGAGTAAGATGGTCACCGATATTGCCCAAACTACAAGAAGCTGGCTTCTTTTTGGCAGTCCGTCATATCATAAGAAACCGGGGGCAATAGATTATTTTAACAGTGCTTTTCTAGTTTCTCCGGAGGGAGTGCCAACAGATAAATACGATAAGGTACATCTGGTACCCTACGGCGAGTATGTTCCATTGAGAAGGTACTTTCCTTTTATAAGCAAGCTGGTTGTAGGAATAGGGGATTTCAGCAGCGGCGCCGGTTATAGGCCCATTGAAACGCCTGGGGGCAGGGCAGGGGTACTCATCTGCTATGAAGGCATTTTTCCCTACGCTGGCGCCGCCTATAGAAATCAAGGCGCTCAACTTTTGCTAAATATCACCAACGATGCCTGGTTTGGGAATACCTCCGCTCCCTATCAGCATCTGGCGATGACTGCATTTAGGGCGGTTGAAAATCGGCTGTACCTGGTTCGGGCCGCCAATACAGGGATATCCGCAATTGTCGCACCAACCGGCGCCATAGTGAGTAAAGCCGGATTATTTGAAACGGCTGCTATCCGCTCAAAGGTGAAATACCTAACAATTAATACATTTTATGCAGCCTATGGCGACCTGTTTGCACTCTTGTGCATAATCATGGGGTTTTGTTTAACCTTTATAACACTTATAAGGAGAATCAAGAAATGATCGAAGGACTATTGGACAAGCTTGCCGACACAAAAATAAGGATAGCAAATCTCGGGGAGTGTCTTTGACCTGATAGAAAAACGTTATCATCTTAAGGAACTGGAGCGTGCCGCCCAGCAGCCTGACTTTTGGAACAACCAACGGGAAGCCAGTACGGTGCTGAAAAAAAAGACTGATCTGGAAAAAACAATCCACGGTTGGGAAAAACTGGCCAGATCCGCAGAAGACCTGGAAGAGTTACTGGTTTTATACCGGGAGGAAAACGATCCGGATCTGCTCAAAGAGGCGGAAAAAGAGGTCGCGATAATCAGAGATTTGGTAAGAAAAGAAGAGCTCCGCACCATGCTCGCATCGGAGCAGGACAGGATGGATGCCATTGTCGCCATTAACAGTGGCGCTGGCGGCACCGAAGCTCAGGATTGGGCGGAAATGCTCCTTAGAATGTATCTGCGCTGGGCGGAACTAAAGGGCTACCAGGCCACAATTATTGATTACCAGCCTGGTGATGAAGCCGGCATTAAAAGTGCTTCCCTTACCATCGAGGGTGGAGATGGTTATGTTTATGGCTACGCGAAAGCTGAAATAGGCATTCACCGCCTGGTTCGCCTTTCGCCGTATGATTCGAGCGGTCGCCGCCACACTTCATTTGCGTCTGTATTTGTTTACCCAGAGGTCGACGATGAGATTCAGGTTGAAGTAAACGATAAGGACTTGAGGATTGATACCTATCGTTCCAGCGGGGCCGGTGGACAGCACGTCAATAAAACTGATTCTGCGGTCCGGATAACCCACCTACCGACTGGCATAGTTGTTCAGTGTCAAAATGAACGCTCACAGCATAAGAATAAAGCGATGGCATTAAAGTATTTAAAATCAAGATTATACGAACGCATACTTAATGAACTAAATGAAAGACGTGATGAAGTAAATAAGACCAAGAAGGATATTGCCTGGGGCAGTCAGATTCGTTCCTATGTGCTGCATCCATACAAAATGGTGAAAGACCATCGCACCAACCTTGAAACTGGCGATGTAACGAGAGTGCTAGACGGAGACATTGATGACTTTATCGAAGCTTATCTTTTAAGCGTCAGGTAGCTTGGGTTGGGGGTAAAAGAGATGGATTGACAATAGGCAAGCCAACGGGGTGCGGGTCTGCGACAAATTTATGGGTAGAGCGGCTTTTTCTCTTCCCAAAGAGGGGTCGGGGGAGATTTGACGAACTAAAAGTAACCTCCTGCTTTTATTATAAATCCACCCTGCCCCCCTTTGGGAAAGGGGGGGCTAGGCCCTGCAAGATTAGGACAGCTCTAAATTTGTCGCACGCCCACGAAATGCTTTGCACTGGTAAAATCAACAGGCATCTGTTATGTACTTGCGGCCAAGGATGAGTGAGGATTCTCATTGAATTTAACGTGGAACATTTCTTAAGGAAGGAAGGTTTTTTCCTCATGGCCAACATATTTTGTTCAATGCTCCTCATAGCGGGTCTGGTTATATTGCCGCTCCTCGCCGGCACCTCCTATTCTCAAACTAACCATCCCGAACCAACCAGCCGCGGGGATAAAAGAGAGCTACCCGGAACATTCTCTTCTGCATCAGTAGCTAAATCTGCCGATCTGGAAAAGACAGCTTCAGGGGGTACCAGCGTAAGACAAGAAAGCCAGGAAGATAAACAAGATCTGATGGATGAAGCCTTGGATTTGATCAATGAATCGGAAAATCACTGGAAGAAGGGGGATATCGAAATTGCTCTCGAGTTTCTGGATCAGGCCTATTCTCTTGTTTTATCCGCCAATGGAAGCGCCGATATTTCTCGTCAGAAGGATGATCTTAGACTCCTGATATCTAGACGTATTTTGGCAATCTACAGCGCTACAAAATTTACCGTTACCAATGGCAAAGCAAGTCAGATACCTCTGGCTTTAAATGATGATGTGGAAAAGGAAATCCGCAGTTTTCAGACCACCGAACGGAATTTTTTCATTCAGTCCTACCGTCGGTCGGCATTTTATCTGCCGATTATTACAAGAGAATTGAGAAGGGCAGGGCTCCCGCTGGAGTTAGCATGGTTGCCCCTTGTTGAAAGCGGCTATAAAATCAGTGCCTTGTCATCGGCCCGGGCCCTTGGTTTATGGCAATTCATCCCCTCCACCGGCTATCAGTACGGTCTTAACCGTAATGAATGGATCGACGAACGTATGGACCTGGAAAAATCAACCACGGCCGCTATAGCCTATTTGTCTGAATTGCATCGGATGTTTGGAGATTGGTTGACGGCGCTTGCGGCTTACAATTGCGGAGAAGGCCGCTTATTAAGGGTAATTTCACGGCAGCGTATCAACTATTTTGATCGCTTTTGGGATCTTTACCATCAGTTGCCCTATGAAACTGCCCGGTACGTACCCCGTTTTCTCGCCACTTTGCACATTATAAATGATCCGGCTAAATATGGTTTCGATTTCAACTCCGAGCAATCTGACCGAAAAATTACCTATATATATGAAAAGGTTAGGATCAACAGATCGATGCGTCTTCAGGATATAGCTCAACAAACCGAAACATCGGAAGAGCTCTTGAATATCTTAAATGCTGAACTCCGGCGGAAGGTAACCCCCAATGCTGAATACGACCTGAAATTACCGCCGGAAGCAGTGGAGCGGTTTAATGAGATACAGGATAACATTCCATCAGTGAGAATAAATCCTAAAAAAGTAGCACGCCATCGCATAAAGAAAGGAGAAACAATAGATTCAATAGCCAGAATATACAGCGTTCCACCAAAGGTCATTAGAGAAAGCAACCCCAGTGCGGCTAAAAAGAGACTTGTGGCAGGCCAGTTGATACGGGTGCCAATCCGCGAAGAGGATGCCTTTACCATTGTGGGAAACAACGGCCAGGCTGAAAGTCCGCAGAAATCAGCAGAAGAGTCAAAAAATAAGAGTAACGAAGGCTCGGTTGCCAAGGGTAACAAGCTGTCGGCGGTCGAACCTAAAACGACAAGCAAAAATCAACCTGCCACGCTAAAAACTGTTGCAGCGCGGACGGTTTCCAAGGCTTCAGTTAAACCGTCGCAGAAAATTAAACTTGCCTCAGCCGCAAAAAAACAAGCCGAAGACCAATCCGGACAAATAAAAACATATGTTGTGCAAAAGGGTGACAACCTGAACATCGTAGCCCGGAA
This sequence comes from uncultured delta proteobacterium, assembly GCA_947085375.1. GTDB lineage: Bacteria > Desulfobacterota > Syntrophia > Syntrophales > CAMTWB01 > CAMTWB01. The sequence goes on from CAMTWB010000016.1 coordinate 89,375, forward strand.
ATTTAATACGTCTGTTAATGCCCTTACCAAACTAAACACGATAAGAGAGCATAACATTATTCAGCCCGGCCAAAAAATACAAGTCAGGTAGGGGAAACAGGATACTACCGATGCTAATCCTCGCCCTGGCTCCCCAATACCCAACCTCCTAAAAGCCCCCCCAAGAGCATATCGTCATGTTTGTCCCGCGGCACCGCCAATATTGTGCGTATTTAATAATAGTTTACATAACATGACTTATTTGATGCTAAAGATTCTAGGTTGCAGTTAATGAAACCGGATCGCTCCCGGACCGTAGAGACGCTCAGCGTCTTTCCTGATCTCGCCAGAAATTGCGAATTTGGCATCGCTGCCCAGATAGACTATGATTTCCAGGTCATCACTTAACAGATGTACATAGGCATCGTGCTTACCCTGGTGCCTTTTGTGGATCTCTTTTAAAGAGTCCAACTCTGACGGAACGTATTTATTCAGATCAACCAGAAAATGAATTGAATTGAAGGACTGCGCTGGTGCATCAGAAATAGCAATAATATCGTTTACTATCACTTTTGTGCCATCTTCTGTTTTTTCAACAATGCCACTTATTATCAGTGGTTCGTCCTGCCGGATCGTTTGATGTATTTTTTTATATACATCAGGAAAAACAACTGTATCGATGGTTCCCTGCATGTCCTCAAATGTAACATGGGCCATCTTGTCTTTCTTTCTTGTGGTAAGCTCCCGGATGGAACTGATCATTGCGGCGAAGGTAACATTTTCTTTATCCCCTTTTTCCCTGACAGATGATGAATCAGCGTTCGTAAGTAAAGGAATGCGTTCGCTATAATTAACAAGAGGGTGTCCGGTAATGTAGAAACCCAGCGTTTCCTTTTCGTAGCGCAGCAGTTCTTTATAGTCCCATTCCGCAACCGCCGGTATCTTTACAGACAGCTCTTGAGAGACGTCGGAGGTGACTGTTTCCAGATCATCCAAAAAGCTATCCTGCCAAACATTATTTTTGGTTCGTCGCTGAAGCTGATCCAGAACCTCCTGGTGTATTGCATATAATTGGCTCCTTGTTTGGCCGGTAGAATCGAAAGCCCCGCATTTTATTAAGCTTTCAATGACCCTTTTGTTTACCTTACGGATATCAACCCTTTGGCAAAGATCAATAAAGGATTTATATGGCCCACCAGCATTCCTGGCAGCGATAATTGTTTCGATAGCTGCGGCCCCTACGTGCTTCACCGCCGAAAGACCAAAGCGAATATTGCCGCGGGAGATGCTAAAATCACTGCCAGACTCATTAATATCTGGAGGGAGGATCGCAATGCCCATCTCTTTGGCGCTGTTGATGTATTTAATTATATTGTCCCGGTTATCCCTTTCACTGGTAAGGAGAGCAGCCATAAATTCAACTGGGTAATGTGCCTTAATGTATGCTGTCTGGTACGATATAAAAGCGTAAGCAGTACTGTGAGATTTATTAAAACCATATTCGGCAAAGGTCTTCATCTGCTCCCAGATTTTTATTGCCTTGTCCTCTCTAATATTGTTCTTTTTGGCCCCTTCCAGAAATTTTGGTTTTTCCCTTTCCATCTCAGCGGTTTTTTTCTTACTCATGACTTTGCGCAAATTATCCGCATCAGACAGTGAGTAGCCACCGATAGCGCTGGCAATCTGCATTACCTGTTCCTGATATAAAATGACACCATAGGTTTCAGAGATAATATCTTTCAGTATCGGCAGTTCATAGCTTATTTCAGTCTTTCCGTGTTTACGAGCGATAAACTCCGGAACCATTTTCATCGGTCCCGGCCGATAAAGTGATATCAGGGCTATAATATCCTCTATTGAGTCTGGTTTTATTTTTACTAGAATGTCTTTCATACCGCTGCTTTCCAGTTGAAACACTCCATCCGTTTCCGCACGGTGAAGCATACTGAAGGTCTTCTTGTCATCCAGCGGGATATTGTCGATATTAATATCCAAACCATGCTCCTGCCGGATATAGCAAAGGGAATTCTTGATAACCGTCAGAGTCTTGAGGCCCAGAAAATCAAACTTGGTCATGCCGGCTTCCTGGAGGTCCTTCATCGAATACTGGGTGACCACATCACTTTTAGGGCTTCGGCAAAGAGGAACCCTCTCTATCAGCGGCACATCAGATATTACGACTCCCGCCGCATGGGTCGAGGAATGCCTGATAAGCCCTTCTAGGGATCGGGAAAGCGTAAGCAGTTTTTTTATACGCTCATTATTCTTCTGCTCTTCCTGAAGCCGTGGCTCTGTCTTTATAGCCTCGTCCAGAGTAATATTCAGTACACTGGGAATCAACTTGGCAATGGCATCTACTTCAGAATATGGGATGCCCAATGCACGGCCTACATCCCTCACTACGGCCTTAGCCTGCATCTTGCCAAAAGTTATGATCTGGCAAACCTTATCCTGACCATATTTGTCCATTACGTATTTGATTACCTCTTCCCTGCCCTCCTGACAAAAATCTATATCGATATCAGGCATACTCTTGCGGTCCGGATTAAGGAATCGCTCAAAAAAAAGGCCATAGCGGATGGGGTCGATATTGGTAATCCCCAGAGCGTACGCAACCAGGCTGCCCGCCGCTGACCCGCGTCCAGGTCCAACTGGTATGCCTTTACTGCGGGCAAAATTGACAAAATCCCAAACAATGAGAAAATAGCCGGAAAATCCCATGGAACTGATAATTTCCAGTTCATAGCGAAGACGTTTTTCGTAAGCTGCAATGTCAACCTTTTTCGTGTTCTGACAGATATGTGCCATACGCTTCCGAAAACCCTGTTGACTAATATTGGCAAGAGACTCATCAAGAGTTAACTCACCCTGAAGATCATATTTTGGCAGGTAAGGCCTTCCCAAATCCAACTTAAGATTGCATTTCTCTGCTATTACTATTGTATTATCAATTGCTTCCGGAATATCGTTAAACAATAACCTCATCTCTTCCGGTGAGCGGAAAAAAAACTGATCCGTCATAAAACGCAGGCGATTCTGATCATCCAAAGTTTTGCCCGTCTGGATACAGAGCAACACTTCATGGGCTTCGGCATCAGCCTGGGAGAGGTAGTGACAGTCATTGGTGGCAACAAGGGGGATGGAAAGCTCACGACCAAGCTTGATCAACCCATCATTTACCAATTGCTGGTTGGGAATGCCATTAGACATAAGTTCTAGATAAAAGTTGCCCGCGCCAAAAATATCCCGATACTCAAGGGCCTTTCCCCGGGCCTGAGCTATCTTTCCCTGAATTATAAGCTCTGGTATTTCTCCATGCAGACAGGCGCTAAGGGCAATAAGACCCTCGTGGTGGCTGGCAATAATGTCCATATCAAGCCTAGGTCGATAATAAAATCCCTCTAAATATCCCGCTGATGACAGTTTCATTAAATTTCGAAAGCCGGTTGAGTTTTTTACCAGCAAGACCAGGTGTTTGGATGATTCATTATTTGCCGGCGATTTATCGTTACGGCTTCCGGGGGCGATGTAGACCTCGCTGCCAATGATCGGTTTAATCCCGTATTCATAGGCGCTCTGGTAAAAATCGATCGCGCCGAACATGTTGCCATGATCTGTTATCGCCAGGGCGGGCATTTTATACTCTTTGGCCTTCTTTAGGAGATCGTTGAGCCTGTTGGTGCCATCCAGTAAGCTGTACTGGGTATGGACATGAAGATGGACAAAATCGGCATGCTGCATAAGCTTGAAATTCCTCTGTAAATAATTTCTAGTCGATCCAGTAGTTCGGAGCCTCTTTGGTTATAATTACATCGTGGACATGACTTTCCCTGAGTCCAGCGGTAGTAATCCGCACAAACTTGCTGTTGTGCCTTAAGTCGTCGATCGTAGCACAACCCAGGTACCCCATTCCTGCCTTCAGCCCTCCGACCAACTGGTAAATGCTTGCCGATAAACTGCCGCGAAAGGGTACCCGACCCTCAATGCCCTCCGGCACCATCTTGAGATTATTTTCGATATCGTCTTGGCTATACCTGTCCCTGCTTCCCATACTCATTGCCGGAACGGAGCCCATTCCCCGGTAAACCTTATAGCTTCTGCCCTGAAAAAGAACAGTTTCGCCGGGGCTTTCTTCGGTACCGGCAAACAGGCTGCCAATCATGACGGTGTGGGCGCCAGCAGCCAGGGCCTTAACTATGTCACCGGAGTACTTTATTCCGCCATCGGCGATGATAGGAACATTATAGCGCACAGCCGCGCGATAGGCGTCTCTTATTGCCGTAATTTGAGGAACACCCACTCCCGCCACTATCCGGGTGGTACAGATAGACCCTGGACCAACACCAACCTTAACAGCATCAACCCCAGCCTCGATCAGTGCCTTTGCTCCCTCTTCGGTGGCCACGTTACCGGCAATTAATTCACAGCCCGGAAAATATTTCTTGGTGTCCCTTATGGCGTCAAGGACGTTTTTTGAATGACCGTGGGAGGTATCTATCGCAATCAAATCAGCGCCGGCTTTAAGCAGCGCCTCTATTCTAGCCTCACGATCTAATATGCCCACCGCGGCTCCTACCCTGAGCCTACCCAGCGAATCTTTACAGGCCAAGGGATACCTCTTTATTTTTTCAATATCTTTGATTGTTATAAGCCCTTTGAGATTGTATTCTTCATCGACGACCAAGAGCTTTTCAATTCTATGTTTATGCAGGAGTTTTTTCGATTCTTCCAGGCTGATATTTGAGGAAACGGTTACCAGGTTCTCTTTCGTCATTACATTAGCTACCGGCTGGTCAAGATTATCCTCAAAACGCAAGTCCCTGTTGGTCAGAATCCCAACCAGTTTGCGGCCCTTTACAACTGGCACACCGGATATCCGATACCTGTTCATTAATTCCAGGGCCGCCAGTACCTTCTCTTCTGGCCCGATAGTAATGGGATCAACGATCATTCCGCTTTCTGATTTTTTTACCTTATCAACCTCCATTACCTGTCGCTCAATGCTCATGTTACGATGGATAATACCGATACCACCCTCCTGAGCCAGGCAGATTGCCGTTCTTGATTCGGTAACTGTATCCATGGCCGAACTGACAATCGGGACATTCAGACGAATTTCCCTGGTAAGATTGGTCGCCGTATCAACGTCCTTAGGGAGGAGCGTTGAAAACCTGGGCAATAGCAATACATCGTCAAAAGTAAGAGCATCCTCTAGAGTGTTATCGAGCATTTAAAGCCTCCTTCGATATTTAAGCAGTTTTAGTACTTAAGTAATATTTATTTCCATTGACCATGAGATAAAAGCCCTGCCCTTCTTCAAATCTGATTAATTCTGCCAACTGGTAATAGCTGGCCCTGTTGAAACGGGCGTCAAGACTATTGCCGCGCACCCGGCAATAGGGAATATTGTGGTTGCCGATTCTGAGGGTAGAGGGGTCCATTTCCTCTACCGATTCATCGGAGAGCGTTATAATAATTTGTACTTCACCCGTGTTGGGATCAGTTAGATAGTCAATCCTTCTGACAACCAGGGCTGTGTCTTCGACCTCGATAAATGCTGAATCATTTGGAAGTGATACCAAATATCTCCCCTTGTCATCCCGGCACAGATGACTGCTTAGGTAATGGACGATATCCTTCCTGAACATTTCCGCGCCCCGGTAATACCAGATGCCATCCGTATCTATGCTGATATCGCATGAAGAGTTGTTTTCCCGGTCATTCATCGGATGGAAGAGTTCCTCCCTTCTTAGAATCAATGATCATGGTAACCGGGCCATCATTTACGAGCTCTATCTTCATCAACTGCTGGAAACTACCCTCTGCAACCATGCTTACTTTTAGCCTGGCTTGGGAAAGGAAATAATTGTAAAGCTCTTGGGCGCGTTTTGGCTCCTCAGCCTGGCCAAATGATGGCCGCCTGCCCTTACGGCAATCCCCCAAGAGGGTAAATTGAGAAACCACAAGTAATTCCCCGTTGTGTTCCAAGAGCGAGAGATTCATTTTACCCCGGTCGTCTTGAAATATTCTCAAGTTTACTATTTTGGACAGCAGATAATCAGCATCCGACCTGGAATCTCCCTTTTCGATGCCGACAAAGATCAGGAGGCCGCAACCAATGGTTGCGGTAACTATTCCGTTGGTCTTAACCACCGCCCTGTCAACCCGCTGAATCACCGCTTTCATATCAGTTCCATCCCCGCTTGAAGATTATCAGCAAAGATATATCGCTTCAAGTCATTTGTGTTCGTCAATAGCTGTTGAAGATGCCGGGCTGCTATGCTAGACGAGTAGCATGAGTAGGAATATCCTTTTTATCAACCCCTGGATTCATGACTTTGCCGCCTATGACCTCTGGATGAAACCACTTGGTCTGCTATATCTTGCGGCCATCATAAGGAAGAATAACTGTCGTGTTTCGGTGATCAATTGCCTAGACTGGCGAGATCCGGGATCAGACCTCAATAGTCCTATCACCATTCCCAAGCGAAACGAAGACGGTAGTGGCAAGCTGTCTCGGACATTAATCCCCAAACCACCGCAATTGAATTCCATTAAACGACACTATTGTCGCTATGGCATATCTCCCGCGACATTTCTTGCTAAACTCTCTCAAACGCCCAGGCCGGATTTGATTTTGGTAACATCACTGATGACCTATTGGTATCCCGGAGTCTTTGAGGCAATAGCGCTCACTCGTAAGTTTTTCCCGGGAGTGCCGATAATACTGGGCGGAATTTATGCCACTCTCTGTGCCAGTCACGCCAGGTCATATTCCGGGGCCGATGCAGTCATCGCCGGTCCGGGTGAGCGTAACCTGGCAACGATTTTCGCGGATTTTCTGGATACTGGCCTCTCTTTCTTGCCCGATCTCGCTGATCTCGATTCCTACCCCTACCCTGCCCTGGAATTGCTCGGTCCAATCGACCAGGCTCCCATTAGAACCTCTTGTGGCTGCCCCTACCAGTGCACCTATTGTGCTTCCGGCCTGCTCAACGTCGGTTTTGTTCAGCGTGAGCCAGATAAAGTTGCCGACGAAATTACCTGCTGGTACAAAATGCATAATGTACGTCATTTTTCCATTTACGATGACGCTTTTCTGATTAACCCCAGCCAATCAGCAATTCCTCTTTTACAAGAGATAATCAGGAGGAAACTGGACTGTTTTTTTCACGCGCCAAATGGCTTGCATCTGAGGGAGATAAATCCGACCATTGCCGGCCTGCTATTTCAGGCCGGGTTTAAGACTATCCGTTTCGGCTTTGAAACCGCTGATTTACAGCAACAGTTAGCAACCGGCGCCAAGGTTAACAATGAAGAACTTGTAGCTGCCGTTTCCTATTTGAGCGCTGCCGGCTACAAAAAATCCGACATTGGCGTATACATTCTCACCGGCCTGCCCAGCCAGACTGAAGATAGTGTCAGAAGAACCATCAATTTCGTCCGGGCCTGTGGGGCCGCCCCGATTATCGCCGAGTATTCTCCCGTACCGGCAACTGCCTTATGGGATTCAGCTCTGGCGGCATCCCCCTTTGATTTGGCCGCCGAACCGCTTTTTCATAACAACACGATTCTTCCTTGCCAAAGTGACAGCCTTACATATAGAATGTATGAGCAATTAAAACAATCAGCCCGGGAAAGTTGAGTGCAGGCCAAAAAAACAATCGGGAAAAATACAGGATATACCGATGAACGATAAAAAGAGCAGCTCTGGTGGCTGGGTTAAACTCCTGGTCATTTCTATTTTTTCCATCCTTTTTCTTTTTTTTGGCGTAAGCATCCTCATAAGCGCTTACCTCCTTAATAATCCTCTGGAATTTATTATGACTTTTTTTTCGTCTTCCCTTATGATTCTAATTTCCGCAGCAGGACTGGCCTTCTCAGCGATTGGCATCTATCACAAAATTTTCCCGGCTTCGGAGGAGTTTGAGCATGAGATATAACTTCAGCAATGCTTGTCCGCGCGCCCACATAGCCTGGCTTACTTATTTATTTTTGAGCCTCTTTATAATCGCTATTCTTCCCTCTTTTGCCTGCTCCGAGGAGCTCGATAAGAGGGTCGAAAAGCACACCCTGAAGAATGGCCTGCGCGTTCTCTTGCTTAAGCGACAATTTAGCCCTACCGTTTCCTTTAACATCCGTTTTATCGCCGGCGCGGTAGATGAAGATGCCGGCAGAACCGGTACCGCCCACTTTCTTGAGCATCTCCTGTTTAAGGGTACCAAAAGCATCGGCAGCCGAAATATTAAACGGGAAGAAGCTGTTCGGAAGCGTCTTTTCCAAGTTGGTTCAATGATCGATGCTGAGCGGATGAAAGGGCTAGCGGCTGACCAAAAGCGCATCGCTGAACTTAAAAAGCAATTAGAGCAGCTTCAGAAAGAGGAGCGAAGATGGACTATTCCTAACGAGATTGATCGCCTTTACACCGAAAACGGCGGCCTTAATCTCAATGCCTCCACCGGTCAGGACCTGACCTCCTATCACGTGAGCCTGCCGGCCAATAAGATCGAGCTTTGGGCCAGAATTGAATCCGACCGGATGGCCAGCCCGGTCTTCCGCGATTTTTTCTCTGAACGCGATGTTGTGATGGAAGAAAGGCGGCAACGCATTGATTCCGACCCCGATGGAAAGCTCTACGAGCAATTCCTGGCGGCGGCCTTCACCACTCACCCCTATCGCAATCCCATCTTAGGATGGGCCACGGATATGATGTATTTATCTCCCGGTCACACCTATGACTTTTTCCGTAAGTACTATGCACCGAACAATACCATCATCACGGTGGTAGGAGATATCGAACCAGCTTCGACTCTCAAACTGATCAGGAAATATTTTGAATCAATCCCACGACAACCTATCAAACGAAAGGTAATAACTGAAGAACCTAGACAGCAAGGTGAAAAAAGGATAGAAATTATATTTGATGCCAATCCGAAACTGATAATCGGCTATCATAAACCAACCCTGCCGTCTTTTGATGATTATGTATTCGATATGATTGACTATATTTCGTCAAATGGCCGTACTTCCCGTTTTTATAAAAAGCTGGTAGAGGAAAAGGCAATCGCCGAAAACATTAACGTTATGAGCTCCGTTCCCGGATCACGCTATCCGAACCTGTTTGCGATCTTTGCGGCCCCGCGGGCGCCCGCCACATATCTTGAGCTGGAGCTTGAAATATATCGCGAACTCGATCGTCTCAAGACCGAGCTGGTGCCTGCGGAGGAGCTGGAGAAGATAAAAAATATCATGAAGGCGGAATTTATTCGCGGCCTCAATTCCAACGCTGCACTGGCCAATAAGCTTTCTTATTTCGAAGCCATAGCGGGCGACTACCGCTATATTTTGGATCATATTAAAAAAATCGAGCAGATTACTCCCGAGAATATCAGGGAAACCGCGGCCAAATATCTGACGGCGGATAATCGCACCGTTGCCATCATCAAAAGGAAAAGTTGAAAAATGTCAACCTCTAAGCAATTCCGCATAATCCTGTCTTCAATTTTGATCTGGTGCTTTATCTTGGCACCATCCCTCTGGGCTGCCCAGGACAACAGGAAGAGTATTGACCGGATCAAATACCCTCCCCTTTCCTTCAATCCGCCCAAACCGGAAAAACTAGCATTAAAAAATGGCCTGGCAATACATTTCCTGGCAGATCATGAGCTTCCCCTGGTTAACATTTCGGCGGTAGTAAGGACCGGTTCGATATATGACCCGGCCGGTAAAGAAGGTCTGGCGGAAATTACCGGGACGGTCATGAGATCCGGTGGGACTTTAGCCATGCCCGCAAGTGAGATAAATAAGGCCCTTGATTTTACCGGGACCAGCCTCGAGGTTACTGTTGGCCGGGAGTCAGCTGCCATATCCCTGTCCGTATTAAAGGAGCACCTGGATGCTGGATTGAAGATATTTTCTGCTATCCTGCGGGAACCGGTCTTTGAAGAAAAACAGCTCGACCTGGCAAAATCCTTGAGAATAGCAGGCATCAAAAGGACCATGGATGACCCGGATCGACTCGCCTTTCGGGAATTCAACCGCCTGATCTATCGAGACAACCCCCGGGGCAGACAACCGGGAATCAGTTCAGTTCAGGGAATCAGCAGAGAGGAGGCAATTGCCTTTCATCAGAGGTACTTTCAACCAGTCAATACCGCAATTGCCGTCAGCGGCGACATCACCCGGGCCGAGGCTTTACAAAAGCTTTCGCAGTATCTGGGGGACTGGTCCAACCGAAGCCCGTGGGAGCGTGAGGTGATTGCCCCTCCCGCCAGGGGCGTCAAGTCCGGTGCCATTTACTTTATTGAAAAAGACACTCCCCAGGCGATCATTATCGCCGGCTGGATAGCCCCCAAAAAAACAATTGCTCAATACTATCCTTTTTTGATTGCGGACTTTATCCTTGGATCAGGTGGGTTTCGCTCACGTATTTTTTCCGAAATCAGAAGCAACCGGGGGTTGGCCTACGCGGCCGGCAGCAGCTATCGCGCCAAAAGCGAGTATGGCATTTTTCTCGCCTACGCGATGACCGCAAATAAAACCGCCGCCAGCACCATATCCCTTCTTAAGACTATAATTGAAGACTTCAAGGGGAAACCGCTTGCGCCCAAGGATCTGACTTGGGCGCAGAACTCCATAAATAACGCCTTTATTTTTTCTTTTCTTTCAGCACAACAGGTCGCACGCAATTATCTGATGCTGGAGTATGAGGGGCTGCCCAATGATCACTATCATACCTATCAAAGCAAAATAAATAACGTCAAGCACAACGAGGTTTTATCCTTGGCCAGACAATACCTTTCCTGGGATGAGGCGATAATACTGGTGCTGGGTAAGTCAGAGGATTTCGAACGTCCCCTGTCAGATTTTGGTCCAGTTACTAAACTCGTTGTGAACATGGATTAGCCTCATAGGAGTAAATTCCTCAAATTCAATATGGAGAAATGACGAATGACAATTGACCAAAAAATTTTCGAAAAAATAAGCCGCAGGATTGATTCATGGCGCGGGGAAATGATTAAACTCCAGGCGGGACTAACGGCAATACCGGCGATATCTCCGCTAAGCGGCGGTGATGGCGAGCTTGCGAAGGCTCTTTTTCTGCAAGATGTCATAAGCGATATGGGCTTTGAAGATATTACACGAATCGATGCGCCAGACCAAGCGGCAGCAGGCGGTTGCCGTCCCAATATCATTGCGAAGATTAGCGGTTCCCAATCCCATCCCGCAAGCTGGGTACTGACCCATCTAGATGTTGTTCCACCGGGGGAAGCCTCCCTCTGGTCGGGGGATCCCTTCCAAGTCAACATTCAGGATGGCCGGATATTTGGCCGCGGGGTGGTTGATAATCAGCAGGATATGGTGGCATCGATTTTTGCGGCCCGCGCCTTTATTGAGGAAGGCATAAGGCCCACCCGTTCGATAGGTTTGGCCTTTGTGGCGGATGAAGAAACCGGCAGCCGCAAGGGGCTCGCCTATCTGCTGGACAATCCCGGCCACCCTTTTCACCCAAGGGACCTGATAATTGTCCCTGATGCGGGCAATGAAGATGGTACGATGATCGAGATCGCCGAAAAAAGCATGCTTTGGCTTAAGTTCAAAACAATCGGCAAGCAGTGCCACGGCAGCAGGCCCTCCCAGGGCAACAATGCGTTCGTGGCGGCTTCTCATCTGGTGGTGAAATTACAAGAACTCCACCAGATTTTTGGCGATCGGGACAGTCTCTACGAACCGCCCATCAGTACCTTTGAGCCCACCAAGAAGGAAGCCAATGTACCGAATATCAACACTATCCCCGGGGAGGATGTTTTTTACATGGATTCAAGAATTCTTCCCAATTACCCCCTCGTACAAGTCAAGGATACAATCCGCAACATGGCTGACGAGATTGAAAAACGATTCGGCGTAACCGTAGAGATCGAAACTGTTTCCGAGGGGCAGGCGCCGGCCCCCACGGCATTTGATGCGCCAGTTGTCTTGGCTCTCAAGGAGGCCATCAAGGCCATTTATAACCGGGAGGCTGTCCCGCTGGGCATCGGCGGGGGAACAGTAGCCGCCTTTTTCCGTCGTCACGGCTACCCGGCTGCGGTTTGGTCCCGTAACACCTGCACTGCGCATCAGCCGGACGAAAACTGTCTGATTGACGATATGGTCCAAAACGCCAAGGTCTTTGCCCATGTTTTTCTCCAGGAGAGCGGAAGCCTCTAAAATTTTGCTTGTGTTTACAACGCCAAGTTGCTAGCGTTCCCGCGGCCAAATCATATATCCTTCGCTGGTTCTGGGCGTGCCGCCTGAGCAATTTGATAATATGGTGATTTAATTAAAATAAAAAGGGTGCCTAAATCTTATTGAAGCACAACACAGAAGATACCGTAGTCGAAAAGCTGACCTTTCCCGATAATTCCCTGCTTAGAATTCTTTTCGGTGAGTTTGACAATAACATTCGTCAGCTGGAGAAATATAGCGGGGCTCGTATCGCCGTGCACGGTAATGAAGCTATCATAACCGGCAACAGCGACGATACGGCATTGCTTAAGAATCTGCTCAGGCAGATGTATGGAATCATAGCCAAAGGGCATCCCATCTATCCCCAGGATTTCGACTTTGCCCACCGGATTCTATCGGCAAACAGCAACGTAAATCTGGAACAGATATTCCTTGATAAGGTCTTTATCTCTTCCAAAAAGAGAATCATCTCCCCCAAAAGTCTTTCCCAGAAGGTATATATTGATGCCATGCGCAAGAGTGATATGGTTTTTGGGATTGGACCGGCAGGCACCGGGAAGACCTATCTGGCAATGGCGATGGCGGTATCCGCCCTTCTTGAGAAACGGGTAACCAGGATATGCCTGGCCCGACCGGCTGTCGAAGCCGGAGAAAAGCTGGGGTTTCTGCCCGGCGACCTCTCCGAGAAGGTTAATCCCTACCTACGACCCCTTTATGATGCCCTCTTCGATATGATGGATTTTGATCGGGCTTCCGCCTTAATAAGTAAGGGAATAGTTGAGGTGGCTCCGCTGGCATTTATGCGCGGCAGAACCCTTAACGACTCCTTTGTCATTTTAGATGAAGCTCAGAACACCACCTCCGAGCAGATGAAGATGTTCGTCACGAGGCTGGGCTATGGTTCCCGGGCGGTCATTACTGGTGATATTACCCAGATCGATTTACCACAGGATAAAATATCCGGACTGGTGGAAGCTCAAAAACTTCTAAGCAGGATAGCTGGCATTGAGTTCGTTTATTTCTCCGATGTGGATGTAGTCAGACACCCGCTCGTCCAGGATATTATCAGGGCTTACAATCATAAGGATATTAAGAAAGGCCCATGATGCTTAAAAAAAACGGTAAAAATGGCTTGGCCAAAAACAGTTTTTATTTAAGCAGAATAACCAGTGCAATTAACGGGAAATTTCCGTTTCTCAAGAATAAACCATTACATCTGCTGTCCCTGGTCCTAATCTTCAGTTTCATCTGTTCCTCTTTAATCATTCCCCAAGTTTACCTGGTGCAGCCAGAATTCGTTTCCGGCTCCATCGCCAAGCAAAACATCAAAGCCGATCACGCTTTTCTCGTCTTGGACATACCGGCCACGGAAAATAAACAGAGGGAAGCTCTTAAAAAAGCAAGGCCGGTATTTGACTACAACGAAAAGATGCCCGATGAGATAGCACTGCAACTGACCCAGGCTTTCGAATTGCTGAAAAATACAGCACCATCAAATATCCGTGAACCTAACCAGCAGGAATCCAGGCACAAAGAAGATCAGTTAAAGGCTTCTTTTGAAAAAATACTTAACCTACGCTTGTCTTTGGCTCAGTTTCGTCTCCTTCTGGCCCACCACAACCATGATGATATACGCATAAATCTGAAAACATTGATTGCTGCGATATATCAGGGCAATTATATCAGCGAACAACTGCCGCTGGAATTAGAAGCGAACCAGATGGTAATTATCAGTAACATTCACAGCGGCCAGCAAGAGGAGCTCGACACCAATGCTCACCCTATCTTGCCCCTGGCTAGAGTTGGCAGCATCCTCCGCCACCGGGATTTCCAGCATAATTTGATTAAGGAAAAAAAAGAGATTCAGCAATTGATAACCCAGCTAGCAGTCAGGCTTATCAGGCCAAACCTGATCTACAATCACGAGGCCACCCAGTTGTACCGGCAAAAAATTCTCGCGGCGGCACAGCCAGTTTTTTCTCAAATACTAAAAAATGAAATGCTGGTGCGCGAAGGCCAGAGAATAACAGCTGATGAGGCCGCCAAGCTCGAGACATATTTTAATGAAAAAGGTGAAAAATGGCTATTTAAAATATCGAAATTTTTAGGTGTATTCTTTGTTATCATCCTTCTATCAATTAGTTTTTTTCGGGTGGCCAAAAGATGGCAAAAACCTCAAATCGATACCAAAGGGCTGCTTTTTTTAGCTGCCACCAGCATCCTACTGATCATTATCATCAAAATGGGATTTTTTTTGGCCGACGCGGTCAATCAAACCTTTCCGTCAATCAGTGCCGAGGTCTTCTACTTTAGCATCCCTTTTGGCGTGGGCGCAATGCTGGTTGCAATCCTGATAAATCACAATATCGCCACACTATTCACCGTTTTTACTCTGTTTCTTGTCGGGATTTTATTCGACGGCAATATCTCAATGCTGTTGTATTTTTTTGTAGGCAGTATAGCAGTGGTCAACTACTTGAGAGAATGCCGCAAGAGGTCCGCCTTTTTCCGCGCCGGTCTGTATCTGGGCGCAGCTAACTGTCTGTCAATTGTCATAATTACGATACTCAGCGGTGATTTAACGATTGCCGATAACTTTTTAAAGCTCACAATGGGATTTATCGGTGGCATTGCTTCCGGATTCATTGTGGCTGGGATGACTCCTGTTTTAGAAACCATCTTCGATTATACTACTGAGTTTCGATTGCTAGAGCTGGCCAACCTTAACAATCCCCTTTTTCAACGGATGATCATTGAGGCTCCGGGAACATATCACCACAGCATCATTGTCGCCTCTTTGGTTGAGGGAGCCGCCCAGTCCATCGGGGCAAATACCCTTCTGGCCAAAGTCAGCGCCTATTATCACGATATCGGAAAATTGAAAAAACCTCGTTATTTCATCGAAAATCAAGCCTGTGGTGAAAATGCTCATGATCGTCTCTCGTCAAAAATGAGCAGCCTGGTCATTATATCTCATGTGAAGGAAGGCGCTGAGCTTGCCCTCGAGATGAAACTTGGCAACTTGGTAACCGATATCATCCGACAACATCATGGCAACAGCCTGGTAGCATATTTTTGGGAAAAGGGAAAACGCGAGAACGGTTCGAGCAATACTTCTTTTTCCGAAGACGACTTTCGCTACCCCGGTCCCAAACCTCAGACCAGGGAGGCGGGCCTAGTTCTCCTGGGTGATGTAATCGAGGCCTCTTCGCGGGTCCTTAAAAATCCAACCCCGGCAAGAATCAGCAATCTCGTGCGGGATCGGATTGAAAGGGTCTTCCTCAATGGCCAGCTAGACGAGTGTGAGATAACCTTGCGGGACCTGAATATCATTGCCGAGACCTTTATTAAAATACTGACCGGAATCTTTCATAATCGCATTGATTATCCCGAACCCGCCTTACGGGAGGCGACGTTAGAAAAGAGAGAGAACCATGAGAATTCTGATCAAAAACCGCCAGAAAATAATAAAAATGGATATTCGTTATATCCGGAAATTTCTCTATCGGCTAATGAAGGTCCTCACGCTTGCCGACCATGAGCTTAGTATAACTTTCGTCGATAATCTGGCAATTCAGGAGATCAATCGAACCTATCTTAAACGAGATAAGCCGACGAATGTCATTTCATTCTCATTGGGCGAAGGTGAATTTGGCAATCTCAACCCCGGTATCCTGGGCGATATAGTAATTTCGGTGGAACAGGCGATGGCGGATGCCCTCTCCGGTGGTCTTGATTTTCAGGATGAAATTGATTTTTTACTGATACATGGGTTGCTTCACCTGTTGGGTTATGATCATGAAAATACGAGCGAATCGACAGCTGAGCAGATGAGAGAAAAAGAAAGGGAACTGTTCTTTACTCTCAAGGGGATAAATCTGGAACTGAGTTGATGCGCTGATATCACCCTGCAGTGGCTACAATCCCTCATCAACCAGCTTCTTGATTAGTTCTTGCTGTGAACTGTTGAGTTTTTTCGGTATATCGACGACAATCTTGACGTACTGGTCGCCTGCGGCAGCGCCCTTTTGCTGTGGAACTCCATAGCCCTTCATTCTAATCAAGGTATTGTTCTGTGTGCCGGCTGGGACCTTGATCCTCTTGATGGAACCATCCAAGGTCGATACATCGATGGTTCCGCCCAATACTGCCTGACTGTAGGTTATATTCTTCTGGATATAAATATCATTTCCCTCGCGGGCAAAAACCGGGTGCGGAATAATATTGATGTGGAGATACAAATCACCTGGGGGACCGCCATTGATGCCCGGGCCCCCTTTAGCAGCCAATCGCAATTTTTTCCCCGAGTTGATACCAACCGGTATCCTCACATTAATCTCTTCGACCGCATTTTCCTTCTGTAGGGCAATTTTTTTCTCCGCTCCAAAAACCGACTCTTCTAATGTCACAGCAAGATTGTACTGGAGGTCGGCTCCCTTCTGGGGCACATTCATCTGTCGTCCGCCGCCAAAGAGGCCGGCAAAGGGGTCTCCAGCACCCGGATCGAAATCCCTTGCTGCGCCCCCTCGGGATGTTCTCACCCGGGAGAAGCCGCCAAAACCCAAGTCGCGCAAAATTTGTCCCAGGTCAAAATCGCGTAGAATATCTTCCTGGGAAAATCTCTGGCTGAAATTATCGGATCCAAAGCTATCGTATTGCTTTCTCTTTTCCGGATCGCTCAAGACCGCATAGGCTTCGGATATCTTCTTGAAATTATCTTCAGCGGATTTATTTCCTGGATTGCGGTCAGGGTGGTATTTAAGGGCCAGCCTTCGGTACGACTTTTTGATTTCCTCTGCAGTGGCATCCTTGGTCAATCCCAAGGCTTGATAATAGTCACTGGACATATGCCTCTCACCTTTTAATCTCTCACCAAATTAATTCCGCTCAAATCTATCCTAACTCGGCCAGCTTTCTTTTGAGGAAAAGCTCCTGTGATGGATCCTTGGCCTTTTCAAGAGCTTTCTTGTAATGTTCCAGTGATTTGGGAATATCATTCATCTGTTCATAAATGCGAGCTATATTTCGATTGCCGATGACTGCCAGATGGTCGCCGTGATAGGTAGTCATTGCCTTTTCGAAGGCCTTGATGGCGCTTAGGTAATCGCCTTTGGCCTCAAGCGCGTAACCGATGCCAAAGTTTGCCAGACATATCAGGACCGGATCGGGAAATGATGATTTCAGGAACTTTTCGTAGGACAAAATGGAGTCATCATATTTGTCCTGCTGGTAATAAAGACCCCCCAACCGATAATAGGCCAATTTTGCGGCCCTGCTGCGTGGATAACTGGAAGTCAGATCAAGATAGCCCTTAAGGGCATGATCGCTGCCCCGTAGGCCCCCTTTTATATCGAAGCCATAGGCAAGCCGATATTTTTCTTGCGCCTTCTTCTCATAGCGGTCGTTGTAAATAAACCAGGAAAACACCGCCAATATGAAAGCCAGCAGGCCGATGGATGTGATGATGACTGGTTTTTTGTTCTTCGATATATAATCGACCAGCTTCCAGAAAGCCACCTGTAAACTGTCGGGTTCCTTCAATTCCTGCTTGGTTATTTTATGGGTCATATTTTCTCCTGTTAGATTATTTTGTAGCGCGTAAAAGCTGCCAATATTTGCATTCGGACCATCCCTTGATAAAAAAATTAAAGAGCTTGGATCCCGGCGATATTTCCAGTCCGCTGTCTTTGGCAGACCTCTCGCTAAAGGAAAAATTCCTCCCCTGATTTTCCGTGGCCGAGTGAGAAAGGAGCGCAAAAGGACTAGGATCGGAGGTATGGGTCATCAGACTGATGGGCGTTGGGTGGTCACTGGCAACCATTACCCGGTATTGACCAAAAGCGGGCAGGGCTCTTAAAAGTGGGCCGACTACCTTGGCGTCGATATCTTCGATCGCTTGAATTTTTCCCCACAAATTTCCCTCGTGACCCATCGCGTCGGGCGCCTCGACGTGGACAAAAACGAAATCGACATCGGCAAGCGCCCTGATGGCATACTGAGCCTTGGCCAGATAATCGGTGTCGATATAGCCGGTGACGCCTGGTACCGCAATAGATGTCAATCCAGCATACTTGCCAATTCCGTGTAAGAGGTCAACCGCAGAAATCATGGCCCCCCGAAGCTGATATTCATCGGCTATTTTCTTCATAACGGGTTTTTTACCCTGCCCCCAAAGCCAGATGGATGAGGCGGCCCTTTTTCCCTGGTTGCGTCGGGCCAGATTAACCGGGTGGGAGAGGAGAAGTTCTTGCGAAGAGCGCATCAGTTGATTGATTACGTCCGCTCCCTCGCCCTGGGGGAGGTAATCAGCGACGTACTTGCCGGTAATATCGTGTGGTGGCGTGGTTGTCAGGCCGGCCTTGCCATTTTTCCAAACCATCAGATGCCGGAAGCTTACTCCGGGGTAAAAGCGGATTTCGCTCGTTGCTAATTCACGGTTGAGATCAGCTATGATTTCAGCGGCCTCCAGAGAACTTATCTGCCCAGCCGTATAATCTTGCAGGCGCCACCCGTGATTTTGCTCCAGGGAAACCAGATTGCACCTGAAGGCAACATCCTCCGCGGCAAGCTCTATCCCCATGCTGGCCGCCTCCAAAGGCCCCCTTCCCGAATAGGTTTGACGGGCGTCATAGCCCAGGATCGCCAGATTGGCCACATCGCTGGCTGGCTGGATTCCCGCGGGAATGGTATCAACCAGACCCACCGTTCCCCGGGCGGCAATTTCGTCCATATTTGGTGTATTGGCATATTCCAGCGGCGTCTTATTTCCCAGCTCATCAATGGGATAATCGGCCATGCCGTCGCCTAGTATTATTACGTATTTCATGGCAGGCTGTCATCCTCCATCCTGATGAGAACCGTCTTGTCGGCAACAACTTCGAGGTTATCTACAGCCGCAAGAGCCTTCCTGACGTCAGCCTCCCGGGCCTTGTGGGTAATCATCACCACCGGCACCGGTCCCCCTTCGGTTCTTCCCTGCTGAATCACCGAAGCAATACTGATATTGTTCTCTCCCAGGATTCCAGATATTCGGGAGAGTACCCCCGGCTTGTCCAGTGCAGAAAAGCGGACGTAGTAATTAGTGACCACTTCTTCCATAGGCAAGAGGGCAATCTCCCGCAGTTGCGTCTCCAAACAGGAGCGTCCAGGCACCCGGCAGGTAATGCCCTTCAACTGGTCCCTGGCAATATCCATAATATCACCGACTACAGCACTTGCCGTGGGCATCATTCCTGACCCCTGCCCATAGAGAAATACCGAATCGGCCGCATCACCGCTAAGATGCAACGCGTTAAAATTGCTGTTGACGCTGGCGAGCAATTCATCTCTGGGAATCATGGTGGGATGAATCCTGGCTTCAATGGATCCCCCTCTATTGCGGGCGATGGCCAGCAGTTTAATCCTGTAGCCCAGCGTCTGGGCAAAATCAATATCCTGTCTTGTGATTGCGGTTATACCCTCGCGGTAAATATCTTTCAAATCCACCCGGATATCGTAGGCCAGGGAAAGTACTATTGTCAGTTTGTGAGCGGCATCGATGCCTTCAACATCAAAGGTGGGATCGGCCTCGGCAAAGCCCAGCATTTGCGCTTCCCTGAGTACCGGCTCGAAATCCTTTTTTTCATCTGTCATTTTTGAGAGGATAAAATTCGAGGTCCCGTTAATGATACCCATAATGGACTTGAATCGGTTAGCTGCCAGGGATTCTTTCAATGTCTTGATAATTGGGATCGTGCCGCCGACGCTTGCCTCATACGCCAAATTAACCGTCATTTGCTCTGCCTTGGTAAAAATCTCGTTTCCGTGAACGGCAAGCAACGCCTTGTTGGCTGTAACCACCTGCTTCCCCTGATCAAGGGCTGCCAGGACGAAGGTCTTGGCCGGCTCATAGCCTCCGATCAGCTCAATGATTATCGATACTTCGGGATCATTGATCACGTCCCAGGCATTGGTGGTGAGCATGGCCTCGTAATGCGGTACAGCACGCGGCCTTTGTATATCTATATCAGCAATCCACTTGAGAACAAGCCTTGCGCCCAGCCGTTTAGTTATGAGTTCCTCATTGTCGTGCAGGAGTTTGACCACCCCGGCGCCGATATTCCCAAATCCCAGCAGGCCCGCCTTAATTTCTCTCATTTCCGCTCCTCCATGCCTCAGCATTAATCGTGTGAACCTATAACAGAGATTGCTGGTTTGTCAAAATAAATCGTAACTACTTGGTATAGATGCAGTCTTGAGTGGGGGAGGTTTGTGA
The DNA here is from genome assembly GCA_947085375.1 of uncultured delta proteobacterium. Taxonomy (GTDB): domain Bacteria; phylum Desulfobacterota; class Syntrophia; order Syntrophales; family CAMTWB01; genus CAMTWB01. Next base: position 109,833 of record CAMTWB010000016.1, read on the forward strand.
GACGGAAATTCGTAATGCGGTATATTTGATGAGGCGGCAAAAGTCAGTAAATAGGCATTGCCTTCGGAGGGATGAGCTCCGGCTCGTCCGCATTATTGCCATGGTCTTGCCAAAGGGCGAAGTAATTTAAGGCCATGACGGATAATAACCCTCCAAAAAAACTGGTGGCATACCAGCACGGCGGGCGACTCTCGAAGGGGGCGAGGTCGGAATAATCGTGCAGGTTTCAATCCACGCCCCCGCGCGGGGGGGCGACAGGCCGGGGCGGGGCGCTAACTAAAAAGCTATTTGGTTTCAATCCACGCCCCCGCGCGGGGGGCGACTTATGCTCGTGGCGTTAGAGATGGCCGGATTCAAGTTTCAATCCACGCCCCCGCGCGGGGGGCGACGTCCCACCGCCGCGCAGCAAGCGGCGGATAAAATGGTTTCAATCCACGCCCCCGCGCGGGGGGCGACGCCCCGGGAGGGGAGAGCGGACGAGCTGGGAATGTTTCAATCCACGCCCCCGCGCGGGGGGCGACGTATCCCCTTTCCGTCCGCGCCCAGCTCGTAATAGTTTCAATCCACGCCCCCGCGCGGGGGGCGACTTCTTCACCGCCGACTTTACGATATCCTTCTGGGTTTCATTCCACGCCCCCGCGCGGGGGGCGACGGTAGGAACAACGGTTTATTTATGGCGATTTAAGTTTCAATCCACGCCCCCGCGCGGGGGGCGACGATGCAGGTCAGGCTTTCCTGGTGTGCGCCCTTGGTTTCAATCCACGCCCCCGCGCGGGGGGCGACCGACCTCCGCCGTGTCAGTGGAAGAGATCGAGCAGGTTTCAATCCACGCCCCCGCGCGGGGGGCGACCCATTCAGTGTTAATTGGAGGCGATGGGCAGCAGTTTCAATCCACGCCCCCGCGCGGGGGGCGACGCCCCAGGAGCGACCTCTCGGGGGCTCAGACTTGGTTTCAATCCACGCCCCCGCGCGGGGGGCGACGAGTATTTCCTGGGAATACAACGTGGGGGCAGAAGTTTC